>JADZEK010000138.1 GCA_020850595.1 Anaerolineales bacterium
CGGCCCCATGTCGCTCAGCCGGAAGTCGCCCCCGAGCTCGGCCCCCGTGGCCGCGTTGAGGCGCTGCCCGAAGATTTCGTACTCATCGTCCACCAGCCCGCCGCTGTTGTCGTCGCCCCACCACACCACCAGGTACTCGTCATTCTGGCTGTTGTAGGCCACCGCCGGGTCGAAGGCGTTGTAGCTCGTGCTCCCATCCGGCCCCATGTCGCTCAGCCGGAAGTCGCCCCCGAGCTCGGCCCCCGTGGCCGCGTTGAGGCGCTGGCCGAAGATTTCGTACTCTTCGTCCACCAGCCCGCCGCTGTTGTCGTCGCCCCGCCACACCACCAGGTACTCGTCATTCTGGCTGTTGTAGGCCACCGCCGGCGCACGGGCATCGTACAACGTGTCATCGCCCATGGTGCTCAGGCGGAAGTCGTTGGCGCCGACTTCCGCCTGCAGGGTCAGGGCGATGGCTTGCTCGGCGCTGATGGCCGGGCCGCCGGCGCGCCTGGGCGAACGGTATGGCGCGAGACCGGCCCCCGGGCCGGCCAGCACCAGCCCAAGACTGAGCACCGCATTGACCAGACGCAGCCCAAATGGGAAGGGGGATTGAGGCCGCAAGTGGGGATGGGGCAGCATGCCGGCACACCTTTCGCGCACGACCTGGTCCGACCGCGGCTGGGCGGCCACCTAAAACGACGCTTACGCCGCGGACGTTGCCGAGCTTGACGGCGAGGTTATGGACCAGAGTACAACAGGCGCATTAGCCGAGTCAAGGCTTACGGAGACCCGCCGGAGGCGGCGCCAGCTTCGTTGTCCGCTTCGGCCTCTGTCTTGTTGGCTGGCTGGTTCACGTCCCACCACTTGCTCAGGCGGCCATGCGCGCGGCCCGGCTGGTCTTGATAATGGCTTGTATCATTGAACAGCATCAGCCGCGCGCGGACGGGGTCTCTAAAATCCACGATGTTGAGGCAGGCCGGATGCTGGTCGAGGCGGTCGCGGTAGCCGCGCGCATCGAAGCCCAGCAAGCTGCTCAGGATCAGCCGCAACGTGGCCTTGTGACTGACGACCAGCACGTTCTGGTCTTGGTGCGTCACCACGATTTCGCGCACGACGGGCAGCGCGCGCGAGAGCACGCTCAGGCCGCTGTCGCCGCCCTGTGGCGCGAAGGTGAACGGGTCTAGCTCCCAACTGGCGTACTCGGCGGCGTAGCGCTGTTCGACTTCGGCGCGCGTCAGCCCCTCCCAGTGGCCGTGGGTGATCTCACGCAGGCCGTCGGCCGGCTGAGGCGTGAGGCCGCTACCGTGGGTGATGAGCGTGGCCGTCTCGACCGTCCGGCGCAAGGGGCTGCAATAGGCGGCCACGAGGCCAGCATCGGCCAGGCGGCGGCCCAGCGCGGCGGCCTGTGCGCGCCCCTCGTCCGAGAGTTCTACGTCAGTGGAGCCGGCAAAGCGGTCTTCGGCGCTGAGGACGGTCGCGCCGTGGCGCACGAGATATAAGCGGGTGGTCATTGACCGCCTTTCAGAGAAGTAGGCGAGTGGCGGGGCAGAGCTACGCCAGGTGGAACAGCCCCGGCGCGCCTACTTCGCTTCGTACTCGATCTCGATCTCGTCCGCCTCGCCCAGCGCGCTGTCGAAGAGCTGCGCCACGCGCGCCTCCAGGCCGTTGCCGCGCAGGTACTCCAGCGTCAGGCGCGAGATAGCGTAGTCGCTGTCGGTCAGGCTCTCTTCTTCCAGGTTGTCACGCAGGAATTGCAAGTCGGCGTCGGTCACTTCGCCCAGGTAGCGGTGATCGGCTTTGACATACAGGGCATAAGGCATTCGGCCTCCTGAGGCGGGGCGCGCGGCGCTACTGGTCTTCGGTGAGCCGGCGCAGGGTTTGCTTGAGGGCGGGCAGCAGCGCCTGGTCGTCGGGCCAGTCGCTGGGCGCAAACAGCATCGTCATCTGGCCCGCGCGCCGCCCCTCCAGCCGCCCGGCCAGCCCCTCCAGCACCGGCCCGGCGTCGGTGTAGCCCACCCGGCCGATCATGTCAATCGCGGCGGCGCGCAGCGGCAGCGCCGCGCCCCGGTCGCCGGCCAACCGCGTGAGCGCGGCCGAGCCGCCCGGCAGCCGCTCGAACAGCCGCCGCAGCGTCTCCGGGTGCGCCAGGCCGGTCTGGTGCAGCTCCAGCATTGCTACCACCTGTGCCTGACCAAAGCGGCGGAGTTGGGCCACGACCGCGGCGCGCACCTCGGCCGGGTAGCGATACTCGCGGCCGCGCACCTCAAAGTAGTCGGCCAGCGCTTGCACAATTTGGGCACGCAGGGCGCGGTCGGGCTCTTCCACGCGCGTCGCCAGCAGGTGCAGCGTCAGCGCCGACTGGCGCGCGGCCTCGGAGCCGCACAGCAGCGCCAGGCCGCGGCGGCGTTCTTCGATGTGCGGCGAGACGAACATCTCGCCCGCCGTCCATGGTTCCACCGAGGGCACGGCGCGCGGGGTCAGGCTGGCCCGCAGCGGAGCCGGGGTGAGGTTGTAGCGCACGCGGGAGCGAGGGCGCGGCACGGCGGTTAGCGGCCCACCTTGGCCGGCTGGCGGGTAGGCTTGCCGTTGGCCTTGGGTTTGGCCGGGCGCTTCGCGCCCTTCTTACTTGCCGTTTTCTTGTTAGGCGCCGGCTTGGCACTCTTCTTGTTCGGTACGTTCTTGGCGCCCGCTTTCTTGGCTGCCTTTTTGGCGGGCGCGGCGGGGGTGCGCACGGCGGCCAGCGCTTTGCGCAAACCGCCCTCGATGTTGTCCCCCAGCGCAACACGCAGGGCGCGGCGCTGATGGGTCAGCAGCGCTTCGTAGTCGCCCAGGGCCTGGGCCTGCGTGCGGACGCTAAAGCTGTATGGCTCGCCGGGCACGGGCGCGTCTTGCGGGTCATGCGCCGTGAACTGCACGAACACGCCGGTGTTGGCCCCGCCCTTGTGCAGTTGGCCGGTGGAGTGCAGGAAGCGCGGCCCGTAGCCGATGGTGACGGCGCGGCCGGTGCGGTCACGCACGGCGGCCTGCAAATCGCGCAGCAGCTTCTCGCGCGCGGGCGTGCGCTCGATGTAGGCGGTGAGGGCCACGTAGTCGCCGCGCCTGGCGCGCGCCAGGTGCTTCACGAGTTGGGCGGCGAAGTCGGGCGCGGCGGCGCTCAGCGCGCCGCCGGGGTCGGGCAGCGCCCCCTGCGCCTGCCAGGTGTCCAGCAAGCGCACGGTGTTGTCCTTAGACTCCTGGACGTTGGGCTGATCGAAGGGGTCTATGCTCAGCACCCAGCCCGCGGCGGCCGTGGCGATCTCCCACTTGAGGAACTCGCCACCCAGCGCATAGCGGTCGGGCAGCGTGATGCGGATGACCGGCTGCCGAGCGGCGGCCAGCGCAGCGGCGGCGCGGTCAGTCGCGTTGGCGCGCGCGCCGGCCAGCTTGAGGCTCACGAACACACGATCGCGGCCATAGGCGGGCGGCGCGGCGGGGCGCTCGCCCTCCACGGGCAGGATGCCCACGCCCTCTTTGCCGGTGGACTCGGCGATGAGGTGTTCGATCCAATAGCCGACCGTGCTCAGCGCGGGCGGCATGAGGAAGGTCAGCTTGTCGCGGCCCGCCTGGGCCAGCGCGCCCAGGGCCGCGCCGAGCGTCAGGCCGGGGTTCTGCAGGGCGGGCACGCCGGCCCCGCACGCCTGCGCCATCTCGGCCGCGCCGGCCAACAGGCGGGCCACGTCAATGCCCATGAGCGCGGCGGGGGCCAACCCGAAGAACGACAGCGCCGAGTAGCGGCCGCCGATCTCCGGCGGGTTGAGGAACACTTTGCGGAAGCGGTGCTCGGCGGCGGTGCGCTCCATGGCCGTGCCGGGGTCGGTGATGGCGATGAAGTTGTCGCCGGCCTGGTCGCCTTTGAGCGCCTTGACCTTCTCCCAAAAATACTTGAAGAAGGCGTTCGGCTCGGTGGTCGAGCCGCTCTTGCTGGCGATGATGTACAGCGTGCGCGCCGGGTCGCTGCGCGCCTCGGCCGCCAGCACAGCGGCCGGGTCGGTCGAATCGAGCACGGCCAGGTCGAGGTAACCGGGGGCGAGGCCGAATGTCTCGCGCAGCACCTCGGGGGCGAGCGACGAGCCGCCCATGCCGCACAGCAGCGCGTGGGTGAAGCCCGCGCGCTGGGCCGCTTGCGCGCAGGCCGTCATCTCGTCTAAGCGGCCCTGCATGGTCGTGAACACATCCAGCCAGCCCAGCCGAATTCTGATCTCGGCCTGGTGGGCGGGCGCGTCGGGCTTCCAGAGCGTGGAGTCTTTTTTCCACAGGCGCTTGCCAAACTCCGCCTGGGTCAGCGCGGCCTGGGCGGCGCGCACAGCGGCGCGCAGCGGCCCGGCGGGCAGGGTCAGCGCCTGCCGGTCGCCGGCCAGCACGGCGGCGCGGCGCGCAGCCACCACTTGCATCAGCGTCTCGAAGGACTTAGTGAACGAGGCCACGCCGTCCACTTCCAGCTTGTGCGTCACCTCGGCCATGCGGATGCCGAAGGCTTCCAACTGCTCGATGGTGCGCGCGGCCTCCTCCAGGCCAGCGGCCAGGCGCGCCTGGGGCCGGCCGTGGTCCTTGTAGGCCAAAATCGTCGCCGGGGGCAGGGTGTCCACCGTGTCGGGACCGATCAGCGCTTCCACGTAATAGATGTCTGGGTAGGCCGGGTTTTTGGTGGAGGTGCTGGCCCACAGCGGGCGCTGCTTACGCGCCCCTTTGGCTTCCAGCGCCGCCCATCGCTCACTGCCGAAGCGCGCCAGAAAGCGCCCGTAGGCCAGCTTGGCGTTGGCGATGGCCGCCTGCCCGCGCAGCGCCGCGAACGGCCGGCCCGCCTCGGTTTCCGCGCCGCCGACAGCCTGAATGCGCGCCTCCAGCAGCTTGTCCACCAGCGTGTCCACCCGGCTGACGAAGAAGCTCGCCACCGAGGCGAGGCGGCCGATGGGCTGCCCGGCCGCGGCGCGCTGCTCCAGCCCGGCCAGGTAAGCTTCCATGACGGCTTCGTAGCGCTCCAACGAGAAGATCAGCGTGACGTTGATGTTGACGCCCGCCGCGATGCTCTGCTGGATGGCGGGCAGGCCTTCCAGCGTGGCCGGAATTTTCACCATCAGGTTCGGGCGGTTGACGGCCGCCCACAGGCGCTGGGCCTCGGCCACGGTGGCGGCGGTGTTGTTGGCGAAGTTGGGGCGCACCTCGATGCTCACGTAACCGTCGGCGCCCTGAGTGCGGTCGAACACCGGCCGGAAGACATCGGCCGCGCCCTGAATGTCTTCGATGGAGAGTTGGTCGAAGATGGCGTCGGGCGTGCGGCCGGCGCGCGCCAGCCGCGCCAGGGCCTCGTCGTAGTCGGTGTTGTTGGCGATGGCCTGCTCGAAGATGGTCGGGTTCGAGGTCAGGCCGGTGATGTCGCCGTCGGCCACCATCTGGGCCAGCTTGCCCGAGGTGAGCAGTTCGCGGCGGATGTTGTCGTGCCATGGCGATTGCCCCAACTGCTGCATCGCCACCAAAGGATTAAGCGTCATGCCAGACTCCTGCAAACGATAAAGGATCAACCCCAAAAAGCAACTACGGCGGCCCGCGGCGCGCGGCCTGCTCCAGGACCTTAACCTTGCCCAGCCGCCGCAGGTGCCGCGCCTCGCCCGAGAACCGCGCGCCGAGAAATGCCCTGACCAGTTCGGGGATCAGTTCGGGGCCGATGACGCGCGCGCCCAAGCAGAGCACGTTCATGTCGTCGTGCTCCACGCCCTGGTGCGCGCTGTAGGTGTCGTGGCAGATCGCGCCGCGCAACCCAGTCAGCTTGTTCACGGCCACACAGGCCCCCACCCCGCTGCCGCACAGCAGGATGCCCCGCTCGGCCCGGCCCTGCTGAATGGCCTCGCCGATGGCCTGGGCAAAGTCGGGATAGTCGCTCGGCTCGGCGGAAAACGCGCCCAGGTCGAGCACCGCGTGGCCGGTGGCGCGGACGACCTCGATCACCTTGGCCTTCAGCGGGAACCCGCCGTGATCGCACGCGACAGCAATAATCATGGTCACTTCCCCAGCAGGGCCAGCGCCCGCGCGACGATGTTCTCGGCGGTGTAGCCAAACTCCTTGAAGATGCGCGGGGCCGGGGCCGATGCGCCATAGTGGTCGAAGGTGATGGTGTCGCCGTGGTCGCCCACCCAGCGGCGCCAACCGAGCGGCACGCCGGTCTCCACCGCCAGCCGCGCGGTGACGCTGGGCGGCAGCACGCTGTCGCGGTAGACGGCGGGCTGCTCCTCGAACAGCTCCCAACACGGCATGGAGACCAGCCGCGCGCGGACGCCCTGCGCGGCCAGCGCCGGCTCGGCGGCGACAATATGCTGCACCTCTGAGCCGGTCGCCATCAGGATCAGCTGCGGGTCGGTCACCTGCGGGTTGAGCACATAGGCGCCCTGGCGCAGGCCCTCGGCCGAGGCCAGCGCCGCCCGGTCGAGCGTCGGCACGTTCTGGCGGGTGAAGGCAAAGGCGGTGGGGCGGTGGCGGTTTTCCAACGCCACCTGCCAGGCCCAGGCCGTCTCGTTGGCGTCGGCCGGGCGGATAAAGAGCAGGTTGGGGATGGCCCGCAGCGCGGCGTAGTGCTCCACCGCCTGGTGGGTGGGGCCGTCCTCGCCCAGGCCGATGCTGTCGTGCGTGAAGACGAAGAGCACGCCGGCGTGCATGATGGCCGCCAGCCGGATGGCAGGACGCATGTAGTCCGAGAAGACCAGGAAGGTGGCGGTGTAGGGGAGGAAGCCGCCGTGCCGCGCCAGCCCGTTGGCGATAGCGCCCATGGCGTGCTCGCGCACGCCGAAGTGCAGGTTGCGCCCGGCGTAGGTCCACGCGCCGCCGGAGAGACCCTGCACGCTGCCAGGCTCAGGCGGCCGCTCGAAGTCGCCGCCGTTCTTGATGACGGTGAAGGTGGAGGGGTTAAGGTCGGCCGAGCCGCCCATCAGCTCGGGCAGTTTGGCAGCGAAGGCGTTGAGGGCCGCCTCGCCCGCCTTGCGCGTGGCCAGGCCTTTGGCGTCGGCGGGGAAACTCGGCCGGGCCGCCTGCCAACCCGCGGGCATTTCGCCCGCCAGCCGGCGCTTAAGCTCGGCGGCCGGCTCGGGGTAAGCCTGGGTGTAGGCGGCCAGGCGCGCCTCCCAGGCGGCCTCAGCAGCCTGGCCGGTGCTCAGCGCCTCGCGGAAGTGCTCTAGCGCCTCGCCAGGGATGAAGAACATTTCTTCCGTGGGCCAGCCCAGGTTCTGCTTGGCGGCTTTCAGCTCGTCTGGGCCGAGCGGGCTGCCGTGCGCCTCGGAGGTGTTCTCCTTGTGCGGCGCGCCGTAGCCGATGATGGTGCGCACGGCGATGAGCGACGGCTGAGCGGTAGCCGCCTGCGCCGCCTTGAGCGCGGCGTCTATGGCGTCTACGTCGTTGCCGTCGGCCACGCGCTGGGTGTGCCAGCCATAAGCCTCGAAGCGCTTGAGGACGTCCTCGCTGAAGGCCAGGTTGGTCGTGCCGGCCAGCGAGATGTGGTTGTCGTCGTAGAGCACAATGAGCTTGCCCAGGCGCAGGTGGCCCGCCAGTGAGCACGCTTCGGAGGCTACGCCTTCCATTAGATCGCCGTCGGTGGCGATGACGTAAGTGTGATGATTGACGACGGTGTGGCCGGGGCGGTTATACACGGCGGCCAGGTGGGCCTCGCCAATCGCCAGGCCGACGGCGTTGCTGAGGCCCTGCCCCAGCGGGCCGGTGGTGGTCTCCACGCCGGGAGTCAAATCGGCTTCGGGATGGCCGGGGGTGTTGCTGCCCCATTGGCGAAAATGCTCAAGGTCGTCTAGCGAGAGCGGGTAACCGGTGAGGTGCAAGAGGGAATAGAGCAGCATTGAGCCGTGCCCGCCGGAGAGCACGAAGCGGTCGCGGTCGGCCCAGTGGGGGTGGTGCGGGTTGTGCTTCAGGTAGCGTGTCCAGAGCACATAGGCCATGGCGGCTGCGCCCATGGGCAAGCCGGGGTGACCGCTGTTGGCTTTTTGCACGCCGTCGGCGGAGAGGAAGCGGATGGTGTTGATGCTGAGGGTGTCGAGGGGGGTAGCAGACATTCAGACTCCAGGCTGGGAAGGGCGGCGCCGACGGCCGAGCCATGCGCCGATGCGCCAACTGAATCTACCGCCATAGGTCGGGTTCGTCAAACGTGGGCGCATGGGGCCAGAGCGCGGACAATGCGCAGGCGGCCGCTCGCGACCCGGCCAGGCCGAGACGAGGTCAGGGCAAGGACGACGCCCGATGCGATCCAAAGCCAACGCCCCCACACGCCCAACCAGGCCGAGCGATGCTCGCCACGCAAGCCAGCGGCGGGCAGCGCCGGCCGGCGCTGCCCCGCGCAGGAGCGCAAGCCTGTGCGCTCGGCGGCCACTCGCGACCGGTAAGGCGTAGTTCGTTCGGCAGCTGTTCTTAGACGAAACCGGGCGCTAGCCTGCCATCAGGCGCTTGGCCGCGCGCACGGCGGCCCCGGCATCACCGGCGAAGCCATCCGCGCCAATCAGTCCGGCGAAGTCCTCGCTGATCGGTGCGCCCCCAATCAACACTTTCACCTGGCCGCGCAGACCCGCGGCTTGCAGCGCGTCAATGGTCAGCTTCATTTGGCGCATGGTCGTCGTCAGCAGGGCCGAGAGGCAGATCAACTGCGCGCCGTCGTGGGCCGCCTGCACAAAGCGCTGCGGCGGCACGTCTACGCCCAGGTCCTGCACGACGAAGCCCGCCCCTTCCAGCATCATCGTCACCAGGTTCTTACCCATGTCGTGCAGATCGCCCTTGACGGTGCCAATGGCGGCGCGCCCCGCCGTCGGCGCCCCCGCGGCTGCGGCCAGTTGCGGCTTGAGCACTGCCACGCCCGCCGCCATGGCGACCGCCGCCGCCATCATCTCGGGGATGTAGAAATCACGCAACTCAAAGAGCCGCCCAACCTCGTCCATGGCCGGGATCAGCACCCCGTTGAGGAGGTCCGCCGCGGGCACGCCCTCGGCCAGCGCCGCGCGCACGCCCGCCGCCACGGCCTTGCCATCGCCGTTCAGCACCGCCGCAAACAGTGTCTGGTTATCCATGGGCTCTCCTGCCGCCCGCCTGGTCAGACGGCCTGGGCTTCGCTCAGCGCGATCTCGACCCAGCGCGTCGCCCGGCGGGGATCGTGCAGCATGGTGGTCACGTCTTTCATGATTACTTCTACCCGGCAGCCGCGTGTGACTTCCAGGTCGCGGCGCAGTCCGGCGCGGATATGGTCTTCGTCAAACACATCCAGCGCCAGGTCGGCCGGGTTGGGCTTCATGGAGAGGATGTAGCGATTGCCCAGGTATTCAGCCATCTTGGCCCGGTCTGACCAGGGCGAGACCGACACTCGGCGCAGGCGCGGGATCTGCTGCACCACCTTCCAGCGCTCGTCGAGCGGCTCACAGCAGCCATAGCAGTTCAGCCCAAACTTCTCCAGGAGCGGCAGTTGGTAAGGGAAGATGAAGTTGGCGAACATGCGCGGCGAGATGCCGACGGTCTCCTGGCTTTCGGCAAAGCCCCACAGGTCGTGTAACCGTACCAGCCCGTTGTGGCCCGCGGCCGGCAATTCGTCCGTCCAGCCATAACCGCCCGAGCCAACGTAGGCGCCGTCGCAGTTCAGCCCGAGCAGCCCGGCCTGCTCCAGGGCCGTGATCAGCGCCAGCGTGCCGTCGCGCAGCGTGCTCATCATGCGGTGGACAAACTGCGGGCGCTGAGTCAGGTCGAGCATCAGCGTTTGCAGGCCGCGCAGCTTGATCAGCGTCCAGGTCATGCCCACCGACCACCACCACTGCGTCTTCAGGCGCACCGGCAGCAGGTCGCCGAACAACTCAGTTGCCAGCGCCGCCAGCCGGTCGGTGGCGGCGAAATCTACCCGCACGACGGGGGCGTGGATTTTATCCCAGTCCGCCTCGTGCTGGATGGGCGCTTCCCAGGTGTAGGCCGTGCGGTCTTCGCCTTCGGCCTCGATCATGCGCTCCGTCGCGCCCCAATCTGGCTCGGCGTGCACGTGGGCAACGTCGAAGGTGGGCAGCACCACCCGATCATCGTTCATACATTCTCCCCAGAAGACCTCGCGCCGCAGGTGGAACTCCCAGCCGCGGGCCACCGGGTTGACGCAGGTGAGCGCAGCGGGCGGGAGGATTTCGCTCCAACTCGTCTCGGGGTCGCAAAACACCACCGGACGCGTGGGCCGCAGGGCGTTGTGGTCAAGCCACAGCCGGCGCTTAGCCTGTTCGCCGGGGCGCGCGGCCAACTCCGCCACGCGCCCGGCCAGGCCGCGCAGCATCTGACGCTCCGCCGCCGTGAAGCGCAAGTCCGCCTCGGGCAACAACTCCGCCACCTGGATAATGTGATCGTTCAAGGGGCCTCCTGCGCCGCTCGTGAACCGTGCTGGGCCTGAGTATTGTGTATCTCTACGCGCCGGCCCACGCCGCGCCTCAAGCAATCCGTTCACTGCTTCGCCTCGGGCCCAGAGCCAAAGATGAGGGCCGCCTGCTGATATAATCTCGCCTGCCTCCGCGCTGGGCGGAGGCGTTGCTATTCTCGGCTCAAGGACGGCCCGCCGGCCGGCGGCCAAGTTGGGGCGTCACGGCCACGCCGGCATTGACGCCGGCGCAATGCTCTCCCAACGGCCCGCGATGTGGCGCAGTCGTGTCGCGGCGGTGCCACAGGCGGAACGCGAGCCTGATTCTACCGCGTTCTGGTTGGCGGGCCGGCGCGGCCTGCTGCCCGACGAAGCAAAGGCGAAATGATCATTCTGCTGGATATTGACGGGGTGCTGGTGGATAACGTGGCCTACAAGGTCGGGGTGCAGCGCACCGCGGCCGAGTTCAGCCGCCGCGTGGGCGTGCCCGCTGAGCCGCCCACGCTGAAGGACATTGACGTCTTCGAGTCAGAGAGCATCACCATCGAGTGGGACGAGTGCGCCATCATCACCGCCACGCTGCTGGTGGAGCGGCTGCGGCGCCAGGCTGCCGACCCGGCCCGCCGCGCAGCGCTGACCGACCTGCCGACCGAGGTGTGGGCGGCGGTGGCGGCGCTGGGGCCGGCCGACGGCGCGACGCCGTTGGTGATTGACTACGCTGCGCTAGCCCGCCGCGTGGGAGCCGCTAGCCGCGAGAGCGGGCAGCACCCCTCGCGCGCCTACCACGGCCTGCTGCTGGCCGAACTGGACGAGGCTGTGCTGGCCCCGGCCCGTCCCCTGCTCCACCAACTGCTCGACGACATCTACACCATCACGACCTCGCCGGCGATGCAGTTGTTTCAGAACTACGCGCTGGGCGACGCGCATTACGCCGCCTACTACGGGCTGAGGCCGCACGTGGCCGGCCCCGCCCTGCTCGAAACGCTGGACGTGCCCAACCTTGCGCCGGAGTGGCGCGACACGCTGCTGGAGGGCAGGAAGCGCGGCGAGGTGTACCCCGTGGTCTACACGGCGCGGCCGAGCCTGGCCCCGCCCGAGGGCGGCCATCGCCCGCGCGGCTACACCCCGGAGGCCGAGATGGCTGCCGACCTGGTGGGGCTGCACGGTGTGCCGGTGATGGGGTTTGGCAAGCTGGATTGGGCCGCCAAGCGCGTGGGCCGCGCCGGGTCGCAGTTGGTCAAGCCTTCGCCGGTGCAGGCCATGGCCGCGATGGGCGCGGCCCGCAGCGGCCAGGAGCTGGAGGCGATTAAGGCCGCGCTGGCCGTGGAGCGCGACCGGCACGTGCGCTACCCCCTCACCGCCTGCGCCGGGCAGGCCGTGCACGTCTTTGACGACTCAACCAGCAGCCTCAAGGCCGTGGGCCGGGCCGTCGAGCAGCTCAATGCGCTCGGCCTGCGCCTGACCCTCACGCGCCACGGCATCGGCCCAGAAGGTTCGCCCAAGCAGCAGACGCTGGGCGCGGTGGCCGACTACGTCCACCCCGACATCAACGCCGGGCTGGCGGCGGTGCTCGGCGGAGCAGAGCAGGCTGAGCCGGGCAGCGGCGCGCAGCCCCGGGAACGGAGGCATTAGGGCTGGTACTCGCGCTCGACCTTCAGGCGCTCCAGCGCCCCGGCCCAGGGCGTGCCGAGCTTGTTGCGCTTGGGCAGTTCCACCTTCTCCAGGTGCTTGGATAGCTCTACCATCAAGGCGGGCAGGTTCTGCCACTCGTTGCCCAGCGCCACCCGGTCGAGCCGGGCCCCGATGCGCCCGGCCCAGGCCCACTCGCGGCGAAACTGGTCGGCCTTCAGCCAGTAGTCGCGCTTTTCCCAGGCGGCGCAGGTCACGTCAATCGTCTCGTGAATCTCGTTCAGCGCCAGCGCCATGAAGGCGACCATGTCTTGCGTCTCGGCGTCAATAGCCGGGCGCGTCGCCAGCGCCCGCAGCGTGAACAGCACCGCCCGCAGCAACTGTGTCCGTTGCTTGCCCACCCCATCCGGATTGATCAAACGGCCCACGTCGCGTTCTCCTTGCCCGTAACGGAATATGCCCCCGCGGGGCAGCGGCATTGTAACAGAAAGACCGCCCGGTCAGCCGCTGGGCGCTGCCCGTCGCAGGACCCAATGAGCCTCGCGTCACGGGCGCCATCTCCGGTAAAATAGGCTCACATTTAGTCCCCCAGGGAGGCGGAGTGGAAGCTAAATACAACGAACTCAAAACCCGGCTGGCCGAAGTCCACGACTTGAGCAAGATCGGCTGGGTGCTGGGCTGGGACCAGCGCACGATGATGGCCCCCCAAGGCGCGCGCGTGCGGGCTGAGCAACTCGCCACCGTGGGCCGCCTGGCGCACGAGAAGTTCACCGACCCGGCCGTGGCCCGCTTGCTCGACGACCTGCGCCCCTACGAGGAGAGCCTGCCGTACGACTCGGACGAGGCCAGCCTGATCCGCGTGGCCCGCCGCGACCTGGACAAGGCCCGCCGCGTGCCCGCCGAGCTGCGGGCCGAGATGACGCGCACCAGCGCGCTGGCGAACGCGGCCTGGATCGAGGCGCGCAAGACCAGTGACTATGCGCTCTTCCTGCCGCACCTGCAAAAAGCGGTCAGGCTCAAGCACCAGTACGTCGAGTGTTTCGATGAGACCCCCGAGGTTTACGACGTGCTGCTCGACGACTACGAACCCGGCATGGCCACCGCCGAGGTGCGCCGGGTCTTTGCCGAGCTGAAAAAGGACCTGGTGCCCCTCATCGCCGCCATCGCTGAGCGCGGCCGCGAGGTGTCGGACGCCTGCCTGCACGGCCACTTCGCGACCGACAAGCAGGTGGCGCTGTGCCACCACATCGTGGAGCACTTCGGCTTCAACCGGGCCGCGTGGCGGCTGGACCCTACGGTCCACCCGTTTGCCAGCAACTCGTGCACCACCGACATCCGCATCACCACGCGCTATTACGAGGACTACCTCGGCCCGGCGCTGTTCGGCTCCATGCACGAGACCGGCCACGGGCTATACGAGAACGGCGTCAGTCCCAGCCTGGAGCGCACCCCGCTGTGCCGCGGCGCTTCGCTCGGCCTGCACGAGAGCCAGAGCCGCATGTGGGAAAACCTGGTGGGCCGCAGCCGCCCGTTCTGGCAGTATTTCTTCCCCAAGCTGCGCGAGACGTTCCCGGAGCAGTTCGCCGGGGTGGAGGCCGAGGGCTTCTACCGCGCCATCAACAAGGTGCAGCCGTCGTTTATCCGCGTGGAGGCCGACGAGGCCACCTACAACCTGCACATCATCCTGCGCTTCGAGCTGGAACAGGAGATCATGGGCGGGCAACTGAAGTTGACCGACGTACCCGCCGCCTGGAACGCGCGCATGAAGGAGTACCTGGGCGTGGAGGTGCCCAACGACGCGCAGGGCGTGCTGCAAGACATCCACTGGTCGGGCGGCATGATCGGCTACTTCCCCACCTACTCGTTGGGCAACATCATCTCCTGCCAGATTTGGGAGAAGGCGCAGGCCGCCCTGCCCGGCCTGGACGAACAATTCGCGCGCGGCGAGTTCATGCCGCTGCGTGAGTGGCTGCGCACCACCCTGCACCAGCACGGCCGCAAGTTCACGCCAACCGAGACGCTGCAGCGCGTGGTCGGCGGCCCGATTGACGTGGGGCCGTATGTGCGCTACCTGCGCGCGAAACTGAGTGACATTTACGGGCTGAGCGCCAACTGACCTGCCAGACTGGAGAAACCGATGCGCATTGAGTCATTGCTCGCCGCCCGCCTGTTCCTCGCCCCGCAGTTGGTGGGCGGCTACCTGTATTTCATCAGCGACCTGAGCGGCCGCCTGAGCCTGTACCGCATGGCGGCGCGCGCCGCGGGCAGCGTGCCCGAGCCGCTGCTGCCGCCGCACCTGGCGCTGCAAAACCCGCACCTGATCGGCGGGCTGTCGTTCTATGTATTCGACCGGCCCGGCAAGATCCTGGTGATGCTCGACAAGGACGGTGACGAGAACTACGTGCCGATGTACATCCCGCTGGCGGGCGGTTTTCCCACGCCGGCCTTTGGCGGACAACTAGCGGCCAACCGCGTGCACGCGGGGCGCGCCGACCCAGAGCAGAGCATCTTGTATCTGTACGCCGAGAGCCGCACCGAGGCCAAGAACACCAGCTACCGCGCCCACGTGGACACTGACACGCTGGACTACCTGGCGGAGGGCGAGTGGGGCTACGCGCCCGACGGCAACAGCCACGACCACCGGCAGGTGATCTTGAACGAGGGCTACACCGTCGGCGACAACGTGCTCTACTACCTCAAGGACGGCGAGCGCCGGGTGCTGAACGGCACGCCGCTGGGCGAGCGCGAAGCGGGCCGAGATTACGGCCTGAGCGCTAACGGCAACTGCTTCTTTGTCAACGCCGACCAGGGCGCGCTGCTGTTTACCGCGCTGTTCAACGACGCTTATGGGCTGGGCTACCTGGACCTGACGGCCGGGCTGCCCGCGACCGTGCAGCCGGTTAAGACGACGGGCGTCAGGCATAAGGGGGTGGGCGAGTTTGCGGGGCTGAACCACCTACAGGGCAACCGCTTCTCGCTGCACTACAACATTGACGGCGTCTCGTGGCTATACGAGGGCGAGTTCGACGCGGCCGCGCGCCGGATGAAGCTGCGCTATGTGCTGGCGGGCCAGGGCCAGATCGCCAACGGCGTGCTGGAGTCCACGGCCTACCATCAGGCGGCCGACACGCACGTGCTGTCGTACTCGACGGCCACCTCGCCGACGCAGATTTACTCGATCACGGGCAAGACGCGCAAGAAGGTCACGCAGCACACGCAGGAGCACGTGCTAGGCCTGCCCGCGGCCGACCTGGCGCCGGGCGAGGAGGCCTCGTTCACTTCGCACGACGGGCTGCGCATCTCGGCCCGGCTCTACCGGCCCACGGCCGAGTTGGGCTTCCAGGGGCCGCGCCCGCTGGTCTACTACGTGCACGGCGGGCCGCAGAGCCAGGAGCGGCCGGATTTCGCCTGGTTCTCGATGCCGCTGATCCAGTTCCTGACGCTCAACGGCTTCGCGGTGTTCGTGCCAAACGCGCGCGGCAGCAGCGGCTACGGCCTGAGCTACATGAAGCGCATTGACCACGACTGGGGCGGCCTCGACCGGCTGGACCACGTGCACGCCATGACCCAGGTGCTGCCGCAAGACCCGCGCCTGGACGTGAAGCGCGCGGCGGTGGTCGGGCGCTCATACGGCGGCTACATGACCCTGACGTTGGCGGCGCGCCACCCGGAGTTGTGGTCGGCGGCCGTGGATATGTTTGGGCCGTATGACCTGCTCAGCTTCATGCAGCGCATCCCCGAGACGTGGAAGCCGTACTTCCACGCCGCGGTGGGTCACCCCGACCAGGATCACGCCTTCCTGGTGGACCGCTCGCCCGCCACGCACATTGACCAATTAGCCTGCCCGCTGCTGGTCATCCAGGGCAAGAACGATCCACGTGTCGTCGAGCCGGAGTCGGCCGACGTGGTGGCCAGGCTGCGCGCCGGGGGCAAGCAGGTAGATTACCTGGTCTTCGAGAATGAAGGCCACGACGTGCTCAAGATCGAGAACAAGATCAAGTGCTACAACGCCATCACTGATTTCTTCAAGACCTACCTGAAGCCGTAAGCACACCAGCCCCCCAGGTTTGTGAATGATAGCCGCCCCCGGCCAGACGCTGGCCGGGGGCGGTTGTGCAGATGCAACGATCAGGCGGTGGCGACGTTCTACGACTACGGCACGGGATGCACGACCTGCAGCCCTAATACACGCTCAAAGGGATCAAAGTCGCGGTCGTTGTGCAGCAGTACATGTTGGTGATCGAGGCAAAACGTGGCAATCAGGCAGACGAGTGTGCGCCGGATCGTGAACTCGCGCCCGCGCAGCCTGCGATAGTTCAGCGCCGCACTCGTCGCCAATTCCACGCCGCCGGTGCTGAAGACCTGAAACTTCAGCAACTCGCGCTGGGTGGCGAGCGCGGTACGCTCATCAGACACGCCTTGGAGCACCTCGCACAAGATCAAGTCAGTTAGCCCCAAACGCCGCCGCTCTATTTCGCGATCTACCCAGGCAGCTTGGGGTGTATCGGTACCGCGCAGATAATCCAACCAAACGGTGGTGTCAACGATCACCAGGGAGGGGCCAAGCGTCAGCCCGCCACGCAGCCGGCGCGGAGTTCATCCAGGTCACCCTGCCAATTCACTTTGCCGCGCAAGCGGCGCACGCCCGATTGAGCCTGGACCTGGACCAGCAGGCGCAGACCGGCCTCGACCACGGCCTTTTTTGTGGGCAGCCCCGTGGCTTTCATCGCCGCCGCAATTAACTGATCATCAATGACAATGTTCGTGCGCATTGGGCCTCCCGCTGTAATATCCAATGTGTATATCTAACCTGTTTTATGTGTACACGTCAACGCCCTCAATCATCAGCCCGCAAACGGAGCGGCCGGAACCAGCCGCGCACCGGGAAAGTCTCCGCGCGGATGGCCCGGCGGATGGGAGCGTGAGGCCGCTATGACCAAGAAAAAGTCGTCACCACAACGCACGCGGCGCTCCCCCTCGCGCCGGCTGCGGGAAGGCTTAGACCAGGCCGACTGGCTGAGACAGCAGCGGTAATGGCCGCAAGGGCGCGGCTATCTGGCCGAGTTGACCAGCTTTGGGCAGTTACAGCAGTCCGCGCCGCCGATTAGGCCACCGTGAGGCCGGCGTCAGGCCACGTCCCAGCGGCGCTGGAGGAAGATGGTGGTGATGAAGAGGATGAAGATGATGGCAAGCTGCGCGCCCCACACGGTGAGCAGCGTGCGCCCGTAGGCCGGCGACGACTTGTCCACGAAGGTCCAGCCGAAGTCGTCGTAGAACAGCCGGATGCGGGCCTTGGCCGAACCCTTGGCGGTGGCGCGGGCGACCTCCAGGTCCGTCTTCTCTTCCTGGTACTCCTTCATGGCATCCTGGTAGGCATCGGCCTCCTCGCGGTAGGCGTCCATATCGGCCTCAAACGCCTCGCGCCGGATGTTGACCTCCGCCAGGTAGTCTTGCAGCGCCGTCAGGTAGTCGTTCACGGCCACCGGGTCTTGCATGTTTTCGGGCGCTTTGGGTTCCGGGGGCAGTTGCAGGTCGGCCGGCTCGTCGCGCAGCGCGGCCGGCTCCACCGGATCGGGCTTGTCAATCGCCTCGTCGTAATACTCGCCCAGGCCGGGGAAGTCACAGCTAGCCTGGCGCAGGGCGCTGACGCCGGAGCAGTTGCAGCCACGGGCCTCGAAATCCTCGTCGGTCAGGTCGTCGTACTCGGCGGCGGGCAGCTTCCAGCACGAGTCGGCGGCCACGTCCGACCCGGCGCCGGTGATGGCCATGATGGCCTGGAAGGCCCAGCGACTGGAGGCGATGACGGTCTGGGCCTGCGGCAGCGGCACCAGCGCGCCGCTGAGCACGATCTGCGGCACCAGGAACAGGATGAGCACTAGCGGGGCGGCGTTGGCGTTGGGCGCCAGGGCGGAGGCGAACAGGCCGAGCATGGAACCGGCCACGACGAGCAAGATCAGCGTGAGGTACATCAGGCCGACTTCCGTCCAGCCGCCGGGCATGTCGAACGACAGGTTGCGGATGATGACGAAGAAGGTCGCCGCGTAAACAGCGAGGACAATCGCCACCCACACCTTGGAGAGGATGTAGGGCAGCAGGCCCAGGTTGACCATGCGCTCGCGCTTGTAGATGTCGCGCTCCTTGACCAGTTCGCGCATCTGCGACAGGCCGCCGACCATCACGCCGTTGTTGATGAGCACAATCAGCGAGACGATGACGCTGTTGAGGTCGCCATTGGCGAAGGAGAAGGGGTTGCGGCCCTGCCCGGCCGCCAGCACCACATCGAGCAGGCCGATAGCGGGGGCCGTCAGGAGCATGAGCAGCAGGCTGGCCCGGTCGCGGAGCAGGATGCGCACATTCCGGGCCGAGAGGATGAAGAATTGGCGCAGGCCCGAGACCTGGCCGCGGCGGCGCTTGGCGGCCGACTCGGTCAACTGCTGAGCGGCCAGCGGTGTGCGCTCCTGCAGCGGCTCAACGACAAACTCTTGATAGGCATTGTGCCGGCGATAGCGCTCGCCCCAGTCGGCGGGCGAACCGTTGGCCGGATCGTCAAGCAGGTTGTAGATCTGGTCGAATTCCATCGGCCCGGCGCGCTGGTCGCGCTCGGTGCGATATTGATCGAAGTAGGCCAGCGCCTCGTTGGGCGGGCCAAACCAGGCCAGATGGCCGCCGCGCGCCAGAAAGACGACCTTATCGGCCAACATAACGTTCTTGGTGGCGTGGGTAATGAGGATGATGGTGCGGCCTTGATCGGCCAGCTTGCGCATGAGCTGCATGAGGGCCGTCTCGGTGCCGGGGTCGAGGCCGGAGGTCGGTTCATCCAGGAAGAACAAGCCCGGCTTGGTGAGCAGCTCCACGCCGATGGAGACGCGCTTCTGCTGGCCGCCGCTCAGGCCGGCGATCTTGAGGTCCTTGCGGTGCGCCAGGTCGAGGTCGGTGAGCACCTCCATCACGCGCTGGTGGCGCTCCTGGCGCGTGGTGTCAGACGGCATGCGCAGGCGCGCGGCGTAGTCGAGGGCCTCATAGACCGACAGGTCCATGTGAATGATGTCTTTTTGCGGCACGAAGCCGATGTTGTGCCGGATGATGTCGAAGTGCTTGTAGACCTCCACATCGTTAACGAAGACCTGCCCCTGGGTGGCCGGGCGGTAGCCGGAGATGGCGTCTACCAGCGTGGACTTCCCGCCGCCGGACTGGCCAACGACCACGACGAACTCGCGCTTCTGGAAGACCAGGGAGATGTCTTGCAGCAGGTTGAGGTCTTTGCGCACGCGTTTGTTAAGGCCCACGACCTCGACGCGCACGCCGTCGCTCTCGTCGTACTGCGCCAGTTGGTCCTGGCCCATGACGAAGCGGTTGGGGCCGATGCGAATCACGTCTTGCGGCTTGAGCCAGACTTCGCCTTCGATGGCCTGGCCGTTAACAAATGTGCCGTTGGCGCTGCGCAGGTCTTGCACGCGCACACGCTGGCCGACCTTCTCGACCAGGGCGTGGTAGCGCGAGATGATGGGCGCGTCGAGCACGATGTCGTTGCTGGCGTCGCGGCCGATGGTCAGGCGGGTCTTCTGGCTGAAGTCAATTTTGCGGCGCGACGGGTCTTGGCCGTCGTCGCTGGCCAGGTAGGTCAGCGCGACGCGCTCGCCCGGCTGCGACCCGCCGATACGCAGGCGCGCGCCGTGCGCCAGGCGCGTGGGGCCGGTGACCGGCTTGCCGTCGAGTTGGAAGGAGTTCGTGCTCTCGGCGTTGGGGATCAGCTCAAACCCGTCGCCGGTCCAGCGCAGCCGCGCCTGGTAGCGCGAGACGAACTCATCGGCGATCACGATGTCGTTGTCGGTCGCGCGGCCCAGCCGCACATCGCGGTCAGACAGCGTATGGACGCTGGGGGCGCGGCCGGGGAGCGTGACGACCAACTGGCCGCTGACCGTGGGCAGGACTGGAACCTGGCCGATGATCGTCGCCATGCCCGGCGTTTCCAGGCGCGCGGTGGGCGGCGAGCCGGCCGGCTCCAGAGTGGGCCGCGGCATGGGCCGGGTGGCGGGGCCGGCGTTGACAACCGGCGGGGCGGGCGTGGCCGGCGCACCCGCCGCCGCATAGCGCATGATCACCGCTGTGTCGGCCGCGGCCGGGCTGATGGACAACTCGTCGCCGTCGTTCAGCAAGACCGCACCCGTCAGCGGCTGGCCGCCGCGCAAGACGGGGTTGGTGGCCGTGGGCGCCACGTGCACTTCATAGCCGGCCGGGGTGCGCACCAGGCGCAGGTGCTTGCGTGAAACAAAGCTGCCGGCCACCACAATGTCATTGTCGTCGGCGCGGCCGAGGCTGTACTCGGCGGCCGTCAGCGCATAATGGGTGGGCGCGCCGCCGACGGTGATCGTCAGGCGCGGCGGCGGGGCCGGCTCTACCGGCGGTATTGGCATGGGCGCTGTGGGCCGTTTGGCGACGAGAGTGGAGTCAGCGGCGGGCGGTGGCGCGGCCGCGACCAGGGTGGGCGGTGGCGCGGCCACCACCGGGGGCGGCGCAATGATGGTCTCGGTGCCGACGGCAGGGGCCACGAAACGCAGGGCGACGAACTGGCCCAGGCGCACTTCGTCGCCATCGCGCAGCAGGCGCGGCGCGGTGAGGCGCTTGGTGTTCACATAGGTGCCGTTGCGGCTGTTGAGGTCGGTGAGCTGATAGCCTTCGGGCACCTGCTTGATGACGGCATGGTGGCGCGACACCTGCTCACTGATGAGGTTGATATCGCAATCCAGCTCACGCCCCAGGCGCATTTCCGCGCCGGAGAGCGTGAACTCGGCCCCCGGCGTCGGCCCCTGTTCAACAATCAGGCGAGCCAATTCTTGTGCGGTCACGCGGCCTCCACAGCCTTACCGGTAAGCGAGCAGCAGCCCAGCGCTAGACGGCGGGTGTTCGCACGACGACGTAGGGCGGGTCGGGCGGGATGAAGGCCAGCTCGTGCTCCAGCAGGGCGACGCCGGCCTCGGGCGCGATCTCGCGGAAGCCTGCCAGGCGATAGGTGATGAGCATGGGCCGGTTGCGGTCGGTGGCGATGAACTCGGCGCGCAGTCTTACGCCGGCCGCCTGCGCCCCGCGCAGAATGTAGGCCAGCAGCAGGCTGCCCACTCCGCGCGACATGACGCGGCACGACATCAGCAGCAGCTTGAGCGTCCAGACCGCCGGGCGGCACTCGACCAGCGCCAGCCCGATGCGGCCATAGGTGCCATACTTATCATCCAGCCCGGCGATGAGCAGTTGGTGATCGGGCGACTGGCGCAAGGCGTTGAGCTGGGCGTAGTCGTAGGTGTAGCCGGTGGTATTGAGCTGGTTGGTGCGCAGGGTCAGTTCTTCGGCGCGCTGCAAATCGCTCTCGGCGGCGCGCTCGATGGTCAAGACCATGCCCAGCGTCGCCAGGAAGGCGGCGGGCGGCCCGGCAAAGTCGGCTTCAGCTTGGTCGCGGGCAATGCTGCTGAGCATCATCCGGCGGCGGCGACGCGTATCTTCGGTGATGAGGCGCGGGGTGAAGGCCGGCCGCTCCAGCAGCGAGGCGGTCTCGGCCGCGTCGAGGCAGAGCACCTCAGGGCAAGCCGCGGCGACCTCGTCGCGCTCGAAGGGCTGGTCATCAATGAAGGCCAGGCTGTCGAGGCCCAGGTTGAGGGCCTGCGCGATGGCGCGCACCGACGCTGACTTGGCGTTCCAGTTGATCTGCGGATAAAGGAAATACTCGGCCAGGCCAAACGCCTCCAACTGCGCCCGGGCTTGAGCGGCGTCGTTGCGGCTGGCGATGGACTGCAAGATGCCGCGCTCGTCCAGCGCGCGGATGAGGGCGGCGATGCCGGGGCGCAGGCTCACCTGCCGGTCCTCGAGCAAGATGCCCTGCCAGAGCGTGTCGTCCAGGTCCCAGACAAGGCATTTGATGGACCTGGCCCGGACGGGTTGGAGGGGGAGGTCAAGCTTCGTCGTGGCCATCACCAATACCAGCGTTCTCGCGGCGCGTCAGCGGCCGGCGTAGGCGCGGCCGATCACCATTTGCTGAATTTGGCGGCTGCCTTCGATCACATCCATTACTTTGGCGTCACGCCAGTGGCGCTGCACCGGGTAGGCGCGGCTGAAGCCGTTGGCGCCGTGCGCCTGCACGGCCTCGCTCGCCACCTGCCCCGCGGCGCGCGCCGCGAAATACTTGGCGAGCGAGGTCGCCAGCGGCGCGCCAGGGTCGCCGGTCTGTTGGAGGTAACCGGCTTTGCAGCACAGCAGGCGCGCGGCCTCCACGTTGGCGACCATGTCGGTCAGCATGGCTTGAATGAGCTGATGCTCTTTCAAGAAGGCCCCGAACTGGCGGCGGGCGCCGGTGTAGGCCACGGTGGCGTCTAGGCAGGCTTGCGCCAAACCGACGCAGCCCCAGGCGACGCTGTAGCGGCCGTTGTCGAGCGCGGTGTTGGCGACATACGTCCAGCCGGCCCCGGCGCGGCCGAGCAGGTTGGCGGCGGGCACGCGGCAACTTTCCAGGCGCAACTCGGCCAACATGGAGGCGCGGCAGCCCGCCGGCGGCGCGATGGGCACAACGGTGAGGCCGGGCGTGTCGCGTTCGACGAGGAAGGCGGTCGTGCGGCCGTCTAGCTTGGCAAAGAGCAGAAACAGCCCGGCCGTCTGTCCAAAGGTGATCCACTTCTTGCAGCCGGTGAGACGGAAACCCTCGCCATCCGGCATAGCGGCCGTGGCGAGGCTGTTGGCGTCGCTGCCGCTTTCCGGCTCGGTGAGGGCAAAGGCGCCCACCAGTCGGCCGCTGACGAAGCCCGGCAGCCAACGCGCCTTTTGGGCGGCGCTGCCCCAGCGCAGCAGCGAGGCGAGCACCATGCTGTGCACGGTGAGCAGGCTGCGGGCGGAGGCGCAGCCCTGCCCCAGCGCCTCGTTGAGCAAGCCGAAGGTCAGCATGTCTAGCCCGAGGCCGCCCAGGGAGGTGGGGGCCAGGGCGCCCAGGTAGCCGGCCTGCCCCAGCGCGCTCACCAGTTCGGGCGGGAAGACACCGGCCTCGTCGTAGGCCTCAACCCGCGGCAACACTTCGGCCTGCACAAAGGCGTGGAAGGTCTGCTGGTGGGCCTGCTGCTCAGGCGTGAACGCAAGCTGCATGGCAGGGCGCGGGAATCAGGTAGTGAGGGCGGCTTGTTTGCGGGCCACGAAGCCCGTAATGGCGTTGATGGAGCGGAAGTTGTCTAGCTCCAGGTCCTCGTTTTCCACGGTTAGGCCGAATTCATTCTCCACGAACATGACGATCTGCACGGCGAAGAGGGAGTTGACCAGGCCGGCGGTGAAAACATCCTGATCCGCCGCGATGTCGGCGGTGTGCAAGTGCCGGGCGAAGAAGACGGCGATTTTTTGCTGCGTTTGGTCGGCAGACATACAGGTAAATACCTCACGGCCCGCGATTACCAATGGACCCGCTACCCCAGACTCACCCAGACGGTCAATTATATCGGTAAAAGCCCTGGCCCGATTTGCGCCCCAGCAGCCCGGCCTGCACCAGGCGGCGCAGCAGCGGGCTGGGGCGGAACTTGGGATCACCAAACTGCTGCTGCAGGACTTCCAGGGAGAGCAGGATGGTGTCAAGGCCGATCAGGTCGCCGGTTTCCAGCGGCCCCATCTTGTGGCCGAAGCAGTCCTTGAAGATCTTGTCCACGTCGGCGGCCGAGGCCACGCCTTCATGCACCAGGCAAATGGCTTCGTTGATGGTGAGCATGAGCACACGGTTGGAGACAAACCCCGGCGAGTCGTTGACCACCACGCCCGACTGGCCCAGCGCCGCCAGCAGCGCCAGGGCGGTGCTGAGGGTGGCCGCGGACGTGTGGTGGCCGCGGATGACCTCCACCGTGTCTTTGAGCGGCACGGGGTTCATAAAGTGCATCCCGAGCACCTGGGCGGGGCGGCGCGTGGCGGCGGCGATCTGCGTGATGGGGATGGCCGAGGTGTTGGCGGCGAGGATTGTGCGCGGAGGGCACACGGCCTCCAGCGCAGCGTAGACGGGCTGCTTGACGGCCCAGTCTTCGGTCACATTCTCGATGACGAAGTCGGCGCCGGCCAGCGCAGCCAGGTCGCCGGTAAAGGTGATGCGGCTAACGACCTCGGCCGCCTGGTGCTGGGGCGCGCCCTTCCGCAGCAGGTGATGGAAGCGCGCGCCGCGATAGATTTCGGCCTGAGCCTTCTCGAGCGCGGCGGGGGCATGGTCAACCAGCACCACGGCGAAGCCGGCCTGGGCCAGCACCTGCGCCACGCCCGCGCCCATGACCCCCGCCCCGACCACGCCCACTGTTGTCACGTTTTCCATCGCAGGCTCATCTCACGCAGCAATCACGCGCCGCTGGGTCGCGTGCCATACAGCAGATAAATCGCCGACCCGGCATAGAGCGCTTCCTGATCGGTCGTCACCTGGAACCCGCGCTCGGTCAGCATCCGGCTCAGGTGGGCCAGGCGGCCATCCGTGTCGTGCACTTCGACGACCACTTGCCGCACCTTGGGCCAGTCGGCATCGGCCAGGCCCAGCAGCACGTCCAGCTCGGCCTTCTGCACATCTACCTTGAGCAGATCAATCCGCTCCACTCCGGTTTCGGCGATCACATCGGACAGCGGGCGCAGCGGGCAGGTGAAGGTCTCAGCCCTGAAGCGCTCGGCCAGATAGTCGCCGGCATGGTCGAGCAACATGGCCAGTTCCTGTTCGCCGCGTCGCAGCTGATTCTGGAGCACGGTGGTCAGCACGGCCTGCTCGTCAGCCAGGTCGGCGTAGAGCGACGACATGCCGGTGCTCTTGGGATAGAACGTGAACTCGGCCGTGCCCGCCGCGTGCGAGAGGGCGCAATTATACGCAGCGCCCGCCACGCCGTGGCGCGCCAAGTTGGCTTGCAGCAGCCGGAAGAGCGGCGGGGCCGGCTCGAAGCTGAACACGCGCGCCCCCAGTGCCTGCGTGTGGACGTAGAGGCTAAACAGGCCGATGTTCGCGCCCACGTCGAACACCACCACGTCGGGCGGCAGCGCGATCCCGTGGCTGACGTAGACCTGATTGACGAAGATGTCTTCGTAGAAGTGCGCCACCTCCTGCGGATTGACGCCCATGATTTCGAGGCCGTTGGGCAGGGTAAGGGGCAGGCCGGGGCTGGGGGGCGGCGCGTGGCCATTGCCGGCGGCGGGTGCGGCCCTGCCGTCAATCAGGCGGGCCATGGCGTCGAGGCC
Organism: Anaerolineales bacterium; assembly: GCA_020850595.1. Taxonomy (GTDB): domain Bacteria; phylum Chloroflexota; class Anaerolineae; order Anaerolineales; family UBA6663; genus JADZEK01. Next base: position 25,214 of record JADZEK010000138.1, read on the forward strand.
GGGCGCTTCGTACAAGGCGCGCAACGGCAGCGTGACGCCGAAGGTCTTGCGAATGCGGTAGATGAGCTGCGCGGCGAGGAGTGAGTTGCCGCCCTGCTCGAAGAAGGTTTGGCGCGGGTCGGCGGCGGGGAGTTTGAGCAACTCGCACCACAGGCCGGCGAGCGCCACGACGGTAGGCGTGGCCGGTGGCGTCGCGAGGTCGGCCGCCAGCGCCGTGCTCGGCACCCCCACGCCGGACAGCACCGTGGGCGGCAGCGGCACGCGGCGCGCCGGGTGAAAGGCTTCCCAGTCGGCGGCGACACCAGCCAGCCAGAGTTCGCCCAGCGCCCGCTGGAGGGCCGCGGCGTCGGGCGTGGTCTCGTAGGCGGCGCGCATGGTCGGCACGGCGCGCAGGGCGGGCGCGTCCAGGTCGCGGGCCAGGGCCGGGATCAGGCCGGTCAGCGCCTGGGCCGGGCCGACCTCCAGCAGCAGGCCGTACCCGGCGTGGTGCAGTGTCTCGATGCCGCGCGCGAATTGCACCGGGCGGCAGGAGTGCTCGACCCAATACTCCGGCGAGGTCGCCTCGGCGGCGGTGATCCAGGTGCCGGTGAGGTTGGAGAGGTAAGGCACCGCGGGCGGCTGAAGGCGCACCGAGCGCAGCGCCGCGGCAAAGGGCGCGGCGATGGGGCGTAGCAGCGGGGTGTGGAAGGCGTGCGTGGTGGGCAGCGTGGTCGCGGCGATAGCGGCGGCGGCGAGGCGCGCCGCCAGCGCCGTGACGGCCTCCGGCGGCCCGGCGACGACGCAGACGGCGTGACCAATGACGCCCGACACCGACACGTCGTCCGCGAGCCAGGGGGCCAACTCGGCCTCGCTGAGCGGCACGGCCAGCATTTGCCCCGGCGGCAGCGCCTGGATGAGGCGGGCGCGCGCGGCGACGAGCGCGAGGGCGTCGGGCAGCGAGAGCACACCCGCGAGACAGGCGGCCACATACTCGCCCAGGCTGTAACCCAACAGCGCGGCTGGGCGCAGGCCCCACGCGGTCAGCAGGCGCGCCAGGGCATATTCCACCGCGAACAGCGCGGGCTGCGCGTGGATAGTCTGATCGAGGCGGGCGACGGCGGGGTCGGGCGCGGCCTCGGCCCGACGCAGCAGCTTGCGTAGGTCAAGCCCGCCCGCGGCAGGCGGCGCGGCTGGGCCGGACGGTGTCATGAGAAAGAGGGCCCGGATGTTGAGGCCCAGATGCGGCTCCAGCAGGCGGGCGCACTCGTCCACCGCCGCGCGAAAGATCGGCTCATCCTGATACAGGCCCGCCGCCATGTTCACATAGTGGCTGCCGAGGCCGGGGAACAGGAAGACCGGCGGCGGCGCGACGGCGGCGCTGACGGCCGAGCGCGGCGCGGGCGCTTCCAGCGCGGCCACGGCGGCGGCGTGGTCGGCCACGACGTGATAGCGGCGGTGGGTGAGCGCGGCGCGGCCCGCCCGCAGCGTGTAAGCCACCTCGGCCAGGGGCGTATCGGGCCGCGCGCGCAGGTGAGCGGCCAGCCGGGAGGCGGACTCGGCCAACGCCGTCTCGGAAGGCGCGGAGAGCAGCAACAGATGCGGCACGGGCTGGTCAGTGTTGGGCGGCGGAGCCCCGACGCGCAAGGCCAGGCCCGCCCAGTTAGCCCGGTCGGCGGCCAGCACCACGGTGGGCGCATCGGGGGTGAACGTCGCGCACGCTTCCACCAGGGCGGCGAGGCCCGCCAGGTGACCGCCTGGTGCGGGGTCGGGCAAGCCCACTGCGCGCACGGCAGCAGGGGCGCGGCCGGTGAGCGCAGCCACGAGCGCAGGCACGTCCGGCGGCGCGGCGGGGAGCACGCCCACGCGCTGGGCTTCAATCACCGCGATGATGTGATCGCGCTGCTCGACCGCGTCGGAGAGGCGCTTGAGGACCACAAGCCCGGCTTCCTCCGGCTGCGCCACGCCGCCGGCGAGGGCCAGGTCCACGTCATGGGCGAGGAGGCTGCGGCCGGCCAGGTCGAGGGCGGCCAGGGCCGAGGCATCGCCGGCCTCCACATTCAGGGCCGGGCCGCGCAGGCCAAGGGCGCGGGCCAACGCCTGGGCCGCGCCCACAAGCGGCTGACTGCCGCCGAGGCCGATGAAGACGCCAACGCGCTCCTTGGGCAGGGTGGCGGGCGGGCGGCCAGCGTGCTCCAAGGCTTCCCAAGCCGCCGCCAGCAGCGGGCGCAGAGGCAGCGCGAGGTCGGGGTCGGGCATCAGGCCGAGCGCGCCAAAATTCACGCTGGGCGGCAGGCGCGCGGGCGTGAGGGCATGGCCGATGAGGGCCGGGCGGTCAGCGCGGGCGCGCTCGGCGGCGGCCTTCTCACGGCGCAGGTCGGCCAGTTCGCGCAGGTTCTGGCGCAGTTGGTCACGCGGGTCGGGGGCGTCGGTCATGGCGCAGCGGGCCTAAGCGCCGCCCTCCCGTTGCAGGGCGGCCAACTGGGCGGCCAACTCGGCGGCGGCGGCGGCTTCGGAGAGCGCGGCAATGCGCTGTTCCAGCGCAGGCGCGACCGGCTCGGTCACATCGGCTTCGGGCAGGGTGAACACTTCCTTGAGCAGATAGGCAGCCGCCGCATCGAGGGTGGGGTAGTCAAAGAGCAGCGTCACGGGCAGGCTCTGGCCGGCAAGGCGCACGACGGCGTTACGCAGTTCCACCGCCATGAGCGAGTCCAGGCCATAGTCGTTCAGGGGTTGGTGAATGTCAATGGCACTATTAGCGGGCAGGCCCAGCACCCGGACGGCCGCGCCCTGGAGGGCCTCGAGCAGGAGCGGGCGGCGGCGCGCGGCGGGCGCCTGGGCCAACGCGGAGCGCAGGGCGGCAGCGGCTTCGGCCTCCACCGGGGAGGCGGCCGGAAAGAGCGGCGCGAGGAAGGTGGAGGCGGCCGGGCCTTCCAGCGGCAAGCGGCGCGCCGCCGGCTGCCAACCAATGACGGCCAACTGCGGCGAAGGCTGGGCGAGGGCGACGCCGAGCGCGCGCAGCGCCGACTCGGGCGCGAGTGGCCCAATGCCCCACGCCCGCCAGCGATGAACGCTGCCTTCCGCGCCGGAGGCAAGGCCGCCGCCCTGCCACGGCCCCCAGTTGACGGCGAGCGCGGGCAAACCGGCGGCGCGGCGAGCGTGCGCCAGCGCATCAAGCGCGGCGTTGGCGGCGGCGTAGGCAGCCTGACCGGGCGGGCCGAGCAGCGCGGCGGCCGACGAGAACAGCACAAAGTAATCAAGCGGGTCGGACTGCGTGAGCGTGTGTAGATACCACCCGCCGGCGAGCTTGGGGGCCAGCGCCTGATGATATTGGTCGAGGGTGAGGGTGCGCAGCGTGGCATCGGCCGACACCCCCGCCAGGTGGAACACGCCGCGCAGCGGCCGCGCAGCGCGCACGTTCGCCAGCGCGGCGGCGAGTGCCGCGTGGTCGGTCACATCTACCGGCGTGAAGACGACTTGCGCGCCGGCCGCGCCCAGCGCTTTGATTTGCGCGGCGGCTTCAGCCGCGGGCGGGCGGCGGCCGAGGAGCGTGAGGTGTCGCGCGCCCTGCCCCACCAGCCACCCGGCAACGGCGAGGCCCAGCGCGCCCGCGCCGCCGGTGACCACATAGGCCGCCGCGGGGTCAAACGCCGGGGGCGCGCCCACCGCCGCCGGCAAGCCCGCCGCGAGGCGCGCCACGTGGCGGCGGCCCGCGCGCAGCACGACGCGCTGCTCGTCATCGCGTGCGGCTAACTCGGCCAGCACGGTATCGAGGTCAGGCATGTCCACGTCAATCAGCCCGGCCCACAGCTCGGGCAGTTCGGCGGCGAGCGAGGGGCCGAGGCCCCACAGGGTCGCCGCCCAGGTGTGCGCGGGCGAGGCGCTGAAGCCGGGGGCCGCGCCGTGGGTGAGGGCGCGCAGGCGCGGCAGCGGGCCGGGGCGCGCCGCGAGGGCTTGCGCCAGCCGGAGCAGGCTGTCGCTGCTGCTGGCTTGCGCCGCCAGCGGGTCGGCCGCGGTTTCCGCGCCGAGGCTCCAGGCATGGAGCACCTGCGCGGGTGAGCCATGCGCGGCCGACACTTCGTCCAGCAGGCGGGCGTAGTCGCCCGATTCGGCAGGGCGTAACTGCCAGGCGTTGTCAGCCAGGCGCGCGAAGGCTTCGCCCGGAAGCACCGTCACGACCGGGCGCGCGGGCGCACGCAGATGTTCGGCGAGCGCCGCACCGAAGCCGGCGGTGCCTGCGAACACAAGCCGCAGGCCGTCGGGCGCCGCGGCGGACGGGGGCGCGGGGACGACGGGCCACCCTACCTGGAAGAATAAATCGGTGAGTGGGGCCTCGGCCTGCACGACGCGGCGCAACGCGGCCTCGGTCATCGGCCGGCCGTGTAGGCCGACAACTTCCAGCAGCAAGCGGCCATCGGCGGCATACAGGCGCAGGTCGCCCGCTACCATCGAGCTGCCGGGGGGCACGGGCCGCGCCACGGCGTGGCAAACGGCCGGGTCATCCAGCGGAGCGTAGAATCGCAGGTGGTCCACGCTGTACGGCACATAGACCGGGAGGCCCGCCGTGTCTACGATGGCCGAGAGGCATTGCAAGCAGGCATCGAGCAGGCCGGGCGGCGCCGGGCAGCCGGGCAGCGCGTCGGCGGGCGTGGGCGCGCGCAACCGGCAGAGCGCTTGCGCTTCGCCGCGCTGGATGGTCTCGATCCAGCGAAAAGCCGGGCCAAAGGCGTAGCCGCGCACCGCCAGGGCGGTGTAGAAGGCGGCGGCGTCGGCGGGCCGCGGGCAAAGGGCATAGAGGGCGTTCAGATCGGCCGCGGGCGGGGGCGCGGCCGCGGAGCGCACCGCGTAGCCACTCATGTGCTCCGTCCAGGCGGGCAGCGCTTCGGCGGCCGACGCGCTGGCAATACGCAGTTGGGCGCGGTCGGGGCCGGCCGGCTCCCACACCAGGTCGCAGCGGCGCGGGGCGGCGGCGGCCAGCACAAGCGGGTGCGTGAAGGCCACCGCTTCCAGCGCGGCCGGGCCGGGGCCGAACATGGCCTGCACGGCGGCCAGGCTGCGGGCCAGGTGCGCGCCGGCCGCCACCACGAGGCGGCCATGCACCTGATGGTCGGACAAGAAGGCAAACGAGTCCGGCGTGAGTGTGTGCGTGTGGAGCGCCGCCGCCAGCGGCGCGGGCAGACGCACGCCCAGCCAGCCGCCCTCGGCGCCGCCCGGCCAGGCGGGCGCGGCCAAGCGCGCGTGGGACGTGAACCAATAGCGCTCGCGCAGCCAGGGCATGAGCGGCAGCGCTAGGTTGGGCACGAGCCGGCCGGCATGGAGGGTGGCCCAATCCACGCGCGCGCCGCCCGCGTGCAGCGCGGCGAGGCTGTCGGCCATCTGCCGCAGCGCGGTGGCGTCGTCGCGCAGCGAGGGCAGCCAGGCCACCGGCGCGTCGGGCGCGCAGCGGCGCGCGAGGGCGAGCGTGGCGGCGGATGGGCCGATCTCGACCACGAACGGCGCACCCTGCTCGGCCAGCGTGCGCAGCGCGCCTTCAAGGTTGAAGGGTTGGCGCGACTGGCCAATCCAGTAGGCGGGCGTGAGCAACTCGGCATCCACCGGGCCGCCGGTGTAGGCCGAGATGAACGGCCGCGCGGGGCGCTGGAAGCGGGCGCGGTTGAGGTGCGCCGCGAAGCCCGCCACGACCGGGTCCATGAGGGGTGTGTGAATGGGGAAGGCCGCGCCATCGAAGCCGCGCAGCGCGCGCACCGCCAGACCGGCCGCCGTGGCTTCCGCGAACAATAGCTGTAACGAGTCGGCATACCCGGCGAGCGTGGTCACCTTCGGCCCGCTGCGGCCGACCGCCCAGACCCGGCCCGCGTGCCGGTCGAGCACGGGCTGCACGTCGGCCAGGTCGGCCAAGATCACGCCCACGCCGCCCGTCACGCCCTGCGCGGCCATCAACTGAGCGCGCTCGGCCACGAGCATCAGGGCCTCGGGCAGGCTGAGCACCTCGGCGACGACGGCGGCGGCGAACTCACCCAGGCTGTGGCCCGCTACCAGCGCCGGCTCGACGCCCCAGCTTTGCCAGAGGCGCGCCAAGGCCACCTGAAAGGCGAACAGGCTGACCTGCGAGGTGACCACATCGGCAAACGGCTCGCCCTGGTGGGCGGGGTCGTAGAGCGTAGCGGCCAGCGGCGGCGCGCAGTACGGCGCGGCCAGCGCGCTGACCTCATCCAACGCGGCGCGGAAAGCAGGGTAGGCCGAGTAGAGGGCGTGGCCCATGCCCCGATGTTGGCCACCCTGCCCGCTGAACAGGAAGGCCACGCGCGCGTCGCCCGAGGGCAGACGGCGGCCGGTGTGCAGGCCGGCGGCCGGCTGCCCGGCGCCATAGGCCGCGAGCTTCGCGCGCAACTCGGCCGCGCTCGCGGCGCTGACCGCCAGCCGCCAGCCCCAATGCGAGCGGCGCATCTGGCTGGCGGCGCACAGGGCCGCCAGCGCGTCATCATCCACGGGCAGTGCTTCCAGCGCGCGGGCACTCAAGGCTTTAAGCTGCGGCTCGGAGCGGGCCGAGAGCAGGAAGACGGGCGGCGCAGCAGACGTCACGACTGGGGCGCTGGGCGCAGCGGGCGCTTCCTCCAAGATCACGTGCGCGTTCGTGCCGCTGAAGCCAAAGGCGCTCACGGCGGCCAGGCGCGGGCCGTTGGCCGCCGGCCAGTCGGTCAGCGTGGTGGGCACGCGCAGCGCGAGGCGCGCCCAGGCGACGCGCGGGTTGGGCTGAGTGAAGTGCAGGTGTGGCGGCAGCGCCCGGTGCTGAAGACTGAGCACCGCCTTAATTAGCCCGGCGATGCCGGCCGCGCCTTCCAGGTGGCCGAAGTTGGTCTTAACCGAGCCGACGTAAAGCGGCGCGGGCGCGGCCGCGCCGGGCTGGATCAGGCGGCTATAGGCTTCGGCCAGCGCGTGCAGCTCAATGGGGTCGCCCAGCGGCGTGCCCGTGCCGTGCGCTTCCACGTAGCCGACGTCCGCCGGGTCTACGCCCGCTTGCGCCTGCGCGGCGCGGATGACGGCCTGCTGCGCGGGGCCGTTGGGCACGGTGAGGGCGCTGGTGTGGCCGTCTTGATTGACGGCCGAGCCGCGAATGACGGCGCGGATGGGGTCGCCCGCCGCCAGCGCCTCGCTGAGGCGCTTGAGCACCACCACGCCGCACCCCTCGCCGCGAATAAAACCGTCGGCCGCGGCGTCGAAGGTCTTGCAGTAGCCGTCAGGCGCCAGGGCGTTCATGCGGCAGAAGGCCACGCTGCTGCCGGGCGAGAGGATGAGGTTCACGCCGGCGGCCAGGGCCGTGTCGCATTCGCGCTGGCGCAGGCTCTGGCAGGCCAGGTGCACCGAAACAAGCGATGACGAGCAGGCGGTATCTACCGCGAGGGCCGGGCCATGCAGACCGAGCACGTAGGCCAGGCGGCCCGCGGCCACGTTGGGCGCGTTGCCGGTGAGCACGTAGGCGTCAATATCGCTCAGGCCGCTGTGCTCAATAAGCAGATGGGAGTAATCGGACGAGGCCAGGCCGACGAACACGCCCGTGCGCGTGCCGGACAGCGCGGCGATGGGCAGGCCCGCGTCCTCCAGCGCCTCCCAGGCCACCTCCAGCAGCAGGCGCTGCTGCGGGTCGAGGTGCGCCGCCTCGCGCGGGGCCAGGCCGAAGAAGACCGGGTCGAAGCCGGCTACGTCGTCGAGGAAGCCGCCCAAGCGGGTGTAGAGCTTGCCGGGCGCGGCTGGGTCGGGGTCGTAGAGCGCCTCGGCGTCCCAGCGATCGGCGGGCACGGGGCCAATGGCGTCTACCCCCTGGGCGAGCATGGCCCAGTAGCGGCCGGGTGTGTCGGCCCCGCCGGGGAAGCGGCAACCCAGGCCGACAATGGCGATGGGTTCAGCCGCCGGGCGCGCGGCCTGCGCCTGAGCGGCGGCCAACTCGGCGCGCATGGCCTTTAGCTCGCGCAAGGCTCTGGCGAGCAGGTCTTTGGTGGCGGGGACGGAGTCGGCCGTCATCGGTCAGTTACCGTCAGGCCTTTCCTTCGTCAATCTGGCGCAGCTCTTCGGCCAGCAGCGCGGCCAGCTCAGCTTCGTCGAGTTGGTCGAGGTCGTCGGCCGGGGCGGGCCGCGGCTCTGGCGCGGCGGCGGCGGGCAGGTTCAGCGGGGCCACCTGCTCCAGCAGGTAGGCGGCCAGCCGGTCGGAGTTGGGATAGTCGAACGCCACCGTCGCGGGCAGCGACTGCGGCAATTGCAGGGCGGTGTCGAGGCGTTCCTTTAGCTCCACCGCCGTCAGCGAGTCTAGCCCCAGGTCGAAGAAGCCCTGCTGCGGGTCTATGGCGTGGCCCGCCTCCCAGCCCAACAGCGCGGCGATCTGTTGGCCAAGGTAGTCCACCAGCATTTGCTTCTGACGGCGCGGCGGCAGGCCGGCCAACTCCTGGCGCAATTTCGGCGCGGCGGCGGCCTGCTGCGGCGCAGCGGGCAACCCGCGCGCCAACTCGCGGAAGAGCGGCGCGCCCAGCACATGCGTCAGCGCTTGCGGCGTGGGCGGCGGCCAGCGCAGGTTGAGCACAGCGAGCTGCGCCTCCGGGCGGCCGAGCACGCGCGCCAGGCGCGCCAGCCCTTGCTCGGCGCTGAGCGGCTCCAGGCCCCAGGCCTCCCAACGGCGGCGGCCCTTGTCGCCCACCGCCGTGGCCATGCCGGTCTGCCACGGCCCCCAGTTGACGCTCAGCGCGGGCAGTCCTTGCGCGCGGCGCGCGTGGGCCAGCGCGTCGAGGTAAGCGTTGGCGGCGGCATAGTTGCCCTGCCCAGGCGAACCCAGCACCGCCGCGGCTGACGAGAACAGCACGAAGTGATCGAGCGACAGACCGGAGGTCAGTAAATGCAAATTCCACGCGCCCGGCACCTTGGCGGCCATCACGGCGGCCAGCTGCGCGGGCGTCATGTGCAGCAGGGCCGCATCGGCCACCACGCCCGCCGCGTGAAAGACCCCGGCCAGCGGCGGCAGGCCGGGCGCGGCCAGGGCGCAGGTTAACGCCGCCGCGTCGGCCACGTCGGCGGCGGCGAGGTGCACCTGCGCGCCCAAATCGCGCAGCGCCGCCCACTCCGGCTCAAGCTCAGGCGCGCTGCCGCGGCGGCTGATGAGCAGCAGATGACGAGCGCCCTGCTCCACCAACCAGCGGGCCAGCGCCCGACCGATGCCGCCGGTCGCGCCGGTGACGAGGTAGGCGGCCTCGGGCCGAATGGCAGGCGGGTTGCCGGACACAGCCGGGGCCTTGAGCAAGCGCGCCAGATACCGCTGCTCGCCGCGCCACGCGACTTGCGGCTCACCGTCGGACAGCAGCAACTCAGCGGCGAGGGGGGCAGCGGCCTCAGGTACGTGGTCGTCGAGGTCAATCAGCCCGCCGAAGAGCGCGGCGTGCTCCAGCGCCAGCGTGCGGCCCAGGCCCCAGACCAGTGACCCCGCCGGGGCCAGCGGCTCCGGACCGGCCGGCTGTGCGCGGCGCGTGACGAACCAGAGCTTGACGGGGATGGTCTGCGCCAGCGCGGCCTGCACGAGGCGCAGCTGGGGCAGCAGGGCTTCCACCGTGGGCGGCTCGGCTTGAAGCGTGGCAACCGGGCGCAGATCAACCAGGTGCAGCGGGCCGCTCACCGCGCACGCCCAATCGGAACTGAGCAGGCGGCGGTAGTGTTCGGGGTCGGCCGGGTCGTAGGTGATCGCGCTGTCGGGGCCGGCCGTGAAGGTCTGGCCCGCCTGGGCCAGCGCCACCGCCTGCCCCGCGGCTCGTAAGGCCGCAGCTACCGCCTCCGCCAGGCCGCCTTCGTCTGCCAGCAGTAGCCAGCCGGCGCCGGGCGGCGCGCTAGGCGCGGCGACGGCGGGCAGCGGCTGGGGCTGCCAGGCCAACCGATACACGGCCTCGGGCACGGGCGCGCGCGCATGGCGCAGCAGCGCCTCGGCCCCCGCCGCGCGCAGGTAACGCACGCCGTGGGCCGCGACGACCAACGCGCCGTCGGGGTTGTACAGGCGCGCATCACCTACGACAAGGCCATGCTCACCCTCGCCGCGCAGCTCGAAGTGACACCAGCCGGAGGAGGCGGCCGCGCCATAGACGGTGACCTCGTCGAAGGCAATCGGCATGAGCAGGCCGGTGGCGGCCAGGTCGTCGGCCTGCGCGGCGTAGGCAATGTGGAAGGCGGCGTCGAGGTAGGCCGGGTGCACCATGTAGCCCGCAAGCTCGGGCGCGAGCGCAGGGCCGGCGGCCAACTGGCCCAGCACCTCGCCAGCGCGCCGCCACAAGCGCTGAATAGACTGAAAGCGCGGACCAAGCGCGCCGCCATAGTCACGGCCCAGTTGATAGTAAGCGGGGCCGTCGAGCGGCTCGCCGCAGCGCGCCTGCACCGTGGCTGGGTCAAAGGCCGGGGCGCTCAGCGGCGCGGTGGGCGTGAGCTGGCCGCGCGCGTACACGCGCCACTCGTCCGGTGTGTCACCCCAGGCGGCGAAGATCTGAAAATCCACCGGGCGGCCAGGGTCGGCGACGGCCAGCGCCAACTGCACCGTCACGCGGCCGTCGGGTGGCACGACCAACGCATCGCGGATGACGAGGCCGCGCACGGTGTACGCGCCATCGCCGAACAGCAAGCGGCCCGCGGCGGCCGCCATCTCAATATAGGCGGCGGCCGGCACGACCAGCACGTCGTGAAGGCGGTGCTCGCCCTGGTAGGCCGGGCGCTGCGCCGTGAACACGCTCTCGAACACCGGGCCGGGCAGCACCGGCGAATGCACACGCCGGTCGAGGAGCGGGTGCGGGCCGGCGCCACCCGCCACCGGCGCGGCGGGCGCAGCCGTGGGCTGGAACCAATAGCGCCGGTGCTGCCAGGGATAGGTGGGCAGCGCCACGGGCGGGTATGACCCGAGCACGGCGCTCCAATCGAGTTGGAGACCGTGCGCATATAGGCGGCCCAGGTTGGCGGTCAGCGTCAGGGCCTCATCGCGGCCGCGCTGGGTCGAGTGCGCCGCGACGCCCGGCTGGTCGGCATGCTCCAGCAACTGCTGCACGTACTGGCTCAGCGTGGGATGCGGCGCGACTTCGAGGAACACGCCGTAGCCTTCCGCGATCAGCCCCGCGACGGCGGGGGCAAAGCGCACCGGCTCGGCCAGGTTGCGGCCCCAATAGGCGGCGTCGAGCTGGTCTCCGGGCAGCCGCGCCCCGGTGACGGTGGAAGTGAACGGCACGCGCCCTGACCGCGGACGTAAGCCGGCCAGCGCCTGTGTGAGCGGCGCAACCAACGGCTGCACCTGCGGCGAGTGGAAGGCATAGTCCACCGGCAGCGGCTGGACGCGCGCGCCGGCCGCCTGTAGCTCGGCCAGGCAGGCGCGCAAGGCTTCCGGCTCGCCTGAGACCACGCACGAGGCGGGCGCGTTGAAGGCCGCCAACGAGAGCGCGGGGTGGCGCGCCAGCCGCGGCAGCAGCGCCTCCGGCGACAGGCTGACCGCCGCCATCTTGCCCTGGCCCGTCAGCGTCTGCATCAGGCGGCTGCGCTCGGCCACGACCTGCGCTGCCTCGGCCAGCGTGAGCGCGCCCGCCACGTAAGCGGCCGCGACCTCGCCCAGGCTGTGGCCGACGACGGCTGCCGGGCGCACGCCCCAGGCCGCCCACTGCGCGGCCAAGGCCGCCTGCACGGCGAAGATGGCCGGCTGCCCCAGAGCCGTGTCGGCCAGTGAGCCGGGCGCGCGGCCCAACAACAGGTCGGTGAGCGACAAACTCAGGTGCGGCCCGAAGGCGGCGGCGCATTCGTCGAGCGCGGCGCGGAAGGCCGGGTACAGCGAATAGAGGCCGCGCGCCATGCCCTCCCATTGTGCCCCCTGGCCGGAGAAGACGAAGACCGACCCGGCAGCGGCCCGGGCGAGGCGGCGGCCCAGCGCCAGCGCCGGATGGGGGGTCTGCGCAAGATAGGCCTCGAGCGCGACGACCAGGTCGGCGGCGGTGCGCCCGGCCACGGCCAGGCGATGACTGAAGTGGGTGCGGCGGATCGCGGCCGAGGCGGCCAGGGCGGGCAGCGGAGCGGTGCGCGGTTCGTCCAGCATGGCGCGATAGGCGCGGGCCTGCGCCGGCAGCGCCTCGGCTTGCGGCGCGGAGAGCGTGAGCACCACCGGCGCATCGGTCGCCGGCGCAGCGGGCAGCGGATCGGGGGGCGGCGCGGCTTCGAGCAGCACATGCGCGTTGGTGCCGCCAAAGCCAAAGGAACTGACGGCGGCGCGGCGCGGCTCGTCACCAGCGCCTGCCCACGGCTGCGCCGCCAGCGGGAAGGCCAGCGCCGCGTCGCCCAGACTGATGTGCGGGTTGAGCCGGTTGAAGTGCAGGTGCGGCGGGATCACACCGTGCTGCAATGTCAGCACGGTCTTGATGATGCCCGCCATGCCCGCCGCGGCCTCCAGGTGGCCGAGGTTGGTCTTCACCGAGCCGACCCACAGCGGGGCGCGGCCGTTGCCCTCAGCGCGAGGGGCGGCGCCGTAGACGGCAAGCAGCGCTTCCATTTCAATTGGGTCGCCCAGCGGCGTGCCGGTGCCGTGGGCCTCAATGTAACCCACCTGCGCCGGGCGCAGACCGGCGTGGCGCAGCGCCTCGGCCAGCACTTGCTGCTGCGCCAGCCCGTTCGGAGCGGTGAGCACGTTGGTGCGGCCATCTTGGTTGACGGCGCTGCCGCGATACAGCGCCAGGATCGGGTCTCCGGCGCGACGCGCCTCGCTCAGGCGCTTGAGCACGAGCACGCCGCAGCCTTCGCCGCGCACGATGCCGTCCGCTCCGGCGTCGAAGGCCTTGATGCGGCCGTCCGGCGCAATGGCCCCCCAGCGCGCCACCGACAGCGCGGTGAGCGGCGAGAGCATCAGGTTCACGCCGCCGACGAGGGCAAGGTCAATTTCCTTTTGGCGCAGCGCTTGCGCGGCGAGGTGCAGCGCCACCAGCGACGAGGAGCAGGCCGTGTCAACCGCCAGGCTTGGGCCGCGCACGTCGAGGAAATGCGACAGGCGGTTGGCGAGGATGGCGTGCGACATGCCGGAGGCTACGTAGCTGTCAATCGCGGCGGCGTCCGCCAGTTGGAGCGAGGCATAGTCGCCCTGGTACACGGCGGCGTACACCCCGGCCGCGCTGCCCGCCAGGTTGTCGAGCGTCTGGCCGGCGCGCTCCAGCGCTTCCCAGGCCACCTCCAGGAACAGCCGCTGCTGCGGGTCCATGCGCAGCGCCTCACGCGGGGCGATGCCGAAGAACGCCGCGTCGAACTGATCCACCTGATCCACAAAGCCGCCGTAGCGGCTGTTGGCCTGGCCCGGCACGGCGGGGTCGAGGCTGTCAGCGTCAGCTACCGGCCAACGGTCGGCGGGCACCGCGGTGATGGCGTCGTGCCCGGCCAGCAGGTTGTGCCAGAACTGTTCGGGCGTGTTGGCCCCGCCGGGGAAGCGGCAGGCCAGGCCGATGACGGCGAGCGGTTCGGGCAGCGGCTGGAGAATGGCAGCCAGCAGCGCACGCTTCTCCGGCGGTAGGTTAGCCAGCGCCCCGGCGAAGGCGGCGTCAGTCATGGCCGGGCTGTCCTTCGTTGAGCAGTTGGCGCAGTTCGGCTTCGGAGAGACGCTCGGCTTGCGCGAGGAAGGCGGTCAGGTCGGCGTCTGGCGCGGGCGCCGCGGCGAGCGCAGCGGGCGGCGTGAGGGCCAGGCCCATCTTCTCGGCCAGGAACGGCGCCAGGGCGGCGATGGTCGGGTAGTTCCACACCAGCGTGGCCGAGAGCGGCACGCCCAGCCCACGCTCCAAGCGATTGCGCAGCTCGATGGCGGTCAGCGAGTCTATGCCCAGGCTGCCGAGGGACGAGTCCACCTCAATCGTGGCAGGGTCGAGGCGCAGCACCTCGGCCAGTTGGCCGCGCAGATAGGTTTGCAGGTGATGCCGCCGCAGCGGGCCGGGGTCGAGGGCCAGTAGTTGGTCGCGCACCGACGGCGCCGGCGCGGCGGGCGCGGTTGGGCCGGCCTCGGCTGCGGCGAGGCGGCTGACAAAGGCCGGCAGGCCGACCAGCCGGCTGCGCGTCTGCCAGCGCCGCCAATCTACCAACATGGCGGCGGCCTGGGTGAGGCCGGGCCGCGCCAGCAGCGCGCCGAGCGCTGCCAGGGCGTCGGCGGGCGCGAAAGGCAGCAGGCCCAGGGCGTCCATGTAGGCAATGGAGCGCCGACCGCCGGGCGTGGCCGCGAAGCCCAGGTCGCGCCAGAAGCCCCAGTTGATGCTCAGGGCGGGCAGTCCCGCGGCCCGGCGCAGGTGGGCCAGCGCATCGAGGGCGGCGTTGGCAGCGGCGTAGTTGCCCTGCCCGGCCGCGCCCATGAGGGAACCGGACGACGAGAACAGCACAAAGCAGTCGAGCGGTTGGGATTGAAAATAGCGGTGCAGGTGCCACGCGCCGGCCGCCTTGGGCCGCGCCACGCGGCGCACGCTCTCCGCGTCGAGGTCCACCAGCAGCTTATCGTCAATGACGGCGGCGCAGTGCAGCACGCCGCGAATGGCGGGCCAGCCTTCGGCGGCATAGGCGTCGAGCCAGGCCGCCAGCGCCGCGCCGTCGCCCACATCTACCGCACCCCAGTGCACGGCCGCGCCGAGCGCCTCCAGTTCCTGCACGGCCTGGGCGCGGCGCCCCTCGGGCGAGGCCGGGTCGAGCGCGCGCCAGGCGCGGCGCGGCGGCAGGTCGCCGCGGCCGAGCAGCACCAGGCGGCGCGCGCCCTGCGCCACGGCCCAGCGCGCCACGGTCAGGGCGAGGCCGCCAAAGCCGCCGGTGAGGAGGTAGGCGGCGTCGGCACGGAACAGGGGGCGCGGGTCGGGCGCGGGGAGGGTCAGGCGCGCCAGGCGCGCGGCGTAGCGCTGGTCGCCCCGGAAGGCCACGCGGTCGCCAGCATCGTTGGCGGCCAGGTGACGGCAGAGCAGCGCGGCCGTGGCGGCGGGCGCGGCGGCCGGGTCGGTGTCGAGCAGCCCACCCCACAACTCGTGATGCTCTTCGGCCAGCACATAGCCGAGGCCCCACAGCGCCGCCTGCTCAGGCACGGCGGGCGCGCCCATCACTGGCTGCGCGCCCGCCGTCACCAGCCACAGCGGCAGGGCGGCCTCCGGCGCGGCGCGCTTGAGCGACTGCGCCAGGTGCAGCACCGGCGGCAGGCAGCGCGTGAGGGCCGCCGCCGCATCGTCGTCAAGATCGGCGGGGACCGCGTCCAGGCTCCACAGGTGCAGCGCGCCGTGAAAGGTCGCGGGCGGATGCGCGCGCCACAAGGCGGCATAGTCGCCCGGTTCGTTGGGCCGCAGCACCCATTGGCCGCCCGCGCCGAACAAGGGCGTGTCGCCCGCGCGCACAACGACCGACTCCGCGCCCGCCGGCGCGAGGGCGGCGGCCAGCGCCGCGCCTACGCCGCGCTCGTCAGCGAAGAGCAGCCAGCGGCCGACCGGCGCGGCGGGGGTGGGCGGCAGGTCAGCCGGCTCCCACAGCACCTCGTAAAACGGTTCGGCGGCGGAGGCCGGGCCGGCCGCAACTTCGGAAAAGCAGAGGCCCGCCAGCTCGAGGATAGCCGTGCCGTCAGCGGCGAATAGCGCGGCCGTGCCGGTGAGGCCGGCCCCCTGCGCCTCGTCCAACATGACCGACGCCCAGGCAGGCACTGCGCCCGGCCGCAGCCAGCGCGCCTGCTCAATGCGCGTGGGCGCATACAGCGCGCCGTTGGCCGCGGCGGCTTGCGCCACGAGCCAGGCGAAGGCTTGCAGCGCGGGGTCAATGGCGGCGGCAGGCAGGCCCTCGGCCGTGAGGTCGCGAGCGGCACGGTCGGGCAGTTGCAGGCGCGCGAGGGCGGCACGTTGGCTCCACCACACCTCGGCCACGCCCTGCAACTCCGGCCCGTAGGTCACGCCCAGCGCCTCGAATCGCGGATAGAAGTCCGGCCCGCTCGCGTGCTCACTCAGGGTGAGGCGTAACGCTTCGGGCACAATGGGCAGGACGACCTGCGCCTCGGGCGCGGCCGGCGCGAGACGCCCGGTCGCGTGCCGTGTCCAACCGCCCTCGGCGCGGCTGTAGAAGCTGAAGGCGCGCCCGCCATCGGCGGCGGCGGCGAGGAGCACTTGGGCCGCTGTCCACGGCGGGGCCTCGGCTAGCAGCAGGGCGCGCTCAAACTTTAGGCCCGTCACGACCGCCGGAGCGTCGCTCGCCGCCAGCGCCAACGCCACACAGGCCGAAGCCGGGAGCACGGCGCGGCCAAAGAGGTGATGCTGAAACAGCGGCGGGAAGTAGCGCGGCTCGTAGGTGTTCTCCCACAACACGCGGTTCGGCGCATCGGCCACCGCGCGCTGCTCACCCAATAGGGCATTCGCGGCCGAGGCGCGGCGGCCCGCGACGGCGCCGCCCACCAGTTCGTCCGTGCTCGCCGCCAGCCAGAAACGCTCGCGCTGCCAGGGGTAGGCGGGCAGCGGCACGACCGCGCCCGCCGGATGAACGCGACCCCAGTTGACGGCGTAGCCCGCCGCATACAACTGGCCGAGGCTTTCCAGCAGCGCGGCGCGGCCGTCAGCCTGGCGGCGCAGCGCGGCCAGCGCCAGCCCCTCGACGCCTGCCTGCCGCAAGCCTTCTTCAATGTCGGGGCCAAGCACCGGACCGGGGCTAAGCTCCAGGAACAGATCGTGGCCGCTCTCGGCCAGGCGCTGCACCGCCTCGGCGAACAGCACCGGCTGGTTGAGATGGCGCACCCAATACTCGGTGTCAAACTGGCGACCGTCGTCGAGCGCGCCCGTCACAGTGGAATAGAGCGGCAGGCGGGCTGGGGCGCGTTGAATGACGCCTAAGGCCTGGCGCAGTTCGGCATTGAGCGCGGCCATGTGCGGGCTGTGCGAGGCCACGTCGGCCACGCCCCAGCCGCAGAACACGCCGCGCGCCTGCAACTGGTCAAACAGCACTTCCAACGCCTCTGGCTCACCGGCCAGCACGGTGGAGCGCGGGCTGTTGTTGGCCGCTACGCTCAGCCGCCCGCCGAACGGCGCAATCGCCTCCTGCGCGGCGGTGTAAGAAAGCTCCACCACGCCCATCGCGCCCGCGCCGCGGATGCCGCGCAAAAGCTGCGTGCGGCGGGCGATGATCTGTGCAGCGTCGTCCAGAGACAGCACACCGGCCACGTGCGCGGCCGCGACCTCGCCCATGCTGTGGCCAACCACGGCATCTGGCTCCACGCCCCAGGCGTGCCACGCGGCGGTCAGCGCCACCTGATAAGCGAACAGGAACGGCTGCAGGCGGTCAATCTCCTCCAGCCACGCGCCGTCAGCGGCGTGCAGCAGGTCGTTCAAGTTCCAGGCCACGTGCGGGCGCAGCGCCGCCGCGCCGGCCTCGAACGCGGCGCGGAAGGCCGGCACTTCGGCGTACAGCGCGCGAGCCATGCCTAGCCACTGCGCGCCGTGCGGCGAGAACACAAACACCAGCTTGCGGCGGCGCGCGCCGTGGTACCGCCCGACGGCCACGCCGGGCGGGTTCGCCCCCGCCAGGTGCGCGGCCAGCCGGTCGGCGGCCTCGGCAGGCGCGGCCCCCAACACGGCCAGCCGGTAGGCGTGGTGGCTGCGGCGCACCGCCGCGGTGTAGGCCGCATCCGCCAGGTTGAGCGCAGGGTTGGCGCGCAGATGGTCGCGGGTGGCGGCGGCCAGGTCGCGCACGGCGGCCTCGCTGCGGCCGGAGAGCGTCAGGAGTTGGGCCGCTGTGCCCGGCGTCAGGTCAACAGGCGGCGCAGGGCGCTCGACGGGCGCGGGCGGATCTGAGAGGATCAAGTGCGCGTTGGTGCCCGACCAGCCGAACGCGCTGACGCCCACATAGCGCGGCGCGGCGCCGCGGGGCAGAGGCCTGGGCGCGGTGGGGATCACAAACGGCGTGTGGGCAAGGTTGACGTGCGGGTTGAGCGCGGCAAAGTGCAGGTTGGGCGGCACGGTGTCGTGCCGCAGGGCCAGCACGGCCTTGATGACGCTCGCGATGCCCGCCGCCGCGCCGGTGTGGCCGACGTTGCTCTTGACCGCGCCGAGATACACGGGCGGCAGCTCGGCCTCGGCCATGTTCAAGAAGATCGCGCGCAAGGCGTCGGTCTCAATGGGGTCGCCCAGCGCGGTGCCGGTGCCGTGCAGCTCGATCAGCGCCAGGTCACGCGGGGTGAGCTGGGCGTTTTCCAGCGCGCGCCGGATCACCGCTTCCTGCGAGCGGCCGTTGGGCGCGGCCAGCACGTTGGTGCGGCCGTCCTGGTTGACGGCCGAGCCGCGAATGAGCGCGAGGATCGGGTCGCCGTCGGCCTGGGCGTCGCTGAGGCGCTTGAGCACCACCAGACCGCAGCCCTCGCCGCTGCCGAAGCCATCGGCCGAGGCGTCGAGCGTCTTGCAGCGGCCGTCGGCGGCCAGCAGTCCCATGCGGCTGAAGGGCATCAGGGCCAGCGGCGAGAGGATCAGGCTGACGCCGCCCGCCAGCGCCAGGCGGCACTCGCCCTGGCGCAGCGCCTGGCAGGCCAGGTGAATGGCAACGAGCGACGACGAGCAGGCCGTGTCGAGCGTGACGCTGGGGCCTTGCAGCCCCAGCACATACGAGAGCCGCCCGCTGGCGACGCTGGTGGACGTGCCCGTGCCGGAGTAGGCGTCCAGCCCGCCCAGGTCACGCATTTGCAGCCAGCCATACTCGCTGTTGAGCAGGCCGATGTAGACGCCGGTGGGCGTGCCCGCCAGCGCGGCGGCGGGCTGCCCGGCGGCTTCCAGCGCCTCCCAGGCGACTTCGAGCAAGAGCCGCTGCTGCGGGTCCATCTGAGCCGCCTCGCGCGGGGCCACGCCGAAGAAGCGCGCGTCGAAGTCGGAGACGTTGTCGAGGAAGCCGCCCCAGCGCGTGGCGATCTTGCCGGGCCGGTCGGGCTGCGGGTCGTAGTAGGCGGCGGCGTTCCAGCGCGCCGGCGGCACGTCAGTGATGCCGTCGCGGCCGGTCAGCAGCAACTGCCAGTAGGCCTCCGGCGAATTCGCGCCATGCGGGTAGCGGCAGCTTTGGCCGATAATGGCGATCGGCTCAGTCTGGGCCAACTGAAGGGCGTCGAGCTTGCTTTGCAGCTTCTCGATGGTCAGGTAGACCTGTTTGAGCTGAGCCAGGCGGTCGGGGGTGGTCATGGCGCTAGAGCGTCTTATTCGCGCGCGCCACCTGCGCGGCGAGCAGGGCTTCGAGGTCGGCTTCGGAGAGGCCGGCCAGCGCGTCGGCGGCGGCTTCGGGCGCGGCGGCGGACGGCGCGGCCTCGTCCAGGCTGACGCCCAACTCGCCCGCCAGGTAGCCGGCCAGCTCGGCCAGCGTGGGATAGTTCCACACCAGCGATACGGGCAGCACCAGCCCCAACTGGCGCTCCAGGTTGGTCTTCACCTCCACCGCCATGAGCGAGTCGAAGCCCAGTGAGCCGAAGGGCGTATGCGGGTCGAGCTGGCTGGGCGGCAGGCGCAGCACTTGCGCAATCTGCCGCGTGAGAAACGCCAGCAGGAAGTCGCGGCGCTCGGGGCCGGCGGCGAGGGCGGCCAACTGGGCCGCGACGGCTCCACCGGGCGCTCCGCCGGCGGCGGCGGCGGCGTGGCGCTGGGCGAGGTCGGCCAGGTAGGGCGCGGCCGCCGTGGTCGGGAAAGCCTGGAACCAGCGCGGCCAGTCCACCGCCATGGCGATCGGCTGCGCCGCCGTACCCGCCAGGCAGTGCGCGAACAGCGCCAGCCCCACGTCTGGTGTAATCGGAGCGACGCCGCCCGCCATGACGCGCTCGGCGCTGAGTTTGCCTGCCGCCGCGCCCAGCCCCACCCACGGCCCCCAACTGATACTGACGCCGGGCAGTCCTAGCCCGCGCCGATGCGCGGCCAGCCCATCGAGGAAGGCGCTGGCGGCGGCGTGATTGCTTTGCCCCGGTGAGCCGAACACGGCGGCGACCGACGAGAACAGCACGAAGAAATCGAGCGGGCGCTCGCGGGTGAGCTCGTGCAGATGCCAACCGCCGGCCAGCTTGGCGCGCAGCACACGCCGGAAGCGGTCGGAGTCCATGTTCGGCAGCAGCGCATCGTCGAGCGTGCCGGCCGCGTGCACCACACCGGCCAGCGGCGGCAGGTGATCGAGCGCGCTCAAGGCGCGGGCCAATTCGGCGCGCTCGGCCACGTCGGCGAGTTCGGCCCGCACCTCCGCCCCGGCCGCGCGCAACTGATCGAGGGCAGCGGCGGCCTCCGGCGCAGGCGGGCGGCGGCCGATGAGCAGCAGATGCCGCGCGCCCTGCTCCACCAGCCAGCGCGCCACGGCCAGGCCCAGCCCGCCAAAGCCGCCGGTGATGGCATAGGCCGCGTGCGGCTGGATGGCGGGCGCGGGCCGCGCCCCCAGGGCCAGTGGCGCGAGGCGCGCCACGAACCGCTGCCCGCCGCGCAGCGCGACCTGGTTCGCGGCGCTGCCCGAGAGCAATTCGTCCACCAGCGCCTTCGCGTCGCCGGGGCCGGCCACGTCTACCAGCGCGGCGCGCAGTTCGGCGGCCTCGGTCTGGAGCACGCGGCCCAGGCCCCACAGCGGCGCTTGCCCCACGCCGGAGAGCGCAGCCGAGGCGGACACGGCCACCGCGCCGCGCGTGATGAGCCATAAGCGCGGCGGGCGCGGCAGCGCGGCCAACGCCTGCGCCAGGTAGAGGGCCGGGAGGCTGTTCGCCTCCGCCGCAGCCGGGAGCGAGTCTGCCGCATGGTCCACGTCCGCGCAGTACAGCACACCGCGCAGGTCGGGGTAGGCGACAAGCGTCTCGGCTAGCCAGCGGCGGCAGCCGTCGGGCGTGTTGGCGACGGTAAGCGCGCCAGCGCCGTTGGGTGGGCGGTCGGCGGCTTCCACGTGCGCCAAGATCGGGTAGCCGCCACGTGTGCGCAGCTCAGCCGCCACCGCCTCGGCCAGGCCCGGCCCAGCGGCAAGCAGCAGCCACTGGCCGCGGGTGGGCAGCGGCGGCAAGTTGAGGGCCTGCGACTGCCACTGCATTTCATAGAGCCAGCGGGCCAGCGCGAGGCCGCGCGCCCCGGTCAGGCGGCTAGCGGCCACGCGCCGCACCTGTAAGCCGCTCAGGCGCGCCAGCAGCGCTCCGGCCACGTCGTAGACCTGCACTTCGCCTGTCAGCGTCTCGCCGGCATCGGCCGCGCGCACGGTGGCGCGGCACCAGAGCGGTTCGGCGCCGCCCAGCCAGTCGAGCGCGCCGAGGGCTATCGGCACGTAGACCTCACCGGGGCCGAGGGCGGCGATGGCGACATCGAAATACGCGGCTGCGCCGATGGCCTGGAAGCACGAATCCAGCAGGCCCGGATGCAGGCGGTAGCCCGCCTGCTCGTCGGCGTCGGCGGGCGGCCGAAAGCGGCCGACGAGCGCGCCATCGGCGGCGCGCCAGAGCGCGGCCAGGCGGCGGAAGCTGCCGGTAAGCTGGTAGGGCTGGCCGTCGAGCGCGGCGT
Organism: Anaerolineales bacterium; assembly: GCA_020850595.1. Lineage (GTDB taxonomy): Bacteria > Chloroflexota > Anaerolineae > Anaerolineales > UBA6663 > JADZEK01. The sequence continues at coordinate 46,681 of JADZEK010000138.1, forward strand.
GGTAGGCATCGAGCGGCAGGGGCACGGCTTCGGCGGGCGCGTCCGTGAAGGTTTCCGTGTCAGCCGCGGCGCGGACGGCTTCGAGCAGCGCCGTGACGTGCAGCGCCCAGGGGTCGGCGTCGGGAGCGGCGGCTGGGCGGCTGAACAACTGCGCCGCGTAGCGCCCGCCGTTCGGCGCGAGCAGCGTTTGCACGCTGAGCGCCTCGGCCTCGCCCATCAGCATCGGCTCGAGGAACGACACATTCCGAACGGTGACCGGCCGTTCGGCCAGCACCGCGCGCGCGACCTCCAGCAGTTGCGCCAGGTGGGCCGCGCCCGCCACGACCATGACGCCGCTGACGCGGTGGTCAGTGAGATAGGGCAGGCGCGCCGCCGAAAAAGTGGCAGCGAACTGCGCCGTCTCCAGCGGCGAGGCCAGCCGCGAACCGCGCAAAGCAGCTGGGCCGGCCTGCGCGGCGGCTGGGCGCTCAACCTGCGGCACGGGGGCGTTCTCGAACCAGTGGCGCTCGCGGTCCCAGGCGTAAGTGGGCAGCGGCACGACCCGGCCCGCCGGATACAGCGCGGCCCAATCGGGCGCCAGGCCTGCCACATACAGCCGGGCGACGTTCATCAGCAGCGCGGGCAACTCAGGCCGGCCACGCGCGGTCGAGCCGGCGGTGACTGCTACCTGGCCCGCGCGTTGGGCGATCTGCTCGATGGTCGCCAGCAGCGTGGGGTGCGGGCTGACCTCGACGAAGACCTGATAGCCGTCGGCCAACAGGGCTTGCACCGTGGCCTGCCAGCGCACCGGCTCGCGCAGGTTGCGCTGCCAGTAGGCGGCGTCTACCTGCTCGGGCGGGAAGGCGGAAGCGGTGACGGTGGAGTAGTAGGCCACCGTGGCGGGCCGCGCAACAACGCCCGCCGCCGCCTGCCCCAACTCGTCCACAATGGGATCCGCAATCGGGCAGTGCGTGGCAACGTCGTCCACCACCACGCGGCAGAACACGCCCGCCGCTGTTTGCTGAGCCACGAAGGCGTCCACGGCGGCCGGCGGACCAGCCACGATGACCGAGTCGCTACTGCGCTCGACGGCGACGTACAAGGGTTCGCTTACGGCGGCGAACTTTGCCTGAGCCGCCGCGGCGCTCAGCCCGACCATAGCCATGCGGCCCTGCCCGCGCAGTTGGTGAATGAGGCGGCTGCGGGCGATCATCAGCCCCAGCGCCTCGGGCAGGCTCAGACTGCCCGCCACGCACAGCGCGGCCAATTCGCCCAGGCTCTGGCCGACCACGGCGGCGGGCCGCAGCCCCCAGGCTTGCCACTGCCGGGCCAGGCCGACCTGCATGGCAAACAGCAGCGGGTGAATCACGTTCACGCCATCGAAGGACCGCGCGCCGGGACGGTCTTGCAGGTAGTCCAATAGTGACCAGCCGGCGAGCCGCGAAATGACGGCGTCGCACTCGGCCATCACAGCGCGGAAGGCCGGGCCGTGCGCATACAATTCGCGGCCCATGCCCGCCCACTCCGGCCCTTGCCCGGTGAAGACAAACACCACGCGCTGGTCACGCTGCGGCAAAGGTGAACCGGCCGCCAGGCCCTCGATCGCCTCGCCCAAGCTGAAGGCCGCCAACTGCTCGGCCAGCGCGGCGGGCGAGGCACCCACCACCGCCAGACGGTGCTCGTAGTGGGCGCGGCGGCGGGCGGCGGTGTAGGCCACCTCGGCCGGCGGCCAGCCGGCGTGCTCGGCCAGCGCGGCGGCAAAACGGCGCGCCTGCCGCCGCAGCGCCGCGGGCGTGCGGGCCGAGAGCGGCAGCAGCACGGCGGGCGGCGCGCTCACCTCGGCCGGCGCAACCGGCGGCGCTTCTTCCACCACCACGTGCGCGTTCGTGCCGCTGAAGCCAAAGGAGCTCACGCCCGCGAAGCGCGGGCCGCCGGCCGGGGCAGGCCAAGCGGCCAGCGCCGTGGGCACCTGCAGCGGCCCAAGCTGCGTCCACTCGATGCGCGGCGACGGCTCGCGAAAATGCAGATGCGGCGGGATGGCGTGGTGCTGCAGCGCCAGGATGGCCTTGACAAGGCCGGCCATGCCCGCCGCCGCCTCGGTGTGGCCCAGATTGCTCTTCACCGAACCGACGTACAGCGGCGCGGCGGCCTCGCCAAACACGGCGGCGAGCGCGTGCATCTCAATCGGGTCGCCCAGCGGCGTGCCGGTGCCATGCGCCTCGAGATAGCCGATGTGCGCCGGGTCCACGTTGCCGTCGCGCAGCGCGGCGCGGATGACGGCCTGCTGCGCCGGGCCGTTGGGCACGGTCAGCCCGCTGCTGGGGCCGTCGTGGTTGATGGCCGTGCCACGAATGACGGCGGCAATGGGATCGCCGTCGCGGATGGCGGCGGAGAGGCGCTTGAGCACGACAACGCCCGCGCCCTCGCCGCGCACGTAGCCGTTGGCCGAGGCGTCGAAGGCCTTGCAGCGGCCGTCGGGCGAGAGGGCCTGGAGCTTGGAGAAATAGACCGTCGTGTCGGGGATCAGCATCAAGTTCACGCCGCCCACCAGAGCCAGCGCGCACTCGCGGGCGCGCAGACTCTGCACCGCCTGGTGCAGCGCCACCAGCGACGACGAGCAGGCCGTGTCGAGGGCGAACACCGGCCCTTGCGCGCCGAGCAGGTAGGCGAGGCGGCCCGCGGCTACCGAGAAGCTATTGCCGGTGCCGTAATAGGCGTCAATGCGGTGGAGGTCGCCGGCGGCGAAACCGAGGCGCGCATAATCGGCGGTGCTGATGCCGACGAAGACGCCCGTCGGCGTCCGGTCGAGGCTGGCGGGCACGAGGCCGGCGCGCTCCAACGCTTCCCAGGCGACCTCCAGCAGCAGGCGCTGCTGAGGGTCCATGTTGGCGACCTCGCGCGGGGCCAGGCCGAAGAAGCGCGCGTCGAAGCGGTCTACCTCCGGCAGGAACGCCCCCCAGCGTGAGGTCATCTTGCCCGGTGCGCCGGGGTCGGGGTTGTAGTAGTCGGCCAGCGGCCAGCGGTCAGGCGGCACTTCTTCGACCGCGTCGCCGCCGCGCCGGAGGAAATCCCAGAAGGCTTCGGGCGTGTCGCCGCCGCCGGGGAAGCGGCAGGCCAGGCCAATGATGGCGATAGGCTCATGCAGCGGCGGGCCGGCGCGGCGCGCCCCGGCGGCTTGTAGAGCCAACACTGCCTGCTGTTTGGCCGAGAGCGGCGCGCCGCGCTCAGCCGAGCGATTAGCGAGTGTCATCGGTCATGCGTCCCATACCAGTAATGAATGCGTCAGTCCTCATCCGCCGCCAGCAGCGCGTCTAGCTCACCGTCACTCAACTGCTGCACTTCAGCCACTGCGGCCGTCAGGGCCGCGTCAATGGGCGCTTCCGGTGCGACGGGCGCAGCCTCCATCGGCTGGAGCAACCCGTTCAGATAAGCGGCCAGGCGCTCCAGGCTGGGGTAATCAAACACCGCGGTCGCGGGCAGGCTCACGCCCCACTGGGCCTGCACGCGCTGCTGCAATTCCATCGCCATCAGCGAGTCCAGGCCCAACTGGAAGAAGCCGCGCTGCGGGTCAAGCCGGTGCCCGGCGGGCTGGCCCAGCACCCGCGCCACCAGCGCTTCAAGCTGGCGCTGCAACTCGGCGGCGCGCTCGGCGGCGGGCAGCGTCAGCAGCCGGGCGCGCGCGGCCTGGGCAGCGGCGGCGGCCTCGGCAGCGCCCGGCGCAGGAGCGGGCAGCGCCTCGCGCAGCAGCGAACGGCCGCGCCAGCCGTGCAGCGCCTGCGCAAAACGCGCCCAATCCACCGGAAAGACCAGCGCTTGCGCCACGGGCGCGGCCAGCAAGCGGCCCAGCAACGTCAGCGCGTGGTCGGGCGCCAGCGGCTCCAGGCCATAGGCGGCCAGGCGCGCTTGGTCGGCGGGGGCAAGACGCGCCGCCATGCCGGCCTCGGCCCACACGCCCCAGTCCACGCTGAGCGCGGGCAGGCCCTGGGCGTGACGATGCTGGGCCAGCGCGTCGAGGGCGGCGTTGGCGGCGGCGTAGTTGGCCTGGCCCGCCGCGCCCAACACGCCCGCCGCCGAGCCGAAGAGGACAAAGTAGTCCAGCGGCAGGTGCGTGGTGAGCGTGTGCAGATGCCACGCGGCGCGGACTTTGGGCGCCCAGACCGGCTCGAAGCGCGCGGCGGTTTGCTGGAGCAGCACACCGTCGTCGAGCGCGCCCGCCAGGTGGAACACGCCCGCCAACGGAGGGCCGTCTTTTTCGATGGCGGCCAGCACCCCGGCCAACGCCTCCCGGTCGGCCGCGTCGGCGGCAAAGGCGCGCACACTCACAGCTTCGGGGCCGGCGGCGGACCGACGGCTCACAACGGCGAGGTGCCGCGCTCCGTGCTCGGCCAGCCAGCGAGCCAGCGCCTGCCCCAACGCCCCGAAGCCGCCGGTGATTAAATAGGTGCGGTCGGGGCGAAAGGCCGGGGCGGCGGCCTCGGGCAGGGCCAGCGGGCGCAGGCGCGCCGCGAAGCGTCCTGCCCCACGGAGCGCCAGGTGGTCTTCGTCTCCGGCGGCCAGCGTTGCGCAAAGCGCCGCGGCGGCGGCCTGTGGGGCGAGGTCGGCCGCTATCTGCGCGAAGCCGCCCCACTGCGCGCCGTGCTCCAGCGCGAAGGTGGAGCTGAGGCCGAACAAGCCTGCGCTCACCGGGTCAGCCTCCTGCCCCACCAGCCACAGGCGCGTGCCGGGCGCGGCAAGGCGGGCAACCATCTGGGCGGTGTGCAGAGCGCCGATCAAGCTACCAACTTCAGCTATAGGCGGCGCCGGCCACAAATATAGCACGGCCGGGCAAGCCGCCCCCGGCGGGTTGATGGCCGTCTGCCACAACTGGGTGAAGTCGTCTGGCCGCGCCAGGTTGACAGTGTACTCGTCCAACGCAGGGCGGCTATACACATCACCCGGACGCACGCGCACCACCGACCGGCCCGGCCCGGCTAGGCGCGCCGCCAGCGCCGCCGCCATTTCTGAATCTTCCGCCAACAGGAGGTAACGACCGGCGGGCAGAGGCGGCGGCGCAGCTAGGGCCGGCGCGGCCTGCCAAGCGAGGTGATAAACGTCATGGCGCGCCCCGGCGGTGCGGACGGCCAGGCGGCGGACGGCCGCGGCGGCGGCGCGTTTGAGGCGCAGGCCCTCTAGTTGAGCCAGCACCGCGCCATCGTCGCCCAGGAGCGCCACGCTCGCCGTGTAGGTTTCCGGCGCGGCCCCGTTCGGCGCCGCGGGCGCGGTCAGCCGAGCGCGTGACCAGAGGGCGGAGCCGGGGCGCTGGTAGAGCACGAGCCGGTCGAGGGCGAGCGGCACATGGGGCGCCTCCGACTCCGGGCTGACCCGCGCCAGCAGCGGGGCCGCGACGACCTGCAACGCGCTCTCAAACAGCGGCGGCGGCAACTGGCATTGGTCGGCGGGCGGCCAGAGCGTGGCCTCCACGCGGCCCAGCGCTTCGTCCGCGCCCACGCGCAGCGCCGTCAGGTGTTGGTAGCGGGCGCCATGCACCAGGCCGCGCGCACGGAAACCGGCGTATAGATCGGCGGGCGCGACCTCGCGCGGCAGCGCGGCGCGCAGGGCGGCCAGGTCCACCGGCGGCGCGGGGGCGTCGGTCACGTTCCAGCGCACACGGCCACGCGCGTGCTCCGTCCAGGTCACTGCGCCGGCGGCGACCACGCCGGTGTAGATCAGGAAGCGCGCGGCGTCTGCACCTTCGGGCTGGAGGACGATCTGGAGCACCCGCTCGACGCCCGGCTCAATGACGAGCGGCGATTGGATCAGCGCGCCTTCTAGCGCCAGCGGCAAAGGGTGGCCGGCGCGCACGGCGGCGCTGAGCGCCAGGTCGAGCAGTACCACGGCCGGAGCCACAGCCAGGCCATGCAGTTGGTGTTCCAGCAGCAGCGGCACGGCCTGCGGGTCAAGGCGCGCCTCAAAGACCACGTCGGCGTTCAGTGGCGAGTGCCGCCGCCGGCCGAGGAACGGGTGCTGGCCGGGTTCTGCTGCGTCCGCCAGTGGGCGCGGAGCGGCGGGCGCGACGCCAAACGCTGTGTGCTGCCAGGGATAGGGCGGCAGCGCTACCGGGTGCTGGCGGACGGGGTACAGGCGCGCCCAATCCACCGGCACGCCCGCGCGGTAGAGCGCGGCGAGCGCCTGCCGCAGCGTGAGCGCGGGGTCTTGCCCCTGCCGTAGCGCCGCCGTCAGGGTCGCCACCGCGCCGCGCGCCGCCACGCTTTGCTGCATGGGGCGCTGGAGCAGCGGGTGCGGCCCCAGTTCCAGGAAAGCGTCACACCCGTCGGCCAGCAGCGTTGCCAGGGCCGCGCCGAAGCGCACCGACGCGGCCACGTTGCGGCCCCAATAGGCTGCGTTCAGGTCGGCGCCGGACGCGAACTCACCGGTGACAGTGGAGACAAACGGCACGGCCGCGGCTTGCGGCGTCACATGGGCGGCCAGCCGCACTAGCTCATCCGCGACCGGCTGCATGGCGGGGCTATGGAAGGCATAGTCCACCGGCAAGTAGCGGAAGAAGCGCCCGGCGGCCAGCCACTCGGCTTCCACTTCCGCCAGGGCCGCCGCTTCGCCCGAGAAGATCACCGATGTTGGGCTGTTGAAGGCGCCCACGCACACTCGCCCCGCGGAGCGCCGCGCCACGGCCTCGGCCTCGGCGGGCGCGGCCTGGGCCGAGGCCGCGCGGCCTTGCCCATGCTGAGTGTGCATAAGCCGGCCACGCTGCGCCACGAGCCAGGCCGCATCGGCCAGGGTGAGCGCGCCGGACACGTGCGCGGCGGCGATTTCGCCCACGCTGTGCCCGGCCACCGCCTCCGGCGCAAGGCCCCAGGCGCGCCACTGCGCCGCCAGCGCCACCTGCACGGCGAAGGTGACCGGCTGGGCCACGCCGGTGTCGCGCCAGTCGCGGCCGGGCAAACGGCCCAACACATAGTCCGTGACCGACCAGCCCAGGTGCGCGGCCAGCGCCTGATCGCAGGCCGCCAGCGCGGCGCGAAAGGCCGGCGCCCGGTCGAGGAACGCAGCGGGCAGGCGGCAATCTTCGGCGCCTTGCCCGGTGAACACCCAGGCCGGCCGCCCCTCGCCCACGGGCGGCACGGCCTCGGCGGCCCGCGCGAACTCGGCCAACTGGTCCGCCAGGTCGGGCGCGCTCGCGCCGACCGCGGCGAAACGATAGGCGTGATGGGTGCGGCGCAGCGCGGCAGTCTCGACGACGGCTTGGAGCGGCGGCGCGGCGCGCAAATACTCGGCATAGCGCTCGGCGAGTTGGTAAAGCGCGGCAGGCTGATGGGCCGACAGCGGCAGCACATAGACCGGCGCGGCGGCCGCCTCGGCGGAGGCGGCTGCGGTGGGCGAGGGCAGCGCCGGCGCGTCCTCGAGGATGAGGTGGGCATTCGTGCCGCCGAAGCCGAACGAGCTGATGGCGGCGGCGCGGCGCGGGCCGACATCCGCCCATGGCTGAGGTGTGGTAGGCAGCGCGAACGATGTGCCCGCCAGAGTGATGTTGGGGTTCAGGGTTTGGAAGTGCAGATTGGGCGGGATCACGCCGTGGCGCAGGGCCAGCACCAGTTTGATCAGCCCGGCCATGCCCGCCGCCGCCTCCAGGTGGCCCACGTTGCTCTTCACCGCGCCCAGGTAGACCGGCCCCGGCGACGCGCCGTAGACGGCCGTGAGCGCCTCGACCTCAATCGGGTCGCCGAGCGAGGTGCCGGTGCCGTGCGCCTCGACATAGCTGATGTGCGCGGGCGCGAGGCCGGCGTTGCGCAGCGCGGCGCGCATGACGGCCTGCTGGGCGCGGCCGTTCGGCGCGGTCAGACCGGTGGTGCGGCCGTCCTGATTGACGGCCGAGCCGCGGATAACGGCCAGCACCGCGTCGTTAGCGGCCAGCGCGTCGGCCAGGCGCTTGAGGACGACCACGCCGCAGCCTTCGCCGCGCGCGTAGCCGTTGGCCCGCGCATCGAAGGTCTTGCAGCGGCCGTCGGGCGCGAGCATCTGCGCCTTGGAGAGCGCGATGAGCGGCTCGGGCGTGAGGATGACGTTAACGCCGCCCGCCACGGCCAGGTCGCATTCGGCCAGGCGCAGGCTCTGGCAGGCCAGGTGCACCGCTACCAGCGACGACGAGCAAGCCGTGTCCACGGCCACGCTCGGGCCTTGCAGGTTGAGCAAGTACGACAGGCGGTTGGCGACGATGCTGTGCGCCGTGCCCGACCCGTCATAGGGGCCGATGGCCTGACGGTCGCCCAGGCGCAGGTGCTGAAAGTCGTTGGTCGAGACGCCGACGAAGACGCCCGTGGCGCTGCCCGCCAACTGCGTCTGCGTCTGCCCGGCGGACTCGAGCGCGTCCCAGGCGACCTCGAGAAACAGGCGCTGCTGCGGGTCCATGCGCTCGACCTCGCGCGGGGCCAGCCCGAAGAAGTCGGCATCGAAGCCGCTTACGTCGTCAAGGAAGCCGCCCCACTGCACGGTCAGCTTGCCGGGCGCGGCCGGATCGGGGTCATGGAGCGCGGCGGCGTCCCAACGCGCGGCCGGCACGCGGCTGATTGCGTCCACGCCGTCGTGCAGGAGCCGCCAAAACGCTTCGGGCGTGTTCGCGCCGCCGGGGAAGCGGCAGCCCAGCCCAATGACGGCGATGGGGTCGCCGGCCAGCGTCTGCGGCGCGTCGGACGCGGCGCGCAGGCGGCGGGCCAGCAGGGCGCGCTTCTCGGCGGAGAGGCCGCGGTTGTCGGCCACGGGGGGCAAGGCGGCGGCGCTCATGCGTCACCGCCCATCAATTCGCGCAGCACCTCGTCGTCGGAAAGCTGCGTCACTTCGGCCAGCAGGGCCGCCTCGGCCTCCGGCGCGGCGCTGCCCAGCACAGCCGGCGCGGACTCCGGCGTAGGCGGCTCCGGCTCCGGGTCGAGCACCACCGACGCCAGGTGGCCCGCGAGGGCGGACACCGTGGGGTAGTTCCAGATCAGCGTGGCAGAGAGCCGCACAGCCAGCCCTAACTCCAGCCGGTTACGCAGTTCCAGCGCTAGCAGCGAGTCGAAGCCCAGGCTATCGAGCGCGGTGGCCGGGCCAATGCGGCCGGCGGGGATGCGCAGCACCTCGGCGATCTCGCGGCGCAAGTGGGCTTCCAGCAGGGCGCGCTGCTCCTTGGCCGAGCCGGCCGCCAGCAGCGCCGCGCGCACCTGCCCGCCGCTGGGCGGGGGCGTATGGTCGGCCGCCAGCGCGGCCAGCAGCGGCAGCCCCGCCGCTTGGGGGAATGACTGCCGCCATTGGCGCACGTCAAAGGGCAGCACCGCCAGCACCGGGTCAGTCTCGGCCAAGGCCCAGTGCAGGGCGCGCAGACCGGCGTCGGGCTGAATGGCCGCGAAGCCGCGGTTGCTCAACCGGCCCGCGCGGTCGGGCCGCGCTGCCAGGCCGATCTCGGCCCACGGCCCCCACTGCACGCTCAGCGCGGGCAAGCCCTGCGCTTGCCGCCAGGCGGCCAACTCATCCATGAAGGCGTTGGCGGCGGCGTAGTTGCCCTGCCCCGGCGCGCCGATCAGCGCCGCCGCGGAGGAGAACAGCACAAAGGCTTCCAGCGGCTGGCCGAGCGACAGCTGATGCAGGTTCCAACTGCCCGCGACTTTGGGCGCGAACACGCCCGCAAAACGAGCGGCTGTCTGCTGCAGCAGCACGCCGTCATCTAGCACACCGGCGGCATGGAAGATGCCCCGCAGCGGCGGCAGGGCGCCCGTCGGCTGGAAGCGCGCCAACAGCGTCTGCAGATCGCTCAGCGAGGCCACGTCGGCTTGAGCAATGTGGACGGCCGCGCCCGCCGCCTCCAGCGCGGCCACGTCGGCCTGCGCTTCGGGCGACGGCGCGCCGCGGCCCACGAGCAGCAGGTGGCGCGCGCCCTGCTCCACCAGATAGGCCGCCAGGCGCCGGCCAATGGCCCCAAGGCCGCCCGTGATGAGGTAGGTCCCATCCGGTCGAACCTGGAGCGGCCGGCCGGGGGCGCGAAGCCGCGCCGTGCTCGGCGCGCGCGGCGTGAGCACGACCTTGCCGTGATGCTGCGCCTGCGCCATGCGCCGGAAGGCCGCGCCCGCGTCGGCCAGCGCGTACGCCTCGCGCGGCAGGGGCTGGAACACACCCTGCTCGACCAGCGCCAACACCTCGGCCAGCAGCCCGCCGACGAACGCGGGCGTCTCCGCCGCAAGGCTCGCCAGGTCTACCACCGCCAGCGCCAGGTTGCGGCGCAGGGCATACAGGCCCACGCTGCGCAGCGCGTAGATGTCACGCTTGCCCAACTCCACGAAGCGGCCGCGCGGGCGCAGCAGCGCCAGCCCGGCGGGGATGGCCTCGCCCGCGAGGGAGTTGAGCACTACGTCTATACCTTCGTCCGCGGTCGCGGCCCTGATCTCCTCGGCAAAGGCCAGCGTGCGCGAGCCGAAAACGTGCCGTATGCCCAGCGCGCGCAATTGCTCCCGGCGCGCCGCGCTGCCGGCCGTGGCATAGACCTCCGCGCCGAGCCACTGCGCCACCTGCACGGCGGCCAACCCAGTGCCGCTGGCGGCCGAATGAATCAGCACGCGCTCGCCGCGCTGCAAGCAGGCGACGTGGTGCAAAGCGTAGTGGGCGGTGAGGAACGCAATCGGCAGCGTCGCCGCGGCCGCCCAATCGAGCGCGGCGGGTTTGCGCGCCGCCAACTGCGCGCGCGTGACGGCGAACGTGGCGAACGCGGCGGGAGCCAACGCCACGACCGCATCGCCCACCTGGAGGTTGGTCACGCCCGCGCCCACGGCGGCGACGCGGCCCGCGCATTCCAGCCCGAGGGCGGGCATGGCGCCGGGCGCGTCGGGGCGCGTGCCGAGGGCCGCCAGCAGGTCGAGGAAGTTCAGGCCCGCGGCCTCGACCTGAATGACGACCTCGCCCGCGGCGGGCGTGGGCCGTTCGGCGGGTTCGAGCGCCAGGCTGTCGAGCAGGCCGGGACGGCGGGCGCGCAGGCGCATCGGCTGGCCGGGGGTAAGCGGCGGCGCGGGCGGCCCAGCCAGCGCGGCGGTAGGCGTGAAGGGCAGCAGGCGCGCCACGGCGCGGCGGCCACCGGTGAGCGCAACTTGCATCTCGGGCGTATCGGCCAGGCACTCGGCCACAAGGGCCGCGGCGGCCTCCAGGTCCGGCGCGGGGTCAAGGCGCAGCGTGGTGGGGCGCAGGTCGGGGTGCTCGTGCAGCAGCGTGCCGGCCAGCCCAGCCAGCGGCGCGCCGGCGAGGCCGCCAGTCAGTAAGTAGAGGCGCGGCGCGGTGCGCACCCCAGCCGCGGCCAGTACCTGCGCCAGGTGCAGTGCGCCCACCGTCGCTTGCTCGGCCGCGGCTGCTACGTCCGCCGCCTCGGGTGACTGTCGCCAGCCGTAGACCACACCGGCGATTGTTTGCCCGCCCGCTTCCAACGCCGCGAACAGTTGCCGAAAGTGCGCGGGCGCGGCGGGTGATAATTCGTAATGCGCGGCGGCGCGCTGGGCGAAGGCCGCGCCGGGGGAGACGACCACGCAGGCGCGGCCGGCCTGCCTGAAGCGCTCCGCCAGCGCGGCCGACCAGGTCTCGGGCTGGATGAACAGCAGCCACGTCCCGGCGCGGGCCGGGGTCGCCGGTTCCGGGAGGGGCGTGTCTTCCCACACTACCCGGTAAAACCAGCGGCTGAGGGCCTGCGCCTCGGGCGTGAGCGCCGCCGCGCCGACAGCCCGCAGATGCAGCCCGGTGGCGGCGGCGAACACCCGGCCGGTGGCGTCGAACAGCGTTAGGTCGCCGCGCACCGCGCCCGCCGCCGGGTCACCGCTGAGGCGCGCATGGCACCAGACCTCCGCGCCCGCGGCCGGCGCGCCCGCGACCCACAGTGTGTCGAGCGCAGCCGGCAGGAACAGGCGGCCATCATTGGCCTGTGCCGGGAACGCCGCCGATAGACTCTGGAAGGCGCCGTCGAGCAGCGCCGGGTGCAGGCGATAGCGCGCAGCGTCGTCAGGCACGGTCAGGCGCGCCAGCGCTTCGCCCGCGCCCGCCCACAGCTCGGCCACACGCTGGAAGGCCGGGCCATAGGGCAAGCCGCGCGCCGCCAGGCCCGCATAGAACGCGGCGGCGGGCTGCGCTGGGCCGAGGCGCGCTTGCAGCGTCGTGAGCGCCTCGGGCGCAGGCGGCTCATCGGCCGACGCGAGCCGCACGAAGCCTTGCGCGTGCTGCGTCCACTCAGCTTGATAATCACGCTGCGCGGCAACCTGGAAGGCGGCCCGCCCAGGCGCAAGCGCAGTCAGCACGAATTGGGTCGTTACCGGCGCGGCGGGGGGCAGCGGCAGCGTCTCCTGGAACTGCGCCTGCTCCACCACCACGGGCTGAGCCTCGGCCAGGTGAGCGCCCGCGGCCAGCGCCATTTCGAGATAGGCCGCGGCCGGGAACAGCACCTGCACCTGTACGCGGTGGTCGCCCAGGTACGGCAGGGCCGCCAGCGTGAGCGTGTTCTGCCACACCTGTTGACGATCGGACGTAGCGAGGAGAATGCGACCGCCGAGCAATGGATGCGCGCCGGGAGCCATAACGAACGCGCCGCCTGGTGCGGCGGACTCGGGCGCGAGCCAGTAGCGCTCACGCTGCCAGGGGTAGGCGGGCAGCGTGACGAGCGGGCGCGACTCGGCGAACAGACCCGCCCAGTCCACGGCGAGACCGTGGGCGTACAGCCGCCCGAGGCCCGCGAGAAACGCGGGCCACTCCGGCGCACCGCGGCGCTGCGAGGCCACCAGCACCGGCGGGCGGCGGCCTTCCAGCGGCGGCAGTTGGCCCAGCGCGGGCAGCAGCACCGGGTGCGGCCCCAGTTCAATAAAGGCGCCCGCGCCCTCAGCCTGTAAGCGCGCCGCCACCGGCCCGAACAACACCGGCTGCCGCAGGTTGTCGGCCCAGTAGGCGGCGTCTACCTCCGGGCCAGCCAGCCGCGCGCCGGTGACGGTGGAATACAGCGGCAGGCGCGCAGACTGCGGGCGCAGCTCGGCCAGCGCCGCCAGCAGCGGTTCACGCAGAGCATCCACCTGCGGGCTGTGCGAGGCCACATCCACCTGAATACGGCGGACAAATACGCTGCCGGCTTCCAGTTGGGCCAGTAGCGCCTCGACAGCGGCCGGCTCGCCCGAGAACACCACGCTGCGCGGCCCATTGACGGCCGCCAGCGCCACCTGGGCCTCGCGCCCGGCCAGCACGGCCTGCGCCTCCGCGGCCGTTAGTTCCACTGCCGCCATCAGGCCGTGCGAGCTGATCTGGCGCAGCAGGCGGCTGCGGATGCAGATCACCCGCGCGGCGTCCTCCAACGAAAGGGCACCGGCGATATGCGCGGCGGCGACCTCGCCCAGGCTGTGCCCGATGACGGCGCTCGGCGTGACGCCCTCCGCCTGCCACAGCGCGGCGAACGCCACCGACAGCGCAAACAACAGCGGCTGCACCACGTCAATCTCAGTCGGCGGCTCGTCGGCCAGCAGTTGCGCGGGCAAATCCCATTCCACGAAGGAGCGCAAGGCGCGGGCCGTGGCGTCTAGCGAACGGCGGAAGGCGGGCTGCGCCGCGTACAACTCCCGCGCCATGCCCAGCCACTGCCCGCCTTGGCCGGGGCAGACAAAGACCACGCCCGGCCCCGCCTCGGCCACGAGCGCCTGCCCGGCCTCCAGGCGCGGGTCTGGCTCGCCCGCCAGGAACGCGCCCAGGGCTTCGCGCGCGTCCGCGGGCGAAGCGGCCACCAGCGCGAGGCGCTGCTCCAGATGCGTTTGCCGGCGCGCGGCAGTGTAGGCCAGCGCGGCGAAGTCCACCGGCGCGGCGAGCAGGTCTTGCCAGCGGCGGGCTGTGGCGCGCAGGGCGTCGGGCGCGCGCGCCGAGAGCAGCAGGAGCTGTGGCTGTGGGTCCGCGGCGGCGGGCCTGGCCGGTGGATGGGCAACTTCTGCCAGGCCCGCCAGCACCGCGTGGGCGTTGGTGCCGCCAAAGCCAAATGAGCTGACGCCCGCCAGCGCGCGCTCGCCGGGGGCGGGCCAGGCTTCCAGTTGCGTCTGCACCCGCAGCGGCAGCGTTTCGAACGGGATGTGCGGGTTAGGCGTCTGGAAGTGCAGGCTGGGCGGCAGTTGGCGGTGGCGCAGGGCCAGCGCTACTTTAATGAGGCCCGCCATGCCCGCCGCGGCTTCCAGGTGGCCCACGTTGGTCTTCACCGAGCCGATTCGCAGCGGCGGGGCGGCGGCAGCAGCCGGGTCACTCTGGCGCACGGCGGCCAGCGCCTGGGCCTCAATCGGGTCTCCCAGCAGCGTGCCGGTGCCGTGCGCCTCCACATACGAGACGGCGCTTGGCGCGACGCCCGCGTCTTGATAGGCGGCGCGCAGCACTTCCTCTTGCGCGCGCGGGTTGGGGGCCATCAGGCCGTTTGTGCGGCCGTCCTGGTTGACGGCCGTGCCGAGGATGACCGCGTAGATGCGGTCGCCATCGGCCTGGGCCTGGGCCAACGGCTTGAGCACCACCACGCCCACACCCTCGCTGCGCACGTAGCCGTCGGCGCGCGCATCGAAGGCTTTGCAGCGGCCGTCGGCGGCCATGGCCCCGGCTTCGTTGAAGTTCACCGTAACGGCGGGCGAGAGAATCAGGTTGGTCCCGGCCACCACGGCCAACTGCGTCTCACCCGCGCGCAGGGCGCGGACGGCCAGGTGCAGCGCCACCAGCGACGACGAACAGGCTGTGTCTACCGCCACGCTCGGGCCGCGCCAATCGAAGAAGTAAGACAGGCGGTTGGCGGCGATGCTCAGCGCCGAACCGGTGCCGACGTAGCCGTTGATCTGGTCCAGGCGGCCCAACTGCGCCTGCCCATACTCGCTGCTGCTGATGCCCACATACGCGCCCACCGGCCGCCCGGCCAGCGTGCCCACGGGCAGGCCGGCGTCGGCCAGCGCTTCCCAGGTCACCTCCAGCAGCAGGCGCTGCTGTGGGTCCAGATGCGCGGCTTCCCGGCCGGAGATGCCGAAGAACCCAGCGTCAAATTCATCCACCCGGTCGAGGAACCCACCCCACCGGCCTAGCGGCTTCTTGCCCGCCAACTGGGCGGCCACCTGCGCTGCAT
Source organism: Anaerolineales bacterium (assembly GCA_020850595.1). GTDB lineage: Bacteria > Chloroflexota > Anaerolineae > Anaerolineales > UBA6663 > JADZEK01. Next base: position 61,766 of record JADZEK010000138.1, read on the forward strand.
CCCAGCGCCCCTCCGGCACGAGCCGGATGCAATCCTGCCCGGCCACGAGCGCCTGCCAGAAAGCCGCCGCGTCGTCCGCGCCAGGGAAGCGCGCCGCGAGGCCGATGATGGCGATGGGGGTGTTGGACGCAGGGGCGGCGGGTGCGGTCGCCGCGGCCGCCGGCTCCGGCGCGGCGAGCGGCTGCTTGAGCGTGGCGAGGTGGCCCGCCAGCGCGCGGATGGAGGGGTATTCGTAGAGCAGCACCGGGGAGAGCGTCAGGCCGAGCCACTCCTCCAGGTCGCCGGAGAGCATGACGACTTCACGCGAGGCGAGGCCTAACTGCTCAAACGGCGCGGTGGGGTCCAGCGCCGCCGGGTCGAGGGCAAAGTCGGCGGCGAGGTGGGCGATGATCCACGCCTCGATGGCCCCTTGGGAGAAGGGTGCGCCGGCTACCATCGCTCAAGGGTTTGGGCAAGGTAGGCCGCGCGGCAGGCGCGCCGCTGCACCTTGCCGCTGGAGGTCTTGGGTAGCGTGCGCGGCTTGATGAAAACGAGGTCGTCGAGGTGCAAGCCGTGCTGGGCCGCCAGCGCCGCGCGCACGGCCTGCGCCACGGCCAACGGGTCTACCGCGTCGGCGGCCTGCCGATGGCCGGGCAGCTCAACCGCCACCACCAGGCGCTCCTGCCCGTCGCGGTCTACCGAGAAAGCGATGGCCGTGTTGGGGCGCAGGGCCGGATGCGCGGCTTCGATGGTCTGCTCGAGGTCTTGCGGATAATGGTTGCCGCCGTCAATGATAATGAGGTCTTTCAAGCGGCCCGCGATGTAGAGTTGGCCGTCGTAAATAAAGCCGAGATCGCCGGTGCGCAGGTACGGCCCGGCGCCCGAGTCCGCCAGGCTGGCCTGAAAGGTCGCTGCGGTGTCCTCCGGCTGATCCCAATAGCCCGCCGCCACGTTCGCGCCGCGCACCCAGATCTCGCCCACTGCGTTGGGGGCGCAGGGCTGCCGCGTCTCTGGATGAACAATAGCGACCTCTTGATCGCCCAGATCAGTCGGGCCGCAAGCCGTGAGCGCGCGCGTCGGCGCGCCCGGCGCGGGCAGTTGCACCTGGTTCTGCTCGAACGCCGCCGCGTCCACCGCTAGCGTTACGGGCGGCTGTAAGCCGCTCATGGAGACGATCAGGGTGGCCTCGGCCAGCCCATAGCCGGGACGCATGGCTTCCGGCCGGAAGCCATACGGCGCAAAGGCCTCGGCAAAGGCGCGCAGCGTGGCGGGCCGCACCGGCTCGGCGGCGTTGGCGGCCACGCGCCAGCCGCGGAGGTCTAGCCCGGCGCAGGCTTCGGGCGTGGCCTTGCGCGCCGCCAGCGCGTAGGCGAAGTCGGGCGCGGCGGTGTAGTAACCGCCATGACGCGCCAACGCCTTGATCCAGCGCAGCGGGCGCTGCAAAAATGCCACGGGCGAGAGCAGGGTACAGCGGCAGCCCAGGTAGGCGGGCAAGACTACCTGGGTGAGCAGGCCCATGTCGTGAAACAGCGGCAGCCAGCCCACGCCGTTGGTGTCGCTGCTCAGGGCGGCGGCCTCGGCCAGCATGGCGCAGTTGGCGTCCAGGTTGCCGTGGGTCACCATGACGCCGCGCGGCGCGCCGGTGGAGCCGGAGGTGAACTGCAGGAAGGCCAGCGTGTCGGCCGCAGGCTTGGGCGGCCGCCAGCCGCCGGCCCAGGCCGGCTCGAGCGCATCGGTGGCCACCCAGCGGGGAGCCTTGAGGTCCGGGTAGGGCGTCGCCCACTTCTCCAGCAGCGGCAACAACTCGGCGGTGGTCAGGATGGCGCGGGCCTGGCTCGCCTTGGCGATCCCGGCGATGCGCACCAGGAAACGTTCGACCAGCGGTTCGGGGACGGGCACCGCCACGACCCCGGCATACAGGCAGCCCAGGAACGCGCCGGCAAACGCCAGGCTGGTGGGGTAAACCAGCAGCGCGCGGTCGCCGGGGGCGAGCCGGCTTTGGAGATAGCCGGCCACGACGCGCGCTTGCGCGTCGGCCTCGCGGAACGTGAGGTGCGCTTCCTGCGCGCCGCCGTCCACCAGCAGCGTATAGGCTAAGCGGTCGGGGGATTGCTCGGCGCGCGCGGCCACGCGCTCCACCAAGCTGACCAGGGAACGCGCCATCTCAGGTTTTGGTATCGCGCTCGCGCAGCCGGAACAGGATGTGCCGGAGGTTAAGGATGACGATGACGAGCGCGGTTCCGAGATAAAACCAGTGCTGGAACACTGTTCGGAAAGTCAGGAGCATGTCGGTCGGCCGGCCCTGGATCAGAGCCGCCAGCGACACCGCCAGGGCGCACACCAGGGTAAAGAAACTCAGGCGCACGGCCATGCGCGCCAGCACCGAGAGGGTGAAGGCCCACTTATCCACCACCGAGGCGAAGTGCAGCACCGGCGACGACACCAGGTGCTGCGCGCGGCGGAAGACCTCCTGCCCGGTTTCGGTCAGCTCTTCCACGCGCACAAAGAAGTTGTCGCCGCTGTTGGCGGCGATGCGGCGCAGCCAGCGCTGGCGCGAAAAGCGCGCGCGGTCGTCCATGAAGCGCGCATACTCGGCATAGCGGTTGAGCGTGCCGTCGAGTCGCAACACCAGCGTGTCGTAGAGCAGCGTGGCCCGGATCATGCGCAGCGTGTGCAGGTTCATCGCCAGGTTATAGGCACGCGCCACGCGGATCATGGCGATCCACTGCTTGGCCGAAGTGCGCTCCCACCACTCGGTATATTCCGGCTTGACCTCGAAGGTGTACAGCACGCGCACGGCCTCGGCTTCCGCCTCGCGGATCAGCGCGCCCAGGTCAATCGGCGGGAACGGCTCCAGCAGCTTGAGGATGGCGCGAGCCATGCCGCTCACGTCGCGCGCCTGGAGCGCGAGCACCACCGCCTCCAACGCCACGCGCTGCTCATCGTTGAACGAGCCGCACGAGCCGAAGTCAATGAAGACCAGCGTGCCGCCGGGGCCGACCACGATGTTGGCGGGGTGCGGATCGGCATGGAAGAACAGGTTTTCATCCATGCTCCAAAAAGCCGACCACATGATGCGGCGCGCCACCCGGCGCGGGTCAATGTCTAGCTGGCGCATCAGCGCCAGGCCGTCGGGGTCGTTGTGCTCGACGGCGGCCATGACTTCCCACAGCCACATGCCCGAGACGAACTCCTGCACCAGCATGGCCTCGCCGGTGTACTCAAAGAACACCTGGGGGGCGGTCAGGAAGTCCTTGCCGCACTTGGCGCTGGCGCGGCGGAAGATGTCTTGGAAGCGCGCCTCGCGCCGGAAGTCGAGCTCTTCTAGCAGCGTCTCCTGGAACTCGCGCCGCAGGTTGCGGGTGAAGCCCGGCCGCACGATGGTTAGAAACTCCACCGCATCAAAGATCCAGTCCATCACCTTGAAGTCGGCGCGAAACAGCTCGCCAATGCCCGGGCGGCGGATTTTGACGGCGACCTTGGTGCCGTCGCGCAGCACGGCCTGGAACACGCAGGCAATGGAGGCCGAGCCGACCGGGTGGGGGTCAAACACGGCGAAGATCTCGTCCCAAGGCTTGCCGGTCGTGGCCTCGATGGTCTTGAGCGCGTATTCCACCGGGAAGGGCGGCATCTGGTCGAGCATCTTGGAAAGCTCGACGCCGTATTCCCAGGGAACCAAGTCTATGCGCATGGCGACCTGCTGCCCGATCTTCACGAACGTGCCGCCGACGCGCTCCAGGCCGCGGCGCAGGCGGGCGGCGCGTCGCTCGAGGGTATCGCGCTTGCGCAGCCGGTCGAGGAGATCGCCCAGCACGACGGACAAGATGAGGAAAAGCCAGCGGCCCAGCCGGCCGAACGCCTGCCACCGGCCGGCGCGGAACTGCGGCGGCTCCAGGTCGTCGGCCTCGGTCGTTGGGGTCACCGGGGTCAATAGACGCTCGCGCTGCGGCATCGGGCCGACGACCTGCGGGTCGGCGCCCAGGCCGAGGGCCAGACCGGGCCACTCGCCGGCCGCGCCGCGTTTCAGCCGCATGGGCGCTGGAGCGGCCGGCCAATGACGCAGCCCGCGCTGAACGGCGCGGCGCACCCGGCGCGCGGGGCGGCCAGCCGCCTCCAGGCCGGCTGCCACGGGGTCAACCGGCTCAACGGACTTCGACGTCATCGAGGTGGAACAGCACAGTGCGCGTGTTGATCAGGAACAGCAACAGCAGCAACAACGGGTAGAGCGGGTTGGCCAACACCGCCTGGACGACGGCCGGGGCGGTGGGGGCCGCGCCGGTGGTGAGCCACTGCAAACCGCCGCTGATCAATAGCGCCAGCGCCGTGACGACGGCCGCCTGCGCGTTGAACTTGATCAGGGTGAAGATGGCGTAGGAACCCTTGCCGATGAGGGCCGTGAAGTTGGCTTGCGGGATCGAGAGGACGTGGCGCAGCCGCGCCAACAGGCCGGAGGTCATGTTGGCGACTCGCTCCAAGCGGAGGAAGGTCTTTTGGTCGAAGCCCTGGCGCACCGTCCGGCGCACGGCGCGGGTGACGCGCAGGCGCGCCGCGCGGGCGCGATAGCGCGCGAAACCGCGATATTCGCGCAGCATATCCAGGTCGCGGCACAGGCGCGTGGCCAGGCTCTCATACAGCAGCATGGCGCGCAGCAGCCGCAGGGCCTCGAACTGCATGGAGATGCCGTACTGCGCGGCGACGCGGAACAGGCCCACCCACTGCACGGCCGGATAACGCTGCCGCCAGCTTTGCTGGGGCGCGCGGCTGGCGTGAATATACAGGGCCTGCCAGTTGACGGCCTCCAGTTCCTTGGTCAACTCCAGCACATCCACAGGCGGCAGCGGCTCCAGCAGCGTGATCGTGGCGCGGGCCATGCCCAGCGGGTCGCTGCGCTGCATGGCGGCCATGTTCTGGTGCATAGCGGCGCGCTTGTCCGGATCAATGACGCCCACCGAACTGAAGTCGAGGAACGTCAACACACCATCGCGCCCAACAATGATGTTGTCGGGGTGCGGGTCGGCCAGGAAAAAGAAATTGGCGTCCCAACCCCAATAGCTGATCCACATCAGCCGCCGGGCGACCTGGGCCGGGTCAATGTTGAGGTCGCGGGCCAGCGCCAGCACGCGCTCATCCTGCTGCTCTTGCGCGGCCAGCAGTTCCCACATCCACATGCCGGCCGAGAACTCTTGCACGATGACTTCGTCGTTGGAGTATTCAAACACCACGCGCGGGGCCGTGAAGAAGCGCCGGCCCGAGCGCTTGGCGGCGCGCCGAAACGAGTCTTGAAAGCGGGCTTCTTGCACGAAATCGAGCGCGCCCAGCACGGCCGCGCGAAATTCACGGCGCATCTGCGCCGAGAAGCCGGGGCGCAAGATGGTCAGGAACTCGGCGGCCAGCAGGAACCAGTCGAGCACCAGCAGGTCGGCCATGAACAACTCGCCCACGCCCGGCCGCCGCACGCGGACGACCACGCGCCGGCCATCGCGCAGCACGCCCTGGTAGACGCCCGCGACCGAGTCAGACACCACGGGGGTCGGGTCGAACCGCGCAAAGGTCTCGGTCAGCGGCCGGCCGGTGCGGCGTTCGACGGCTGCGATGGCCTGCTCGGCCGGGAAGGGGGGCAGCTTGTCCACCATCTGCGCCAGCTCAACGCACACGGCCCACGGAAAGAAGTCGAGCCGCATGGCCAGGTATTTGCCGACCTTCACGCCAGTGCCGCCCACCCGCTCGAAGGCGTGGCGCAGGTGGCCCGCCCGGCGCTGGGGCGTGGCGCGGCCCAACATCCGGTCGAAGGTGGTGATGTTGAGGTAGCGGATGAGGGTGATGACCCAGATGAGCAGGCGGCGGAAGGCCAGCAACAGGCGTGTGTTGAAGCCGACGCGCCGCATCTGGGGCGCGTTGATGTCGCTGGTGCGCACTTTGAGGAAGCGGGAACGGGGCAGCGCGGCCAGCCGGCCCGGCTCACCCGGGCCGGGCAGGGGCGCGGCGGGAGCCGCTACCTCGCGGGCATAGCGGCCATCCCGCCTGCCAGCCAGGGCGGGCTGGTAGGCGGGCCAATTGGCGGCCGGCGAAGCCCGGCCTGGCGGCCGCGCTTGACGCCACTCAGCCAGGCTTTGGGCGATGGCCCGTGACACCCGTGCCTGCCGCCCACCAGGGGCGGCAGGGGTTAAGCTCACCTCAGACTCAGGCGCCACTGCTCAATCCTCAGTCAACCGACCCAACGCTTTTCTAACGTCTACCGCCCAACTTAAAACCGCCCTCCGCGGCCGGCGGCCATGAGGGGCGGTCTCACTCAACTCAGATGCCGCGCGCGGCCGAGGCGCGCCCGGCCGCCGGCAGAACGGCGCGGCTACAGGCGCCAGAACCGCAGGCCGCTGCGCAGTAAACGATACTGGGTGCGCATCATTTGGCGGGCGGTCTTGGTGTTCAGCGCGTCGGCCACGTCCAGCGGCAGCGAGCTGGCTTCGCGCAGCGACTCGCTCAACCCGACAGCCAGGTTGGGGCCCATGTCGCGCATGGCGCCGTCGCGCTTCTTGCCGGCCGAGTGCTTGCGGGCGTCGTTGTAGGCTTCGGCGCCCTTGGCCACGGCGCGGGCCAGCTTCTCGGAGGCCTTGGCGAACTTGCCCTCGCTGACCTGCATGTCACGGAATTGCTTGGAGTACCCCTGCTTCTTCGCTTTCTTCTTGCTGCGCTTGTATTCCAGGACCACCGGGCGGTCCACAGGCGCTTCTTCGGCGGCGGCAGGCGCTGCCTCGGGTTTAGCGGTAGCCATGGCCAGAGTCTCCTTGTTTCACGCGTTAGGGCATGGGCAGCAGCGGGAAGGCGCCCCGGCGGCGGCGCGGCTGCTTGCGATACACCAGGATCACGGGCACGAGGATCTTGTCGGAGGCTTCCTCGCCCAGGCTCCCCTTGACTTCCTTCAGCACATCGGCGACCTCGTCCCAGAGCTTGCCACTGCCCTGCTTGAGGGCCTTGATGCGCTTGGGAGACTGCTTGCCCAGGTTTATGAAGATGGGCTGCGTCACTTCGGGGGCCGCGCCATTTTCTTCGATCACTTGTTCAGTCATGTGTTACCTTCCTTCCTGGAGGACCTCAGCGAGTCTGACACTCAGTCCGTCGCCGCCAAGCGCTGCGCGGCAGGGCCGCACGGGTCAGGTGGTTATGCTATTATTCTACCCTGGGGTCGGGCGGGAATACCGAACCTGACCGCGCGCCCACGCTGTTTCGGCTGTGGTGTACGCGCTCCATTCGGCGGCATGCTGATTATGATGCCCCGATTCGGGCGAGAAGTCAAATATCCGGTATACCTAGAGCGCGCTCCCGACCCTCCCTGCGCATGACAAGCGATCCGCCCGGCCTTGAGTCGCTCTCTCTGGTCAAGCAAGCGCTGTTGGCGGTTGAGCAGATGAAGGCTCGCCTGGCCGCGGCCGAGGGCCGGCAACGCGAGCCGATCGCGGTGGTGGGGCTGGGCTGCCGCTTCCCCGGCCAGGCCGGCTCGCCCGGGGCCTTCTGGCGGCTGCTGGCGGCGGGCGTCAACGCCGTCACCCCCATCCCGCCCGACCGTTGGCCGGTCGAGGCCTACTACGACCCCAACCCCGAGACTCCCGGCAAAGCCTACACCCGTTATGGGGCCTTTCTGGAAGACATTGACAAGTTCGACGCCCAGTTCTTCAACCTGGCCCCGGTGGAGGCGAACAGCATGGACCCGCAGCAGCGCCTGCTGCTGGAGGTGAGTTGGGAGGCGCTAGAGCAGGCCGGGCTGGCCGGCGACGGTCTGCGCGGCAGCCGCACCGGCGTGTTCGTGGGGGTGTGCGGCAGCGACTACATGCTCTACACGCTGGGCGGCGCCGATGCGCGGCGGGTAGACGCCTTCTCCGGCACAGGCTCAGCAGGCAGCATCACCGCCGGACGGCTCTCCTACTTTTACGACTTGCACGGGCCAAACTTCCCGATAGACACCGCCTGTTCGTCATCGCTGCTGGCGGTGCACCAGGCCGTGCAGAGCCTGCGCCAGCAGGAGTGTGACCTGGCGCTGGCGGCCGGGGTGAGCGCCATGCTCTCGCCTGAGCTATACGTCTACTTCGCCAAGACGCACGCGCTCTCGGCCGGGCCGGAGGTGCGCGCCTTCGACGCCCGCGCCGACGGCTACGTGCGCGGCGAGGGCTGCGGCGTGATGGTGCTCAAGCGCCTGTCCGACGCGCTAGCGGCGGGCGACCGCCTCATCGCCGTAGTGCGCGGCTCAGCCGTTAACCACGACGGCCGCACCAGCGGGCTAACCGCGCCGAATGGCCCAGCGCAACAAAGCGTCATCCGCGCCGCGCTGGCGAACGCCGGGCTAAGCCCGGCTGAGGTGACCTACATTGAAACGCACGGCACCGGCACGCCGCTGGGCGACCCGATTGAGGCGCAGGCGCTGGCCGCCGCCTACCGCGCCAATGATTCAACGCCGCTCTACCTGGGCGGGGTGAAGACCAACCTCGGCCACCTGGAGGGCGCGGCCGGCATCGCGGGGGCCATCAAAGCGGCGCTGATGCTGGAACACCGCGAGTTGGTTCCGCACGTGAATTTCGAGCTGCCCAGCCCCCACATCGCCTGGAGCGACCTGCCGCTGGAGGTGGTGACCACCCACCGCCCGTGGCCCGCCGGCCGCCCGCTGCGCGTGGGCGTGTCGTCCTTTGGTTTCAGCGGCACCAACGTGCACGTCATCTTGGAAGCCGCGCCGCCCGCGCCAGAGCGCCCGGCCGAGGCCGAAACAGCGGCCTACGTGCTGCCGCTCTCGGCTCGCACGGCGGCGGCACTTAGGCAGGCGGCCGGCCGCTACGCCGCCCACCTGCGCGCCCATCCGACCGAGCGCCTGGGCGATGTGGCCCATACCGCGGGCACGGGCCGCGCCCACTTTGCGCACCGGCTGGCGGTGACAGGCAGCAGTGCAGCCGAATGGGCCGACCGGCTGGTGGCCTTTGAGCAGGGGGAGGCCAAAATCGCGGGCCTCACAGCGCAGCAAGTCCGCCCGCACAAGCCCGCCCGACTGGTGTTTCAGTTCACGGGCCAGGGCGCACAGCACGTGGGCATGGGCCGGGCGCTGGAATCCGTGGCGCCCCGCTTCCGTGAGGCGCTGGCTGAGTGCGACGCGCTGCTCCGGCCGCACCTGGGCGTCTCAATCCGGGCGGTCATGTTCGGCGACGCCGCCGCCCCAACCGCCCCCTTCCCCGTGGCGCTGGGCGAAACCTGGCTGACACAGCCGGCGCTGTTCGCTTATGAGTACGCGCTGGCGCGGCAGTGGCAGGCCTGGGGCCTCGAGCCGGCCGCCGTCATCGGGCACAGCATCGGCGAATACGTGGCGGCGTGCGTGGCGGGCGCGCTCACGCTGGCCGACGCGCTGAGGCTGGTAGCTGCGCGCGGCCAACTCATGCAGGCGCTGCCGCCGGAGGGGGCGATGGTGGCGGCCTTTGCGCCTGAAGCGCAGGTGGCGGCGGTGCTGGCGGGCCGTGGTGACATAGATATTGCCGCCGTCAATGGGCCGGATAACGTCGTGATCTCTGGGACGCGGACGGCCGTGCGCGCGGCGGCCGAGGCGCTGGAGGCGCAGGGCGTGCTGACGCAGGCGCTGCGCGTGTCGCACGCCTTCCACTCGCCGCTGATGGAGCCGATGCTGGCCGAGTTTCGGCGCGTGGCGGGCGGGGTGCGCTACGCCGCGCCACAACTGCCGCTGGTGAGCAATGTCACCGGGCGGCTGTTCGGGCGGGACGATCTTCCGGAGGCGGACTATTGGACTAGCCACGTTCGCGGCACGGTGCGCTATTATGCGGGCCTACAAACGCTTACGGTAGCCGGCTACGGCGTGTTTCTGGAGGTTGGCCCGAGCACTGTGCTCACCGATCTGGGGCGGCGCTATCTGCCCGAGGCCGCCGCTTGGGTCGCCGGCTGCCGGCCCAACCAGGAACCGGGCGCGCTGGCGGAGGCGCTGGGGGCGCTGTACGCTCACGGCCAGCCAGTGAACTGGGCCGCCGTGTACCCCCGCGGCCGGTACCACCCCGTGCCGCTGCCCACTTATCCTTTTGAGCGCAAGCGATTTTGGCTCGACGGCCCGGCGCGCCCTCTGCCCGCCGCGGACAGCCGCCGGCCCGAGGGCGAGCCGCCGGTCATAAATGACTTTGTAGATGTTCTGGTGTAAGGTGGCAGGCTGCGCTGATTGAGGCGCTCTAGGAGTTGGTAGCCCGAAACCTATGGAAACGCTGACCGAGGCCCACCCGCCGGGCGCGCCGCCGCCCGCAGAGGTGCAGGCGCAACTGCAAGACATCATCGCCCACGCGCTGGGGCTTGACCCCGCCGACGTGCCGGTGGAGACCCCGTTGGAAGAACTGGGGGCCAGCTCGCTGGCGCTGGTAGACGCCTTTCGCGCCATCACCATGCGCTTCGGCGTGCGCCCTTCAATCCGCAAGGTTTTCGAGGACTATAACAGTGTCGAGCGGCTGGCCGAGTATGTGGCGGAACTGCTGGCGGCCGGCCCAACGGTGCTGCCCACGCCCGCGCCGCCGGAACGACCACCGGGCGCGGCCTATGCCAGCCTGCCGCTGACAGCGGCGCAGACGCACACCTGGTTCCTGGCCTCGTATTCCGACGAGGCCATGCTGGCCCACACGCACCGCGTGGCGCTGCAACTGACCGGCGCGCTCGACGAGGCGGCGCTGCGGCAGGCGTGGCGGGCCGCCGCCGATCGGCATGAGGCCCTGCGGCTGGTCTTCGACGCCGCCGAGGAGCAGCAGCGCATTGCGCTCGAGCCGGCGGCGGCGCTGGAGGTGGTGGACTTCGCCGGGCAGCCCGCGGCCGCCGTGGGCGAGTGGTTGAAGGCCGACGCGCGCCGCCCGTTCGACCCCGCCGTGGCGCTGTGGCGGGTAACGCTGCTGCGGCTGGCGAGCGATCGGCACTTGCTGCTGGTCAGCGCCCATGCGCTGCTGGCCGACGAGGCGGTGCTGCACCGGCTGTTGGACGAGGTGGGCCGGCTATATTCCGGCGCAGGCGCGCCGGCCGAGGCCGTTCCGTTCCGCGCCCACGCCGACGCCCTGGCCCAGCAGGCGCGGCAACCCCAGTACCAGGAGTCGCGCGCGTATTGGTCCACGCTCTACGCCGACGGGCTGCCCACCACCGACCTGGCCTGGTGGCAACCACGACCGCCGATCAAGAACTATGCCGGGGCGCGGCTGGTCGTCCCCCTACCCGCCGCGCTGGCCCAGGCCCTGGCCGCCTGGAACGCCGCCCAGCGCAGCTCCACTTTCGCCACGCTGCTGGCCGCCTTTCAGTTATGGCTCCAGCGCGTCAGCGGGCAGAACGATCTGGTGGTGGGTGTGTTCAGCCGGGGTGACAGCTTGCTGCCGCCGGCCGGCACGCTCATCGCCAACACGACCAACCCCCTGCCCCTGCGCACCCAGGTGGACGAAACGCAGCCCTTCGCCGCCCATTGGCAGCGCGTGCAGCAGGCCCTGCTGGCCGCGTTCGATCACCAGGACTATCCCTTCGCAGCTATTATTCACGACCTGAACCCAGAGCGTGACCAGAGCCGCTCGGCGATCTTCACCGTGGCTTTCGACTGGCAGCCGCGCGCCGTCCGACCGCGCTTCGGCGGGCTAAGCGTGCAGCCGGTGACCGTGCCGGTGCAGTTTGTGCCCTACGACCTGGCGCTGACCGTGGTTGAACTCGACGGCCAGTTGCAGTTGCAGTGCGATTACAGCACCGAATTGTTCGACACGGCCACCATACGGCGCTGGATGAACTCGTTCCGCACGCTGCTGGCCGGGTGCCTGGAGGCCGAGGCGCGCCCGGCCGCCGAGTTGCCGCTGCTGCCGCCCGACGAGCGCGAACAGGTGCTGGAGGCCTGGAACGCCACCGCGCGCCCGCTGCCGGCTGAGGCGCGCATCGAGCGGCTGTTCGAGGCGCAGGCCGCGCGCACGCCGCAGGCTGAAGCCCTGACCGACAGCGTCTATTCGTTGACCTATGCCGAACTGAACGCGCGGGCCGACGCCATGGCCGATAGGCTGCGCCAGGCGGGCGTGGGGCCGGGCCGCTTTGTGGGCGTGTGCGTAGACCGCTCGGCCGGCATGGTGGTCTGCCTGTTGGGCATCCTCAAGGCCGGCGGCGCGTATCTGCCGCTGGACCCCGCCTTCCCCGCCGAGCGGTTGGCCTTCATCCTGAAAGACTCACAGGCCGGCGTGCTCATCACCGAAGCGGCGGCGACGGCGCGCGGGCCGGCCTTTGCCGGGCCGACCTTCCTGCTGGAGGGGCTGGCGCTGCGCGGCCCGCTGCCGGCGACCGCCCCCGCCGAGGCGCACCCGCCCGCCGACCCGAACGCGGCCGTCCTCATCTACACCTCCGGCTCGACCGGCAAGCCCAAAGGCGTGTTGGTCACGCAGCGCGGCGTGGTGAACGTGCTTGAGACTCTGCGCAGCGAAAGCTTGCTCGACCACACTGACCGAATGCTGGCGGTGACCACCATCTCCTTCGATATCTCAGAGATGGAGCTGTTCCTGACGCTGGCCGTGGGCGGCGCGGTGGTGGTGGCGAGCCGCGACGACATCGTGGACGGCACGCGGCTGCGGGCGCACCTGGAGCGGGGCGGCCTCACCGCTATGCAGGCCACGCCCGCCACCTGGCGCATGCTGCTGGCCGCCGGCTGGCCGGGCGACAGCCGCCTGAAGATGTTCAGCGCGGGCGAGGCCTTGCCGCGCGCCCTGGCGGAGCAGCTGCTGGCGCGCGGCGGCGCGCTGTGGAACCTGTACGGCCCAACCGAAACGACCATCTACTCGACTTTCAAGCGCGTGGAAGGCGGCGCCGGCCCAGTGACCATCGGCCGGCCGCTCGCCAACACGCAAGCCTACGTTCTGGATCGCCACCGGCAACCGACCCTGATCGGCGTGCCGGGCGAGCTATATCTCGGCGGCGAGGGCGTGGCCCCCGGTTACTGGCAACGCCCGGAGCTGACGGCCGAACGCTTCGTGCCCAATCCGTTCGTGGAGGCTGCGCCCGGCCGGCCCGCGCCGCGCCTGTACCGTACCGGCGACCTGGTACGCTACCTGCCCGACGGCGACATCGCCTACCTGGGCCGGCAAGACTTCCAGGTGAAGGTCAACGGCTACCGCATCGAGCTGGGCGAGGTCGAGGCGGCGCTGAGCAGCCACCCGGCGGTCGAGCGCTGCGTGGTCGTGGCGCGCGAGGAGGCCGGCGGGCCGAAGTATCTGGCCGGGTACTTTGTGCCGCATGCGGGCCAGGCCGCGCCCACCACCACCGCCCTGCGCGCTCACCTGGCCGAGCGCCTGCCCGAGTACATGCTGCCGGCGGCGTTCGTGCCGCTGGCCGCGCTGCCGCAAACGCCCAACGGCAAGATAGACCGCAAGGCCCTGCCCGCGCCCGACCAGGACCGACGCGCCGCGCTGGGGCAGACCTACGCCGCGCCGCGCAACCGCGTGGAAGAGGTCGTCTGCCGCATCTGGGCCGAGGTGCTGGGCGTGGAGCGCGTGGGCATCCACGACAACTTCTTCAACCTGGGCGGACACTCGCTGCTGCTAACGCCGCTGGTGCTCAAGCTGCGCGAGTATTTTCGCTTCCACATCAGCATGCGCGAGTTCTTTGCGCAGCCCAGCGTAGCCGAGCTGGCGGCCATGATTGTGACTGCCCGCAGCCAGGCCACGGCCGGGGCGAACGGCCAATGGCTCAGCCCCACCCTGCGCCAAGACGGCCCGGAGGCCAAAGCGCGCTTCGACTTCTTGCGCGAGCAGGCCAGGCTCGACCCAAGCATCCAGCCGCGTGGCGCGGCCTACGACTCCCGCCGGCCCCTGCGCCGCTTGCTCATGACCGGCGCGACCGGCTTCGTCGGCGGCTACCTGCTGCGTGACCTGATGGAGCATTCCGACTTGACAGTGTATGCCCTGGTGCGCGCCCCGAGCGAGGCAGCCGGGCTGGAGCGCGTGCGCCAACAGGCCGCGAAGCTGGGCGTATGGGACGAGCGCTACGCCGCCCGGCTGCGCATCGTGCCGGGCGACATTGGGCAGGCGCGCCTGGGCCTGAGCGACGCCGACTACGCACGCGTGGCGGACGAGACGGACGCCATCCTGCACTCGGCGGCGGTGGTCAACTTCATCTACCCGTTCGCGGCGATGAAGAATATCAACGTAGACGGCGTGGCGCGCGTGATCGAACTGGCGTTTGCGGGCCAGGTCAAGCCGGTGCATTACCTCTCGACCACGGCCATCTGGCCGATGGGCGCGCACCGCACTTTCACCGAAGAGATGGACCTCGACCAAGATTTGCGTTTGAACCTGGCCTACGACGAGACGAAGTGGGTGGCGGAAAAGATGCTGCGCGCGGCCGCCGAGCGCGGGCTGCCGGTGGCCGTGTACCGCCCCGGCGAGGTCTCGGGCGACAGCCGCACCGGCGAGTCGGACCTCTCGCACTTGGCGAGCGCCTTGCTGAAAGGCTCGATCCAGGCCGGGCTGTTCCCGGCGCTGGACTCGTTCATTGACGCCGCGCCGGTTGACTATGTGGCGCGCGCCATCGTGGAGCTGGTGACGCGCCACCAGCCGCTGGGCCACGTCTACCATCTGTGCAACCCGCGGCCCATGCACGCCCACGATGCCTTCCGCTGGCTGCGGGAACACGGGTACACCTTTGAGGTGCTGCCGTTCGATGAGTGGCGCTGGCGCATCCTCAGCGGCGAGTGCTTCCCCGAGAACGCGCTCTACCCGTTCGCCGCGCTGCTGGAGGAGTTCACCGAGTTGAGCCTGCAACTGCCGGTGTGGGACACAACCGCCACGCTCGCGGAACTGGCGGGCAGCGGCGTGACCTGCCCCGCGCTCGACGCCGCGCTGGCGGATGTGTATCTGCGCTACTTCACCGAGTCCGGCTACCTGCCCGCGGCCGAACCGGCTGCCGCCCGAGGATGACGACGCGCACGAGCCTGGAGGCCTGGGTGGCCGGCCGCAAGCCCCGGCCTCAGGCGCGCCGCCGCCTGCTGTGCCTGCCCTTCGCGGGCGGCGCGGCCTCGCTGTTTCGCGCCTGGCCCGACAGCCTGCCGCCGGAGGTGGAGGTCTGGCCGATTCAACTGCCGGGCCGCGAAACGCGCCTGCGCGAACAACCCTTGGGCCGCATGGACGCCCTGGTGACGGCCCTGGCCGAGGCGCTGCGGCCCGCGCTCGATCTGCCGCTGGCGATCTTCGGGCACAGCATGGGCGCGTTGGTCGGGTTCGAGCTGGCGCGCGCGCTAGCGGCGCAGGGGGCGGCGCCCACGCACCTATTTATCTCGGCCATGCGCGCGCCGCAATTGCCCGACCGGCAGGTGCGCATCGCCGCCCTGCCCGACCCAGAATTTATCGAGGCACTACGGCGGCTGAAGGGCACGCCTGAGCCGGTGCTGCAAAACGCCGAGTTGATGGACTTGCTGCTGCCGGCGCTGCGGGCCGATTTCGCGCTGGTAGAAAGCTACGCTTACGCCGCCGGCGCGCCGCTGGCCTGCCCCATCGCGGCCTTCGGCGGGCAGCAGGACGAGCGCGCGCGCCCGGAGGAGTTGCAAGCCTGGGCGACGCAAACCACCGCGGGCTTTCAGTGGCAGTTAGTGCCGGGCGACCACTTCTTCATCCGCGGCGCACCGCAGCCAGTGCTGGCCGTTGTTGGACGGATGCTGGCGGAGGGTTAGCGGGCGGCGCTAACCAAACAGCCCGCGCACGTCGTCGCGTGTGAGCGACTTGAAGAAGGCTGCTTCGGTCGTCACCAGGTTTTTCACCAGAGCGCGCTTCTTCTCCTGCAACTGCAGGATCTTCTCCTCGACCGTATCGCGCGCAATCAGTTTATAGATGAAGACCGGCTTATCCTGGCCAATGCGGTGGGCGCGGTCGCTGGCTTGCATCTCCACGGCCGGATTCCACCACGGATCAAGATGGATCACATAGTCGGCGGCGGTCAGGTTCAGGCCGACGCCGCCGGCCTTGAGGCTGATGAGGAAGAAGGGATAGGCCGGGTCGGTCTGAAACTGGTCAACCCGCGCCTGGCGGTCGAGCGTGCGGCCGTCGAGGTAAAGATACTTCAAGCTGCGCAGGTCGAGCGCCTGGCGCACCAACTTGAGCATGGCCACGAATTGCGAGAAGACCAGCACCTTGTGGTCTTCGGCCTGCAGCGTCTCCAGCGTTTCGATGAGCAGGTCCAGCTTGGGCGCGCCGCCGGAGTAGCGCCCTTCGACCAGGCGCGGGTGAATGGCAATCTGGCGCAGCCGCAGCAGCCCTTCCAGGATCTTGAAGCGCGCGTCGTTAAGCCCCTCGCGCTCGATGAGGTTGAGCAATTCCGCCTGGTAGCGGGCGCGGGTGCGGTCATAGAGCTTCTTCTGCGCCGGGTCTAGGTCGGCGTAGATGACGCGCTCGGTGCGCGGCGGCAGTTCGGGCGCCACCTGATCTTTCGTGCGGCGCAGGATGAAGGGATACACCAGACTGCGCAGGGTGCGAGCGGCGGCCTCATCGCCGTGGGCCTCGATGGGCGCGGCGAACGCCTTCCTAAAGTAGTCCACGCCGCCCAGCAGGCCGGGGTTGAGGAAGGCAAACTGCGACCACAACTCCAGGCTGTTGTTTTCCACCGGTGTGCCGGTGAGCGCCAACCGATGCTCGGCGCGCAGCAGGCGCGCGGCGCGGGCGCTCTTGGCGACCGGGTTCTTAACGGCTTGCGACTCGTCCAGGACGATGTAGTGGAAGGTATAGCTGCGCAGCAGCTCCACATCACGCAGCATGGTGCCGTAGGTGGTCAGCACCACGTCGTGCCCGGCGAAGGCCGCCGGGTCCTTGATACGCACATTGCCCACATAGGGCAAGAAGCGCAGGCCGGGCGTAAAGCGTTCGGCCTCGCGCTGCCAGTTGGCGATCAGGCTCTTGGGCACGACCAGCAGCGTGGCGGCGCGGGGCGCGCCGTCCGCCCGTTCCTTAAGCAACTGCAGGAAGGCCAGCACCTGAATGGTCTTGCCCAGGCCCATATCGTCGGCCAGGATGCCGCCGAACTTGTACTCATTCAGGAAGTTCAGCCAGTCCACGCCGTGGCGCTGATAGGGCCGCAGCTCGCCCTGGAAACTCGCGGGCGTCGGCTGCGCGGCGATGCCGGCGAACTGGCGCAAGCGTTCGCGGCGGGCTTGCAAGTCGGCCGGCAGGCTCAAGTCGGGGTCGTCTTCCAGCAGCGGGTCGAGCAGCGGCAGGTGGGCGTCGCTGACCCGATAGCCCTCGGCCGTTTCGGTCGCCAGGCCCCACAGGTGCCGGTACTTCTCCAGCCACTCGGCGGGCAGTTGCCCGGCTGAGCCGTCGGCCAGCTTGATGAAACGCTCGCCGCGCTGCAGGGCCTTGCGCACTTCTTGCAGCGAAATATGCTGATCGCCGAACTCCACCACGGCTTTCAGATCGAACCAATCAATGCCGGAGTTAACCGTGACGCGCAGCGCCGGCGTACTGCGGTTGATCTTGCCGACCTTGAGGGTCTCTTCGCCGTAGATCTCGAAGCCGGCCTGCGCCAGCTTGGGCACCAGGTGCAGCAGGAAGTCGAAGGGGTGCACCCGCGACCGCAGCGCCAGGGTGCCATCCGGGTCGGGATAGCCGCCGCGCTTCAGGCCATAGGCCGTGCTCGCCGCCGCATCGAAATGGGCTGCTTCGCGCTCCGCGTTGCGGTGCACGCGGGCCAGCGTCCAGGTGTCCGGCACGGGCACAACCGTTTCGGTTGGCGTCCGCTTGGTGTAGGCCAGCTCGTGCGCCCCATAGGCAAAGCGCAGTTCGGCGGCCAGACCGTGCCGGCGGTCGTCGCGCAGATAGAGGCGCGGCACCGGGTCCAGCTGAATATCCTGCCATTCCACCAGGCCGCCGCGCAGCGGCAGGCGCTGGGCGAGGCTGGGCAAATGCTCCTCGCGAAAGGTCTCAACCGCGGCCGCGGGCACGTGAATGGGAAAGTCTTTCAGCCAGGCCAGTGACCCCGCATCATTCAAGGGCAAGACCAGATCACCGGCCAGCACCCAGCAGGGGGCGTACGACAGCTCGTGCAGCGGCCCTTTGAGCAGTTGAAAGTCGCCGTCGCGCTCGACCCCAGCCAGCAGGGTCAGGCCCGACGGGTCTTGGCGCAGGTCAATGGTGACATCCACCGGGTCGGGCCAGACGCGCAGGCGGCGTTCAACTTTGGCCGCCTGCGGGTTGGCCAGGAACACCGGCAGGTCGAGCCGCGCCAGCATGCCGAGCAGCACGGGCAGCGCCGCGCTGATCGGCTGGCCGTAATAGGCGGTTTGCAGGCTGCGCAGCACGTTGAGGAAGGCCACGCTGTCTGTGGTGAGGTTGAGACAGGCCGCAGGCTGGAGGGCTTGCGAGGGCGCCCGGCCATGCCGAATCCAAAGGCGGTTGGTTTCCAGGCGGGCATTGATCTCAGCCGGGCCGGGCCACCCTTGCCCTTCCGGGGGCCGATCGAGCCACTCCTCGGCCGGGATGATGAATGAACTGAGGCTGTAAACGGCATTGGCGTTCGATCCGCTATAGGCGTAGCTGTAGCCATAGCCGTAGTTGTAGTAGTTCGACCGCCCCAAGATCGCGACCGCCACATACGGCGCGGCCCGGCTGCCCGCGCGCGACGTGGCGGCGGCCTGTGTCACCTTGTTTAGCTGGGTGGCCCACTTGCGCGACGAGGACGAGGCGGCGGGCGGGAGCGCCGGGCGGGGTGCGGAGGGCGCCGGCTCAAAATTCTGAATTTTGTCTTCGAGTTCCAGTTCGTCGAGGAAGTTAGCCGTCGCCAGCGCCGCGGCGACCATGTGCTTGCAGAAGTTGCCGCCCTCGGCGTGCGGGCAGGTGCAGTCGAAGCTCGCGCCTTCGCGGCTCTTGGTGGCGCGGATCTCGACTTCGTAGTCGCCCGAGTCGCCGGTGACGAGGCAGACGACGGCGACGTCACCGTCTTGCAGGTCTATCTCGGTCACGCGGCCGTTTTGGTGGTAGGCCCGGCCGCGCTTCACCACGCCGGAATCGGCATAGCGGCTGAACGGGAACTGGCGGAGCAGGTTGGCGGTGAGGGTTGGCTGGGCCATGGGTCACAGACAGCGCGGCGGGTGGAGGTGAAGGCGGCCCGTCGCAGCCAAAGTTAGATCATATCATAGTACCCACGGGCCGCGCTCACTAATGATCGCGCGCCGACGGCGGGCAGCCCAGGTTCTCGTAGAAGTACAGGCCCTGCTTGCCGGGGGCCACCAGGTCGAGGCGGCCGTGGCCGCTGAGGTCGCCGACGGCGAAGTGGATGCCGCAGCCCGCGCCGACGCCGGGCGGGCCGTAGTCAATGATCTGTTTGCTGAAAGACTCGCCGGTCCACTTGAAGTAGTAGAAACCGATGGGATCGAACTCGCCGGGGTCGGCCCCGTTGTGAGCGCGGAAGCGTTTGCCGGTGACAAGCTCCGGCGCGCCGTCGCCGTCCAGGTCTACCCACATCAGGTCGTGGTACTGCGAGTTGTAGGGGTCAATGGGGTGGCGCTGCCAGGCGCGGCCCTCCTGCCCAGCCGGGCGCTGCTCCCACCAGTCTAGCCCGTAGCCGTGGGCGCTGCCGACGATCAGCTCGTTAACGCCGTCGCCGTTGAGGTCGACGACCAGGATCGGCACGCTGGCCGCCGGGCCGAAGTCAAATTCCGGGTGGAACACCCACTGGCCGGTGTACGGGTTGGGCGGCGCTTCGAGCCAGCCGTGGCGGAAGATGAAGTCGCCGCGGCCGTCGCCGTTGACGTCGCCAAAGCCCAGGCCGTGCTGCTGGTTGGCGGGCCAGATGGGGTAAGCCCGAAACTCGCCCGGGGCGACGAGCTTGTAGACCACCAGCGGGCCGTTGGGCGTGTTGGGCACAATCTCTAGCTCGCCGTCGCCGTCCACGTCCCAGGCGCGGGTGGTCTCGATGTTGCCGACCGTGGCGATGACGTGCTCCGGCCATTCCTGGGCCGGATCGCCGGGGTTCTCGCGCCAGCGCAGGGTGTTGCCCCACCAGCCGCCGGTGATGAAGTCGAGCCGGCCGTCGCCGTTCACGTCCAGGGGGATGGTCGAGAAGTCGTCGTAGTACTCGCCGATGTTCTGCACCGGGCCGAGGTAGTGCTGGGTGCGCACGTCGGGCCGCTCGTACCAATACGAGCCGGAGACGATCTCGGGCCGGCCGTCGCCGTTCACGTCGAAGAGGCCGGCCGATTCAAAACGCTCGTGGCTGATCAGTTGCTTGTTCCACAGGATAGGCATGGCAGGTTCCGTAGCGGGCTAATGCCCGGTGAACAGGCGGATGTAGTCGCGGGCCAGGCGCAGGTCTTCGAGCGCTTCGGCGGCCTCGCACGGCGGGCGACGTTCGCCGCGGATGGCGGCGACGAAGTTAGCGGCCTGCTGGCGCATGGCGCTGACCCAGGGCAAATGCGGGCGGATCGTCTGCGGCTGCGCGCCGGGGCCGGGGTCGCGGAAGAAGGTGACGCGGCCGGGGCGGTTGGCGGCCAGGGGCGCGGGCAGTTCCAGCGTGATGGTGCCGCGCTCGAAGCAGATGAGGGCTGACTCCTGCCAGTCGAGGGTGGTGGTGTAAGGCGTCATCTCGATGGCGCAGGCGGCGCCGCTCACGCCGCGGCCCGCGAGCAGCACGCCGGAGGGGTCGGCGTAGGTGAGGGCATACGGCTCGCCGAGCAGAAAGCGCAGTAGATTGAGCTGGTGGATATAGAAGTTGACGAAGCGCGAGTACTGGTCAAACGTGGCGGCGTCGAGGTCGCCGGCGGGCGGGTCGGAGGCGATCTCGGGCAGCGGGCTGTCGTCGGTGATGAGGTCGCTGAAGCCGTTGGCGATCCAGTCGCCGGCGGGCATGAGCAGGCGCACGTAGGTGAGGCGGCCCAGCTCGCCGGTGGACTGGAGCCGAACGATCTCGGCTTTGGCGCACTCGGCGGCGAGGTCGGAGCGCTTGTGGTAGCCGACCATGTGCCAGCTCTTACTCGCGCGCAGGGCGGCTACGAGCCGCTCGCCAACTTCCAGTGAGGCGGCCAGGGGCTTCTCGGTGAAGAGCGGCAGGCCCGCCTGGTAGAGATCGGGCAGCAGGCTGCCGTGCTGCCAGTAGGGCTGCGCGGCGACGAGGCCGTCGAGCTGTTCGTGGGCCAACAGCTCGGTGTGCGTGGCGTACGCGCGCGGAACGCCGTAGCGGGCGGCGACCTTGGCACGCAGGCCCGGCCGCAGCTCGGCCAGGGCCACGACTTCTACGCCGGGCAAAGTGGCGTAGTGCTTGAGGTGGGCGCACTGCCCCATGCTGCCGACCCCAATGAAACCGATGCGAACCAGGCTCACGGTTGGCTCCTTCAGGCGCGATGGCGTTGGCGTGGAGACGACTCAGGACAGTAGTATACGCCAGGGGCAGAAGAGGGGAAAAGATGGCGATGGTGGTGAAGGTCGGCGGCTTAGGGGGCCTGCCGAACTCAGCGGGAACGCAACAGGCCCTCGCGCTTGGCGCGAGTACGAGGGCCTTCCATGCGGAGCCGGAACGTCAGTTGGCGGCGACGGGCGTCTTGAGCCAGCCGGAGGAGTTGTGGAAGTTGGAGACCGCCCCGCCCGGCGGCACGAGGGCGTCGCAGGCGGCGCGCTCTTCGTCGCTGAGCTTCATCTCCAAGACGGGCAGCGCGTCGGTAAGCTGCTCCAGGGTGCGCGGGCCAAAGATCGGCGCAGTGACGGCGGGCTGGTCTTTGCACCACAGCAGGCCAAGCTGCGCCGCGGTCTTGCCGAAGCGCGCTGCCAGCTGGGCGAACTGCCGGCCGACGGCGATGCCGCGCGCCGTAATGCGGTCGGCGTAGACCGAGCTGGGCTTGACGGCGGCGCGCGAGTCGGCGGGGAGTGCCTCAGCTGAGGCATAGCGCCCGGCCAGCAGGCCCTGCGCGAGCGGCGCCCAGGGCAGAATGGCGAGGTTGTACTTCAGCGCCAGGGGCACCAACTCGTTCTCAATGCGGCGGTCGAGCAGGCTGTAGGGCGGCTGCTCGCTGACGAAACGGGCCAGGTGGTGCTTCTCGCTGGCCGCCAGGGCTTCCATGACCATCCAGGCCGGGTAGGTGGAGCAGCCGATGTAGCGCACCTTGCCCGCACGCACCAGGTCGGTGAGCGCGCCGAGGGTCTCGTCAATCGGCACGTCCGGCTCGGGGCGGTGCATCTGGTACAGGTCAATGTAGTCGGTGTTCAGGCGGCGCAGGGAAGCCTCGACGGCCTGGAAGAGGTGGCGGCGGGAGAGGCCGCCGTCGTTGCGGTCGGGGCCGACCTTGCTGCGGGCCTTGGTGGCGAGGAGGGTGGTGGCGCGGCGCGCGCCCTGCAGGGCCTGGCCGACGATCTGCTCGCTGCGGCCCACGTTGTAGGAGTTGGCAGTGTCGACGATGTTGATGCCGGCGTCGAGCGCGGCGTGGATGATGCGGATGGCGTCGGCGGTGTCGGTGCGGTCGCCGAAGTTCATGGCGCCCAAGCACAGCGGGGAGACGAAGACGCCGGTGCGGCCGAGGGAGCGGTAGTCCATGCGGAGGCGGTCCTTTCACGAGTGAGAGCGCGGATCGGAGGGGATTGTAGCGAGGGCGGGGAGGATTGCAAAGGGCAGCCGAGACTTGGACTCAGGTGAGACTTGTCGCCCAGCCCAAATTTGTATTCGGAGGGCGGTTGAATTGGACGAAATTTCAGGGTCAGCCAGCGCGGTCGGCCGGTAGTCCTGCGCTATAATTCCTCGGCTGAATGTGGCCTGCGCGCCGCGTGCGGATTGGTCTAACGAGGTACTGTCACCATGCGATTGAAGACCCTTGCGCTCGTGTTGGGGCTGGGGGTGCTGGCGGCCTGCGGCTCACCCACCCCAGACGCCGCGCCCACCGCCACCGCGCCCGTCATCGTCACCAGCGGCCCGACCGACGCGCCGCCCACGCCCTCGCCCATCGCCATTGCCTCGCCCGCGCCGACCAACACGGCCGCCTCCACCAGCGAGACCCCGCCCGAGGCTTCGCCCACGCCGGAAGTGAGCGGCCCGATTGGCCCAAGCAACTTCCCGGCCAACGTGAACCCGCTGACCGGCCTGAGCGTGGCCGATCCGGCCCGGCTCGACCGGCGGCCGCTGGCCGTGAAGGTGTCGCAGTTCCCGCGGCGGGTGCGCCCGCAGAGCGGCCTCTCGCTGGCCGACTTGGTGTTCGAGCACTACGCCGAGGCGGGCGTGACGCGCATGACAGCCATCTTCCTGGGCAACGACGCGCCCAAGATCGGCTCCATCCGCTCGGCGCGGCTGATTGACGTGGTGCTGGCGGAGTCGTACGACGCCATGCTGATCACCTCCGGCTCCAGCCAGGGCGTGCTCAACCGCCTGTCGCAGACCAATTTCTACGACCGGGTGATCGCCGAGGCCACCGGCTACGACGAGTGCCCACCGCTGTGCCGCGAGGGCACGGAGGCCAGCACCAACAACTTGTTCGCCAGCACCAGCGACCTATGGGCCACCGCCGACAGCCTGGGGCTGAATGGTCGGCAAACGCTCGACGGGATGGCGTTCTACGCGGAGCCGCCGGCGGGCGGCACGCCGGTGACGACCGTGCACGTGGATTTTCAGGTGGACAACAACATCGCCGAGTGGCGCTACAACGCGACAACCGGCCGCTATGCGCGCTGGATGGACACCGACCTGGTGGGCGAACTGGCGCCGCAGACCGACGCGCTGGACGGCAGCCAATTGACCGTGGCGAACGTGGTGGTGCTCTACGCCAACCACGTAACCAGCGACATCCCTGAGGATTTTGGCAACGGCGGCCACTGCGGCTACGAGATTCAGCTGTGGACCACCGGCCCGGCGCGCATCTTCCGTGACGGCGTGATGCTAGAGGCCACCTGGGTGCGCAACGTGTTGGATCAGGTGATCGGCCTGGTGGGCCTGGACGGGCAGGTGATCCCGCTGAAGCCGGGCAACAGCTGGTTTGAGATCGTGGACCTGGACTCGCCGACGACGGTGACCGAGGGCGTGTTCCAGACCCGCTTCAAGGGGCCGTCGCAGTCGCAGAACTGCCCGGTGAGCTAGATGAGTTTGCCGGCGGCGGCGCTGCACGGGCTGGCCTGGGCCGCGGCGGGGGCGCTGCTGGCCTTCACGCTGCGGCGGGCGGCGCTGCTGGTGGCCGCGCTGTGGCCGGAGCACACAGCGGCGGCGGTTGAACCGCATGAATGGCCGCGCGTTACGGCCCTGGTCGCCTGCCGCGACGAGGCCGCCAGCCTGCCGGGCCTGTTCGCCGCGCTGGAAGCGCTGGACTACCCGCGCGACCGGCTGCGCGTGGTGATCGTGGACGACGGCTCGACCGACAACAGCGCCGCGCTAGCCCGCGCCTGGGCCGCCGGCTACCCCTGGGCGAGCACCCTGTTGATGAACACGAACGCCGGCAAGGCACAGGCGCTAAACCAGGCCCTGCAATCCCTCCAACCGCGCCCCGACGCCGGGGACGATTTGGTCGTGATCTACGACGCCGATCACACCCCCGCGCCGGGGTCGCTGAAGGCGCTGGCGGCGGCGTTCACGGCCCAAGACGTGGCGGGCGCGAGCGGGCAGATGCGGGTGAGCAACGGCGACGCAAGCCCGGCGGCGGCCTACAGCGCAATCGAGTCGCTGGTGAACCAGTTTGTGACCATGCGGGCCAAAGACCGGCTGCGGCTGGCCCCGGCCTTGCTGGGCAGCAACTGCGCCTATCGCGGAGCGGCGCTGGCGGCGGTGGGCGGCTTTCGGCGCGGCGCGCTGCTGGAAGACAGCGACCTGACCGTGGCGCTGGCCCAGGCGGGTGGGCGCACGCGGTTTGTGGCGGCGAGCGTGTCGGAGCACCGCGCGCCAGTGACGCTGCGCGGCTATGTGCGCCAGCACCTGCGCTGGAACCGCGGCTTTCACCAGGTGAGCGGTTTACGGCTGGGTGACCTCTGGCGCAGACCGGGGCTGTCGCTGCCACACAAGCTGGAGCTGACGTTCTTCGCGCTGGGCTACGCCGACCGGCTGGCGCTGCTGGCGGGCGCGGCCTGCACGGCGGTGGACGCCTGGCGGCCGGGGACGTTCGGCTTCCCGCTGTGGGTGTGGGCGGCGTACTTTGGCCTGCCCGCGCTGGAGATGGCGGCGGCGCCGGCGCTGGCCGGCGAGCGGCCCGCGGCGTATGCGCGGCTGGCGGTCGTGCCCTTCTTTTTTGTCATTGACATCGCCATCGCGGCCTGGGCGGCGGCGCAGAGCGCGCTGCGCCGCCCCGCGCGCTGGGCGGCCACCGAGCGCGCCCCGGTGAAGCCGTGAAGTTCTCGCTGATTGTGCCGGTGTGCAACGGCGGCGCGGACTTCACATGCTGCCTGAGCGCGCTGGCGGCGGCGCGCACAGCCTGCGCGGACCTGGCCGCGACCGAGTTGATCGTGGTGGACGACGGTTCCACTGACCAGAGCGCCGCCAACGCGCGGGCGGCCGGAGCCAAGGTGTTGGCAACGCCCGCGCCTGGAAGTCACGGCCCGGCGGCGGCCCGCAACCTGGGGGCGCGCGCGGCCACCGGCGACTATGTGTTCTTTGTGGATGCAGACGTGGCGCTGCACCCCGACGCGCTGCGGCGCGCGGCCGAGGCCTTCGCCGCTGACCCGCGCCTGGAGGCCGTGTTCGGCTCGTACGACGACGCGCCGAGCGCACCCAACTTTCTCTCGCAGTACAAAAATCTGCTGCATCACTATGTCCACCAGCACGCGCACACCCAGGCCAGCACCTTCTGGACCGGCTGCGGCGCGCTGCGGCTGAGCACGTTTCAGGCGCTGGGCGGCTTCGACGCGCTGACGTACCAGCGGCCGAGCATTGAGGACATAGACCTGGGCTACCGCCTGCGGCGGCGCGGCGGCGAGATCAGGCTGTTGAAGGACATGCAGTGCGTTCACCTGAAGCGCTGGACGGCGCGGAGCTTGTTACGCAGTGACTTCCTCGAGCGCGGCTTGCCCTGGACCATCTTGCTGTGGCGCGAGAGCCGCGCGCGCCGCACGAGTGAGCCGCTGCTGGCGACCGGCGACCTGCTGCGCCTGCCCGACGCGGCGCTGGCGCGGCGGCCGTTTCAGCTCGACCTGAATTTGCAGACCTCCAATCGCGTGAGCGTAGCGCTGGCGGCGCTGCTGGCGCTGGGCGCGGCGGCGCTGCCCTTCGCGCCGCGGCTCTGGCCGCTGGCGGCGCTGGCCGCGCTGGCGCTGCTGGCGCTCAACCGGCACCTGTACCAATTCTTCGCCCGGAAGCGCGGGCTGGGCTTCGCGCTGGCCGCCATCCCCTGGCACTGGCTGTACTACTTCTATAACAACCTGAGCTTCGGCCTGGGCACACTGCTGTACTTTGCGCGCGGCGCGCGCCCGGTGGCCGCCGACGGCGCGCTGGCCGAGGCCGACCCCGTGCGCGCTTCGGACGCATGATGCCCGCGCTGCGCCGTTGGGCAAGCGTGCCGGGGCTGCCGATCTGCCTGGCGGTACTGGCGGTCTACGTGGCGCTCGTCCCGTGGCTGGCGCGCGTCTGGACCCGCAGCGGCGACGAGCCGCACTACCTGCTGGCGGCGCACAGCCTCATCCACGACGGCGACCTGGACCTGAGCAACAATTACGCCCAACGCGACTACGCCGCGTTCTACACCGACTATTACCTCAACCCGCACGTGCACGTGCGCGCCGACGGCCGGCAGGTGTTGACGCACAACCTGGGGCTGAGCTTCCTAATCGCACCAGCCTATGCGCTGGGCGGGCTGACGGGCGTGCTGTACTTCCTGGCGCTGGTCGCGGCGCTGACGGCGGCAAACGTCTATGGGTTGGGCTATGAACTGACGGGCCACTGGGTCGCGGCGGCGGTGGGGGCGCTGGCGTTGGCCTTCACGCCGCCCCTGCTGTGGTACGCCTTCCTGGTCTACCCGGAGGGCGTGGCGGCCCTGGGGTTGGTGCTGGCGGCGCGCCAGGTAGCCCGCGGCTTTGGCCTGAGGCGACTGGCGGGCGCGCGGCCGCTGGGCTGGGGCGGCGCGCTGGCCTACGGCCTGGGGCTGGGCATATTGCCGTGGCTGTCATCGCGCTTTCTGCCGGCCATGGGGCTGTTGCTGCTGGCGGGCTTGTGGCTGTCGTTCGCCTGGGAGCGCGGCAAGCTCCGGCTGCGCAGCAAGGTGTGGCTCGCGGCCGTGGGGCTGGCGGGCGCGGGGCTGGCGAGCTATATGCTGTTCAGCGCGTGGCTGTACGGCAGCGCCTCGCCGGCGGCGAGTTATGCCGGGCCGATCCCGCTGGCAGTGGAGCGCTCGTTCGCGCTGCTGCGGCTGGGGCGCGGGCTGCTGGGCTGGCTGTTCGACACGCAGCGCGGGCTGATAGTCACCGCGCCGATCTACGCGGCGGCGCTGTGGGGGGCGGGGCTGCTGTTGTTACGCAAGCCGCTGGCGGGCGCGCTGGTGCTGGCCCCGTTCGGGGCGGCGCTGCTGCCGGTAGCGGTGTGGGGCGGGTTCTGGCAGGGCTGGGAATACTCAGCGCGCTTCCTCATCGCGGCGCTGCCGCTGCTGGGGGTGGGGCTGGCTTACCTGTGGGCGGCGGGGCGGCGCGCGGTGGTGGCGCCGGTTACGGTCGCGCTGTTTGCTGTTAGCGCGCTCACCGGCCTGTGGGTGGTGGCGCAGCCCTTGCGCGGCATCATCAACAGCCCCGTAGCGCAATGGCCCGCGCTGCACTTGGAAAACGTGGTGCCGGCCATGGCGCGCTATGTCTACATCGCGGCGGGCAGCGAGGCGGTGGCCGGGCAAGCAATCGAGTCTGACGCAGCGACCACAAACACCGGCGGCGCGGTGCGCACCACACTGACCACCGCGCCGACGTGGCAGACGCAGGCGGGTGAAAGCGGCCTGGTGCTGCGGCAGGTGGACGTGCCGGAGTTCCCGTTTGGGTGGTACACCGGCGCGCTGCCGCTCGCCGCGCCCGGGGCCGCGCTCGACGCGCCGGTGGCCCGCATCCGCATCTTCTCGCCCAGCGGCGGCGAGTATTACGCGGCCACGCTCTACGCCCGCGACCTGCCCGCCGACGGCGTTTTTCGCTTGGCCTTCCACAGCCCGCTGTACAACGGTTGGGGCTTCCCGCCCACGGTGCTGGTGAGCGCCACCGGGCAGGCGGCCTTGCAGGTGGGGCTGCTGGCGCTTGAGCCGGACCTGTGGCGCTCGCTGGGGCTGGCGGGGGTGTGGCTCGTGGCGCTGACGCTGCTGGGCGTGCTCGTCACCTGGGGCTCGAAACAACCGCGCCCATGGGCGCCGACGCCGAGGCCGCTGGTCAGCGCGGCGCTGGCCGTGGCGCTGGCGGGCAGCTTCGTGTTCTCGCTGCGGCCACAGACGCGCACAATTGTGGCCGCCGACGTGCAGCGCACGGTGGGCGACGTGGTGAGCGACCCGGCCGCGTACGGCGGGCGCGCCATCGAGGCCAGCCCGGCGGCGGGGCACGAGGCCGGCAAGCTGGCCTACTCGTTCGCCGAGCTGTACGGCGCGGGGCGCTACCGGCTGACGCTGAGCGCGGCGGTGCTGGCGGACGACACGCCGCTGACGCCGGAGACGCAACTCGCCGCCGTGCGCGTGATCGCCACCGACGCGCAGGTGCTGGCGCAACAATGGACGGTAACCGCCGCCGACATCCCGGCCGACGGGCGCTACTACACCCTGAGCTTTGAGTTTGAGAACCCCATGGCCGAGGGGCTGACTTTCATCGTGGACTACGCGGGCGCGGCCGGGCTGAAGGTAGATCGGCTGATCGTCACGCCGCTGCGATGAAGTGCTGGTGCCAGAGCTGCGTGCTGAGGACGCCCATAAGCACGCGGCTGTGGTCGCCCCGCCCGGCGCGGTGGGCGGCCTGCCGCGCGCGCACGGTGGGCAGGTGGAAGTACCCGGCGGCGGCAATCGCCGCGTCGGTGAGCACGGCCTCGGCCCACTCCGGCCAGCGGGCGGCGCGCAGCCAGGCGGCGTGCGGCGCGGCCAACCCCTGCTTGCGGCGCGTCAGGATTTGCCCCGGCACGCGGTCGCGCACGGCGGCGCGCAGCAACCCCTTGGACTCCCCCTTCCCCACGAAGTAGCGGGTGGGCAGCGTCGCCGCGTACTCCCACAGCAGGTGGTCGAGGAACGGCACACGCGCCTCGATGGAATTCGCCATGCTCATGCGGTCCACCTCGAAGTTGATGAAGTCCACCAGGCGCGTGTGCGTCTCGTAGTACTGGAACTGGCGGAACGGGTCGCGCCCGGCCGCCGCCGCGCCGAGCGTGGCGGGCCAGTCGGCCAGCAGGTCGCTGGTCTCGAACAGCGCGGGGGAGAGCACCGCCAGCGCCGACGCGCCCGGCTGCTGCCACAGGGCGTAGCGCCGCAGCACGTCGCGTTCGCCGCTGCGCAGCACGCGCCTTCCGGCCGCCGAGATGGGCGCGGGGCTGCAGGCCACGAGCGCCCGCACCGGCGCGGGTAGGCGCAGCAGGCGCTGGGCCTGGGCATCGCCGGGGAACCAGTGGTAACCGCCGAAAACCTCATCGGCCCCCTCGCCGGTGAGGATTACGACCAGCCCGGCGGCGCGGCAGGCCTGATAGAGTAAGTAAATCGGCAGCGCGGTGGCGGCGGTCTGCGGCTCTTCGAGGTGGCGCAGCACGGCGGGATAGCGCTCGAAGTCGGCGGCGGTGAAGCGCACCTGATGGTGGCGCGTGCCCAGGTGGGCGGCGGCCAGCGCGGCGTACTCCGACTCGTCGTAGCCGGGCGTCTCAAAGCCGATGTTGAAGGTGTGCAGCGGCTCGCCGGCCTGGGCCTGAAGCAGCGCGGCGATGGAGGTTGAGTCCAGCCCGCCGCTGATGAGCGCGCCGAGGGGCACTTCGCTCATACGCTGCTCCCGCACAGCACGGTCGAGGTGGGCGCGTATGCCCTCGACGGCTTCCGGGTAGCTGGGCGTGTGGCCGTTCGACGCGCCGGTGGCGGGCACATCCCAGTAGCGCGTGAGCGTGACGTGCTCGCCCTCGGCCAGCAAGGTGTGGGCGGGGGGCAGCTTGTGGACGCCCGCAAAGGCGGTGTGCGGCGTGGGGATGAAGCCGACGGCGAACAGCGCCCGCAGCGCAGCGCGATCCGGCGTGCGGGGCGCGCCCAGGTCGAGCAGCGGCTGAATCTCGGAGGCGAAGGCCAGCCCGCCGCCGGGCAGGTGCGTGTAATACAGCGGCTTGACGCCGAAGCGGTCGCGGCCGAGCAGCAGACGGCGGCGGCGCGTGTCCCACACGGCAAAGGCGGTGATGCCGCGCAGGTGGGCGGCGCAGCCGGCGCCCCACTGCTCGTAGGCGTGGGCGATGACCTCGGTGTCGCCGTGGGTCTTGAAGACGTGGCCCAGCGCCTCTAGCTCGGCGCGCAACTCACGGTAGTTGTAGATCTCGCCGTTTTGGATGGTCCAGACTGCCTCGCCCTCGGTCGCCAGCGGCTGCTGCCCGTGCGCGACGTCAATGATCGCCAGCCGCCGCGCGCCCAGGTAAATGCCGGGCGCGGCGTAGCTGCCCCGCTCGTCCGGGCCGCGGTGCGCGAGGCGGTCGCGCGCGGCAGCGAGGTCGCGGGTCGCCGTGCTGTTAGGGGTGAAGAGGCCGACGATGCCGCACATGGGCTACGGAGAGAAAGAAGAAGGAGACAAAGGCGCGGCCACGGTTCGGGCCGTGCGCGGGGCCATCACGCTGGCGGGTACTTGAGCATGGTCACGAAGTCCTGATAGTTCTCGCCGTCTTCGTGGTACGCCGCGCCGTTGAGCGTCACCCAGGCGTGGCCGGTCACGTCGCGGTCGGCCTGGCCGCCTGTGAAGCGCGCGCCGAAGTTCAACGTGAGCGGCACGCCCGCGCGACGCAGGTAGTGGTAACGCACCAGCGAGCGGCGCAGGCACAGCCCCAATGGCGAGCGGCGCTCGAACAACGCGGCGGCGTCGGCCAGGCGGCGCAGGGCAGGCTCCGGCAGGCTTAGGTCGGGGGCGGCAGGCGTCTGGGCAGCCAGCACCGCCGGGAGCGGCGCGCTCAGCAGCGCGGGCAGGCCGCGCACGTAGGCGCGCATCTCGCCCCATAGACGGCGCTGGGCCGGGTCGGCCAGGGCCAGCAGCGCGGCCAGGCCGGTGCCGAGGTGGCGGACGCGGGTGAGCAAGGCCGGCACGGACTCTCAGCCTACCGAGCGACCAGGCCTTCTTTGTGCAGGTCGGCGGCCAGCTCCAGCAGGTCGGCCAGCACCACGTCGGCGGGCGCGTTGTACTCAGCGGCGAGGCTTTGGGCGCACGCCTCGATGCTGAGGGCGCCGTCGAGCAGGTTCCAGAAGGCGGTGCCCACGTCGTTGAGCGAGTAATACACGCCGGTCTGCAAATGAATCAAGATCGCTTCGCCGGCGACTTCCTGAACGGTGGCGTCGGGCGAATGGCGCAAGCGCGTCTGTGCGTCCAAGTGACTTTGTCTCCCTGCTAAGCCGCGGAAGGCGCGGCCCGCGTGCTATACTAAAACTATGACGACCAACCCACTCCGCTGGCAACTGGCTGACTTGAGCATCGAAAGCCGCTGGAGCGGCGCGGCGCTGGGCGAGCGCTGGGCGGCGACGGTGGCGGCCTGCCCGCCCACGAGCGCGCCCGCCAACCTGACCGTGGCGCTAGAACTGGCTGCGGCTGTGCCCCCTGCCCCGGCCGCCCCGCCCGACTTCACCCAGGGCGACCTGCTGGCCTACTACCTCGACCCGGCCAGCGGGGAGGTGGTGGCGCACTTCCCGCGCTACGGCCAAGTACGGCTCGACCTGAGCGCCGGGTACAGCGAGGGCCAACTGACCGAGGCCGCGCTGGCGACCTACGGCGTGTTTGAAGACCTGCTGGCCATCAGCCTGTCGCCCCACCTGCGGCGGCGCGGGCTGTTCCTGCTGCATGCCTTTGCGGCTTGCCCGGCCCCTGGCTGGCCCGCCGTGCTCATCGCCGGCGACATCGGCGCGGGCAAGACCACCACCGGCCTGGGCCTGCTGCACGCGGGCTGGAAGCTGCTCTCGAACGACTCGCCCATCCTGCAAGCCGACGCGGCGGGGGTGCGGGTGCGGCGCTACCCCGGTTTGCTCTCGGCCTACCCCGACACGCTAGAACGCTACAGCGAGCTGCGCGCCTTGAACACCGCGCCCGCCACGCGCCAAAAGGTGCTGTTCGCGGCCGAAGCGGTGTACCGCGATGTCTGGGCTGAGCAAGCCCCGGCGGGGGCGCTGGTCTTCCCACAGATCGAGGCGCGCGACGCGCACGCGCTGGAGCGCCTGGCCCCGCCTGAGGCGCTGCGGCTGATTCTACCCCACGCCATCGAGCAGTGGGATAAGCCGCTGATCGCCGGGCACCTGGCGCTGCTGAACAAGCTGATCCAGGCCGTGCCCGCCTACCGCCTGCGCCTCGCCCCCGACACCGACAGCCTGCCCAGCGTGCTGGCCGGCGCCCTCAACCGCTAGCCCGCTTCCCGGTCTTCGAGCTATCCCCTGCCATCAACCTCAGCGACACATGCTCCGGTTGGATCGTGCCATCCACCAAGTTCAACAACACCCGGCCCAGCGCGTTGGGGTCGGTATAGGGCTGGTCGCGCAGCACCCCGGCAAGGGCGGTGAGCACCTGCCGGCCATCGTAAGGCCGCCGGTAAGAGTGGCGCGCGATCGGACCGGCCACGGCGCAGCGGCTGGCGGTCACGGCACGTCCTCCAGCCCCAGCACGTACAGGCAGTCGTCGCGGACGCGCGTGAAGCCCAGCTTCTCGGCCACGCGCAGGCTCGCGGCGTTGTCGGTGGAGGTGTTCCAGCTGGGGGTACGCCCGCGCGCCTGCACGGCCGCGCAGGCCGCCGCGGCGCAGGCCGTGTTCAGGCCCAGGCCGCGGTAGGCAGGCTCGGTAGCGACGCCCAAATCTTCGTACTGCGCCCCGAGGAAGAACGTGCCCGCCACCGACACCAGCCGCCCCTCTAGCCAGGCGCCCCAGAACAGGCCGCTCGCCAGCGCCCCCGACGCCCCGCCCCAGGTCTTGAACTCCCACCTCACGTCGGCGCTCAAGGCCCCGGCGGCGGGCAGGTCGGCCGGGACGAGCGGGCGCACCTGGGCGCGGGCCGGGCGCTTGGGGCGCGCCAGCGGGCCGGTCAGGGCAAAGACCACGCGCGGCCAGACCACTAGCGTGGGGCACAGCGCCCGCAGCAGTGGCGCATAGGCGGGCGGGGCCTCCACAAAGCCGCGCAGCCGGCCGGCCAGGGCGTCCGCCTCCCAGGCGGCGGGGTCGCCGCGCAGCGCGAAGTTGTCGGTCGTCTCGGCCAGCAGGGCGCGCGGGGCGGGCCAGCGATCTACCCACAGGCGGCCACGGCCCGTAGTGAGCACGTGCGGGCCGATGAGCGGGCCGGGGGCCTCGGGCGTGAACCAGCCGCCCAGGTCGGCGCGCACGTCTGGCGGCAGGGCATCGGACAGGGCAACGAGGGGCATGGGCGGGGAGGCCAGCATGAGCAACGGAGAGGCACGCCGGTCAGCGCCGTAGCCCGGCGATCCAGGTGCCGGGAGGGCGGGCGGCGCGGCGGGGGCCAAGCGGCCTTAGTCGCCCGCGGCGCCCTCGGCCACCGGCCCCTTGTGGGTGATGGGGTTGTAGACCACCATGTGCCGCACCATCCACGCCAGCAGGCGGCGCAGCGGCGTGCGCATAAGCAGGCGGCGCAGCGCGCCTTCCCAATAGTGCTTGAAGTACATGTGCCGCCAGCGCCAGCGGAGCAGGCCGTAGTAGGGCGCGAGCAGCCAGTGCCCGCTGGAGCGGCCGACGAACAAGATGTCGTTGATCTCGCTCATCACCTGGGCCTCGGCGTCACTGACCCAGGGCGTGTTGCCGCGGTTGAGGTCCAGGGTGGTCCAGCCCGCCTGGGTGGCGGGCGGCACATAGCCGCGGGCCAGCGCGTCGGGCCAGAGGGGGGTGCCGGGGTAGGGCATGTAGACGCACACCGAGCAGCGCACCTTGGGGCTGAGGTCGGCCAGGCGCGCGATGAGGTCAAAGGTGACCTTGCGCTCCACGTCGTTCTCTTCGGGCAGGCCCATGATGAAGCTCAGGTTGGCCTCGACGTTGGGCGCGATCTCGGTCAGGTTGCGCACGCCCCACTCGATCTGCTCGGCGCGCTGGTCCTTGTGCATCGAGTCGAGCACGGCCTGCGAGCCGCTCTCCGCGCCGATGTTGACCCACTGGCAGCCGGTGGCGCGCATCCACTGCACGAAGTCGGGCTTGAGGAGCTGCACGCGCACCTGCCCGCTCCAGGGCATGCCGACTTTCTCCACCAGGCGCTGCATGGGCTTGATGCGGCCGAAGAGGTAGTCGTCGGCGTAGTCCACGGCGTTGATGGCGTAGTGGTCTTTGAGCCACTGCACCTGCTCGAGCACGAACTCGTCGGAATGCTGGCGCCAGGTGCGCTTCATGACGACTTCGTTGTAGCAGAAGCCGCAGCGGAAGGGGCAGCCGCGTGAGATGTAGACCGGCAGGGCGCGGTCGTAGGGGCCGGAGGGGATCAGGTAGCGCTCGACGGGGATCAGGTCCCAGCGCGGGCGGAAGCGGTCGAGGTCTTTGATGAAGGGGCGCTCGCGGTTGACGACCGGCGCGCCGTTGTCCTTCCAGGCCAGCCCGGCGATGGAGGCGTAGTCGGTGGGCGTTTGGCCGGCCAGCATCCGCGCCAAATCTTGCGCCACTTCCTCGCCCTCGTTGACGACCACGAAGTCCACGTAGTCTTCTTTGAGCACGTCCTCGGGCATGAT
The DNA here is from genome assembly GCA_020850595.1 of Anaerolineales bacterium. Classification (GTDB taxonomy): domain Bacteria; phylum Chloroflexota; class Anaerolineae; order Anaerolineales; family UBA6663; genus JADZEK01. The sequence continues at coordinate 96,486 of JADZEK010000138.1, forward strand.
GGTGGCGTGGACGCCGCCCCAGACCACGGGCAGGCCGAGGGCCTTGAGGCGCTTGGAGCTGTCAATAACCGGCTGGAGCTGTGGGCCGGTGATGGTGCTCAGGCCCACGAACAGCGGGCGCTGCTCGGCCGCCAGGCGGATGAACTCGTCCACGTAGGGGGCGGTCTCGTGGAAGACTTTGACCTCGAACCCCGCCTGCATCAGCGCGTCGGCGACGTACATGATACCGAACGGCGGGTACATGTCACGTTCGTTGCGGTAGTTTATCAGGTAGATCAGGTTACTTGGCATCGCCTACGCTTCCAACAGGACTCGAAAGCCCGTACCCTGGGCGCGATAGTCGCGGCTGGGGGTGGTGACGCTGCACGCGCTGCGCACAAACAACTGCGTGTGGTGAATACTGTAACCCCAAGACCCCCCTTTGACAACATGAAAGTCTGAGTTGTTGGGATGATAGACGCTGGTGGTCCATTCCCAAATGTTGCCGGCCATATCGCGCAGGCCGTAGGGCGAGACGTTTTGGGGCCGCAAACCCACCGGTTCGGGGCAGCCCACGCGCCAGTACCAGCCCGCCCGCGCCCAGGGCCGCAGCGGCGGCACCACCAGGCTATAGAGATACGTCTCCAGCGTCACGGGGAATCTGCGCTGCCACTGGATCTCCGGGCGGGGTTTGACCTCGCCCCACGGGTAGGTGCGGCCGTCCGGCCCGCGCGCGGCTTTTTCCCACTGTTCTTCGGTCGGTAAGCCGGCGCGGCGGCCCAGTTGCTTGCCCAGCCACTCGCAGTAGGCCAGCGCTTCGGTCTGGCTGACGGCCACGATGGGGTAATGGGCCATCTCGGGCGGGTAGTCGCGCACGATGGCGTAGCGCCGCCCCGCGAACGGCACCCCGACGTGCCAGCGCCGGTCAATGGCCCACCACTCGCCGCCCCAGCGGAAACCGGTGGTGTCCAAAAACGCCTTCCAGTCGGCGTAGGTGACGGGCAGCACCGCCAGGTGGAAGGTGTCGAGTTCCAGCGTCTGGCGCGGCCGCGGCGGCGGGGCCTGCGCCAGGCGCTCGTAGGGTTCCTCCGGGCCGTAGACGAACGGCCCGACGGGCACGGCGGCGTACTCGCGGCCGTCGGCGGCGCGCCAGAGATGGGGGGGCAAGGCGGCCATGCGCTAGGCGGGGTGGCAGGCTTGGCAGCAGCGCGGTGCGGCGATGGCGTCGGCGGCGGACAGTGCGGCGGGGTAGGCGTCGAACGGGCCATGCCAGCGCCCCAGCCCGAGCTTGAGGCCGGGGTTGAGCGGGTGGCCGCGGCCTTCACGGCACCAGCGGCACTCGGCGCGGTGCAGCACCGTGCGCACCTCGGCGCGGCGGCCCTCCTTGTGGACATACTCGTAGACAAAGAAGCCCGGCATGGCGGCGCGGATTACTCAGCCGCGGCGGGCGTCTCGGCGCTGCCGGGGGCGAGGGGCGAGCCGTTGAGCGCCTCGGCCATGCGCTCCTGCAAACTGCCCTTGCTGGGCTTCTTCTGGCCCAGGCCGCGCAGCCGGTCGAGCAAATAGCTCAGCATGGTCTGCGTGAGCTGCTTGAGCGTCTCGGCGGTCAGGCGCTCGCCGCGCTCGAACCAGGCCATGGCGGCGTAGCCCATGACGACGGTGGTGGACGAAGCAATGGCCGCCGCCAGCAGCCAGCCGGGGGGACCGCCGAGCTTGCTCAGCTCCTGAAACAGCGTGCGACCGAGGAAGCCCAGGCCAAAGGTCACGGTCAGCTCGCGGGCGCGCTCGAAGGTCAGCTCGTACTGGTAGATGCGGGCGATGCCCAGCACCAGCGAGGTCTGCACCGCCAGCAGCGGGAACACATCCAGGATGGGCAGCGGCGTGAGGGCGATGACGGCCGAGGTCGAGGCCGCGCCGGTAATGGCCGTCCAGGCCAGGCGGCGGCGGTACTCGGGCAGCGCCTGCCCCAGCGCCGCCACGATCTCCGGCTCGGCCTTGGCAATCGCCAGCAGCACGCGCTCCACATCGGTGCCGTCTTTGGCGGAGATCGGCACCACCTGCGCGGCGTCGAGGTCCAGGTTCTGCGCGGCGTGGGCGGCCACCCTGGCGCGGTCGCGGCGCACCAGGTCAATCTTGTTCAGCACCACCAGCATGGGCTTCTCAAGCTGGGCGAACTCCCAGTAGAGCGCGCGCTCACTCTTGCGGATGCCCTGCGCGGCGTCGAAGACCACGACCAGAAAGTCGGCCTGGGCGGCGGCGGCCAGCGCGGCGGCCTTTTCGGCCTCGCCCACCGGCCCCACCGCGTCGGCCCCTGGCGTGTCGGTGACGGTGAACAGGCCCGCATCGGCGCTCTGGTTGGTGCGCGTGGTGCCAGGGATGGGGCCGACGGCGGCCTTATCCGGCGCGCGGCGGATGAACTGGTTGTAGAGCGTGCTCTTGCCGGCGTTGGCCGGGCCGACGAGGGCGACGGTGTGCTTGTCGCCGAAAGCGATCTTGGCCTGCATGAGGGCCAGGCCGAGCAGCATCTTCCAGAGCTTCACGTCGCCGGGCAGCAGGTCGAGCGAGCGCTGCAACTCGAGCTGCATGGGCGCGGGCAGCCCGGTCCACATAGAGCGCAACTGCGCCTGGCTCCTATCCGGAAACTCATCGAGGAGGTCGTCTACGCTGGGCATTCCAGAAATTATAGCGCAGCGAAGGCGGCTTAAACGCAGCGCCCCCAACGCGGCAGGCCGGTGGGGGCGCGGAGAAACAGGTGGAGTGGAGGGCCTACTTCTTCTTCGGCGTCATCATCGCCGCGAGCTTGCCGTCGGCCCACAGGATGTCGTTGGCCGCGGCCCGGCCCACCTTGGTGAGGAAGGCGGTGAACTCGGGGCCGGAGGGCGCGCCCAGGCCCTTGACCCGCGTCTGATACAAGGCGGCCGCCGCTTTCAGCGCCTTGGCGTTCGTCTTGAAGCTGTTGAGCTGGCCCTTGACGATCAGGGCCGAGCCGCCGGCCTTGAAGGCGCTGATCTGCTTGTGCAGGGTGTAGCGGGTGTCGAGCATCGGGCCGAGCTTCTTGTCGAAGACGATCTTGCGCGTCTTGATGATCTCGGCGTACTTGCCTTTCAGCGTCTTCCAGTCCGGGTGTATCTGCTTCATCTTGTCAGGGATCAGGTACTGCAAATCAATCACGGGCATTGTCAGCCTCCTTTGGCCGCCAGGGCCACAGCCGCCCAATCGAATATCAGCAGCGAGTATCGCCGCGGCCCACCGCGCCGCTACGGCTATTGCCGGGCCAGGACGTATTTGTCGAGGAAGCGCTCCATGCGCTCGATCTGGTCGCGGCGGTTGGCCTCGCGGTGCACGCCGTGGCCCTCGCCTTCATACACCACCAGTTCGGCCACCCCGCCCTGCCGCCGCACGGCCTCGGCGAAGTCAATGGATTGCTGCACCGGCACGGCCCGGTCGTCGCGGCCGTGGAAGAGCAGTACCGGGGCGCGCACGCTCTTGACGTGCGTCAGCGGCGAGCGCGCCTTCCACAGCGGCCCGGCCTCCGGCAGGCGGCCGAGCAGCGTGTCGTTGTAGTTGATCTCGAAGCGGTGCGAGCCGATGAGCAGATCGTAGTGCTGGCTGATGCCGGCGGTGGAGACGCCCGCCGCCCAGAAGTCGGGGTCTTGCGTGAGCGCCATGAGGGTGGTGTAGCCGCCCGCGCTGGCGCCGGTGATGACCAGGCGCGCGGGGTCGGCCAGCCCCAGCCACACTAAATGCTCGGCGGCGGCGCGCGCGTCCTGCACATCCACCACGCCCCACTGGCCGTCGAGCAGGTGCTGAAAATCGCGCCCGGAACCGGTGCCGCCGCGGTGGTTGACCAGGAGATAGTGCCAGCCGCGCGTGGCGAAGTACTGCGCCGGGGCGTCCCAGGTGAGGGTGCGCTCGGAGGTCGGCCCGCCGTGCACAAGCACCAACGTGGGGCGCGGGGCGTCGCCGCCCGCCGGCACGCGCGCCCGGTAGAAGATGCCGGAAGCCGTGCGGCCGTCCACCGTGGGAAACTGGATCACCTCCGGCGTGACGAGCGCAGCCGGGTCGCACACGCCGACGGCGCTGGTGGCGCGGGCGACGGCCGGGCCGTTGGGCAAGTCCACCGTGATGACGGCCTCCGGCTGCGTGGGCGAGCCTACCAGCAGCGCCGCGCGATTGTCGCTCAGCGCCAACTCGCTCAGCCACGGCCAGCCGGTCACCACCTCGCTGACGGCCAGCGTGGGCCAGGCGAAGCGCAGCAAGTGAGCACGCCCAGTCGTATGGCGCAGCGCATACAGCGCGCGCCCGCCCTCGGCCCAGCCCCCCCGCAGTTGGCCGGGCACCCAATCCGGTCCGCCCGCCTCGCCGGGGCCGAGGTCCAGGCGCTGCGCGGCAGTCTGCAAGTCGGGCGCGTCGAGCGGCGTGACGTAGAGCGAGCGCCAGCCGCTCTCGTCGCTGGCGTAGAACAGGTGGCGGCCATCGGGGCTGAACTGCGGCGCGCTGAAGGCATAGCCGGGCCGGCCCAGCGTCAATAGCGAGAGCGGCAGCGGGTCGGCGGCCAAACCCCAGGTCGTCACTGGCTGGGCGAAATACGCCACGACCACGCGGCTCTCGTCCCAGGGCATGGCGTGCTCGTCCCACTCCATCCAGGCCAGGCAGCGGCCGTCGGGCGAGAGGGTGGGATTGAAGGCGTACCAGGGATTTTCGGAGAGCCTGACCGGCAGCGACGCGCCGAACGCATCCACCACCAGCACGTTGCAGCGGTCATCCTGCTCGGCCAGGTAGACGACGAAGCGGCCGTCGGGCGAAAAGGCGGGCGCGGCCACTCCGCCGTGCGGCGGTGTGATGGGCCGCTGATCACCGGTGTTCAAGTCCACGCGGTGCAGCCGCCCGTCCTTGCCGGCGTAAACCAACAAGTTCTCGCGCACGGCATACAGCCCACCGCCGTAGCCCACGCCGCCGGAGGGGGCCGGCTCGGTCGTCACGGCCTGCGCCAACCCGGTCGTCAGCGATTGACGGTAGATGGCCGTGCGCCCATCCGCCCGGCGCGCATAGAAGAGCGCCTCTGCCAACAGGCGCGGCTCCGACAGCGTGTGGGCGAGATAGAGGCGGTTGAGCGGCAAAGCCATGTTGTGGTTAGGCCTGGTGGTCGCTCACGATGGTCTCGTCCGCGGCGTGCGTGAGCAAACCCAACGCGGCGGCGCGGTCGGCGGCGGCAACCTCCGCGCTGCCCTCGAGGGCGGCGAGCAGGTCTTTGCGCCGCATGGGCTGGTTCTCTGTCAGGCAGCGGCGGTAAAGCGGAACCAGGGCCTGGACGACGCCGCGCGGCTGTTCGAACTTGAGGCTGCGCAGACGGTCAATGTCGGCCAGCAGGCTCGGCTCCACGATGGACGACTGGAACTGTTGCAGGGTGAAGCCGAACTCCAGGCGCGGGTTGAATTTCGCCAGGTCGGCGGAGCGGCCGGTGGCGAGGTCGTAGTGGTCGAGCTTGGCGTTCTGGCCCCGGAAGTCCAGCCGGCCGACGAGCAACCGCTTGGGCCGGGTGAAGTACGACGGGGCGGCCAGCGCGCCCGGGTTGAAGAGCGTGACGCCCTGGTGCTCCACCAGCAGCGGGATGTGGGTGTGGCCGTAGATGACGTAGCGCGCGCCCGCGCCTTGGGCCAACTCGGCCAGCCGATCAAACTTCGGCCCCCAGCTTTGCTCGCGGCGTGAGGCGCGCTCTTCGGCCGCGTCGGTGAAGTGGCTATGGGTAACCAGCAGGCGGCGGCCGTCCACCGTGACGACGGCCGTCAACGGCAATTGTTGCTTGACCGCTTCCGGCTCGTCATTACCGCTGACGGCGATCACGGGAGCGATGGCGCTGAGGGCGTCGAGCAGGCTCAGGTCGCCCACGTCGCCGGCGTGAAGGATCAGTGACACGCCCGTCCACACCTGGGCGAGCTTGTCCGGCAGGGCAAAGAGGCGGTCTTGGTAGTGCGTATCTGAGATGAGGCCGATGGAGGTCATAGGTGGCTGAATAGTAGCGCAAAGTAGATTGTGGGTAAAGTCGGCCCAACCGGGGCGATTGCGGTCAGTGAGCGCGGCGCGACCGGGGCGGGCGGCGCTGGACATTCGCGCCAAACCGCCAGCAAGGCGCAGCCATCTGACACTAGACGAGCTGCAGCGAGTGAATTATGCTGGCGGCGGTGGCGGGGCGTCGAGACAAGGGAGACAACCAATTTGAGGCAGACATATGCCCAGTGACACGCAGCGCGTGTTTCTCACGGGCGCGTCGGGCGGCATGGGCCGCGCCGGGCTGGAGGCTTTGCTGGCCGGGCCGGAACGCCGCGAGGTGGTGGCGCTGGTGCCGCCCACCGAGAACGACCAGCGCATCATGGCGCCCTACCTGCGGCGCGGCGTGCGGGTCATTTGGGGCGACCTGACCCACTACGCCGACGTGCTGGCCGGGGTGAGCGGCGCGGACTATGTCCTGCACGTGGGCGGGTTGGTATCGCCCCTGGCCGACGCCCAGCCCAAACGCACGTTGGAGGTCAACGTGGGCGCGGCGCGCAATATCGTGCGCGCCATTCAGGCCCAGCCCGAGCCGGAGCGCGTGCGCCTGGTCTACATCGGCACCATCGCGCAGACCGGCCATCGCCCCGCCCCCATTCATTGGGGCCGCGTCGGCGACCCGATCAAGCTCAGCACCTTCGACACTTACGCGCTGAGCAAGACCATCGCCGAGCGCCTCATCGTGGACTCTGGGCTGCGGCACTGGGTATCGCTCCGCCAGACGGGCATCGCGCGCATGGCGGCCAGCACGCGGCTAGACCCAATCCTCTTTCACACGCCGCTGGCCGATGTGCTGGAATGGGTGACGCCGCGGGACTCGGGCCGCCTGTTGGCGAACGTATGCGCGCCGACGGTGCCGCCCGATTTCTGGGGCCGCATCTACAACATCGGCGGCGGCCAACCCAACCGGCTGACGAACGTGGAACTGTTTGAGCGCACGCTGCGCGCCACCGGCCTGCGCCACCCGCGGCGCGCGCTCGACCCGCGTTGGTTCGCGCTGCGGAACTTCCACGGGCATTGGTTCTCCGATTCGGATCGCCTCGAGGCGCTCGTGCCCTTCCGCACGCAGACCCTCGACGAGTATCTCGCCGAGCAAGCACCGCTGGTTCCCTGGTATATCCGCCTGGGCAGCGCGTTTCCACAGTTGGTGCGGCGGCGGTTAGAGCGCGTGGCCCGCGGGCCAGGGGGCACCTTGCACTGGCTGGCCCACGGCGACGAGGCGCGCATCGCCGCTTACTTTGGGTCGCGGGAGGCGTGGGGGGCCATCCGCGGGTGGGAGGCTTGGGAAGCGGTCCGCCCGACGAGCACCCCAAGCCAACTCGATCATGGCTACGATGAGCAATTGCCGCGCGAGGCAATCAGCCTCACTGACGTACAGGCGGCGGCGCGCTTTCGCGGGGGCCAATGCTTATCCACCGATATGCCACGCGGGGACTGGCGCGCCCTGCTGCGCTGGCAGTGTCACGCCGGCCACGAATTTACGGCCAGCCTGAACCTGATCCTCATGGGGGGACACTGGTGTCCGACGTGCCTGGCTGACCCGGCGAGCTACCCGCAACTGGCGCAGCACAGCGCCTTCTTCCGGCAGGTCTGGCGGCCCGCGCCCGATCGCCCCTAAGCCCCCCGCCCTACCGCCGCCGCACCACCGCCAGCACGCTGCGCACCTCGCGCACCTGCGCCGCGCGCGTGACGAGCATGAGCGCGACATAGGCCAGTGCGAGGCCCACCCACGCCGCCAGGCCCAGCAGGATGTTGGGCTGCCGCCAGAAGTAGAGGGGCACAAAAACTAGCACGCCCAGCGTGGCCGCCGCCCAGCCCGCGCCGCCGGTGCGCACCGCCGCCAGCGCGCCGCGGCCAAAGCCCGCGGCGTAGCCCAGCAGCGCCAGCGCGAAGGCCAGCGCAATCCCGGCTGATTGCCCGCCGCGCAGCGCCAGCGCGGCCACGGCGAACACGGCCAGGCCGGTCAGCGCCGCCCACAGCTTGCGGGCCGGGCGCTTCTCCACCGTGCTGAGGATCACACCCGCCCAGGCGATGGGCAGCGGCAGCAGGCCAAAGGCCATCATGCGCAGCGTGTTCGCAGCGGGCGCGAAGCCCGCGCCAAACAGCACCGGCGACAGCGGCGTGGCCACCGCCCACATGCCGCCCAGGCCGAGCACGAGCAGCATCGCGCCGTAGCGCACCACGCGCCCCAGCCACACACGCGCCTCATCCGGCTTGTGCTCTAGTTGCAGCGCCGTGAGGATGGGCACGAAGGCGTAGGCCACCTGCCCCAGCAGCGTGTAAAGCAGCAGCAGCGCACTGAGGGAGAGGTCGAAGTAGCCGGTCTCGGGGTGCGAGCCGGTGAGGCGCTCCACCGTGATCGGGCTGATGCGGAACATGAGCACCAACGCGAAGTTGGAGAGCGAAAACTTAAAGCCATAGCGCAGCAGCGGGCCGGTGGTGTGCGCCGCGGGCAGACCGGCGGCCGGCCCGGCGGCGGGGCCGATGAACCAGCGCCGCGTCCACCACGCGCCGAGGGCCAGGAAGATCAGCTCGTGCAGCGCCATGGCCGTCAGCGCCAGCGTGAGCGACGGTGCGCGCACCAGGGTCAGCACCAGCACCGTCACCACGATCTGCCGCCAGGTGGTCTCTACCGACCACTTGAGCGTCTCGCCCAGCCCCAGCAGCAGCGGGAACGGCCCCATGGCCCAGATGCGGGCCAGCACCGCCAAGCCGATGAGGGCCGCCTGCGTGAAGGTCAGCCACGGCGCGGCGAGGCGGGCCACGCCGACGGCCACCAGCCCCAGCGCCAGTCCGACGAGCGCGCGCGCCCGGAACAGCCCGCCCACCAGCGCGCGCACGCCGGCGTCGCCCTGGGCGCGGCGCACCTCCGGCAAGAAGCGGCTGAAGATCTCCTGGCTGCCCAGTTCGCCGAGCATTTGCAGAATGGCCGTCAGCGCGAAGCTGAAGGCGAGTTGGCCGTAGACCTCGGTGCCCAGGGCGCGCGGCACGAGCGCCACGAAGATCAGGCTGCCCACCACCTGCGCCACCTGATTGAAGGCGATGGCCGACAGGCTGCGCGCGGCGGCGCGCGTGGCGGCGTGGTCGGCCCCGGAGGAGGAGGTCTCAGGCACCAGCTATTGGAAGGCGGGGAAGAACGCCAGCAGGTCGTTAATCAGCGTCTGGTTGGGCGCGTAGAGCCACAGCGTCTCGCCGTTGGCGACGAACACGCACCCGGCCTGGTTGTTGGCCTCCCAGCAGTCGCCGTCGGTGCGCGGCACTTTCGATCCGCGCAGGCGCGCGTCCATGTAATCGCGCAGGGCGTCGGCGAACTGCGTGTTGTCGCGCGGCGTGTCCCACACCCAGTGCGCGGCCAGCACCGTCTGGTCCAGGTCGCTCTGATAGTAGACCTGATGATGGTCGCCGCCCCAGCCGTTGGCGGCCGTCCAGGCGGTGTCATCCGGCAGCATGGCCTCGTAATCCGCGCCGTACCCGAGGATCAGGAACGTCATCCACTCGCCCAGGTCATCATCTTCAAGCATCACCCATTCGGCGGGCAGCGCCTCGGCCAGCGACGGGTCGGTGACGGTGATCGGCGCTTCGTGCGCAATGTACTTCTCCGGGTGCAGAATCTGCTCGGTGCTCTCCGGCAGGCGCTCGTAAGCCTTGTTCACCTCCGCCCAGCGTCCGCGATTGTAGAGATACTGCACGAAGTCCGCGCCGTAAGTGTAAGGAAAATCAAGCTCCTGGCTGACATACGGCGGCGGGAACTCCTCGGGCAGGTTGTACTCCGGCGGGCGATAGTTGGCGAAGTCTTTATAGTCCTGTGGCGTAGCGTACTGGTTGAGCCACTGGTACATCAGCAGCGTGGCGTCGCCCTCCACCAGCGCGCGAATGGCGGCGCAGCGCTGCGAGGTGAGCCGGCAGTTTGGGTAGACGCCCATCGCGTCAATGTCAAAATGCTGGTCGGTCAGCGCGTGGTCAAACTCGTGCGAGTAAACGAAGCGCTCCAGGCCGCCAAAGGTCTGGCCGATGACGAACATCTGCTTGGTCCACGGGATATAGAAACCGCCCAGGCTGTCGGACGAACTGTTGAGGGCATACTTCACCAGGTCGTACGTCGGCTTGACCAACCCCAAGATGCTCAGCACGCGCAGCTCCTTTTCGAGCGAAGCGCGCCGGTCGGGGTCGAGCACCAGGCCCTCCAGCGTGTCGGCCACGCGGTCGCGCGGGATTAAGAACCGCTCCGGCGCGCCCTGAAGCGCCAGCCCGCGCAGGTCGGCCACCTGCTCGGCGATCTTGTCCATCTGCACGGCCTGCGTTGGATTAGGGGGCTCAAAGGTCGCCGAAGGCCGCGGCGTGCGCGTGGGGATGGGCGTGGGCGTGTGGGTGGGGATGTTGAGCGTGGCCGTCCAGGTGGGCGGCAGCGTGGGGAATGACACCGGCGTGTTCTCGATGACGACCACCGCCACCGGCGTGGGCGTGGGCCGGAGCACCAGCACGGCCGTGGTCACGCCCACGCCGGCCAGCACCAGCAGGCCAAACATCACCAGGAAGATCATCGGCCAGTCACGCGCGCGGCGCGGCGGGGTCACCGGCTCCGGCTCGGTCAACAGATAATTCGTCGGCGCGATGAGTTGCCCCCGCAAATGCGCGGCCGGAGATTCGGCCACCGGCTCGGGTTCTGGCTCAGGCTCGGGTTCGTGCGCCGGGCGCGGCGTGGGCCACGCGCCATAGATCGTTTGGGACGGCGTGGGCGGCTGCTCCGCCGGCGGCCGGTACACACTAGAGGCCGTGGGCCGTGAGCCAAACGTGCTGATCGAGTCAGCCGGCGGCGAGGTTGGCGGGGGCGTCGGCCGCGACGGGGCGGCCTCGCCGCGCAGCAGCGCCAACCGTTCGCGGGCGGCGCGGTTGCCGGGGTTGAGGTGCAGCGCGCGCTCCAGGCAGTCGCGCTGGTGGGTCGCGTCGGTCACGGCGTGGCTGAGCATGTACCAGCCCTCGTCCGAGGCCGGGTGCGCCTGCAAGTAGGCGGCCAGCAGGGCGCGCGCCTCGCCTAAGTGGCTTGTGCGCAGCAATTCCGCCGCCTGCTCCAGTGGATCGTTCGCGTTATTCGTCATAGGACCCCCGCCCGGCGACGCCTGCCGTCGCCGTGACATACCCCTTACTACGCGCCCGCCCCGGCCGTGCTTCAGCCAACTTCAGTCACCCGGCGCGGGGCGGTGTCTCACCAGCGCCCCCACCACGGCCAGCGCCAGCGCCGCCGCCCCAAAGCCGGCCCAACTGCGCCCCACCCCGCTGACCGTTTGCGCCAGCGGGCGCTCCGGCCGGCGAAAAGCCGCCAGCGCCATGGCGTTCGCGGCCGTGGCCGCCAGCGTGGCGCCGGCCGCCGCGCCGGGTTGGCCCAGGCGACGCAGTAGTTGCGCCGCCGCCAGCCCAGCTAGCCCCAGCCCGGCCCACTTGCGCCCCGGCCGCGGGCCGACGGCAATGATGGTATCGCCCAGCAGGCGTTGCGCGGCCGAGAGGTGGTGCGTGTGCCCGGCGGGCAGGTCTTTGTCCAGCTCGCCCAGCAGGTCGGGTGTGCGGCGGCGCACCGCCAGCCACGCCGCCACCAGCCCGCCCAGGCCGAGCCAACGCCAGCGGCCCAGCCCCTCACTGTGAAGCAGCACCGCGCTCAGCGGCAGCGCCCAATCGGCGTTGAGGGCGCGGTAAGTCTCGATGCGCAGCGCATAGTCGTCGCCGGTGGTGAAGGCCGCCACCGCCGCCGCCGTGCCCGCCTGAATGAAGGCGGCGATAGGCAGGCTGTTGCTCAGGGCGGCCGCTGCCGGGGCCGCCGCCGCGCCCGCCAGCGCCAGCAGCTTGGGCGCATACGAGGGTGGGTAGTCCTGCTCCAGCTTGCCGCGCGGGCGGTCCAGGTAGGGCAGCGCGCCCAGGCCCGCCGCCGCGGCCACGCTGACGGCCAGGCCCAGCGGCTCGGGCAGGCGCAGAGCTTCGCTCGCGGCCAGCGCCGCCGCCCCGGCCGGAGCCAGCGCCGCCACGGCCTGCGTGCGCCGGTCGGGCGCGGGCAGGCGCGGCGGGGTAGGCGCGGCGTCGTCCAAGAGCAGGCCCAGCCCTTCTAACTCTTCCTTGATGTGCTCAAGGTAGTGCAAGCCTTCGAGCGGGGCGGTAGCGTGAATGCGGCGAAAGACGTTGACGTAGCACAGGCGCACGCCGCGGCTGCGGGCCAGCATGCCCCAGTGGTGGGCGGCGGAGTGATAGTCCTCCGGCACCATCGCCGCGGGCGTGAAGTAATGGCTGGGCACGGTCAGCCCATGCGGCGCGAGGCGCTTGGCGATGAACCAATCGCCCTTCTGATGGCGCGTCTCGGTGAAGTAGGCGAAGCGCTGCTTATAGCGCAACAGGCAGTGCACCGTGGCGTCCAGGTGCATCTCGTGGCCGAGGATGATGTCACCCTCGAAGGCGATCAGGCCCGCCCCCGGCAGCCCGGCGGCCTGCACCAGCGTGCGCTCCACCAGGTGGCCTTCGGGCCAGGCGAACGACACCGGCCGCGGCACGACGCCTAGCCCGGCGGTCTGCGCTTCGGCGGCGGCGGCGGCCTCGAACCCCAGGCCCAGTTCGGCCAGCGTGGGCAGGTCGCCGGCCACGGCCAGCACCGGCACCGGGTGCAGCGCCAGCAGCCGCGGCTGCGACCCCGGCACGCGCGCGCTCAACTCGCGGATGACGTGATCGAGCAGCGCCGGCTCGTAGCTGCTGAAGGTGTGCCACTGGCCGGTGCGCGGGGCGGGCAGGTCCGGCGCCTCGGCGTCCGCGTGGGGGCCGAGGCCGGTTGCCGTCATGGGTGTCAGGCGGCCCTTGGCGATCAACCGCGCCAGCGTCAGCTCGGGCAGCGACACGTGCGTGGCCCCGTGGTGGTGGGCCTCGTGCAGCAGCGCGGCCAGGCCCAGCCCGGCGCGGGTGCTCATGGAGAGCACGTCGTCGTAGTCCAAGACGATGTACGCGCGCTGGCCGGCGCTCTCCCAGGCATGGCGGCGCTGCAAGGTGCGGAGCGAGGCGACGGCTCCGGTGGCGATAAGACCCAGGTTGAGTAGGGAAGAAAGACGCATAAGTAAGTGGCGGCAGCGTAGGCGCGGGTAGGTTTGTGCCGGCGCGCAAGCCAAGCTGACCGGCGAGGCGATTATAGCCGAGGAGCGCCGCCCAGCAGCCGGGCCAGGATCGCGGCCGCGCAGCGCTAGGCGGTCGCGTCGCCGCGCACGGCCAACGAGGCCGTGCCGCCCGTTAGCCACAGGCGCAGCTTCGTGCCCGCGTCGGGGGTGACGCCGGGGCCGGCGCGAAAATGGACGAAGCCGCTGTCGCCCGCCACCTGGAAACCCGCCAGTTCCACCACCCGCCGCAGCCCGGCGGCGTTGAAGAACCACCAGTCCTGAGCCTGCCGCCGGTGGCCCACATAGGCCACGGGCGACCAGTTGAACAGCGACTGCCAGAACAGCACCTGGTCGAGCACGATCACGCTGCCGCGGCACACGCTGCGCACGGCGGCCAGCGCCCGCAGCGGGTCGCGCAGTTGGGGCAGCAGGTAGCCCACAAACACTACGTCGAACCAGCCCACCAACTCGGGGCGCAGGTCGTAGACGTTGAGCAGTTGAAACCAGGCTTTGGAGTTGAGGGCCTCGGCCGCCACCTGAAAGGCCTCGCCGGGGCGGCGCTCGGCAGCGGGGTCGCGGCCGGGGGGCGGCCAGCCGGGCCGGTGGTCCTGGGCCACGTCGGGCACGTCAATCACGGCGACTTCGGCCGCGCCGCGCCGCTCCATCTCGAAGGCCCAAAAGCCGTCGGCCGTGCCCACATCCAGGCAGCGCTTACCCGCCAGGCTGCCGGGCCAGGGCATTCGGGCCGGCAGGTGCCGCAAGTCTCGCTCGCCGGGGGTCACGTCGCCGCCGCCCAGGTCGAGCGTGTGCCACCAGCGCTGACGGGCGATGCGGGCCAGGCGCTCGACCCGCGCGGGCGTCATCGCGGCGGGGTGATCGGGATTCACCCGCGCAGCTCACGCAAGGCGCGGGGCGGCGCGCCGCTGGCCAGGTGCGCCACGATCTGCGCCGCGCACTCAGCCGTGGAGCGCGCGTGGGTGTCCACGTTCAGGTCATACACGCCGTGGCGGTGCACCAGCGGGAAGTGGGCCGCCGCCTGCCCCAGCGTGCGGTCGGCCCGCACCTGCTCGCGCGCCACCAGCACCTCCAGCGGGCAGTGCACGCCGATGAGGTAGGCGGGCAAGTCGGCAAAGAGGGCGGCACATTCGGCCACCCACTCTGGCTCCACCAGCACGTGATCGGCCACCAGGTTGTTGCCGGCCCGCGCCAGCGCCGCCTGGGCGTGGTGCATGCCGCTGAAGAGCTGTCGGCCGTGCGCTCCCGCCGAGAGCATCAGGCCGAGCACGTCATCCCACAGCGGCCGGTCCAGGTAGCGCCGCGGCAGCATGAAGATGAACTTGTCTATCCCAGCGTCGAGGAACGGCGCGGCCAGCGCGGTTTGCAGGGCCGCCAGCAGGCTGGTCTTGCCGGCGCTCGAGGCGCCGTTCAAAATCAGGATCGTGCCAGGTGGGGCGGCCACCGGTTCAGGCGCCTTCCTTCTCGCTGCTGGGCGCGTGGCGGCCGTTGCCGGCCTCGGCCTTGGGGGGCATCTCGCCCAGTTCCAACTGCGCGGGGCGGTGCGCGGCGCGCTCGGCCACGGCCGCCACGAAGGCGCGGAAGAGCGGGTGCGGGCGCTGCGGGCGCGAGAGAAATTCGGGGTGGAACTGCGTGCCCAGCATGAACGGGTGATCGGCCAACTCGGCGATCTCCACCAGGCGGCCGTCGGGCGAGAGGCCGGAGAGCACCAGCCCGGCCTTGCCCAACTGCTCGCGATAGCTATTGTTGAACTCGAAGCGGTGGCGGTGGCGCTCCGGCGCGGTGGCGCCTGCCGGCAGGTCGTAGGCGTCGTCGGCCTTCGTGCCCGGCACGAGCTGGCACGGGTAGACGCCCAGCCGCATGGTGCCGCCCAGGTCGGCGATGTCGCGCTGCTCGGGTAGCAGGTTGATCACGTCGTGCGGGGTGGCGTGATCGAACTCGGTGGAGTTCACGTCTTCGGTGCCGAGCGCGTAACGGCCGAACTCAATGCACATGGTCTGCATGCCCAGGCACAGGCCCAGGTAGGGCACCTTGTGCTCGCGGGCGTAGCGGGCGGCCATGATCTTGCCTTCGATGCCGCGCGAGCCGAAGCCGCCGGGGACGACGATGCCGTCGGCGCGCTCCACCTGCTCCCAGCCGCGGCCCTTCTCCAGGTCGGCCGAGTGCACCCACTCGATCTCCACTTCGCGGTCGAGCGCCAGCCCGGCGTGCTTGAGGGCCTCGCGCACGCTCATGTAGGCGTCTTGCAGCTCCACGTATTTGCCGACCAGCGCCACGCGCACGGTCGGCTTGGGCTTGGCCACACGCGCCACCAGTTCCTGCCATTCGCGCCAGTCGGGCGCGCGGCGCGCCTCCAGTTGCAGGCGGCCCATGATGATCTCGGCCACCTGGTGCTGCTCCAGCATCAGCGGCACTTCGTAGAGCACGTTGGTGGTCACCAGCGGGATCACGGCGCGCTCTTCCACGTCACAGAAGAGGGCGATCTTGCGGCACAACTCGCCGTTCACCGGGTAGTCGGAGCGGGCCACGATCACATCGGGGCTGATGCCCAGCGAGCGCAGTTCGCGCACCGAGTGCTGCGTGGGCTTGGTCTTCAACTCGCCGGTCGCGCCGATGCGCGGCAGCCAGGTGACATGCACGAACACGGCGTTCTCGCGGCCCACGTCGGTGCGCATCTGGCGCATGGCCTCCAGGAACGGCTGGCTCTCAATGTCGCCCACCGTGCCGCCGACTTCCACCAGCACCACCTCGGCGTTGGTGGCCTTGGCGACCAGGCCGATGCGCTTTTTGATCTCGTTGGTGATGTGCGGGATGACCTGGATGGTGCCGCCCAGGTAGTCGCCGCGGCGCTCCTTGCCGATCACCTCCGAATAAATCTGGCCGGTGGTCACGTTGCACACCCGGCTCAGGTTGGTGTCAATGAAGCGCTCATAGTGGCCCAGGTCTAGGTCGGTCTCGGCGCCGTCATCCAGCACGTACACTTCGCCGTGCTGGTAGGGGCTCATGGTGCCGGGGTCCACGTTGATATACGGGTCCAGCTTCTGAATGGAGACGTTGTAGCCGCGTTCTTTCAGCAGCCGGCCGATGGCCGCCGCCGTGACGCCCTTGCCCACCGAGCTTACCACGCCGCCGGTGATAAAGATGTATTTGGTCATGGCTCTCACTCCCGCCTGAATGGACTGGACAAATTGTAGCTGATCAATAGGAAAGCTGCGCCAGGCGCACGCAAGCGCGGGCGGCCGGGCGCGTTGCCCGCCGGGGGCCGGCTCGGGTTCAGGGCGGCCGGCCGCGGCGCAGGCTCATTATCCCATGCGCCAGTCGGCCGCCGGCGCAGCCAGGCCGTACCGACGATTAAGTTAAGCAGTGGGAGGTGGTGGGGGGCACTGAAGCAGCGCAGGACGCGGCGCGTCATGCGGGCAGCCTCAGCGCGGGGGCGCGCTTAGGGCAGCGCCACCGCGTACTTGGCCAGAGGAACAAAGATGTCGTGCAGGTCAAAGGCATTCCAGCCGCCCGCGCCGGACGCGCCTGCCGTGAAGAGCGTGGCGCCAAGCACATAGGGGTCCTGGCGCAGCTGCGCATCATACCAGGCCAACAGGTTCACATAGGCCTCCGGCCCGCTGGGGCCATAGCCCTGCTGCACCCACCAGTCACCGTAGCTCTTCCAGGCGCGCCCGCCGGGGTCGTTACACGGGCCGCCGGGGTTGGGCCGGCCTTCCAGCCCGGCCTCGCTGATCACCAACGGCAGGTCGCCCAGGCCGCGCGGCTTGAGGTATCCCTCGTACCAGAAGCGGTAGCGCAGGGTGTGATAGCCCATGAGCACGCTGCCGAAGTTCGGCGCGCCGGGGATGATGCCGACCTGGTTGGCCGTGACGCCGCAACTGAGCGTGGGCGAATTGTACTCGTGCAGGTGGAAGATGGCCCCGCATTGGTAGGCGGCCTCCAGCGCGGGCAGGAAGACCCCCATCAGGTTGTATTCGGGCACGCCGACCGAGAAGCCGCCCACCGCGGCGTGGAAGCCCAGCGCTTGCAGGGCGCAGGCGCGGCGCGCCTCAAAGCGCGCATACCAGGCCATGCGGTTCTGGTCTACCGGCACGAACTCGTTCCAGCCTTCCCAATAGTCCACGCCGGGGTTGAGGCGGTAGCGTTCGATCTGGCTGGCGATGTAGGCATCGGCGGCGGCCTCCGGCGTCATCGTCTGCACCCAGTCTTCGTTCTGCTCGGCGATGCGCCCGACGGTCACGGTATTGGGCGATACCAGCTTGACATCGCTCAGCCAGCCCAGGTCGCCCACCGACTTCACCACGCGGGGCCGCGCGCGGCGGATGAACTCCATGATGTAGCTGTCGTTGTTCTGGATGACGTGCACGCCCAACTTGCTGTGGGTCAGCCGATCGAGGCCGTTGGGCCAGTCGGGCGCGGGCGCCACCGGGGGCGGTTCGGGGTGCTGCTCAATGTCGCCCCAGGTGGGCAAGGCCGCCTGCACTTGCACCAAGGGCATGTAGTCGTTGTAATGGTCGGGGGTCGAGGTCGGGCCGGGCGCTTCGCCGAACTGTTTGGTGCCGGGCGGCGGGTTCCACCACCACACCAAGGGGCGCGTCGGCTCCGGCGTGGGGGCATAAACCGGCGTGCCGTTGAGGTAGGCGATAGGGGTGACGGTCTGGCCAACGAGTACGCTCGCCAGGCCGGGCAGCGTGGGGCCGTTGTTGGCGGCGGCCACGGCCAGAGCCAGCAGGCCCAGCAACACCACGGCTAAGGCGACCGTGAGGTTGAAGAGATGCCGCCGCTGACGCGCGGGCAAGGCGGGCGAAGGCTGCGAGTTAGTGGTCACGCAACTGGGCCTCAGCGGGACGCGACTGGGGCGCGCCCCGCGGCAAACTCCGTCTCAGCGCTCTCCTAAGTGTCGGACGATCCCCCAGACGGCCGGGCCGGCCTGCCAGGCGCCCTCAGCCGCTGCGCGGTTGGTGTGCCCACCGCCCCGCCCATAAAAAGCGATGGTGGGGAGCAATACCAGGATGACTCCCCACCCACACAGTGCGACCTAATCCATGCGATTTGGCGGCGCGGTGTGGGTCGCGAGTCCCTTCAGCACCGCTCGTCATCATACCATCGGCCCTTAGCCCTGACAAGAATCGCCATGCGCTATTCACCAATTTCTCATGCGGCTGGCGCAAGGATTTCTAACCCAACCCACTACGCGTTAGAGCGCCTGGCGCCATTCATCGGCGCGTGGTGCAAGCTCTGTGCCGAGGGCGATGCTCGACGGCATCCGGTTAAACCCCGATCGGCCGCCAGGGTCGCGGGGCCAAATGGCGCCACAACCTTATGGCGGGATAGGGCAGCCCGGCGAACTACTGCCATTCGCCTTCGAGGTCACTTCCCTAGGCGTCCCCGCGATCACATAGTCTGTGTAGACCCAGACCCGACCGTTGTTGACCTCAACCGCGTAGCGGTCAAGGTCCCGCACGGCCGGGCCGTCGCACCACGCGCCGTCAAGGGTATAGCGCGCGCCATAGCAGGGATCAGAATAGACCTGGTGAACTTCGTCCCATCGCGCCCAGCACTGTGCCGGTCGCGTAGGCTGATCCGGCTCCAATGCCAGCAACTCGCCGGCCAGGTTGACCAGGTAGAAGGCGACGCGCCCAGCGTCCATAACGGCATACGGTTCGGCCGACGGCGGAAAGTCGGCCACGCGCCCGACCAACCGCCGCCCCGGCAGCGTCAACGCCGACGCATAGAACACCAGCGCGACGCCCACCAGCAGTTCGATCACAGCCACTACAACGAATTTGCGGGGCATCGGCCGTCCATCCCATCCAGTCTACCAATCCTCGGTGTTGAGTTAATCGTATCAACGGCAGTGATCTGCCGCCATCCAAACCGATCAACCCCTGAGTCCCCGGCCGCTTTTGCCGGTCCCCTGAGTCCCCTCGCTCGTTTCGTTAGCGCTCCGCCTGCCCCCCCTCCCCTCTGCTATAATCCGGCCCTACCCACTCTGTGCGGCCCCTATGACCCAAACGTTCGTCGCGCTCGACCTCGAAACGACCGGCCTCGACCCGGAACGCGACGCCATCATTGAGATCGGCGCGGTGAAGTTCAAGGGCGGCCGGGTGGAGGCCGAGTTCGGCCAACTGGTCAACCCCGGCCGCAAGCTCACCCCCTTCATCACCCAACTCACCGGCATCAACGATGCCATGCTCGCTAACCAGCCGCGCCTGCCCATGGTGCTGCCCAAGCTGGAGGCCTTCGTCGGTGACGCCGTCATCATCGGCCACAACGTCGGCTTCGATTTGAGCTTCCTGCGGGCCAAGGGCGCGGTGCGGTCCAACGCCGCCGCCGACACCTACGCGCTGGCCGCGGTGCTGCTGCCCAGCGTGGGCCGCTACAACCTGAGCGCCCTCGGCCGCGCCCTGGGCATCACCATCCCCGGCAACCAGGCCCACCGCGCGCTCGACGATTGCCGCGTGACAGCGCGCGTCTACCTGGCGCTGCTGGAGAAGGCCCGTGCGCTCCCCCTGCCCGTGCTGGCCGACATCGTTAACCTCGGCCGCAACCTGGATTGGGGCGGCAACCTGATGTTCGAGGAGGCCCTGCGCGCGCGCAGCAAGGAGCGCGTGCCCGCCCGCCAGGTGGGCGCGCTGCCCGAGGCGCTCATGGGGCCGCTCTTCGCCCGCCACGACGCCCGCGACCACCCGCCGCTCCAGCGCAAGGCCGAGATCAAGCCGCTGGAGATTGACGAGCTGGCCGCGCTGCTGGAGCACTCCGGGCCGTTCAGCAAGCATTTCCCCAATTACGAGTTTCGCGCCGAACAGGTTCAAATGCTGCGGGCGGTGGCGCGCGCGTTCTCCGAGGGCCGCCATCTAGTGGTAGAAGCCGGCACCGGCACGGGCAAGTCGGTCGGCTACCTCATCCCCGCCGCGGTATGGGCCATGCAGAACAACGAGCGCGTCGTCATCTCGACCAACACGCTCAACCTGCAAGACCAGCTCATGCGCAAAGACATCCCCGACCTGCAAGCCGCGCTCGGCCTCGACTTTCGCGCCGCGCTGCTCAAGGGCCGCAGCCACTACCTGTGTCCGCGCCGCCTCGACAGCCTGCGCCGCCACGGCCCCAAGACCGCTGACGAACTGCGCGTGCTCGCCAAGGTGCTGGTCTGGCTGAACGAGGCGGGGGCCGACGTGGACTCGGCCGGCGCGCCGCTGGCCGACCTGTCGCTCGGGCCGCACGAGCGCGCCATCTGGCTGCGCATCTCGGCCGAAGATGAGGGCTGCACCAGCGACATGTGCCAGGGCACCATGCAGGGCCGCTGCCCGTTCTACCGCGCGCGCCGCGCCGCCCAGGCCGCGCACGTGGTGGTTGTCAACCACGCGCTGCTGCTGGCCGACATCGCCGCCGAGAGCCGCGTCCTCCCGGAGTATCATTATTTGGTGGTGGACGAGGCGCATCACCTGGAGGCGGCCACCACCGACGGCCTGAGCTTCGAGGTCAACCGCCCCGACCTGGAGCGCCGCCTGCGCGACCTGGGCGGCCCCAACGCCGGGACTCTCGGCGCGCTCACGGGCGGAGTGCGCGGCGCGCTGCCGCCGGACCAGTTCGCTCGCTTCGAGCGCGACGTGCTGCGCGCCGGCGACGACGCCACCGCCGGGCTGGCGCTCACGCGCAACTTCTTCGAGGCCGTGGCGCAGTTCATGGAAGAGCAGCGCGACGCGCAAGCGCTGGGCGAGTACACCCAGCAGGTGCGCATCATCCCCGCCACGCGCACCCAGGGCTACTGGGACCAGGTGCTGCTGCACTGGGAAGAGCTGGCGCGGGTGCTGGCCCCGCTGGCTGCCACGCTCACCCAGTTGGCCGGCGGGCTGGCTGAGTTGGAAGAGTACGACATCGAGGACCGCGAGGACCTCATGTCGGCGGCCACGGCGGCGGCGCGCTACCTGGCGGGCGTGGTCACCAACCTGCACGGGCTGGTTGGCAAGCCCGACCCCACGCTCATCTACTGGGCCGAGGCGCGCCGCGAGAGCGACCGGGTGAGCCTGCACGCCGCGCCGCTGCACGTCGGCCCGCTGGTGCAGAAGCACCTGTGGCACGCTAAAGAGGCGGTCGTGCTCACCTCGGCCACGCTGACCACGGCCGGCGAGTTCAACTACATCAAGGGCCGGCTGGCCGCCGACGAGGCCGACGAGGTCTCCGTCGGCTCGCCCTTCGACTACGAGACCTCCACCCTGCTCTACCTGCCCAACGACATCGCCGAGCCGCACGTGCGCCCGGACTATCAGCAGGCGGTGGAGAAGACGCTGCGGGAGCTGTGCACCGCCACGCGCGGCCGGGCGCTGGCGCTGTTCACCTCCTACGCCCAGCTCAAGCAAACCGCCCAGGCCATCCGCGAGCCGCTGGCGCGCGCCGGCATTGAGGTCTACGCTCAGTCGGACGGCACACCGCGCAACACGCTGCTGGAGAACTTCAAGAGCGCGGCGGGCGGCGTGCTGCTGGGCACCAAGAGCTTTTGGGAAGGCGTGGATGTGCCCGGCGAGGCGCTCTCGGCGCTGGTCATCGTCAAGCTGCCGTTCGACGTGCCGACCGACCCCATCATCGCCGCCCGCGCCGAGACCTTCGAGCGCGCCTTCAACGACTACAACCTGCCCGAGGCGGTGCTCAAGTTCCGCCAGGGCTTCGGCCGCCTGATCCGCTCGCGCAGCGACCGGGGCGTGGTGGTCATCCTCGATCGGCGCGTGCTCACCAAGCAATACGGCCGCATGTTCCTCGACAGCCTGCCCACCTGCACCGTGCGCCAGGCCCCGCTGGCCCAGCTCCCGCGCGAGGCCGCCCGCTGGATTGACGGCGGCTAGTCCGCCGCTGCTGGAAGAATCGCCTAATCTGGGCCGGGCCGATTTGGGTAATCCCCTCAACCGAGTTGACGCCGGGTTGTGTTAGATTGCTCAAGTAGTCGCTAGTCAAACCAAAGACCAGTAATTCGGGCCGCGAAGCCCAACACCGCGCACGCGCGCGATTGTTGGCTGCGCGGTTTTTGTTTTGGGCCACGCCGAGCCAGGGCCGGCCCTACCCGCCTAGTCTCCGCGCGCAGCGGCGCAGATCGGGGCCGCGCGCCCGTCTACCAGAAAGGACACCGTCTGATGAACACTGTGAATTCGGGCGACACCGCGTGGATCCTCGTCTCCACCGCGCTGGTCCTCGTAATGACGCCCGCCCTGGCCTTCTTCTACGGCGGCATGGTGCGCAAGAAGAACGTGCTTTCGACGCTCAACCTGAGCTTCATCACCATCGGCCTGATCAGCCTGCAATGGGTGCTGGTTGGCTACACGCTGGCCTTTGGCGACAGCCAGGGCGGCCTGGTCGGCAACCTGCGCTGGCTGGGCCTCACCGGGGTCGGCAGCGCGCCGAACGCCGACTTCGCACCCACCATCCCGCACCTGGCCTTCGCCGCCTACCAGATGATGTTCGCCGTGATCACCCCCGCGCTGATCACCGGCGCGTTCGTCGAGCGCGTGCGCTTTAAGGCCTTCATCGTCTTTACCCTGCTGTGGGCCACGCTGGTCTACGACCCGGTGGCCCACTGGGTCTGGGGCGTGGGCGGCATCTTGCGCACGCTGGGCGCGCTCGATTTCGCGGGCGGCACCGTGGTGCACATCACCGCCGGGTTCTCGGCGCTGGCCTTCGCCATGGTGCTGGGCCGCCGCAAGTGGTTCGGCCAGTCGCCCATGGAGCCGGCCAACATCCCCTTCACCGTGCTGGGCGCGGGCCTGCTGTGGATGGGCTGGTTCGGCTTCAACGGCGGCAGCGCCCTGGGCGCGAGCGGGCTGGCCGTGAACGCCGTCGTCACCACCAACACCGCCGCCGCCGCCTGCGCCGTGGTATGGATGATCCTGAGCTGGCGCGACGGTAAGCCGAGTGTGCTGGGCATTGTCACCGGCGCGGTGGTGGGGCTGGTGGCCATCACCCCGGCGGCCGGGTTCGTCACCCCGCTGGCCGCCATCGTCATTGGAGCGGTGGCCGCGCCGATCAGCTATTACGCCATGCGCCTGCGCGTCAAGCGCGGGCTAGATGAATCGCTGGATGTGTGGGCCTGCCACGGCATGGGCGGCTTGTGGGGCGCGCTGGCGACGGGACTGTTCGCCACCACGGCCGTCAACCCGGCCGGGGCCAACGGCCTGTTCTACGGCAACCCTACGCTGCTGCTCATTCAGGCGCTGGCCGCCGCCGCCGCCGTTGCCTTCGCCTTTGGCATGACGGTGCTGCTCACCCGGCTGCTCAAGCGCTGGCTGGGCTTGCGCGTGAGCGACAACGAAGAAGAAGTGGGCCTAGATATCAGCGAGCACGGCGAACGCGCCTACGCCTAAGGAGCCTGTGGCATGACTAAGAAAATCGAAGCCATCTTCCGCGAGGAGCGCCTGAATGCCGTCAAGGAGGCGCTGGCCGCCATCGGCATCGTCGGGCTAAACGTGTTCGAGGTGCGCGGCCACGGCCGGCAGGGCGGCATCGTGCTCTCCGGCCGCAACGGGCCCTACAAGGTAGACCTGCTGCCGCGCATCCAGCTCAACATCATCCTGAGTGACCACAACGTTGAGCCGACCATCGCCGCCATCCGGGCCGCCGCGCAAACCGGCGAGATCGGCGACGGCCTGATCTTCATCTACCCGGTGGAAGAGGTCATCCGCATCCGCACCGGTGAGCGGGCCAGCGCGGCCCTGCACTACGAAGGCGACATTGACGCGCGCGCCGAGGCGGCCGAAGCCGCGGCCGAGGCAGCGCCGGCCTAGCCCTCCGCACAGCGCAATGCGCGCCGGATCACCGGCCCAATCAGGCGGGCGACCCGGCGCTAAGTTCTGTTATAATCCTCCGCGACGCGGCAATTTCGCGGCGCAGGCCGTACGTTGGCCTGCGCTGCTTGTTGTTTTGGCTCCGCCGCCTCTAATCTTAATGTAAGGATAGTTGGCTATGATTGACGTGAATGACCTGCGCAAAGGCGTGACCTTTGAGCTGGACGACCAGATTTTCAAGGTCTTGGAGTATTCGCACAACAAACCGGGCCGCGGCAACGCCACCATCCGCACCAAGCTGCGCAACCTGCGCAGCGGCGCCACCATTGACCGCACCTTCCAGTCGGGCGACCGCGTGCAGGATATCCGCCTGGACCATCACCAGGTGCAGTTCCTGTACAAAGACGGCAACCTGTATTACTTCATGGACACCGTCTCGTACGAGCAGCCGGCCATCAGCGCCGAGATCCTGGGCGACGACACGCACTACCTGCGCGAGGGCCTGGAAGTCAAGCTGACGTACTACCAGGAAGAGCCGATTGAGGTGGAGCTGCCCGCGGCGGTCAACCTGAAGATCGTGGAGAGCGAAGTGGGCGTGCGCGGCGACACCGCCACCGGCGCCAACAAGCTCGTGACCACCGAAACCGGCCTCAAGGTGCAGGTGCCGCTGTTCGTCAAGGTCGGCGACACCATTCAGGTGAGCACCAGCACCGGCGCGTATCTCACCCGGGTCTGAGCGGCGCACGGTCCCCGCGCCCGCCGGTCGCAGCGGATTGGTGACTTGGGGGGACCGCTGAAAGGTTGGGACACGTATGCGCACCCCGGCGGGCTTCGAGTGCCGGTACTTCTACGCCAATTACTTTCGCGGGCGCAGCCAGCAGGAGTGCCGGCTGGTGGAGCGTGAGGCCGCCAGCGAACGCTGGACCCCCGGCCTGTGCCGTGACTGCCCCGTGCCAAAAATCATGGCCGCCAATGCCTGCCCGCACCTGGTGCTCGACGCGAAAGTGGTCAAGACCTGGGGCGGCCTGGGCCGCAAGGTGGCCGCCAGCGCGGCCTGCACCAAGACCCTGAGCGACGTAGCTAACCCCCACACGGGCTGCGGCCATTGCCACGAGAACCTGGCGCACCTGCTGCCGCCCAACCAGCCGTGATTACGACCCTGTTTTTTGATCTCGACGACACGCTCCTGACCAACAGCATGGAGCGTTTCCTGCCCGCCTATTTTCAGCAGTTGGGCGAGCACTTCGCCGGCTGGCCCAACGCCGACCGGCTGACGCCCGCGCTGCTGACGGCGACGCGCGCGGCCGTAGCCAACACCGACCCGGCCCGCACGCTGCTGGCGGTGTTCAGCGAGTGCTTCTCGGAAACGCTCGGCTGGCCCGAGAGCGAGTGGCAGCCGCACTTCGCCGGCTTCTACGCCACGCGCTACCCGGCGCTGCAAGCCCTGACCCAGCCGGTGCCCGCGGCCCAGCCGCTGCTGGCCTGGGCCGCGGCGCAGGGCCTCGACATCGCCATCACCACCAACCCGCTCTTCACGCGTGACGCGGTGGAGCAGCGCCTGGCCTGGGCCGGGCTGAGCGGCTTCGACTTCGCCCTGGTCACCGACCTCGCCAACAGCCACTTCGCCAAGCCGCGCCCGGAGTATTATGCCGAGGCGCTGGCCGCGCTGGGCCGCCGCCCCGAGCAGGCGCTGGTGGTCGGCAACGACTGGAACAACGACATCCTGGCTGCCGCGGCCGCGGGCCTGCGCACGTTCTGGATCACGCCCGCGGGGGAGAGCCGCCTGCCGCCGGAGCCGGCCGCGCCGCTGGCCTGGGTGGAGGCGCTGCCGCTGGGCCACGGCACGCTGGCCGAGTTCGACGCCTGGGCGCGGAGAGCGCTGCTCAGCGTGCCCGAGGACAGCCCGCCGGATGGCCCGGCCGTCAATGGCGCGGCGCTGCCCTTCCTGCTCACCGGCAGCCTGGCCGCCCTGCACGGCACGGTGGCCGACTGGCCCGCCGCAGCCTGGGCGCGCCGCCCCGCCCCCGGCGAGTGGTCGCTGACCGAGATCGTCTGCCACTTACGCGACGTGGAGCGCGAGGTGAACCTGCCGCGCCTACACGCCGTGGTGGAGCAAGACAACCCGTTCCTGGCCGGGGCCGACACCGACCCGTGGGCCATCGAGCGCAATTACGCGGCCCAATCCGGCCCGCAGGCGCTGGCCGACTTCTCGCGCAGCCGGCAGGAAACGATCGCCTACCTGCGCCGCCAGCCGGCCGCGACGTGGCAGCGCACTGCCCGCCACGCCATCTTCGGCCCCACGCTCCTGGTCGAGATCGCTGGGTGGATGCTCGACCACGACCGCCTGCACCTGGCGCAGGTGCACACCACGCGGGCGACAGTCGCCGTTTAGCAAGCCCAGGCACACAGCCCAACTGAATAAGGAGACGGCAGCGGTGGCGCCGCGGTTGGGGACTCAGGGGATCGGCAGAAGCAACCGGGGACCCAGAGGCGCCAGGGCGCTCACTCGGCGACGGGCAGCTCGAAGGCAAAGGTGCTGCCGTGGCCGAGTTCGCCGGTGACGACGACGTGCGCGCCGTGGGCCTCCACCAGGCGCTTGACCAGCGCCAGCCCCACGCCCAACCCCCCGCCCTGGCGCGTGGACGAGCCATCGAGCTGCGAGAACACATCAAAGATGCGCACGCGGTCTTTCATGGCGATGCCCGGCCCCTGATCGCGCACCGCCACGCGCACCCGCTGCCCACCGGCGGACGGGTTGACCATCACCTGCACCAGCCCGCCCATCGGCCCGAACTTCACCGCGTTATCGAGCAGGTGTCGCAGCACCCGCGCCAGCGCCGCGCGGTCGCCGCGCACCATGGGCACGCTCGGCCCGTCGTTCAGGCGCACCTGCGCCGAGCGCCGCGCCGCCTGCTCCGAGTAGTCGTCAATCACGCCGCGGCACAGGTCGGGCAGGTCGAGCGGCGCGAAGGTCAACGCCTGGTCATCGAGGCTGTTGAAGTCCACAATGTCTTCAACCGTGTGCGCCAGCCGCGCCACAGCCGCCTGCGCCACCACCAGGCCGCTGGCTTGCGCTTCGGTCAGCGGGCCAAGCGCGCCGTCGTGCAGCAGATCTACAAACGACTTGACGTGCAGCAGCGGCGTGCGCAGCTCGTGCGACACATTGGCGATGAACTCGCGCTTCAGGCGGTCGAGGCCGCGCAGCTTGGCCAGCGCGCGCTCCAACTCGGCCGTGCGCTCGGCCACGGCCTGCTCCAGGCGCGCGTTGGAGTCCAGCAGCGCGTCGTGGTCGCGCTTGCCGCTCACCAGCGAGCGCACGCGCGTCACCAGCTCCACTGGGTCGAAGGGCTTGGTCAAGAATTCATCGGCCCCGGCCTCCGCGCCGGTGATGCGGTCGGCGGTGCTCTTGAGGCCGGAGACGATGACGACCGGGAGGTGCGCGGTGGCCGGGTTGCGCTTGAGGCGGCGGCAGACCTCGAAGCCGTCTGGCTCCGGCATCCGCACGTCGAGCAAGATCACATCCAACCCGCCGCCGCCGGGGGTCAGCGCGGCCGCCACGGCCGCCAGCGCCGCCTGGCCGTCTTCGGCGGTGGTCACCAGCCAGCCCTGCATCCCGAGCAACTCGCGCGTGAAGTCGAGGTTGTAGCCCTCGTCGTCCACGGCCAGCACGCGCGCGGGCGGGTCGAAGACACGGGGCGCAAGGGGGTCGGTTGGGTTGGGGTTAGAAGTTGGCTCAGGCAGCCACGCGTCCTGCATGGAGGAGGAATATACTACCGGAGGCGCGAGAGGGGTAGTTAGCCGCCTGCAACACAGCCCCGGTCAGCCTCACTAAGTTGGCCGCTTCTTGAGCAGGTCGGCCACAAGCCAAAGCATGCGCCGCTATTCGGGACGAATGTTGCGAGGCAAGGGGAACCAGGAGGCAGCCTAAGTGTTGGCGCTTGGTCGAGCGTGAGCGCGCATGCGGGTTAAGACCTTGCTGGGGGCAAGCGCAGCCTCTATAATGCCCTCGGGTGCGCGATGAGCACGCCTCGGTTATGCCCGTGAGAAAGGCCCGCGCTGCACGTTGCTGAAAGGCAGCGGACAGCGGAGACTCACCGGCGTCTGAAAACACTATCCTGGCTGCGAATTTGCTCTGCTCTCAGAGTCTCGCCCGGCCCGCCCCGCCGTCGCAAACCGTTAGCCAGCCAGCAACCCAAGCGAGCGATTCTGCCCACAGAATCTGCTTGGGCCGGTTCGGAGGCATTGAATGAATTGGGTGAACGTAGTTCGCTGGGTGCACGTCGTTGCCGGTATCTCTTGGTTAGGGGAAGTGCTGACGATCAACCTGGTGCTGGTCCCGGCGTTGGTAAGTCTGAACAAGGAGGCTCGCCGGGCCTTCATCCATCAGGTGTTTCCCCGAGTTTTTCGGTTGGCATCCATTCTGTCAGCCACCGCCGTCATCTCTGGATTGGTGCTGAATTACCTGATGACGGGTTGGACTGACCTGGGCGCGCTGCTCAGATCACGCTGGGGCATAAGCATTCTGGTTGGCGGTTCGCTCGGTCTCTTGCTGACCTTGTTTCATTTCTTCGTTGAAACCCGCCTTGAGCCAACCGCGCATACAGCCGACAACATATCGGATAGCGAGGTTGAGAAGATTGTTTCTGTTCTCAACCTCGTCCCCAAGATCGGCATGCTGATCATTGTCGTCGTGGTCCTGCTGATGATGTACGCGGCGCGGGGATTGTGACAGCCCTGATGGTGAAGCCTGCCGGCGGGCTTACAATGCGTTTCAGCCGGCCCCACCGCGCCGCAAGCCTTGAGGTTCCTCATCGGCTGCCAAAAACCGCCCTAGACAAAACCCCCCGCCATGCATTAGAATGCACTGCCGTTCAATTTGATCGAGCTATGCGTGTGAGGAGATTTACCTTTGGCTAACACCGCTTCCGCCATTAAGCGCATCCGCTCCAACGAGCGCAAGCGCGTCCGCAACAAGGTCGTCCGCACCAAGACCCGCACGGCCGTCCGCGCCGCGCGCGAGGCCAAGCCCGAGGAAGTGCGCGCTGCCACCCTGGCCGCCGTCAGCGCCCTCGACCGCGCCGCCCAAAAGGGCGTCATTCACCGCAACAACGCCGCGCGCCGCAAGGGCCGCCTGATGAAGCGCCTGGCCGCCCTCGAGGCCGCCAAGAAATAGGCGCTCGGCACACGCGCTCACTGTAACGGCAACAGGGGCCGGCCATGCGCCGGCCCTTTTTTGCCCCTTGACTTAGAACAAGCGTTCTGGTATACCTAGGGCGCACCCTCCTCAAGCTCCCTCGCCGCCGCCCTCCAACGGCAGCGGGGGAGCGCGGAGGCGGGGCCGTGGGCTGGGTAGTAGTGGCGCGGCGGCCCAAATCCGATAACATTCAGCGCGGCTGTCACCGGCTTAGCTTGGGATAGCCGCGCGCCGATTCTGGGTCACTGAGTACAGTGACCTATGGGTCAGCGAGTACGCTGATCAAACTGGAGGCTGCTGATGTTGCCGCCTGACGACCGGCCGCGCTGCGGCTGGGCAAGCCGCGAGCCTAATCTAAGCTACCACGACCACGAGTGGGGCACGCCCCTGCACGACGAGCGCGCCTGGTTCGAGTTCCTCGCGCTCGAAGGCGCGCAGGCCGGCCTGAGCTGGGAGACCATTCTGAGGAAGCGCGCCAACTACCGCGCCGCCTTCGACAACTTCGACCCGGCCCTGGTCGCCGCCTACGACGACGCCAAAGGCGCCGCGCTGCTGGCCGACGCGGGCATCATCCGCAACCGCCTGAAGATCAACGCCGCCATCCAGAACGCCCGCGCCTTCCTGGCCGTGCAGCGCGAATTTGGCAGCTTCGACGCCTACATCTGGCGCTTTGTCGGCGGTTTACCCCGGCAAAACAACTGGGCCACGTTTCGCGAGGTGCCGGCTACGACTCCCGAGGCCGAAGCACTGAGCAAGGACCTGATCAAGCGCGGCTTCAAGTTCGTCGGCCCCACCATCTGCTACGCGCTCATGCAGGCCACCGGCCTGGTCAACGACCACACTACCGACTGCTTCCGGCACGCGGAGCTGGCCAGACAGCCCTGATCGTCGCCCGCCATGCGCCCAACCGGCCTCCTCGCCGCCTGCCTGCTGGCTTTCTGGCTCACCCTGGCCGCCGTTATCGGCCTGCGCCAGCCGGACGAGACCCGCCAGATCGCGCTCGGCGTGCTGCTGGGCGTGGCCGCGGGCGTGCCCACGAGCCTGGTCATCAGCGGCGTGCTGGCCCGCTACCCAGGCGAACTGGAGGCCGACCCGGAGGCCGATGCTGAGCCGGAGATCGTCTTTGTGCCCGCTCCCGCGCCAGTGCCCGCCAACCCGCCCCCGGCCCGCCGAACCCCACCGCCGCCCCGCCCCAGGGCCGGGGTGAACCTGATCGGCGGCGACGAGCGCGACGACTGACCATCAAGGAGCACGCCGCATGGATACGCTACCCGTCTATCTCGAAGTCGGCGCCAAGCGCGCGTTGGCCGGGGCGCTCGACTGGCCGGGCTGGTGTGTCGCGGGCCGCGATCCGCAAGCCGCCCTGGCCGCGCTCTTCGCCGCCGGGCCGCGCTACGCCGCCCTGCTCACAGGCACCCGGCTAGGCTTCACGGCCCCTAAACGGCCTGAGGCGTTTGACGTCGTCGAAACCATCAAAGGCAACGCCACTACCGACTTCGGCGTGCCCGGCCTGGCCCCCCAAGCCGACGCTGCCCCCGCCACGCCCGCCGACCTGCGCCGCTTCGAGAAGCTGCTGGCTGCCGGCTGGGCCGGCCTGCAAACCGCGGCCCAGGCAGCCCACGGCCGCGAGCTGACCAAAGGCCCACGCGGCGGCGGGCGCAGCCTGGACGCCATCTTGGAGCACGTGATCGGCGCGCAGGCTAGCTACCTCACCTCCTTTGGCTGGAAGCTGCCCGGCCCCTTGCCACCCCTCACCGACCTGCCGGCCGCCATTGCGACCCTGCAAGCCGCCGCCCATGACGGTCTCGCCGCCGCCGCCCAGGGCCAAATCGCGCCCACCGGCCCGCGCGGCGGCAAGCGCTGGTCGCCCCGCTACTTTGTGCGCCGCTCGCTCTGGCACATCGTTGACCACGTCTGGGAGATCGAAAACCGCCTGCCTCCCGCCCCGTAGCCGGCCGCCACCGCCAGGTTCTCCCCTCCTTCAATTCGTGACCATGCGTCAAAATTCGTGCCCATTCGTGGCAGGTATCCTCCAATGCCTGACGCCCGTTTCGTAGCCAAAATACCCTCGCCCCAAACTCCGCCTCCGTGCTAGAATCGGCCTCTTTCTAAGCGTAGGAGTCCTATGTTCGAGCAAGATTTAGCCGTCATCGGCGACCGCATCACCGCCGCGCTCGCCGCCCAGGGCGTGCCCCCGGCGGGCGAAGTCAGGTGGCAGCCCATTCCCTTCGCGGGCGAGTGGGGCCAGGGCACCAATATCTGTTTTCAGGCGGCCGCCGCCGAGGCGCGCGCAGGCAAGAAGGTGAACGTACCCGCCCGGGCGCAGGAGCTGGCCCGGCTGGTGGCTGAGCAGGCGGAGCTGCCCGCCGGGTTCGCGCGCCTGGCCGCCGACAAGGCCTACGTCAACGCCTACTTCGACACCGCCAGCTTCGCCGGGCGCGTGGCGGCCGCCGCCATTGGCGAGGGCGCGCAGTTTGGGCACGGCGCGCCACAGACCGAGCGGGTCATGGTCGAGTATGCCCAGCCCAACACACATCACTCGTTCCATATCGGCCATGCCCGCAACGCCCTGCTGGGCGAATCGCTGGCCCGCATCATGGCGTTCGCGGGCTACCCCACCGTGCGCGCCTCCTACCCCGGCGACATCGGCCTGGGCGTCATCACCGTCATGTGGGCGTATGACAAGTTCTACCGGGGGCAGGAGCCGGCCGGGCTGCACGAGCGCGGCCAGTGGCTGCTGAAGATTTATGCCGAGGCCACCGCCCGGCTGGAGCCTAAGCCGGGCGAAACTCCAGGGCAGAAAGCCGAGCGCGAAGCCTACGACGCCGAGCGCCGCGAGATGTACCGCGCCTGGGACGCCGGCGACCGTGACGTGCGGGCCCTGTGGGAGATGACGCGCGAGTGGAGCCTGGCCGAACTGCGCGCCATCCTCGAGATGCTCGACATCCACATTGATGTGTTCTTCTACGAGAGCGCGGTGGACGAGCCGAGCAAGGCCATCGTCAACGAACTGATCGCGCGCGGCCTGGCCGAGGACCAGCGTCCCGTCGGCCCGGTGGTCGTGAAGATTGACGAAAAGTTGGGGCTGACCAAGGAAAAATACCGGGTGGCGGTGGTACTGCGCAGCGACGGCACCACGCTCTACCTGACCAAAGACCTGGCCCTGGCGCGCGAGAAGTTCAACCACTACCACGTTGACCGCTCGATCTACGTGGTGGACGTGCGCCAGAGCCTGCACTTTCAGCAGGCGTTCAAGATCCTGGAATTGGAGGGCTACCCGCAGGCGGCCAAGTGCTACCACCTGCCCTACGGCTTCGTCACCCTGCCGGAGGGCGCCATGTCATCACGCAAGGGCAACGTGGTGCTCTTCAAGGATGTGGCCGACGAAGCCTACCGCCGCGTGCAGGCCATCATCGCCGAGCGTAACCCAGACCTGACCGAGGCCCAGCGCCACGCCACCGCCACGCAGGTTGGGTTGGGCGCCATCACCTACGCCATGCTCGAAGTGGACACCGTGCGCGACATCGTCTTCGAGTGGGAGGCGGCGCTGAGTTTCGACGGCAAGAGCGCCCCCTACATCCAGAACGCCTATGTGCGCGCCAACAGCCTGCTCAAGAAGGCCGAGGCCGCGGGCCAGATCCCCGCCGCCAGCGGGGCGGATTTCCAGTACCTGCTGGACAAGACCGAGGTGGAAGTGATTGACCTGCTGGCGCGCTTCCCCGGCGTGGTGCGCCAGGCGGCCGCCGACTACAAGCCGCTGCACGTCGCCACCTACGCCTACGACCTGGCCAAGGCCTTCCACGGCTTCTACCACTCCGTCCCGGTCATCCAGACCGAAGACGCCGCGGTGCGCCAGAGCCGCCTGCGCCTGGTGGCCGCCGCGCGCCAGGTGCTCGCCAACGCCCTGCATCTGCTCGTCATCCAGGCGCCCGAGGTGATGTAGGTTCGGCAGCCCGGCCAGGCAAGCTGACGCCGCCACCGGACTGTCAGCATCGCGGCGTGCCTCTCCCCGCGAGAGACCATGGCACGGGGCTTACCAGGCGGGGTCGCGGGGCAATTGCATCTTAATTCCGTTTGCTGAGAGAGTGCCGAAAGTGGCTCAGAAATTGGCCGCCAGCTATCCTTACCCGGGACGCTGCGCGTCACCGGCCACAAGGCTACGCCCGGATGACCGACCTGAGGCCGGGTTGCTCAGAAACTAAACCCGGTACGATCAAAGGGTCAGCCTGATCCTGGGTTGAGATTCCTCACCCC
>JADZEK010000139.1 GCA_020850595.1 Anaerolineales bacterium
CGCCAGCCCTCCAGGCCCGAAACACCCGTCGGCCGCGGCCCTGTCTCGGGTAGGGGCGTAGCGTGCTACGCCCCGGGCCGGCTATCAAATGGGTTTAGTTTCTGAGCAACCCGGCCTCAGGTCGGTCGTCCTAGCGCAGCATTATGGCCGGTGACGCGCAGCGTCTCGCCCGGTAGTACCGGGTGGCCTGTTTCTGAGCCACTTTCGGCACTCTCTCAGCGAACCGAATTTAGATGCGATTGCCCTCGCCATGAGCCTCACCCGTCCGGGTTGGCCGGCCCGGCTAGTCCTCCAGGGTGCTTAGGTCGCCTTCCGGCAGGCCCTGCGCGCGGGCCTTGAGCACGCGGCGCATGATCTTGCCCGAGCGAGTCTTGGGCAGCTTGTCCACGATGGTCACCGTTTCGGGCCGGGCAATCTTGCCCATGTGCGCCCCGACGTGCTCGATCAGCTCGGCCGAGAGGCCTGGCGAGGCCGTGAAGCCCTGGCGCAAGATGACAAAGGCGTGGATGCCGATGCCCTTGATCTCGTGCGGCAAGCCGATGGCGGCCGCCTCGGCCACGGCCGGGTGGCTCACCAGCGCGCTCTCGATCTCGGCCGTGCCCAGGCGGTAGCCGGACACCTTAATCACATCGTCCACGCGCCCGATGATCCAGTAGTAGCCGTCCACATCCCGCTTGGCCGAGTCGCCCGTGAGGTACTTGCCGGGGAAGCGGCCCCAGTATTGGCGCACGTAACGCTCCGGGTCTTTGTAGACCGTGCGCAGCATGGCGGGCCAGGGCCGCAGCAGCACCAGGTTGCCTTCGTCGCCGTCGGGAACCACCTTGCCCTCGTCATCCACGATCTCGGCTTGCTGGCCGAAGAACGGGCGCGTGCCCGAGCCGGGCTTGAGGGGCAAGGCCGGCGTGGGCGTGATCATGAACATGCCCGTCTCGGTCTGCCACCAGGTATCCATAATCGGGCAGCGCTCGTGGCCGATCACGCGGTGATACCACTTCCAGGCTTCCGGGTTAATCGGCTCGCCGACCGTGCCCAGCAGGCGCAGGCTAGAAAGGTCGTGCTTGGCGGGCCAGTCCTCGCCGAAGCGCATCAGGCCGCGGATGGCGGTGGGCGCGGTGTAGTAGATGCTCAGGCGGTACTTCTCAATCAGGCTCCACCAGCGGTCAGGTTGGGGATAAGCCGGCGCGCCCTCGTACATGAAATTGGTCGTGCCATTGAGCAGCGGGCTATAGACAATGTAGCTGTGGCCGGTGATCCACCCTGGATCGGCCGCGCACCAAAAGCGGTCCTCCGGCTGAAGATCGAAGACGTATTTCAAGGTCGTGTAGATGCCGACCATGTAGCCGCCGTGCGTGTGTACGATGGCCTTGGGCTTGCCGGTCGTGCCGGAGGTGTACAGAATGAACAGCGGGTCTTCGGCGTCCATCACCTCCGTGGCGCACTCGTCGCTGATGGCCGGGGCGCTCATAGCCTCGTGATACCACACGTCGCGGCCCGCCACCACCGGCACGTCCGCTCCGGTGCGCTTGACGACGATCAGCTTTTCGACCAGGGGGCAGCGGGTCAGGGCCTCGTCCATGATCTTCTTGAGTTCGACGATCTTACCGTTCAGGCAGGCCCCGTCGCAGGTGATCGCCACGCGGCTCTCGCTGTCGGCGATGCGCCCGGCCAGGCTGTCCACCGAGAAGCCGCCGTACACGACCGAGTGGATGGCGCCCAACTTGGCGCAGGCCAGCATGGCGACGATGATCTCAGGCACGCGGCCCATGTAGATGGTGACCCGGTCGCCCTTGGCGACGCCTAGCCCCTTCAGGACGTTGGCGAAGCGGCACACCTCGCGGTGCAGCGTGGCGTAAGAGAACTCGCGCACATCGCCCTTCTCGCCCTCCCACAGCAGCGCGGTCTTGTTGCGCGTGGCGCCGGCCTGGTAGCGGTCGAGGCAATTGTGCACGATGTTGACTTTGGCCCCGGTGAACCACTTGAAGAACGGCTTCTGCGATTCATCGAGCACCTGCTCCCAGGGCGCATACCATTCCAACTCGCGGGCCTCCGCGGCCCAAAAACCCTCCAGGTCGGCGGCGGCGCGTTGGGCCAGCGCCTCCCAATCGGGCACGCGAGCGCCCTGCGCGACTTCCGCAGCGGGGTAGAAGACTTCACCGTGTAAGGCTGAGTTAGTATTGGTCATCCGGGGCCTCCTCGAGCGACGATAGACGAGGTATTTTAGCCCCCGGGAGAAATCTGTCCAGCGCGCGCCAGACAACCCACCGCCCCGGCCGGTGGTCTGGTCGGGGCGGTGGCGCGCTCGAAACAGCCGCGCGGCGCACAGCGGCGGCGTGGCCGCGCTACGGCGCGCAGGCCACGTCGGTGTAACTCCAATTGGCGACCGCCTCTTGCCCGTCGGCGGAGATGACCCCGGCGTTGCCCAGGCCGGTGGTGCAGTGCGGGAAGATCACGTCGAAGACCTGGCCGGGGTTATAACTGTAGGGCAACACGCCGCCGCTGGCCGACACCGTCACGCGGATGGTGTAGCTGCCGGTGCTCGAGCCGCAGTTGTCCACGCAGTGCCACTCCAGCGCGATGGTCAGCGGCGGCGCGGCGGGCGTGCTGGTGAAGGCCGGCGTGTTGGTCGCCACCGGCAAGCCCGGATACAGCGACGGGAACTGCGGGGCGCACACCGGGCCGGGCGAAATGTTGCCCCATTGCACCTGCGGGATGGCGAGCACCTGCCCGGCGCGCACGTTGAACGTGGCGGGCAGGTTGTTGGCTTGCGCGATGGCCCCCGGCAGCACGCCGTAGCCGCGCCCAATGCAGAAGATGGTCTCGCCGCCCAGCACGGTGTGGTAGCCCATGATGGGCGCGGCCGGGAGGGGCGTGAAGGGCCGCGGCGTTACGGTCGCCTGAAAGACCGGCAGCGTGGGCGAGGGCACCGGCGTGTGCGTCGGCGGTTCCGGCGTGAACGTCTCGGTCGCGGCGGCCGTGGGCGGCTCTGGCGTCAGGGTCGGCGCCTCGGGCGGCAGCGTGGCCGTGTCGCTGGGCGCCTCCGTCGGCGCGGCCGTCTCCGACGCCGCGGCGGTGGCGCTGGGCGGCGCGGTGTGCGTGGGCGTGGCGCTGGCCACCACTGGCACCGTGGCCGAGCCTTGGGCCACCGCCTCGGTGCCCAAATAAGCGAACTGCGTAGACTCGGGCACGTTGACGCCCCACGCGCCGTAGTCGGCGAACGTCATCGGGTCGGGGTTGGCGTTGTCGGCCGCGTCTTCCAGCTTATAGCCGCTGGGGATCGCCACGCTGCCGAAGCCGCACACGCCCTCCAGGCAGGTGACGTTCACCTGGCGCTGGTCGGGACGATACTCAACGCTCAGGTAGGCGCTGCGCGCCAGGGCGATGCCGAAGGGCGTGTTCACGTCCAGCGCGCCGCCGTTCAGCAGCACCCACACCAGGCCCTGCTTCAGGTCGAGCGTGGTCAGCAGGCTGTCGAGGTACGGGTTGAGTTGGGTGATGCTGAACTCGGTATCCTCGGTCACGTAGACCTTGCTGCCCTCGGTGAGCGTGAGCGTGGCGCGCCCGTCGGGGCCGGTGCGCACCTCGCTGCCTTCGGGCAGGGGGGTGAGCAGGCTGGCCGCCTGCCACTCACCGTTGGCCGAGGAGCGCACGTCCACGTCGCCGGCCAGATCGCTAAAGACGGCCTTGCGCTCAGTGTCGGGGCCGATTGGCCCGCCGGTCGGGGTGGGCAGATACACCAGGTTGCGCTGGCAGGCGCCCAGCAGCAGCGCGGCCGCCAGCAGCCACCCCAGGCGAGCGAACAGGGAACGCATCACGGCAGTGTCACCATTTCTAGGCGCGGCCCCGAAGCGAGGCGATTGGGGCGAGTGTAGCACGGTTCCACCCGGCCCGACGCGGCTCACGGAGCCAGATGCAAGAGGTGTGCCGCGACGGCCCGCCGCCCGCTAGCGCAGTTCCAGCGGCGCGTCCACGATCTCCACTTCCGGCCGGTTGCGCTCGATCCAGCGCAGCACCTGCTGCAGTTCCGCCTGCGCCCGGGCGCTGTCGTTGGCGACGGCCACCAGGGCCAGCTCGGCCGACTGCCACACGTCCTGCAGGTCTACCTCGGCCGCGGCGATGTTGAACTCGCGCCGCAGCCGCGCCAGCAGCGGCTTGAGGCGGCCGCGCTTGTCCTTCAGCGACTCGCAGCCGGGCAGATACAGGCGCAGGCGGCAGGCGGCGATGATCATGCTCAAAATTCTAGCATAGAGGCTTTTGGCGCGAAGCGGGGTTAATGACCTGTGAAAGCAAGCGCGCCGTATCGGCTGGTTGGGAAGGATATAATCACGCTATGTCGAAAACATTGGCAACGGTGTTGGTGGTGGGGCTGCTGCTGATTACGGCGCTGACCGGTTATGCGCTGGTGAGCGCGGTGCAGACCGTGACCAATGCGCCCGCGACGGCCGGGGCCGGGCTGGTCACCCAGGTGAATGAGATCATGCACCCGACGCCCAAGGTCTACCCCGACCCCGTGTCGGTGGTGCTGCAAGTTAAGGCGCTCTCGCGGCTGGAGAGCGCCCAGTACACCATTGAGAAGGTCATTACGGCCGAGACGGGGCAAGGTTCGCTCGGGGCGCTCTTCGGCGACCGGCTGCTGTTCGTCGGCCACGGCGATGTGATCGCGGGCGTAGACTTGAGCCGGGTGCAGACCAGCGACATCACCATCACCGAAGACGGGCGCGTCACCTTCATCATGCCCGCGCCCGAAATTTTCTTCACGGCGCTCGACAACGATAAGAGCTACGTCTACGACCGCGAGACAGGCCTGTTCACCAAGGGCGACGAGAACCTGGAGACCCAGGCCCGGCAGGTGGCGACGGTGGAGATCGAGCGCGCCGCGCTGGAAGGCGGCATCCTGACGACCGCTCAGACCAACGCCCAGGCGTTTATGGAGAGCCTGCTGATCTCGCTCGGCTTCAGCCAGGTGGTCATCGTGCAGGCGACGCCCATCCCGCCGGCCACGCCCTGAACGCGGACCAGTCTGGCCAGACCCTGTTTCTAATTGACGTGTGCCATCTCCGCGCCCGCCTGCCGCGGCGCCGCCTGGTGTAGCGGCGCAGCGCGCTGCGCCCCGCGCCCGCTACCAAATCGGCCGCGTCATTCCATGCGGCCGCCATTCTTGTCTGGCCGCCGCTCAGCCTACGGCACGCGCTCGTTCCAGGCGGTGGTGCTGTACTTTTCGGTGTAGAGCTGCTCGGCGGCGGCGGCCTCGGCGGGCGTGAGCGGGCCGGGCACGAGGGTCAGGTTGAGGGCCGCGCTAAAACCGGCGGCCATGGCGGCGGCGGCCTCGCCCCAAGTGACCTCCCGGCCGAGCACTTCGCCCAGCGTGGCGGCCCGCTGCGCCACGCGCGCGGCGGCAGTCCGGCGGGCGGCCTCGTCCGCGAAGGCCAACGCCTCCACAATGCGGGTGATGTCGCCGCCCAGCGGCAGCGTGCCGTGCTGGAGCACGACGCCGTGCCTGCGCACCTGCGCGCTCCCCAACAGCTTGCGCGGGTGCTCGCCCAGGCCCACGGTGATCTCATAATTCGAAGGCACCTCAAAGCAGACCGGGCCTTTGGCCGGCCCCTGCTCGGCGGCGCTGTATTGCTGGTCGGCGCGCGCGCTTAGGCCCAATCGCTGCAAGCCCTGGGTCAGGCCCGCGCTCAGGCGCTGGTAGCTCTCAATCACGCCGCCCACCACGCGCGGCTCATCCATCGGCGCGATGACCGAGTAGGTCAGCTCGTCAGTGTGCAGGATGGCGCGCCCGCCGGTCGGGCGGCGCACCAGGCCCCAGCCGCGCGCGGCCAGCCGGGCGCGGTCGGCATCGCTGCTGGGCTGAGCGTAGCCGAGCGACAGGCACGGCGGCGCCCAGCCGAAGAAGCGCAGCGTGGGCGTGCCCCCCGCGCCCGGCTTGTTGGCGAGCAAGATCGCCTCGTCAATCGCCATGTTGCGCGGGCCGTCGCTGAAGGGCGTGCGCAGCAGCCGCCAGGTGGCGGGCGGGTAAACCGCAGACATCTCAGCTCGTTTCTAGGCGCGCACCAGGCGCGTCAGCAAGACCGGTTGGGTCAGCACCAGGCGGGCTGGGCGCGTGGCCCGTTGCAGGCCCAGCAGCGCCGCCTCCAGCAGGTCGTCGCTGGGCAAACCGTACTCGTCATTCTCGTCCAGGTGGCCGCTCAGTTCGTCCAGGTCGTCGAAGAATAAGCGAAACTCAAATTGGTCCGCGGCCTCGGGTGTGAACCCCAGCGCGGGCGCGGCAGCGATGGCGGCCGTGGCCGCCGCGAAGTTGGGCTGCATATTTCCGGTGGCCAGCTCGCCCAGCACCGCCGCCTCGTAGTCCTCCGGCCCCACGCCGGCCTCGGGCGCGCCCGGGCGCAGGGTCCACAGCGCCAGCGGCAGCGGGTCGGCCGCCGGGTGTATATCCACCAGCCGCCCGCCGGGGCGCAGCACGCGGCGCGCCTCGGCCAGGGCGGGCGTCATGTCCGCGGGCGGCAGGCAGCACAGCGACCAGGTGAAGCAGGCCACGTCCACGGCGGCCGCGGGCAAGCTCAGGGCGCGGCCATCGCCGGCCAGCAGGCGCACTGCGGGCGCGTTCATGTGCGGCTGGGCGCGGGCGGCCGCGCCTAGCTCGGCCAGGTCTGGCTCCAGGGCCAGCCACAGCGCGGCGTCGCGCGCCAGGTCCCAGGCCAACCGCCCGTCGCCCGCGCCAATCTCCAGCACGCGCCACCCGCCAAAATCGGCCAGGGCGCGCAGGTGGGCCAGTTCCAGGTTAGCAGGGTCAACGCGCATAGGCATAGGGGCATTATAAAAGAAAGCGGGCGGTGGAACCGCGCCCAGCCGAAACACGTTAGAATCCGCAGGAAGATTTGTCGGGGGAGAAGGAGGCCAAGATGCGACGGTGGCTGTGCGGGCTGCTGCTCGGCTGGCTGCTGGCGGGCTGCGCCCCAGGCGTGGTGGCAACTTCAACCGAAGTGATGCCGGTCGGCCGCACTGCGCCGGCCCAGGCTGAGGTCACGGCGACGCCGCCCATGCAGGTGACAGCGGGCAGCGCCGGCGTGGAGGCGACGCCGGGCCGCGACCAGGCCGCGACCGAAGCGGTGGTGTTCACCCGCGGCGGCGGGATCACTGGCCAGGCGCAGACCTGGACGATCTACACAGATGGCACGATCAAGCTGGCAGCGGGCGACGGCGCGGCCGCGCAGGCCCTGACCGGCGTGACGGCCGAGCAGGTCAGCGCGCTGCTGGCCGGGTTGGACGCGCTGGGGTTCTTCGACCTGAGCGACGCCTACGGCGCGGACGACCCGTGCGCCGATTGTTACCACTACAGCCTCACGGTGACGAGCACCGGCCGCGCCAAGACCGTGACCACGCACGACGCGGCCCGCGACGCCCCGCCTGAGTTGGAGCAGGCGCTGGGGCTGGTCAAGGCGCTGCTGGCGACGGCGAGCTAGGCCGGCCTGACCAAACAAAAAACACCGCCCGGAACGCGTGTTCCGGGCGGTGTTGGTTAACCGGTGCGGCGGCTAGCGCTGGGCGGCGGGGGCGTCAGGCGCGCTGAACGACGCCAGGGTGCGGGTCAAGCCGTCGGTGACTGACAGCGCCGCGGCGGCGCACCCGCCCACGCACTTGCGCAGCAGCACGTCGTCCACGTGCGCGCCCTCCGCCATGATCACCGAGGCGTTGCTCTGAAACAGCACGGCCACCCACACGCTGCCCAGGCCGGTGAGGTTGCCCAGCGTGTAGACATCGGTCAGGTCCAGCGTCTTCGCGGCAAATCCGCCGCCGGAACTGCCGGAGTAGCAGTTGCCCGAGAAGTTAATGCCGTCGGTCGAGGCCATCAGGCACGCGCCATCGGCCCCCACCTGCGAATTGAGCCAGAGCTGAAGCTGCAACTCGGCCTGCGTGGCCCCCGCCAGGCTGAACGGCCCGTAGATCATCCACGCGTACGCGCCGTTGATGTAATTAGCGTAGCAGCTCAGTCCTTCGCCGATCGAGCCGCCGCCCATGGCCCAGGCGCCATAGCTGCCGCTGGCCGCGCGGCAGTTGCGTTTGGCCCAGTAATACTCCTCGTAGCCCGGGTCGGTCACGCTCCACCCGGCGCTGGGCCACGCCCCCTCGAAGCCCTCGCTCATCACCGTTTCCCAGTTGACGACGCCGCCGTAACTGCGCAAGGCCAGCGGCAAGCCCAGGCGTGTGAACGGCGGCGCGGCCCCGGTGCAGGTGTAGATCTGCACATCATCCACCGCCCAACCCACATCTACGCCCGAGCTGTTGGTGCTCAGGCGGAACCGGAAGCGCGCGCTCTGGCCGGCCAGCGCCGCCAGTTGCAGCCGCGTCGAGATATAGCCGTGGCTGTCGCCGACGAAGCCCGCGTTGCCGGCCAGCGGCCCGGCGTTAATGACGCCGGAGTAGCCGTTGTCCAGCAGGTAGCTGGCCGCGCTGGCCCAGCTTGCGCCGTTGTTCAGGCTGTATTCCACCACGCCGCCGTCCGGGCCGGCCCCGTTAAAGCCGTAGGCGTGGGCGAAGCGCAGGTAGGCCCCCGCCGGCAGGACATAGCTGGTGTCCATGGCCGCCACCGAGTCGCTGGTGCCGGGCGGGTAGTCGTTGCCCAGCAGCGCGTACACGCCGCCATGCGCGTAGCCGGTGTCGCGGCTCCAGCGGCTGCTGCCGGTCAGGGCGCTGAAAGTCCAGTTGCCCGCGCCGCCCTCCAGCGTGTCGCTGAACACGGTCGTGCTCACGCTCTCGCCGCCTGGGCAGACCGGCGCTTCGGGGTTGAAGTTCGTCACCGGCTGCAGGTTCATCTCCGTGGCGTTGCCGGCGTCGCGCACTTCCTGGCAGTCGGGCGCGGCGATGCCGTCGGTGCCGATCAGCGTGGTGCAGGCCGAGTCGAGCGCGTTGTACAGGTCGAGGTAATCGGAGCCGGAAGTGAGCAGGTTAATGGCCGCGGAGTAGACGATGCGGGCGGTCTTGGTCAGGCCGATGCCGGCCACCGTGTAACCGTTGAAACTGTCGCCGTCCACCAGCAGGTAGACGGCCTTGTTGAGCACGCCGCTGTTGGTGTGCACGCCGCCGTTATCGAAGGCCGGGTTGGAAACGTCGCCGGAGACGCTCTTGTAGTAAATGCTGGTCATCTTGTCGGGGTGGCTGAAGACCGGCGGGTCTTGCATGTCGCGGATGGCGCCCGTCGCGCCGGGGGCGATGTCTTCGCCCATCTTCCAGCGCACGCCGGCCGTGTCGGTGCCCGCGCCGTTCGTCAGGTCCAACAGCTCGCCAAACACATCGGAGAGCGCTTCGTTGATGGCGCCGGACTGGTAGTAGTAGAACAGGTTGGACTCATACTGGGTGACGCCGTGGGTCAGCTCATGCGCCACCACGTCATCGCCGAGGGGATAGTCCTGGGCGTCGCCATAGACCATCTGGCTGCCGTTCCAGAAGGCGTTGAAGTAGCCCGAGTCATAGTGGACGGTGGAGATCAGCGTCATGCCCGCGCCGTCAATGCTGTCGCGGCCGAAGCGGTTGAAGTAGAAGTTGTAGGTGTCGCCCGCGTACTTGTGAGCCGCCACTTCGTGGCTGTCGTCGTCCTCGCAGGTCGGGTTGGCTTCGTTACAGCGCAGCGTACCGGGTAAGACGGTGAGATTGTTGCCGTCGTAGGTCATGCGGCTCAGCGCCGTGTCGGTCTGGTTGAATTGCAGCGCCACGCCCCCGCGCTGCGCGTCCACCAGCACCAGTTCGCGCATGGGGCCGAGGCCCAGCGGCGTCACCTCCACGCGCCACACCAGGCGGGCCGGGCCGCCGCCCGGCTCGGTCAGGCTGGGCTGATATATCCACAGCGCCGCCGCGCCGGCTTGCAGCGCGGCCGCCTCAACGCCATAGGCGCGGGCCGTTTCGGCCAGGGCGGTCTGCGCGGCGGCGGCGGCGCTAACCGCCGGCGACACGCTCAGGCTCAGGTTGGGCAGCGCCTCGCCGATGACGACTTCGACCGCCTGCGCAGCGTCCAGTTGCACAATCAGCTCGCCGCCCAAGACCGGCACGCCTTGATACGTCTGCTGAAAGCGCACGTAGCTGCGGCCCGTGTCGCGGCGCGCGTTGCGCAGCACGCTCAGGCCGTCCTGCGCGCCCAGGCCGAACAGCGCGCCATATTGGCTCAGAAACTGGCGCGCGGCGCTCTCGGCGCGGGCGCTGGCCTCCGCCTGGGCCTCCAACCCAGCCGCCTGCCAGGGGTGCCCGGCGGCCAAAGACAGAAACCCTACCCGTCCGCTCGCCGGGCGGTAGCTCACCTGCGGCGCGGCGCCGGTGGCCAGGGTCAGTTGAACGAGCGGGTCGAGCGGCGGGGGTGGGGCTGAGGCAGCGGGCGCCGCGGGCCACAGCGCGGCGAACAAGGCCAGGACACACAGCGCAGACCATCCGCGTGTTTGGCGCTTCATAGCACGGCCCTCCCGGTGACCGATACCATTGGCACACCGCGCCTCAGCGAGGCGGGCGCGGAGTGCCGCTTACTGCAAGCGCTCGAGCACCTGTTCCAGCACGCGCACCGAGAACTGCCGGCCGATGACGGCGATGACCGACGCCACGCGCAGCGTGCGCTTCACGTCGTCGGGCAGGCGGTCAATGCGCGCCAGCAGCAAACCCTGCAAGTTATCCGGA
This sequence comes from Anaerolineales bacterium, assembly GCA_020850595.1. Classification (GTDB taxonomy): domain Bacteria; phylum Chloroflexota; class Anaerolineae; order Anaerolineales; family UBA6663; genus JADZEK01. Next base: position 10,657 of record JADZEK010000139.1, read on the forward strand.
ATTTCGACCGTGTTGATTTCTTTGCCGGCCGCCCAATTGCTCCCCTGGCGGTAGATCGCGCCCCGGTCAATCAACATGCGGATGACCTCCTCCACGAAGAACGGGTTGCCCTCGGCCTTCTGGAGGATCAGGGTGCGGATGCTATCGGGCAGAGCCTCGATCTCTAGCAGGTTCGAGACCAGCTGCCGGCTGTCGGCGTCGTTGAGCGGGCTGAGGTTGAGCTCGCTCAGGCCCGCCCCTAGCCGCTCGCGCGCCGCCGTCACCAGCCGCCAGCCGTGCGCCTCGCGGTCTGGCCGTGTCACCAGGCACAGCAGCAGCGGGGCCTCGGCCAGCAGCGGCAGCAGTTTGATCAGCAGATCGGTGGACGAGGGATCAGCCCAGTGGATGTCATCCAGCACCACCAGCAGCGGCTGGCGGCGCGCCAGCCCCAGCAGCAGTTGGCGCAGGGCGGCCAGGTATTGGTTCTGCAGCGCCTGAGCGTCGAGCCTGGCCACGCGCTCGGCGGCCTCGCCCTCCAGCGGCAGCGAGAGCAGGTGCGCCAGGTACGGAAAGACCTCCATGGCGGCCGGGCCGGCCACCTCGCTGACCAGCGCCTCCAGCGCGGCCCGCTCCTCCGGGTTGCCCGCCGTGGCCGGCACGCCCATCAGCGAGCGCAGCAGGTCAATCAGCAGGTGGTAGGGCAGCACGTGGCCGTAGGAGAGGCAGCGCCCCTCGGCCCACAACTCGGCCGGGCCGGTCTGCGCCGCGCCCGCCGCGGCCGCCTTCCACTCGGCGATCAGGCGGCTCTTGCCCAACCCCGGCTCGCCGATGATCACGGCCGCGCGGCCCAGCCCGGCGTGCACCGCGGCGCTCAGTTGCAGCAGCGTCGCCAGCTCACTGTCGCGGCCGACCATCGCGCTTTCCAGCCCGGCCAGCCCGCGCAGGCGGCCCGGCTGCGCCTTGACGCCCTGCACCTCGTACACCCGCACCGGCTCACGCTTGCCCTTCACCGCGATCTCGCCCAGGTCTTGGAACTCGAACAGCGGCGCGACGTAGCGATAAGTGTGTTCGGAAATCAAGACCGTCATGGGCCGCGCGGCCGATTGCATGCGAGCCGCCAGGTTCACCGCGTCGCCCATGGCCGTGTACTCAAACTTGCGGTAGCTGCCCACGTCGCCCACGACCACCGGGCCGGTGTTCAGGCCGATGCGCACCTCGAAGGGGATGTTGTACTTCTCGCCCACCTCCACCGCGTACTGGCGCACCGCCTCGAGCATGTCGAGCGAAGCGCGCACGGCGCGCACCGCGTCGTCCTCATGCGCCACCGGCGCGCCGAAGAACACCAGCATGGCGTCGCCCAGCAGCCGGGCAATGGTGCCGTCGTAGCCTTTGCCGGTCTTTTCGTCGCGGGTGACGATGGGCGCCAGCAGCTCAAAGGCCCGGTTCATGATCTGGGTCCAGTCTTCCGGGTCCATGTGCTCGGCCAGCGCCGTCGAGCCGACCACATCCAGGAACAGCGCCGTGACCACCTTGCGCTCGCCGGCCAGGTGCGCGGCGCGCATTTGCGCGGCCACCTCCGGCGGCGTCTGCGATTTGACGGCGCTTTCGCGCTGTGCCTCGCTGGCGGCGACCGCCTCGACCGGGTGCCCGCAGTTGGAGCAGAAGCGCGCGCCCGCCGCCAACTCCGCCTGGCAGTTGGCGCAGCGGCGCGCCAATGCGTGGCCGCAGTTAAAGCAGAACCTCGCGTTCGCGGGGTTATCGGTCTGGCAGTTGGCGCATTTCATGCCGGCATCCTATCGTCAAGAGTGTAGCACTGCTCGCTCGCCAGGTAAATTGCGCCCGGCTAAGGGGCAGGGCAATCGTATCTAAAATGCGCGACGTTGCCCGACCGCCCCCAATTTACCCGTCATTCCGAAGAGCGCATGGCGCCCGGCCGCCGGCCCCCCATGGCAGAAACTAGCTTGCCCTAACCCATCCGCTGGAAGTGTAGGGCCGCTCAATTGAGCGGCCGCCGCCGGCTATCAAATGAGTTTAGTTTCTGAGCAACCGAATGAGCCTGCTATTGCCCCGGCCTCGTTAATCTTGCGCCAACCTGTTTGGCCCTAGAATCACCCCTATGCTTCGCATCCTGGTGGCCTCCCCCTATCCGGCCGTGCGCGCGGGCCTGCATGTCCTGCTCGAAGAAGCCCGCCGCGGTCGCAGCCGCGAGCCGGTCATGGTCGTCGGCGAGGCCGACTCGGTGGACGCGACCCTGCAATGGACGCGCGCCACCCAACCGCAGGTGGTGATCTACGACCTGGCCTTTGAGCTGGACGACGCGCTCGAAGGCTTGTGGCGCTTGCGGGCGCAATCACCCGACGCCGCCGTGCTGGCGCTGTGCGAGGCTAGCGCCGATGGCCGCGTGCTGGCGGCGCTGCAGGGCGGGGCGCGCGGCTGTCTGCCCAAGACCGCCTCCGGCCCCGAGCTGCTCGAGGCGGCCCAAAGCGCCGTGCTGGGCGAGCCGGTGCTGCACCCGGCCACCACGGCCGTGCTGCTGCAGCAACTACGCGGCGACGGCCCGGCCCCCAGCCTCAGCCCGCGCGAAGGCGAAGTGCTGCGCCAGGTGGCGGCTGGGCTGACCAATAAAGCCATCGCCCTCCAGCTCGGCATCAGCGAGCACACCGTCAAATTCCACCTCGGCTCCGCCATGGACAAGCTCGGCGCGGCCTCGCGGGCCGAAGCCGTGGCCCTCGCCATCCGCCGCGGGCTGATCTCGGTCTAAGCTGCTTCCGGTAGCCGACGGGCCGGCGGAACCAGCCCTAGCCATTTGGCTAGCGCGCGGCCGCTGCTCGGGGGAGGGGCCGCCGCGCCGCCTGTGCTACGCTAGCCTCCAGATCAGCGATGACCTTAGGAGACCAGAGCGCATGGACGCCCAACAGTTTTCTGACAGCTTAGCCGCCGCCGTCGAGCGGGCCGCGCATTCCGTCGTAACGGTAGATGCGCGTGGTCGCTTGCCGGCCAGCGGCCTGGTATGGAGCGCGGACGGCGAAATCCTCACCGCCGACCACGTCGTGCAGCGCGACGAGAACATCACCATCACTTTGGCCGACGGCAGCGCCCACAGCGCCCGCGTGGCCGGCCGCGACCCGGCCAGCGACCTGGCCCTGCTGAAGGTCGAAGCGAGCGGGCTGGCGCTGCCCGCCTTCACCGAGAGCATGAAAGTCGGGCATCTGGTCTTCGCCGTCGGGCGGCCCAGCGACGTGCAGGCCACGCTGGGCAGCGTGGTGGCGCTGGGCGGCCCGGTGCGCGGTCGGCATCGCAGCTTCGCCGCTTACATTCAGAGCGACGTCACCATGTACCCCGGCTTTTCGGGCGGGCCGCTGGTAGATGCCGGCGGGCGCGTGGCAGGCCTCAACAGCAGCGCCCTGGCGCGCGGGGCCAGCCTGGCCATCCCGGTAGCCGTGCTGCGCACCGTGGCCGACGCCCTGCGGCGCGACGGGCGCGTCAAGCGCGGCTTCCTGGGCGTGAGCACCCAGCCCGTGGCGCTGGCTGAGAGCGTGGCCGCCCAGCTCGGCCAACCCACCGGGTTGATGGTCATCGGCACCGAACAGGCCGGCCCGGCCGACCAGGGCGGGCTGTTGCAGGGCGACGTCATCGTCGCCCTGGCGGGCCAGGCCATCGTCGAGATTGACGACCTGCAAGCCGCCCTGGGGCCGGAGACGGTCGGCCAGGCCGCCGTCGTAAAGATCGTGCGCGGCGGCGAAGTGCGCGAACTGACCGTCACCATCGGCGTGCGCGGCTAACGCGAAAAACTAAAAGCGGGCGATCCCAACTCGGAGGATCGCCCGCTTTGCGTTTAAGGAAGCGGTAGGGCTAGGCCAGCAACTCGGCCAGCCCGGCCACCGCCGCCTTTTCCCTCTCCGGGTCAACCGGCTCCAGCGGCGGGCGCACCGGCCAGCGCGGGAAACCGAACAACTCGGCCAGCGCCGCCTTCTGGATGGCCGGGCCGCTCAGTCCCTTGACCACCTGCCGTGCTCTCACCAGTTTAGCTTGCGCGGCGGCCACCGCCTCGGTCTGCCCGGCCTGGTGCGCATCCCACACGGCCCGGTTAAGCGGCGCCGTCACGTTCGCCAGCGCGGTGATCGCGCCCGCGCCGCCGCCCGCCAGCGCCCCCGCCATGATCGCATCACTCCCCGCGAACACGCCGAACCCCGGCAGTTGCGCCAACACGCCCAGCGTGTGCGCCAGATCGTCTTGCGAGTCCTTCATGCCCCAAAACTGCCGCGGATAGCGGGCGCGCAGCGTTTCCAGCGTTTCGGCGGGCAGCCCCACGCCCGACGTCTGCGGGATATGGTAGGCCAGCAGTCGGCCCTCGACCGGGACGGCGGCGCGCAGCACCGCCTCGTAAAACGTCACCAGACCCGCCGCGCTGACCCCCTTGTAGTAGAAGGCCGGCAGCGTCACCACGCCGTCCACGCCCAGCTCAAAAGCGCCGCGCGTGATGGCCATGGCGTCGCTCAGGCTGGCAGCGCCGGTGCCCGCCAGAATGCAGTAGCCGGGGCGGGCCGTGTCGCGATAGCGCACGCCCGCGCCGATGATCGCCAGGTGTTCGGCCACCGAAAACGAGGTACCCTCGCCGGTGGTGCCCAGCAGCAGCGCGCCATGACAGCCGCGCTGGGCCAGGAAGTCGAGCAGGGCGGGCAACGCGGCCAGGTCCGGCGTCAGGTCGGCCTGGAGCGGGGTTACGGCCGCGGCATACACACCGCGCAAATCACGTTGGCTGGCGGCAAGAGAGTTTGTCATAGGGATGGATTATAGGTGAAAACTCGGGTGACAGCGCCAGCCGAAATACCTCGGAATCTGGGCCAGAATATAAGAATTGCCAGCAACTTTGTTCTGTGGCTTGACAAATGAAATGAAATTCACTATTATCTGCCTCGGAAACGTGCCATGGACCGGCGAACTAGAGTACTTGAGAAGGTTTCTGACCAGTCATTTGTTCGTAGCCTGAACAAAGCATCCATCGTTGACCTCATCCGGCAAGCGCCGGGCGGCATTTCGCGCGCCGAATTGGCGGAAAGCCTGGATGTCAGCCGCACGACGGTCTCGGCCATTGTCAATGACCTGCTGGCCGAACACCTCGTGCTGGAGCGCGGGGCCGGCCCTTCCCGCGGCGGCCGGCGGCCGATTGTGCTGGAGATCAACCCCGACGCCGGGCGCGTCGTCGGCGTTGATTTAGGCGCGAGCCACCTGACGGTGCTGGTCGCCGACCTGAATGGCCACGTGCTGGTCGCCGCCGAAGAACCGCTGGAGATCGCCGCCGGCCCCGAACCCTGCCTCCGCGCCACCGAAGCGCTGGTCGCGGACACCCTCGCCCGCGCCGGCAGCCACTGGGAGGCCGTGCGCGCCCTGGGCGTGGCCGTGCCTGGGCCGGTGATCGCCGAGCACGGCCTCGTTTCCGCCCCGCCGATTATGCCCGGGTGGGATGGCTACCCCATCCGCGCTGAACTGGCGGCGCGCTGGCAGCGGCCCACCTCGCTCGATAATGACGCCGATCTGGGCGCCCTGGGGGAGTGGACCTTTGGCGCCGGTCAGGGGGCCAATCACCTGGCCTACATTAAAATCGGCACGGGCATTGGCTGCGGCCTGCTGCTCGACGGGCGCATTTACCGCGGCGTGCTCGGCACCGCCGGTGAAATCGGCCACGTGACCGTCGCGGAAGGCGGCCCGCCCTGCACCTGCGGCAACTATGGCTGTCTGGAAGCGGTGGCGGGCGGACGGGCCATTGCCCAGCGCGCCGACCTGGCGGTAAAGGCGGGTCAGCGCACGCGGCTGGTCCAGAAGGCCGCCCTCGAGCCGCTGACCACCGCCGCCGTGGCGCAAGCCGCCCTGGAAGGCGACGTGGTCGCGCAGCAGTTGCTGGCCGATGCGGGCCGGCACATCGGCAGCGCCCTCGCCAGCCTGATCAACCTGCTCAACCCCGATCGCATCGTCTTGGGCGGGGGCGTGACCAAAGCGGGCAGCTACTTGCTCGAACCGCTGCAGCAGGCCATTGAGGACCACGCCATGCGGCCCTCGCGCCAGGCCGTGCAGGTGGTGCTGGCCCAGTTGGGCCGCCGCAGCGTGGCCATGGGCGCCGTGGCCCAAGCGCTGGCGCAGACCTTTCAGCAGGCAGTCACCCGGCCGCCCGGCTAGCCCGCCCGGCCGGACATTCGCGCTAGAATAATAGTACTCCGAGCAGTTCCTGCGAATTTAGGCGAGAGGAGGTGGTTCTTCCCAGTTAGTCCCCCTACCGTTCGGCCCGCTGCACCGTGTCTTTTTGGGACCCCTGTGTCCCGCGTTGGAAAGCTCATCAGGAGGAGCTAGCATGAAGAAGACGATCTGGCCGGCGCTCAATCTCACGTTGATCGCTGCCTTTGCCCTGGCCGCCTGCACGCCTGCCGTCACCCCCACCGCCGCCCCGACCGCGGCCCCGCAGGCCACTCAGCCGCCCGCCGCCACCGAAGCCCCCTCGGGCGAAGTCAAGACCATCACCATCTGGCACCAGTGGGATGGCACCTACCTGGAAGCCATCCAGGCCGCCCTAGACGAATACAGCACCATGCACCCGGATGTCAAGATTGACCTGTCCAAGCCCGATGACGTCTCGAACGCGCTCAACGTCGCCATTCCTGCCGGCGAAGGCCCCGACATCATCGGCTGGGCCAACGACCAAATCGGCACCCAGGCCATCAACGGCAACATCGTGGCCCTCAACGATTACGGCGTGGATCAGGCCTTCCTCGAGAGCGTCTACGAGCCGGCCGGCATCGCCGGTGTGGTTTGGCAAGACAAGGTCTGGGCGCTGCCTGAGACCCAGGAAGGCATCGCCCTGGTCTACAACAAGGATGTCGTGACCGACGAGTACCTGCCGACCGACCCGAACAACTTCGACGACCTGCTGGCCAAGGCCACCGCCTTCCACGAAGCCAACCCCGACAAGTACCTGGTCTGCAATCAGGGCTTCGGCGGCTCCGATGCCTACCACGTCGCGCCCGTCTACTTCGGCTTCGGCGTGCCCTCCTACGTGGACGATGAGGGCCAGGCCTACCTGGACACCCCCGAGGCGCTCGCCGCCGGCGAGTGGCTGGTTAAGTTCTCCAAGGTCTCGCCGACCGAGCAGAGCTACGACCTGTGCAAGGCCGGCCTCAGCGAAGGCACCATCGGCATGTGGTGGACCGGTCCGTGGGCCATCGCCGGCCTGGAAGCCGACGGCGTCAACTACGGCATCGTGCCGATGGGCAAGCCCTTCGTCGGCATCAAGACCCTCATGCTCACCAAGAACGCCGTGGATCGCGGCAACGCCGAGATCGCGCTCGACATCATGAAGTACTTCACCAGCCCCGAGGTGCAGACCAAGCTGGCCCTGACCAACAAGACCATCCCCGCCCAGACGGCCGCGCTGGCCGACCCCGACGTGGCCGCCCTGGCTACCCTGGCCGGCTTCGGCGAAGCCCTGAACGTGGGTGTGCCCATGGCCAACACCCCCTTCGCCAGCGCGCAGTGGGGGCCGGTCGGTGACGCCACCGTCGCCATCTGGACCGGCGCGCAGACGCCCGCCGAGGCGCTCGCCGCGGCCCAGACCGCCATCACCGACGCCATCGCGCAGATGCAGTAAGGCTTGACAGCGGTGGGGAGGGGGTCTATGCTCCCTCCCCACCGCTTTTTTTTATGCCAGCCGCCTGAAAGCCGTTTCGACCGAGGAGGTCGCGCATGGTTTCCTGGTCTGGACGCCGCCGGTTCTTCACAATTATGTTGTTTGTTTTTCCCACGCTGCTGGGTGTCCTCGTTTTCAATGTCTATCCAATTATCCTCAACACCTACGTTTCCTTCACCAATCGCAACAAATTCCATCCCTATCCCGACTGCGCCGTCGGCCTGAGCGGTGTGCTCGACCCGGTCTGCTGGCCCGTCTTCCGCGACAAAGTCCCCACCGGCCTGGGCCAGCCCTATGTCATTGAAACGCCCTTTTACGCCAACTATGCCGACCTGATCGGCAAACTCTTCACCGGCCCGGCGCTGCTGGCCTTGCTGGCGCTGGCGCTGCTGGTGGTGCCGTTTGCCGCCGTGTCGGTGCTCACCACCCGCTTCCCGAAAGAAGGCTCGCCGCCCGTCTCCACTTCCGTCCTGTGGCTCGGCGCGGCGCTGGTGGCGCTGCTGTTCGCTTTCCTCTTCAACGCCCGCGCCGCCTGGGATACGCTCATGACCAGCGGTGACTTCATCGTCGTGGTCATGCGCACGCTGCTCTTCGTGCTCCTGCGCGTGCCGGCCAGCTTCTTGCTGGGGCTGACCCTGGCGCTCATCCTCAACAGTACGCGCCTGCCCGGGCGCACCTTCTTCCGCGTCGTGCTCTTCATTCCCTGGGCGGCCTCCTCCCTGGCCATCCTCATGGCCCTGGTCTGGCAGTTCTTCTTCCGCGAGCAGGGTACCCTCAATCAGGTGCTGGCCGTCATCGGCGTCAAGGGCCTCAGTTGGCTGCAAAACCCCACCACCGCCTTCGCCGCCATCGTCATCGCCGACCTGTGGTTCAGCTATCCCTTCTTCATGATCGCCATCCTGGGCGCGCTCCAGTCCATCCCCATGGACGCCTATGAGGCCGCTGAGGTAGACGGCGCGAACTACTGGCAGCAACTCACGCGCATCACCCTGCCGCTCATCCGCCCGGCCATCTTGCCCGCCACGGTGCTCACCTCCATCACCGCCTTTCAGATGTTCGGCACCGCCTGGGCCATGACCACCGGCGGCCCGGTCAAGGGCGCGGGCCAGCCCGGGGCGACCGAATTCGTCATGGTCTACGCCTTCAAGCAAATCTTCCAGACCCAAAACTACGGCCGCGCCACCGCCTTCGCCGTCATCTTGTTCATCTTCCTCTTCGCGGCCACGCTCTACAGCCTGCGGCTGACGCGCATCACCAAGGGAGCCATGGAATGAGCCGCCGACCGACCACCCTCGCCTATGTGTTCCAGTACGCCATCCTCATCCTGGCCGCCGTCTTTGCCTTCTACCCCGTCTGGTTCGCTATCCTGGCCTCTGGTCGCCTGGGCGACCGGCTCTACACCCTCAACCTGGCCGGCATGTTCGTGCCCACCGAGTGGACCTTTGAGAACTACCGCGCCATGCTGGTGGATAAGCCCCTGCTGACCTGGCTGCGCAACAGCCTGTACGTCGCCAGCCTGACGACCGTGTTCTCCCTCGTCGTCACCACCTCGGCCGCCTTCGCCCTCTCGCGCTTCAAGTTCTATGGGCGCGAGTTCTTCCTAATCTTCCTGCTCGCCATCCAGACCTTCCCGGCCATCCTGTCGCTGGTGGCCGTGGCCCAGTTGCTCACCGCCATCGGCCTGTACGGCAAGCACGAAGGCCTGATCCTGGCCTACACCACCGGCACGCTGGTGTTCAGCACCTGGAACATGAAAGGCTACTTCGACACCATCCCCATTGACCTCGAAGAAGCCGCCATGATTGACGGCTGCGGGCCGATCCAGTCGTTTGCCCTCATCGCTCTGCCGCTGGCCCGCCCGGCCCTGGCCGTCACGGCGCTGCTCGGCTTCCTGGCCGGCTGGGGCGACTTCGTGTTCGCCTCGGTGCTGGTGCCCGCCCCCGACAGCATGAAGCTGGCCGTGCCGGGGCTGTTCAGCCTGGCGGGCAGCCAAAGCGTCCCGTGGGGCTACTTCGCCGCCGGCGCCATGCTCGTCATCATCCCGACCATCATCGTCTTCCTCTCGCTCCAGCGCTTCCTGGTGGCGGGGCTGACCGTCGGCGGGGTCAAGGGCTAAGCCGTTCGTCCCGCCCGCCCCTGGCTCGGCCCACATAGCCTAAGGCGGCGGCGCGGCGCGCACCACCGCCTCGGCGTTTTGCGCTGTTGTGTCCGATAGCCCCCGGACTGGTGTTCGCCCATGAGTGACGACCAAACCTTTGGCAACCTGCTTGATCTCGATCAGCGCCTGCTGCGCCATCGCGCCAACCTGGTGGGCGTCAAGCATCTCGACCGCCTCGACCCGGCCGACCCGCGGCCCGGCGCGCCTATTGATATTTTCCTGACCACCAGCGGCCCGACGCCCTTCGATCTGGCCCAGGCCTGGTACCAGACCGAGCCTGACGGCTCCGCCGCCACGCTCCCGCTGTATCGCGACGGCGCCGCCTGGGACACCGTGGAATGGGGCTACGTGCAGCGCTGGCGCGGCGTGCTGCCGCCGCAGCCCGCGGGCGGCCTGCTGCGCTACCAGGTCGCCGCGCACGTCACCGGCAGCGGCGCGCCCGGCCGCTGGATCTACGCCGACAACCAGGCCGCCACCGCCCCGGCCGCCACCGAGTTCGCCATTTGGGTAGACGCGGGCGGCGTGCCCGAATGGGCGCGGGCAGCGGTGGTCTATCACGTGTTCCTGGACCGCTTCAACCCCGGGGCGGGGCGGGCCTGGCTCAAGCCCGACAACCTCTCCGGCTTCTTCGGCGGCACCCTGCGCGGCGTGATCGAAAAGCTCGACTACCTTCGCGACCTGGGCTGCGACACCCTCTGGCTCTCGCCGCTCTTCCAGACCCCCTCGCACCACGGCTATGACGCCGTGGATGTGTACACCGTTGAGCCGCGCCTGGGCACCAACGCCGAACTGCACGAGCTGATCGCAAGCGCGCACACCCGCGGGCTGCGGGTGCTGCTCGACTTCGTCTGCAACCATTGGTCTAGCCGGCACGCCAGCTTTCAGGCGGCACTGGCCGACGAGCACAGCCCCTATCATGACTGGTACACCTGGAAGCACTGGCCCGACGACTATGAAACCTACTTCGGCGTGCGCGAGCTGCCCCAGCTCAACCTGCGGCGCGGCCCAGCCCGCGACTACCTGCTCGAGGCCGCCCGCTACTGGCTGCGGCAGGGCGTGGATGGCTACCGCCTAGACTACGCCCAAGGCCCCAGCCACGACTTCTGGACCGATTTCTACCGCGCCTGCCGGCAAGTCAAGCCCGACGCCTGGCTGTTCGGCGAGATCATCAACACCGCGCAGATCCAGGCCTCCTACGCCGGGCGGCTCGACGGCGCGCTCGATTTCCTGCTCAACCGCGCCCTGCGCGAGACCTTCGCCTTTCGCAAGTGGGACTTAGAGCAGTTCGAGGCCTGCCTGTCGGCGCACGAAGCGTTCTTCCCGCCGCCGGCCGGCTTCTCGCGCCCCAGCTTCATAGACAACCACGACATGAACCGCATCCGCTTCGCTGCCGGGGGCGACCTGGCGCGGGTGCGGCTGGCGGCGCTGGCCATGTTCTCCCTGGCCGGCCCACCCATCCTCTACTACGGCACGGAGACCGGCCTGTCGCAGGAGCGGCCCATCCACCAAAACGACTTCGGCATCTTCGAGGAAGCGCGCCTGCCGATGAACTGGGAGACCACCGACCCCGGCGAGACGGCGCTGCGGGCCTACTTTCGGCGGCTCATCGCGCTGCGCCGCGCCGCGCCGGTCGTGCTCGACGGCACGCGCCGCGTGCTGCGCCTGGACGCCGCGCAGGGCGTCTACGCCTACGCGCGCGAATCCGAGGCCGGCTGGCTCATCGCGGCCTTCAACGTCAGCGCGGAGCCGCGCGCGCTGCGGGTGACGCCGCCGGCCGGCCGCCCCGCCGCCGCGCCGCCCGCCGACCTGCTCAACGGGCACCCGGTGCGCCTGAGCGGCGCTACCCTGGAGATCAACCTCCCGGCTGGCGAAGGGGCCTGGGTGGCCGCGCCCGGCCCGTCTGCGGCGGCGGTGTGACCGTTCGGGGGGCGGGCTAATGCAGCGTCAGTGGCGAGAGCGCGCGGCCGCTGCCCGGGCCAAGGCCCGCCGGGAGCAGGCAGCGCGCAGCGGCGGCGCGGGCGAAGGCGCCTGGCGGCTGGAAGACGCGCTCGCCGGCGATGACCGCCCCGCCGGGCCGCTGTCGCTGCGGCGGCTGGCGCGCCTCTACACCCCGCGCCGCTTGTTCATAGCCGCGCTGATCCTGGCTGTGCTGCTGCATGCCTGGGCCGCGCTGCTGCTCCCCACCGACTTCGACGAACCCGTTTACCTCAACGCCGCCTTCGATTATGCGCGGCTGCTGCGCGCCGGCGACCTGAACGGCGTCCTGGACTATCCGGGCAACCCCGAGCACCCGGTGCTGGTGAAGCTGCTCTACGCCGGGGTCGTGCTGGCGCTTGGGCCGCCGGCGACCATGGAGCGCGCCCAACTGGCAGCGCGCGCCCTGTCGGGGCTGTTCGGCGTACTGACGACGCTGGTGGTGGGGCTGGCGGGCGGGCCGCTGGCCGCGCTGTTCTTCGCCACGCACACGCTGGTGGTCAAGTACACCAGCCAGGCCTATCTCGAGGCGCTGCCGCTGCTGGCCTCCACCGTAGCGGTGCTGGCGTTGGTGCCCGCGCCGCGCCGTGCCCGCGTCGCGCCGCCGCGCCTGGGGCGCTGGCTCCTGCTTTCGGCCGTCGCCCTGGGCGTCACCGCCGCGAGCAAGTTCAGCTACGCGCCGGTCTTGGTCGTCATCCTGTACCTGGCCGTGTTCGAGCAGCGCTGGTCGTGGCGCGTGTTGCTCCCCTACCTGGTCATCGCGGCCGGCGTCTTCCTGGCGCTCGATCCGGCGCTGTGGCCCGCCCCCGTGGCGCGGCTGGCCGACGCGCTCTTCTTCCATCTGCGCTACACGCAGGGCGCCGACGTGCAGCAAGCCGCTTACCCCTGGTTCCAGCCCTTCATTTGGGTGGCCACCTCCGCCGCGGCCAACTGGCACCCCGATGTGTTCTTCTACTACGGCTTCGACGGCTTCTATTTTCTGCTGGCGGTGGCCGGGCTGCCCCGCGAGTGGCGCGAGCGGCGCTGGCTGGTCGTCTGGCTGCTGACCGGGCTGCTCTTCCTGTTCGTGTGGCCGACCAAGTGGCCGCAGTACGCGCTGGTGGTGTCCGTGCCCATCTGCCTGCTGAGCGCCGGGGCGCTGCGCCGCCTGGCCCGCTGGCTGCGCCAGCAGGAAAGCTACTACGGCTGGCTGTCGCAAATGCTGCCGCCGATTTCCACGTCCGTGGCGGTAGTGTCGCTCCTGTTCGTCGTCTTCCTGGTAGTGATCTACGGCTATGGGGTGCTCAGCGTCGCATTAGGCTCTATTGGCTGGAGCCACCTGAGCGCCGCCAACTCGCTGCTGCCCAGCAACTTGGTCTATACCGTCCTGCCGCTGGCCGACGGGCGCGTCGTCGTCGGCACGGAGGCGGGCGCGGCGGTCTGGGACACCGCCGCCACCGGCCGGCCCAACACGCCGCGTGTATTTACCCCGGCCAACTCCGGCCTGCCCAGCCGGCGCGTGCTGGCTGCCGTGGCCGCGCCCGACGGCCGGGTGTGGTTTGGCACGCAGCAAGGCGTGGCCGCCTGGGATGGTACCCAATGGCAAACTTACCGCGCCGCCGACCTGGGCCTGGCCGACGCGCAGACCCAGGCGCTGGTGTTTGACAGCGCGGGCCGCCTCTATGCCGGCACGCAGAGCGGCGTGGCGGTGCTCGTGGCCGGCCGGTGGTATCCGCTGCCCGCCGGGCTGGCCGACCCGCACGTGTTCGCGGCGGCGGCCCAGGGCGGGCGGGTCTGGTTCGGCACGCTGCGCGGCCTGAGCGCCTACAACCCGGCGGCGCGCGCCTGGCAGACGCCCGACCCCGCCGTCACCGGCCTGTTGGGTGGCGTGGTGGATTTGCTGGTGGACAGCCAGGGCCGCTTGTGGGCCGCCAGCCTGGGCGGGGGCCTGAGCATGTATGACGGCGTGGCCTGGACCAACTACCGCCCGGCCAACTCCGGCTTGCCGACCAGCGCGGTCAATGTCGTGCAGGAAATCAGCCCCGGCGTGCTCTGGGTCGGCACGACCGCGCCGACCAGCGTGGGCGGCGTGGTGACCGCCTTCGATGGCGCGGCCTGGCATCCGTTCCTGACGAGCAACTCCGGCTATTCGGGCGCCGAGCCGCTGGCGCTGGCCGTGGATGCGCTCGGCCGGGTGTGGGTCGGCACGCGCACCGCCGGAGTAGATCTGTATCAGCGCCCGCCCTAAGCGGGCCGGCGGCTACGGCGTCACGTCCAGCAGCACGAACGCGCCCGGCTCCAGCGTCGTGGCTGTCGGGTCCAGCGTCTGCGCCTGGCCGGTGACAAGGTTCAGCGGCGTCCCCGCCAGCGGGCCGGGCGCGCCGGCCGGGTCGAAGCTAAACGTTGCCGCCTTCAGGCCGATGTTGAACAACGCCAGCACGCGCTGATCGTCGGTGGCGCGCCAGAAGGCGATGATGCCGATGCGCGGATTGACGCGCAGCGTGGTGTAGCTGCCCGCGCGCAGGGCGGGCGTGTTGGCGCGCAGGCGCATCGCCGCGCGGTAGGTGTTGAGCAGCGAAGCCGGGTCGGCGGCTTCCTCTTCCACCGAGATACCGTCGGCCGGCAGCGTGTACTTCGTCTTGAACCAGGCGGTCTGCCCCTCGCCCGCGGCGGCCGTGTACCAGTCCAGCGGCTCGCGGCGATACTCGTCGTAGATCGGCCCGCCGCCCTTGTGGCCGAACTGCCCCAACTCCTCGCCGTAGTAAATGGCGGGCGGGTTGGGCAGCGCGGCCAGGAACCACGGCACGAGCGCCAGGCGCTCCGGCTGGTCAGATAGCTCGGTCGCCAGCCGGTCGGTGTCGTGATTGCTGAAAAAGTTGACCGGGATGGCCGCGGCCGGGAACACGCGCAACTGCTCATCGAGCAGGCTGGTAATGGCCGTGGCCGCGCCGTCGCCCGTCCATAGGTTGTCGTTGGCGCGCTCCGTCGCGCCCATGGCCCCCATGAACAGCGGGAAGTTGAACTGCGCGTCGAACTCATCCTGGTAATACGGCGCCTGCTTGCTCGGGTCGTCTACCCACACCTCGCCCAACAGCAGAAAGTCGGGGTTGAGCGGCTTGAGGGCCGAGCGCAGTTGCTTCCAGAATCCATGCGGCGAGCCGAGCGCGTAGTCGCAGCGCCAGCCGTCAATGCCGTCGCTGTAGTCCCCGTCGCCGTCCAGGTCCATCCAATACTTGGCGACCTCGATCAGGTAGTCATTCACGGCCGGGCTGGCGTGGTTGAGCGTGGGCAGCGACGTGATCCCAAAGAAGGATTGGTAAGTCAGGTGCTTGTCGTCCTTCCAGATGTACCAGTCGGAGTATTCTGAGTCGGGCTGGGCGTAGGACGCCAGAAAGTAGGGGAACTGGTTGGAGGTGTGGCTGGCGACGTAGTCCAGCACGATGCGCAGGCCGCGCGCGTGGGCCGCCGCTACCAGTTCCATCAGGTCGTCCTTGGTGCCGAAGTCTGGGTTGATGCTGTAATAGTCGGTGGTGTCGTAGCCGTGATAGCTGTCGGCCCCGAAGATCGGCGTGAGCCAGATCGTATTCACCCCCAGCGCCTGAACGTAGTCCAGTTGCGCCGTGATGCCGTCCAGATCGCCCACGCCGTCGCCGTTGCTATCGCGGAAACTGCGCACGAAAATTTGATACAGGCCGCCTTCCTTGAACCAGGCGGGCGTAGCGTAGGGCCGGGGCGTCGCCGTCACCGGGCTGGCCGTGTCAGCTGCCGGCGCGCTGGTCGCTGTCGGCGTGGGGGCCGCGGGTCGGCAGCCGCCCAACAGCAGCGCGGCAGCGAGGACAACCGAGCAGAGCAGGCAACGACGAGGCATGGCGGCTCCCGAGACCAACTGGCGGCGCGGATCAAGCTGATTATATCTGGCCGGCAGTTGATCGGGGAAGCCCCCGCCGCTATTCCTGCGCCCGGCGCGGCCATCCTCCTTTATAATCAACCTATGCCGTTATCACTCGCGTTGGTGTTTCACTTCAATCAGCACACCAACGAAAACATCGCGCTGGCGGCTCGTGCTTGTTACCGCGGCCTGCTGCTGGTCCTGCGCAAACATCCTCGCCTGAAGTTCAACCTGCACCTCTCGGGCACCTTGCTGCGCGGCCTGCCGTGGTTCGACGCCGAATGTTTGGCCCTCGTCCGCGCCGGGCTGGCCGCGGGACAGTTTGAACTGCTGGGCAGCACCTACGCCCAAAACGTCCCCTACGCCTCCGACGATTGGGACAACGCCCAGCAGATCGCCCTGCATCGCGCCGTGCTGCGCGAGTTGTTCGGCGTCAGCCCCACCTCCTTCTGGATCTCCGAGCGCAGTTGGCGGCAGTCCCTGCTGCCGCTGATCGCCGAAGGCGGTTACACCGTCACCCCCGTCGAAGACCACATGCTGCGCGCCGCCGGCGCGGCCGACCCCGCCCCGGTGCGCGCCACGCTCAACGATCAAGCGCTGACGCTCGTCTCCGACGACACCCGCTTGCGCACCCGTTTCAACTACGCCGCCTGGTTTGGGCGGCGCGCCCAGCTCTTCAAGTACCTGCACGGGCTGGCCGCCCAGCCCGGCGCGGAGCAATTCTTCGTCACCTACGCCGAAGACGCCGAGGCCATGGGCCTGTGGGGTTGGCAGGCGGGCTACCTGCCGCAGGCGCACTGGCAGCACCTCGACCACCTGCTCAGCGACCTCGATGGCGCGCCCGACTACGCGCTGCGCCATCTCTCCGAGGCGCGGGCCATGCGTGAGATCGGCCCGCTGCCCGACGGCGCGGCCGAGTGGATGGACGCGGCCCTGCGGCGCGTGGACGCCCCCTACCACGAAGACGGCTACGCCGACTGGTTCGACTTCCTCCAGCGCGCCCCCAAGCAGCTCAAATTCCAGCACCTGTTTGGCGTGGTGCGCGCGCGGCTGCAAGCCCTCGGTTCGGCCCGCGCCGACCCCGGCTACCCGCGCCCGGCCCAGACCCCCGGCGATGTCTTCTTCCGCCAGGCGCTGGAAGCCTTTTGCCACCACCAATATGAGTTTGGCTGCATCGGCGTCGGCGGCCCCGGCTATTGGGGCTGGGAAAACGTGCGCTCCGCGCTGACCCTGGCGCGCGCCGCCGAACTGGCCGACGACCCCCAGCCCGGCCGGTGGATTGAAGACGTGAACGGCGACGGCGCGGACGAGATCGTGCTCAGCAACGGCCGCCAGGCCGCCTGCCTCACCTCCTACGGCGGCCGGCTGCTCTACTGGTTCGACACCGCCCAGGGGCGCGAGTGGGTGGGCAACCAGCTGGCCGTGCCGCCGGCCACCTACAACGTGGATGTGCACACCCCGCCCGCCGTCGAGACACGCCCGCTGCCCTGGCTGCCCGAAGCCTACGAGGCCAACACGCGGGCCTGGCCGGAAGCCAAACAGAAGGAAGCCTTGCCCACCCACATGGGCCGCCACCTGCCGCCGTGGGTTTTCGAGGGCGAGCCGAGCGAACTGACCACCTATCCGCTGCCCGTGAGCGGCACGACCCCGCGCCAATTGCTCACTGCGCAAACCGGCGCGCTGTTCGACAGCCTGCGCGTGGATGGCGGGCCGGAGACGCCGCAGACCCAACTGCTCGACTTTCGCTTTGAAGGCGAGGGCCTCACCTTCCTGCTCTTCCCCCTGCCGGAACTGTACCTGCAGAAGCAGGTGACACTCGCCGACGGCGGGCTGAATGTGCGCTATGTGCTCGATAACCGCGACGCCGCCGCGCACAAGCTGGTGCTCAGGACCAGTCATGAGCTTACGCCCGACTACGCCCAGGGCCTGGCGGCCGGGCGCGCCGCCTACACCTACACCAAAGAGAAGCGCGGCGGGGCCACCGTGCGCAACACCGTCACCGGCGCGGCGCTGCGGCTGCACACCCGCCCCGCCGCCGGCAAAGTGGAGTGCGACGAAAACCTGCTCGCCCTGCGCGTCACGCTCACCTTCCGCGTGGCCCTGCCGCCGCGCACCCAATCGGTCGTGGAAATCAAGCTGCGCCACGCGCCGCCCGCCGCCGCATGAAGGTGCTGTTTCTGGCCCGTCATGCCACCGCCGCGCCGCCGCGCCCGCCCGCTGCCTGGGCCGAGCTGAATTCGTATGAAGCGCGTGTGGTCGCGCCCCTGGCGGGCCGGCCGCCCGCCCCGCCGCTGCTCAAGCTGGCCGTGCCCACCGTGCGCGGCGAGCAGGTGGCGGCCGTGTATGCCTCGCGCCGGCGCGGGCAACTGCTTTACCAAATCGCCGCGCCCCGCCGCGGCCGCGCCGGCCCGCCGCTGACGACCGACGAGCAGGCCATCTGCTTCTCGCTGGCTGCCGTGGCGCTGTGCCGCGCGCTGGCCTGGACGCCCGACGTGCTGCACGTGCTCGACCCGGCGTTTGGCGCCGCCATCTACTGGCTCGCCACCGACGGCCTGCGCGACGACGCGCTGGGCGCGGTCGCGGCCGTGCTCTCGCTCTGGGCCGTCCCGGCTGCCTGGGCCGGGGCGGGGCGCGCCCTCCGCGCCTATGGCCTGGCGCCCTCCGACGCGCCGCACCTGCCCGACGACGCCCGCGACGCGCTGCCCGCCCTCGCTATCGCCCACGCCGACGGCCTGCTGCTGGAAGGCGCGCTGGCGTTCCCTGACGCGCCCGCGCGCGCCCTGCCCATCGCGCCCCGCGCCGCCGTGCAGCCCCGCCCGCCTCGGCTCGACCTCGCGGCCTGGGACCCGGCCCGCGACCCGGCGCTCGCCCGCCGCTACGACGCCCAGCATCTCGCGCGCCGCGCCGCCAACAAGCGCGCCCTACAGCAGGCGCTCAAGCTGAACCCCACCTCCGGCCTGCTCACGGTCGTGTTGGCCCGCGGCGAAACCTCCGCGAGTCTGGCGCTGGAGATCAGCGCGCTGCGGCGCTGGCTGGCAGCCGACCAGACCGCCCAGGCCGCCTTCATCGGCCCGGCCGCGCCCGACATAGCCGCCGAGCTTAAGGCGCTCGCCCAGGCCCTGCCCGGCCGCCTCGCCGTGCAGCCGCGCGACCCGGCGACGCTGGTCCGGCGCGCATATGCCGGGGCCGATGTGTACCTGGGCCTGGCGGCCGGCGCCGGCCGCGGCCTGCCCGTGCAGCGGGCGCTGCGTTACGGCGCGGTGCCGCTAGTCGCGGCGTGGCCGGCCTCTGGCGACGGCCTCGTAGACGCGCGCCGGCCGCGGGGCGGCAATAGTTTTATCGTTAAAGACTATAATTCCTCTGCCATCCTGTCCGCCCTGCGGCGAGCGCGGCGAGCGAGTCGCCGGGCCGCCCGCTGGCAGGCTTTGCTGCAACACGGCCTGCAGGCGGCTGAGCAAGTGGCGGCCGAACCAGCGGCCCAACCGTATCTGGCGCTGTATCACCTAGCGATCGGCGCTCGAAAGGAGAAGCGCGATCAGCTGGCCGGAAGCCTCGCTGAACTCCCCGCCGCCACCTAGCGGCGGGCCGGCGGCTGGCGTACCGCTCACATGAAGACCCGCGCTGTTATCCTCGCCGGTGGCGAAGGCTCTCGCCTCGGTGTCCTCACCGCCAAACGCGCCAAACCGGCCGTGCCCTTCGCAGGCAAATATCGCATCATAGACTTCGTGCTCTCCAACTGCGTCAACTCCGGCATCTTCGATGTCATGCTGCTGACGCAGTACCGCCCGCACTCGCTCAACGAGCACATCGGCGCGGGTCGCCCCTGGGACCTCGACCGCGGCTTCACCGGCGGCCTGCAAATCTTCCAGCCCTACAAAGGCCGCGCCGACACCGACTGGTACGCCGGCACCGCCGACGCCCTTCAGCAAAACTTCACCTTCCTCAAGCGCGGCAACCCCGACCTGGCCCTGGTGCTCGGCGGCGACCACATCTACCAGATGAACTACGACCCGATGATCACCTTCCACCTCGATCATCAGGCCGACCTGACCATCGCCACCCTGCGCGTCACGCTCGAGGAAGCCCGGCGCATGGGCATCCTGGCCACCGACGAAACCTATCGCGTGCGCGAGTTCGTGGAAAAACCCAAAGACCCGCCCAGCACGCTGGCCAGCATGGGCATTTACATCTTCAACCTGGGCGTCCTCGACCGGCTGCTGCTCGAAGACGCCAAGCGCCGCGACTCACAGCACGACTTCGGCAAAGACATCATCCCGCGCATGCTCAGCCTGGGCCTGCGCGTCTTCGCCTACCCCTACAACGGCTACTGGGTAGACGTCGGGACGCTTGACTCATACTGGCGGGCGCACATGGACCTGCTCCACCACCCGCCGCGCTTCGACCTCAACGACCGCTCGTGGATCGTCCACACCAAGTCCGACGAGCGCCCGCCCGCCCTCATTCAAGATGGCGCCGTCGTCAAAGACAGCCTCATCACCGATGGCTCGATCATCGCCCCCGGCGCGCGCGTCGAGCGCAGCGTGCTCTCACCCGGGGTATACGTCGGGCCGGAAGCCGTGGTGCTCGACTCAGTCTTGTTCACCGATTGTTCGGTGGAAGCCGGGGCGCGTGTGGAACGGGCCATCGTAGACAAATTCGTCACCATCGGTCACCGCGCCCAGGTCGGGCGCTACGATCCCTCCGCCCATGATCCCGGCATCACCGCCATCGGCAAAAACGTGCAGATCCCCAACAACACCCTCATCGGCCGCGCCGCCCAAGTGGGCGCCGACATCCAGGCCGAGGCCTTCCCGCGCGAAGGCGTGGCCGACGGGCAGGTTCTGGAGCGCAAGGCGTGACAGCCGCCCCGCCCGAAACCGACGCCCTCGCGCCCAGCCTGCGCGGCTCCGGCCTCTTGCTGCACCCCACCTCGCTGCCCGGGCGCTACGGCATCGGCGACCTGGGCCCCGCCGCCTACGCCTGGGTAGACGCCCTGGCCCGCGCCCAACAGAAATGGTGGCAGGTGCTGCCGCTCGGCCCCACCGGCTACGGCGACTCGCCCTACCAGTGCTTCTCGGCCTTCGCCGGCAACCCCTACCTCATCAGCCCGGAAGAACTAGTGCAGCTCGGCCTGGTGCGCCCCGCCGAAGCCGACACCCGCCAGTTCCCCGCCGACCAGGTAGACTTCGGCCCGGTTATTGACTACAAGACCTGGCTGATGGGCCGCGCCTGGGCGGCCTTCAAGGGGGGGGCCGCGTCCGGCTTGCGCGCTGACTTCGACGCCTTCCGCGCCGCCGAGGTCGCCTGGCTCGACGACTTCGCCTTCTTCATGGCCCTCAAGGCGCAGCAGGGCGGCGGCGCCTGGCTGGCCTGGCCCGCGCCGCTGCGTCAGCGCGAGCCGGCCGCCCTGACCCAGGCCCGCGCCGCCCTGGGCGACGCCATCGCTCAGGTGCAATTCCAGCAGTTCCTGTTCTTCCGCGCCTGGCGCGCGCTCAAGGCCTATGCCAACCACCAGGGCCTCCGGCTGATCGGCGACCTCCCCATCTTCGTCTCCAGCGACTCGGCCGACGTCTGGGCGCACCCGGAGCTGTTCCAGCTCGACGCCGACCGCCGGCCGGTGGCCGTGGCCGGCGTGCCGCCCGACTACTTCAGCGCCACCGGCCAGTTGTGGGGCAACCCGCTCTACGACTGGGCCGCCCTCCAGCGCACCGGCTACGCCTGGTGGATCGAGCGCTTCCGCGCCGCGCTCCAGCAGGTAGACCTGGTCCGGCTCGATCACTTCCGCGGCTTCGAGGCCTATTGGCGCATCCCGGCCGGCCTGCCCACCGCCGAGGTCGGTGAGTGGGTCCCCGGGCCGCAAGGCGACCTGCTGGCGGCCGTGCAGGCCGGGCTGGGCAGTCTGCCCATCATCGCCGAAGACCTGGGCGTCATCACGCCCGCGGTCGAGGCCCTGCGCGACGGCTTTGGCCTGCCCGGCATGAAGATCCTGCAATTCGCCTTCGGCGGCGCCACTGAAGACCGCTTTTTGCCGCACACCTACGACAAGAACTGCGTCGTCTATACCGGCACGCACGACAACGACACCACGCTCGGCTGGTACACCGCGGCCACCGCCGGCGAGCGCGACTTCGTGCGCCGCTACCTGGCCCGTGACGGCCGCGACATCGCCTGGGACCTCATCCGCCTGGCCTGGGCGTCGGTGGCCAACCTGGCCGTGGCCCCGCTGCAAGACGTGCTGAGCCTGGGCACCGCGGCGCGCATGAACCTGCCCGGCCGGCTCGGGGACAATTGGTCGTGGCGCTTCCGCGCCGGCCAACTCACCCCCAGCCTGCTCGACCAGCTGGCCGACCTGACGACGGTCTATGCCCGCTGACGACAAGGCCGCCGCAGAGCCAGTGGCATCCAAGACGCCACCGCGTGCGGCGGCCACCGACCACCCGGCCAAGCTGAACCCGGCCGCCGATGCAGTCTGCTGGTGCTGCGGCGGCCAAACGCTGAAGCGCCACTGCAAAATCGTGTGCGCCAACTGCGGCTTCCTGCGCGATTGCTCGGATCCATAGCCGCCGCTCAGCGCGGCTAGAGAGGACGACGGTGTGTGATGGCTGACCATATGCTGTGTGTCCATGGGCACTTCTACCAGCCCCCGCGTGGCAACCCCTTCGATGAGGCCGCCGAGTTGGTTGAAGCCGGGGCCGAACCCTACCGCAACTTCAACGAAAAGGTGACGGCCGACTGCTACGCGCCCAACGCCACGTTGGGCAATTTCGGCCTCATGTCCTTCAACCTGGGGGCCACCCTCGCCCGCTGGCTGGCCGACCACGCCCCCGACACCTACCAACAAATCATCGCCTCCGAGCAGGGCTACTATACCCAGGCCGGCTGCACCAACGCGCTGGCCCAGCCCGCGCACCACACCATCCTGCCGCTTTGCCGCAAGCGCGATAAGCAGGTGCAGATCAAGTGGGGGCTGATGTCCTTTGAGCATCGCTTCGGCCACCCCGCGCCCGGCCTGTGGCTGCCCGAATTGGCCGTAGACCTGGAGACGCTGCAAGTGCTCCACGACTGCGGCGTGCAGTTCACCGTGCTCTCGCAAGGTCAGCTCAAAGGCGCCAACGACGGCGCCGGGCCTTACTGGGTCAAGCTGCCCTCCGGCGACCGCCTGGCCGTCTACTCCCGTGACGATTGGCACTCCAACCAGTTAGCCTTCAACATCAAGGGGCAGGGCGGGGCCGGGCGCTGGGCGCGCAACACGCTCGGGCCGCTGCGCCGCACCTTCCCGCGCATGCTCCTCATCGCCACCGACGGCGAAACGTTTGGCCACCACCACGCCGGCGAAGAGCAGTTCCTCCATTGGCTGCTGTCTTACGAGGCCAACTCGGTCGGCTTCGAGGTCACCACGCTGGCGCGCGACCTGGCCGAGCACCCGCCCACCCAAGAACTGGAGATCCTCGAACACACCGCCTGGAGCTGCTGGCACGGCCTCAACCGCTGGTCGAGCGGCTGCGAGTGCACCACCGGCGACTCGCACTGGAAGCCCGCCCTGCGCCGCGCTCTTGACCACCTGGCCCACTTCGTAGACGAAGCCTACCTCGACCTCACCCACGTGCTCAACGTTGAGCCGTGGACCTTGCGCGAAAATTGGTTCCGGGTCCTGCTCGGCCAACAAACCGAGAGCGAATTCCTGCGCGCGGCCGGCCTGGAGCGGCTGACGACCGAGCAGGCGCGCCGGCTGTTGGGGTTGCTCCGGGCGCAGTTCTACCGCCAGCGCATGTACGTCAGCGCCACGTTCTACCATGAAGACCTCGACCGCCCGGAAGCGCGCTATGGCATCGCCAACGGCCTGCGCGCCGTGCGCCTCGTGGCCGCCGCCGTCGGGCGCGACTACACCGATGCCTTCCGGCAAGACCTGAAATTGTCCGTCTCGAACAAGAACAATCAGCTCACCGGCGCGCAGTTGCTCGACGAAGTGCTCACCTGGGCCAACGCCGCCGCCGTGCCCGGCGCAGACCCCCAATGACGCCCGCTGCCGGCCGCCTGCTCCTCGCCGATCGGTTTCACACCGGCGTGCGCCTCACCGCCATGGCGCTGTGGTTTGTCAGCCTCCTCGTCGTCTATGCGCTGCTGCACCTGATCGTGCAGGCCCTGTTCGGCCCCCTGGTCGGCATTGGCGTCCTGCTGCTCATTGTGGTGGCCGTGGTGGTCGCGCAGCCCCTGGCCTACCTGGCCGAAAAGCAGCTCATGCGGCGCTGGCCCAGCGGCCGGGCCATGCTGCTGGAACCCGGCCTGCTGGTCTGGCGCGAGCCGGGCAGCGAAGTGCGCCTCGATCTGCGCCAGACGGTTAACTTCTGGCGCTGGCGCTTCGCCATCAAGCGCCGGCGCGGCGGCCGCATCCCGGCCGGGCATCACCTGTTTGCGCTGCGGCTCGTGCAGGGCGACACCGTCGTCTCCCTCTACACCTTCCTGGCCCCCGCCGCCGCCGAGACCCTGGCCGCGGCCTGCGCGTTCTATGAACTGCGCCGCCCCAGCGAGCACGGCAAGCTGGCCCTGGGCGGGCGTGAAGCCCTCTACCTCACCGCCGAAGACGCCCGCTGGCGCGCCGGCGCCGAGCTTGACCCGGCCGACTTTCAGGCGCTGCTTGACCACCTGGCCGCGCACCTGCCCGAATTTGGCCGCGCCCCGGCCTCCGGCTTGTAAAGCCGCCAGGCCGTCTGGCGGCAAAACCTTACTAAAGTCAGGCCCGACCCGCGGTGCGTGGTCGCTATAATGCCGTTGGTCGCGAACCTATGCCCCCCTTGCCCACCGACGAGGCGATCTTTCGCACCCTGCTCTACGCCGATATCTTCGACTATCCCCTCACGCCTCACGAAATTCACTATTACCTGATCGAAACCACCGCCAGCCGCGAGGCGGTGCTGGCTCGGCTCGCCGACTCCCCCTGGCTGCAAGCGCGCCTGGCCCACAGCGCGGGCTACGTCATGCTGTCCGACCGCCAGGCGCTGAGCGCCGTGCGCCAGGCGCGCCGCGTGGCCTCGGCCGCGCTGTGGCCCCCGGCCCGCCGCTGGGCAGCCGTGCTCGGCGCCCTGCCGTTCGTGCGCCTCGTGGCCGTCACCGGCGCGTTAGCCGTGGACAACTCGCCCGCCGCCGATGACATTGACTATTTCATCATCACCGCGCCGGGGCGGGTCTGGCTGGCGCGCGCCCTGGCCGTGGGCGTGGTGCGCCTGGCCCGGCTGTGGCGCGTGGGCCTCTGCCCCAACTACGTGCTGGCGCACTCGGCCCTGGCTCAGCGGCGGCGCGACCTGTTCGTCGCCCACGACCTGGCCCAGATGGTGCCGCTGGTGGGCCTGGGCGTCTACGCCGAACTGCGCGCGGCCAACCCCTGGGTGGCCGATTTTCTGCCGCACGCGGCCCACCCCCTGCGCACCGAGCGCGACCACCACCCGCGTGGCCTGGCGCGCACCGCCCAGCGCCTGCTGGAATGGCTACTGGGCGGGCCGCTGGGCGAAGCCCTGGAAAGCTGGGAGCGCCGCCGCAAGCTGGCCCGCTTCGCGCCCGCCGCCCGGCAGGCCCACGCCTCCGCCGAGCTAGATGCCGAGCACGTCAAAGGCCACTTTGACGACCACGGCCACCCCATCCTCCAGCGCTTTGAGGCGCGCCTGCGCGCGCACCTGCCTGCCCGCGACGTGGTGGAGGCCGGCTAATGGATGCGCGGCTGGCGGTGAACCTGCTGAGCGACCGGCTGGCGGCTCTGCCGCTGGCGATTGTCTACCTCACCGACCGCTGCAACTCGCGCTGTGTCACCTGTGACTACTGGCGCCATGGGCAAACCAACCTGCCGCCGGCCGCCGCCCAGCGCCTGGCGCGTGAGCTGCCCGCGCTGGGCGCGCAGGTCGTGCTGCTCTCCGGCGGCGAGCCGCTATTACATCCCCAGTGGGCCGAGATCGCGGCCGTGTTCCAGGCGGCTCGCCTGCGCCTGTGGCTGCTCACGGCCGGGCTGGCGCTGGCCCGCCACGCCGTGCGCGCCGCCGCGCTGTGCGAGACCATCACCGTCTCGCTCGACGGCGCGACACCCGCGACCTACCAGGCCATTCGCGGCGTAGATGCCTTCGCCGCCGTGACGGCCGGCGTGCGCGCGGCCGTAGCCGCCGGCGCGGCGGTCACGCTGCGCTGCACCGTCCAGCGCGCCAACTACGCCGAACTGCCCGCGCTGGTTGACCTGGGCCATGCCCTCGGGGTGCGCCAGGTGTCGTTTCTGCCGGTGGATGTCAGCACCCACGTGGCCTTTGCCCGCGCCGCCGACTACGACCAGACCATGGCCCTGCGCCCCGCCGACCTGCCGCGCTTCGCCGCCGTGCTGGCCGGCCTGGAGCGCACGCACGCCGCCGACTTCACCTCCGGCTTCATCGCCGAGCGCCCCGCCAAGCTGCGGCGGTTGCACCAGTACTTCGCCGCGCTGCTGGGCCAGGCCGCCTTCCCGCCGGTGGCCTGCAACGCCCCGCGCTTCTCCGCCGTCATCGGGGCCGACGGGCATTTGCAGCCCTGCTACTTCATCCCCGGCGCGAGCCAACCCAACGGCGCGCCGCTGGCCCAGGCCCTCAACGCGCCCGCGGCTGTGGCCCTGCGGCGGGCTATCCGGCAGGGAGAACGCGCCGAATGCGCGCGCTGCGTGTGCGCCCTGCGCCGCGGCCCGCGCCAACTATTGCTGGCCGGCGTCTGAGCGCATGACCGACGTGCTCTTCGGCCAGTCGTACTACCTGCGCTTCGACCCCAAGCTCTGGGAAGCGCAGCAGCCCTACCCGCCCCTCGGCGCGCTCTACGCCGCCGCCTACGTCCGCGCGCGCGGTTATGGCGTGGCGCTCTTCGACGCCATGCTGGCCGAGAGCGAAGCCGAGTGGGCCGCCGCGCTCGATGCCCACCAGCCGCGCTTCGCCGTGCTGTTCGAGGACAACTTCAACTACCTGAGCAAGATGTGCCTGCTGCGCATGCGGGCGGCCGCCTTCACCATGACTGCGGCCGCCAAAGCCCGCGGCTGCACCGTCATTCTCTGCGGGGCCGACGCGACCGACCACGCCGACCGCTACTTCGCGCATGGAGCCGACTATGTGCTGGTGGGCGAAGGCGAAGCCACGCTCGGCGAACTGCTCGCTGCCCTCACCGGCCGCGGCGCCCAACCCCTGCCCGAAATCTTGGGGCTGGCCTGGCAGGCCGCCGATGGCCGTCAGCACCGCAACCCGCGCCGCCCCGACCTGCGCGACCTGGACGCGCTGCCCCTCCCCGCCTGGGATTTGGTGGACGTGCCGCGCTACCGGGCCGTCTGGCAGGCGCGGCACGGCTACTACTCCATGAACATGGTCACCACCCGCGGTTGTCCCTACCACTGCAACTGGTGCGCCAAGCCCATCTGGGGCCGGCGCTACAACTCGCGCTCGCCCGAAAACGTCGTGGCCGAGATGCAGTGGCTCAAGGCCGCCTTCCAGCCCGACCACCTGTGGTTCGCCGACGACATCCTCGGCCTTAAGCCCGGTTGGATCGAGCGCTTCGGCGCGCTGGCCCAAGCCGCCGGGGCCTCCCTCCCGTTCAAGTGCCTCACCCGCGCCGATCTCGTGACCGAGCCGGTGGCGCGCGCCCTGGCGGCGGCGGGCTGCCAGACCGTCTGGCTGGGCGCGGAGTCCGGCTCCGATAAGGTCCTGCGCGCCATGGATAAGGGCGGCACGGTCAGCGACATCTACACCGCCGCCGCCCGGCTGCGCGCGCAGCGCATTCAGGTCGGCTTCTTCCTCCAGTTTGGCTATCCCGGCGAAACCTGGGCCGACATTCAGCTCACCCTCAAAATGGTGCGCGAGTGCCTGCCCGACGACATCGGCATCTCGGTGTCCTATCCGCTGCCCGGCACCAAGTTCTACGAGCGGGTGCGGCAGGAGCTGGGTGAGAAACAAAACTGGGTTGACTCCAGCGACCTGGCCCTGCTCTACCGCGGCCCGTTCCCCCAGGAGTTCTACCGCGTGCTGCATGGCCGCGTGCACCACGAGTTCCGCCTGCGCCGCGCGCTCGACCTGCGGCAGGCCCGCCGCGCGCGCCCGGCCCCGCTGGCGCGGCGGCTGCGGGCGCTGGCCGGCGTCCCCCGCGCCGCGCTGGGCTGGCTGCGCGCCGAGCGGCGCTTGCGGGCGCTGGCCGGCGCGGCCGGGCCTCAGCCGGGGGCTGCCTGATGCGCCCGCGCGTAGTGCTCTACAACCCCCAGGCCGTGTTCTGGACCATGCCGCTGGCGCTCCTGGCCGTCGGCTCCGCCCTCGACCCGGCCCGCTACGAAGTCGTCATCGTTGACGGCCGCCTGGAGGCCGACCCCGCCGCGGCGCTCGTGGCGCAGCTTGCTCCTCACACCGTCTGCGTGGGCGTCACCGTGCTCACCGGCGCGCCCATCCGCGATGTCCTGGCCGCCTCGCGCGCCGTCAAGGTCGTGCAGCCCGGCCTGCCGGTGGTCTGGGGCGGCTGGCACCCCTCGCTCTTCCCCGAGCAATGCCTGGCCGAGCCGAGCGTAGATGCCGTCGTGATCGGGCAGGGCGAAGACACCTTCGCCGCCGTCGTCGAGCGTCTGGCCGCCGGGCAGAGCCTCGCCGGCGTCGCGGGCGCGGCCTGGCGTTCAGCCGCCGGCCGCCCGGTCGTTGAGCTGCCGCGCGCCATGCGCGACGTGAACGCCCTGCCGCCCCACAACTACCACCTGATTGACGTGCCGCGCTACTTCGCCGCCAAGGGCAAGCGCCAGCTCGACTACATCTCCTCGCAGGGCTGCCGCTTCCGCTGCGCCTTCTGCGCCGACCCCACCGTCTACCAGCGCGGTTGGTATGGGCTGACGCCTGCGCGCCTGGCAGCCGAGTTGGCCGCCTACCATGCCCGCTGGGGGCTGGACGAGATCGCCTTTCAGGATGAGACCTTCTTCACCAGCCGCGCTCGGGTCGAGGCCGTGGCCGACGCCTTCCTCGCCGCCGGCCTGCGCGTGCCCTGGACGGCCACCATGCGCGCCGACCAGGGCGCCCGGCTCGATGACGCGCTCCTGGAGAAATGCAAGCGCGCCGGCCTGCGCCGCGCCATGATCGGCGTGGAAAGCGGCTCCGCCGCCATGCTGGCGCGCATCCAAAAAGACATCACCCCCGCCCAGGTCTATGCCTCGGCCGAGCGGCTGGCGCGCCACGGGCTGGGCGCGATCTTCAACTTCATCGTCGGCTTCCCCGGCGAGTCCGACGCCGGCGTGCAGGCCTCGCTCGACGCCGCCGCGCGGCTGCGCGCCCTCAGCCCCGACTTCGAGGTGGCCCTCTTCTTCTTCCGGCCCTATCCCGGCAACCCCATTGCCGGCGAGTTGCTGGCGCAAGGCTACCGCTTTCCCGACACGCTGGCGGCCTGGGCCGATTTCGACTACATTGGCGGGCGTGAAGCCTGGGTCACCCACCGCCAGTGGCAGCGCGTCGAGCGCTTCAAGTTCTACCAGCGCTACGCCTACGGCCGCAACCACCTGCTGCGCTGGCCGCTCAGCCGGCTCAGCCGCTGGCGTGTCCAGCGCCACTACTACGACTATCCCTGGGAAAAAGCCCTGATGGAGCGCCTGCGACCAGCGGCCAAACTCTCATGACGCCCCTCATCATTCTCTACAACCCCTGGAGCACGCCCTCGCCCAAGAAGCCGCTGCCCATGTCGCTGCTGGCCCTGGCCGCCATGCTCGAAGGCGAGTTCGATTACGAAATCGTAGACGCCAACCTGCTGCCTGACCCGGTGGCGCACATCCTGGCCTTGGCCCAACTGCGCCCGCTGCTGGCCGTCGGCTTCACCGTCATGCCTGGCCCGCAGCTCAACCACGCCGTGCCCGACGCCCAGCGCCTCAAAACCGCGCTGCCCGGCGTGCCCATCATCTGGGGCGGCTACTTCCCCTCCGCCCACGCCGACGTGGCCCTGAAGGAAGACTACGTGGACTATTGCATCCACAGCCAGGGCGAGCAGACTTTCTTGGAGCTGGCCCGCGTGCTGGCCTATGGCGGTGCGCTCAGCGGACTGGCCGGGCTGATCTACAAAGACAACGGCCGCGTCAAGCACAACCCGCACCGCGCCCTCATCCCGCTCGACAAACTGCCGCTGTGGCCCTACCACAAGCTGCCCATGCCGCACTACCTCCACCGCCACTACCTCGGCAACCGCGTCGGCGCGCACCACTCCTCCTATGGCTGCCCGTTCGCCTGCAACTTCTGCGCCGTGGTCGGCATGGTCAATCAGCGCTGGCTGCCCGAGTCGGCCGAGCGCGCCGCGGGCGTGGTGCTGCGCCAGAAGGCCGCCTATGGCATTGACGCCGTGCAGTTCCACGACATGGATTTCTTCGTCTCAGAGCCGCGCGCGGCCGAGTTCGCCGAGCGCCTGAAGGGGCAGGGGCTGGCCTGGTGGGCGCTCGGCCGCGTGGACGAGTTGATGCGCTACAGCGACGCCACCTGGGACAAGCTGAAGGCCAGCGGGCTGAAGATGGTCTTCAGCGGCGCCGAGAGCGGCTCAGACGAAGCCCTGGCCCGCATGAACAAGGGCGGCCAGGTCACGGTCAACGCCACGCTCGAGCTGGCCAAACGCCTGCGGCGCTACGACATCGTGCCCGAGTTCTCCTTCGTGCTCGGCAACCCGCCCAACCCGCTCGACGACATCGCCGCCACCATCAGCTTCATTCGCCGGCTCAAAGCCATCAACCCGGCCACCGAGGTTATCCTGTACATGTACACGCCCGTGCCGGCCGATGGCACGCTCTACGACGAAGCCCGCGCCCTGGGCTTTCACTTCCCCGACACGCTGGCCGATTGGGTCAGCGGTGACTGGCGCAGTTTCTCCCTGCGGCGCGACCCGCACACCCCCTGGCTCGACCCCCAGCTCAAGCGCAGCGTCCGCGACTTCGAGCGCGTGCTCAACGCCTATTACCCCACCGTGACCGACCGCCGCCTCACCGGCCTCAAGCGCGCCGTCCTGCGCGGGCTGGCCGGCTGGCGCTACCACGCCCAGGTCTACGGCTACCCGCTCGAGCTGCGCGCTTTCCACAAGCTCTTTCAGTATCAGCGGCCCGAGACCACGGGCTTCTAGCGCTGCCCATGAAGCGCTGGTGGCGGCGCTGGCGGCGCGGGCGCGCCTCGGCCGAGGCGCTCGGCGTGACGGCCGCCTATGCGCGCTGGGCGCCCAGCTATGCCGCCGAAGCCCACAACCCGCTCATGGCGTTGGAGCAGGCCGCTGTGCTGGCCCTGCTGCCGCCGCCGGCCGGGCGGCGCGTGCTCGACCTGGCCTGCGGCAGCGGGCGCTACCTGGCGCGCCTCAGCGGGCGCGGCGCGGCCCAGCTCCTCGGCCTCGACCTGTCGTGGCCCATGCTGGCGTGGGCCAGGGCCGTCAGCAGCCAGTTAGCCCAGGCCGACCTGCGCGCCCTGCCGCTGCCCAGCGCCGGCGTTGACCTCATCATCTGCGGGCTGGCCGTCGGCCATGTGGCCGACCTGCCGCGCGCCCTGAGCGAGATGGCCCGCGTGCTCGCGCCCGGCGGCGTGCTCGTCTACTCCGACTTTCACCCCCTGCCGGCCCTGGCGGGCCTGCAGCGCACGTTCACCGCCGCCGACGGCCGCGCCTACGCCGTGGAACACCACGTTCACCTGTACAGCCACCACCACGCCGCCTGCGCCGCGGCCGGGCTGGCGCTCGACGCCGTGCGCGAGCCGCTCCTCGACTCAGAGCATCCCTGGCGCGGGCGGCCCGTCGTGCTGGTGTTGCGGGCGGTCAAACCCCCATGAGCGCGGCCGTCACTTACCTCAACGCGCGCGTGGTCGGCGCGGCCGCCGACTCGCTGCGCGTGGCCCGCGGGCGCGTGGCCGCGTTGGGTGAACGGCCCGCGCCCGGCGATGCCGTGGTAGACCTGGACGGCGCGTTTGTCTTCCCCGGCCTGATTAACGCCCACGACCATTTGCAGTTGAACAACTTTGCGCGCCTCAAGTGGCGCGACCGTTACGCCAACGCCCGCGACTGGATCGCCGACTTCCAGCCGCGCTGGGCGGCCGACCCGCGCCTGCTCGGTCCGTTGGCCGTGCCGCTGCCTGCGCGGCTGTTTCAGGGCGCGCTCAAAAACCTGCTCAGCGGCGCCACGACCGTGGCCCACCACGACCCGGCGCATTACACCTTCCACCGCCGCGACTTCCCCGTGCGCGTGGTCAGCCGCATGTGCTACAGCCACTCGCTCGGCGTGCAGGGCGAGCGGGCGGTGGCCGCCGCCTACCGCCGCACCCCCCGCGGCTGGCCGTGGATCATTCACGCCGCCGAGGGCGTAGACGCCGCCGCCGCCGCCGAGGCAGACGCCCTCGCCGCGCTGGGCTGTCTGGGCGCGAATACCCTGCTGGTGCACGGCGTAGCCCTCCACCCGGCGGCGTGGGCGGCGCTGGCCGCGCGCGGCGTGGGCCTGGTCTGGTGCCCGGCCTCCAACGACTTCCTCTTTGGCGCGACGGCCCCCGTGGCCGACCTGGCCGCGCGCGGTCGCGTGGCGTTGGGCAGCGACTCGCGCCTCAGCGGCGCGGCCGATCTGCTGGCCGAGCTGCGCTGCGCGGCGGCCACCGGCCAGGTAGACGCCGCCGCGCTCTTGCGCCTGGTCACGATTGATGCGGCCGCGCTGCTGCGCCTGCCCCAGGCCGGGCGGCTGGCCGTGGGCGCGCCCGCCGATCTCCTCGCGCTGCCCGCCCTGGCCGCCACGCCCGCCGCCACCCTGCTGGCCGCCACGCGCGCCGACGTGCGCCTCGTGCTGGTCGCGGGGCAGCCCCGCTACGCCGATGCGCCTGGGGCCTTTGCGGCCAATGGCAGCGCGGCCTCGCGCGCCACGGTGGACGGCCGGCCCAAAGTGCTGTCGGCGGCGATTGCGCGCCGCCTGGCGCACTTGGGCGTGGCCGAGCCAGGAGTGACGCTCGATGGCGCCTGACCGCCCGCGCCCGCGCCGCGACTGGCATCTGCTCGTGCTGGCCGCATTGGTTGTCTTGGCGGCGCTGCGGCTGGCTGTGTTCGTGGCGCGCTCCGCCGTCACGCCCACCTATGGCTTTGTGGCCTACTACACGGCCGCGCGCCTGCTGCTCGAAGGCCAACCGCTCGACCGCGCCTACCACGACACCTGGTTCCAGGCGCAGATCGCGCGCTTCGAGCCGCGGGCCAACGACATCTTCCGGCCCAACCCGCCGACCACGGCGCTATTGGCGCTGCCCGTGGCCTGGCTCGACCACGCCTCCGCGCGCGTGGTGTGGCTGAGCCTCAATGCAGCGGCCCTGCTGGCCGCCGGTGCGCTGCTGGTGCGGTCCCTGGCCTGGCCCGCGCCCTGGCGCCTGGCGTTCTGGGCGGCGGCCGTGAGCCTCCAACCGGTCTGGGCGAACTTCGCCTACGGGCAGGTCTACCTGATCGTGCTGCTGCTGACGGTCTGCGCCTGGGCCGCTTTCCAGCGCGCGCGTCCGGGCGCGTTGGGCGCGGCGCTCGGCGGCCTGCTGGCCTTTAAGCTGGCCGGCTTGCTCTATTGGCCCCTGCTGGCGCTGCGCCGCCAGTGGCGCGCGCCGGCCGTGGCGCTGGTCGTGGCCGCCGGCGTGGCGCTGCTGGCACTGCCCCTCACCGGCTGGGCGGCGTGGCCCGCCCACCTGTCAGTGCTGGCCCGCCTGCCCGCCGACCCCCGCCAGACCGTCACCGCCTACCAGGCGCTCACCAGTTGGGCGCGCCACCTGTTCCTCTACGACCCCCACTGGAACCCAGCCCCGTGGCTCGCTGCGCCGCTGCTTGCGCGGACGCTGCCCCTGCTCGGCGGCGCGGCGCTGCTGCTCGCGAGCCTCTACGCCGCCTGGGTCGCGCCCGATGCGCGCCTGGCCTTCGCCGCCTTCACGCTGCTCTCCCTCATCCTCAGCCCGCTCTCGCTCGACTATCACTTCGCGTTGGCCCTCCTGCCGCTGGCGCTGCTGGCCGATTGGCTGCGCGCCCAGCCCGGCCGCCGGTGGCGCTGGCCGTGGGTGGCCTTCGCGCTCGGCGTCGCGGCGATTGGCCTGCCGCTGCCGTATCAATCGGCCCGCTTCGAGGCGGGCGCATGGGCGCTCCTGGCCTACCCTAAACTCTATGGTTCGCTGCTGCTCTGGGCGCTGGCCGTTTGGGCGCAGCTAATTGCAGCGCGCGAGACGGCGGCGCTGCCGGCGCACACCCCCGACCTGCCGGTGCAGGCCTGTCTGCTGCTATGGTAAACGTCCGCCGCGCTTCGGCTGGGTGGTGGGCGCTGATGCTCCTCGGGCTGGCCCTCGCCCTGCGCGCCGCCTCGCTCGCCGCCTATGCGTTTGACGGCTTGTATGGGCAAGACCCCTACGCCTACTACGATTATGCCGTCGGCCCGCTCACCCAGGCGCTGCTACGCTGGCAGCCCTTCCCGCCGTTCTTCTGGCCGCCGGGCTATCCCCTGCTCGTGGCCCTGGCCGGGCTGATCGCCGGCCGCGCACCCGCGGTGGCGCAGAGCGTGGCGCTGCTGTGCGGCGCAGCCGTGCCGCCCCTGACTTATTTGCTGGCGCGCGCACTGTGGCCGCTGCTCTGGCCCGCCGCCGGCGGCCGGCGCTGGGGGCAGGCCGGGCCGCTGTTGGCCGGCCTCGCCACCGCGCTCCACCCGCAGCTCTGGCAATCGAGCGTGGTGGTCATGGCCGACGCGCCCGCGCTGGCCGCCGCGACGCTCGGGGCCTGGGCGCTGGCGCGTTATGCCCCCGCCGCCCGCGGCCACTGGCTGCTGCTGGCGAGCGGCGCGGTCGCCGTTGCGGTGCTGACACGCTGGGCCTATGCCCTCCTGGCGCTGCCCGTCACCGGCGTAGCGCTGGCCCTGCTGCTGGCCCGCTGGCGGGTGCGCCGGCGCGCCGCCCTGGCCCACGCCCTGGGCGCGGCGCTCGTCGCCGGCGTGCTCCTCGCGCCGCTGGCCGCGCCGCTGCTCACGCCGCCCGCCGCCGGCCAGGCCCGCGCCTTTGCCGGAGACCTGGAGGTCTACACCTGGAACCCGGCGAATGTCCTGCGCCGCAGCTTTGTCACCGCCGACGGCGCGCAGACCTACCGCCTGCCCAACGGCCTCTACTATGGGCTGCTGCCGCTGCATCCCTACTACTTCACGCCGCTGCTGGCGGTCTTCCTGCTGCCGGCTCTCGCCCGGCTCTGGCGCGCGCCGCGCTCGGCCCTGGCGCTGGGGCTGCTTGGCGGCTGGCCGCTGGTCATCCTGGGCTTTCACGCCGGCGCCCCCTGGCAGAACTTCCGCTTCGGGCTGGCCGCGCTGCCGCCGCTGGCCGTGCTCGTCGCCCTCGGCGCGGCGGTCGCGTGGCGCTGGCGGCCCGGTCGTGGGTGGCGGGCGCTCGTCGCGGCCCTCATCCTGGGCGGGCTGGCCTGGCAGGCGTGGGGCGGCTGGGCGCTCACCCGCTGGTTTGCCGAGCGCAAGGCCGGCGACCTGGCGCTTGTCGCCGCGGTGGAGGCGCACACGCCGCCCGGCGCGCGCCTGCTCACCTTTCAGGTCACGCCGACCTTCGCGCACTACAGCCGCCTGGAGACGCATGAACTCTGGGCGCTCACCACCGCCGACCTGGCCGCGCTGCTGGCCGGCCCGCCCCCCGCCTACCTGCTGCTCGATGTGGCGAACGCCCAGAGCCAGTGGGCCGGGCGCGCGCCCGCCGTCAACTACGCCTATCTGCGCGACGGTCCCGGCCTCGACCGCTTGGCGACGTATGGCTCCTACCAGTTGTTCGCCGTCAGGTGCGCCGCATGTCCCTAGCCGCCCGACTGCGCGCAGTGCTGGGCGGCCCGCGCTGGCGTAAGCGCCTCGCCCTCATCGTCACCAACTCGGCCAACAGCCTGCTCGTGCCGCTGTTCAGCCCGGTCGTCTCGGTGCTCGTCGTGCGGCTGGCGGGCGTCGGCGTGTGGGGCGACTTCGTGCGCGCGCTGGTGGTGGCCCAGTTGGCCGCACACCTGGCGGGCTGGGGCAACAAAGACTTCGTGCTGCGCGAGTTCGCCCGCGGCCCGGCCGGCCTCGCCGCCGCCTGGCAGACCAGTTTCCTCACCCGGCTGGCGCTGCTGGGCGCGGCGCTGGGCGTGCTGGCGTTCTTCGGCTACAGCCCGTTGCGCTGGGCGCTCCTGTCCTTGCTCACGGCGGTGCTCATGCTGGCGCAGAGCTTCGAGGTCCTCGTGCTCTACCGCCGCGACTTCGGCTTCGGCTTGGGCGTCGAGGCCCTCACCGTCACCCTGCTGGCCGCGCCGGTGCTCGTCCTGCGCCAGGCGCTGACCCTCGACGCGCTGCTGCTGATCTATATCGCCGCCAACGCCGTCGAGACCCTGGTGTACTTCCTGCGCTACCGGCGCGCGGTGGCGGCCCGCCGCGTGGCCGGGCCGCAGTTCGGCTGGCTGCGGCGGGCGGGTCCGTTCTTCCTGCTCGGCCTCAGCGGGCTGTTGCAGTCGCGCGTAGACTTGTATGCGGCCGTCACCTGGCTGCCCCGCGAGCAGGTCGGTCACTATCAAGTCTATTCCAACCTGATGATCTACCTGCAATCGGTCGCGGCCTTCGTGCTCACGCCGTTCGTCAAGAGCCTCTACCGTCTGCGCGCCCGCGTGTTGGCCGGGCTGGCCCTCCGGTTCGGCCTGCTGGGCTTGCTCATCACGGCCGGGGGCCTCCCAGCCGCCGCCCTGCTGCTGCGCTTCGGCTACCGCCTCCACTTCGCGCCGGGCTTCTTCGCCGCGGGCGCGCTGTTCGTGCTGCCGGTCTACTTCTACTCGCCGCTGATCTATGCCCTCTTCAAGCTCGACAAGGCATTCTGGGTCGTGGCCGCCAACGGGCTGGGCGTGCTCGTCAACCTCGCGCTCCTCGCCTGGTGGCTGCCGCCGCTGGGCGCCTTGGGCGCGGCTTGGGCCGCTGCCGTCACCCAGTGGGCGCTGCTGCTGTTCTACTTCACCTGGGGCCGGCAGCTGAGCCGGGTGAGCGATGACCTACCGCTGTCCGATTTGCCATCAGCCGGTTGACTCCGCCGCGTGGACTTGCGCCTCCGGCCACCGCTTCCAGGTGGAAGCGGCCGGCGGCCTGGTGCGCCTGGTCACGCCGGAGTTCGCCGCGCAGTTGGCGCGCTTCTTGCCCGCGCTGGAAGATTACCGCGCGCGGCTGGGCCGCCGCCTGCTCGACCCGGCCGCCTACCCGCTGCTCCCCGGCGGCCCGGCCGTGGCCCGCGACCGCGAGTGGCGGCAGCGCCAATACGACCTGGAAGTCGTGCGCCGCCGCCTGGCCCGCGCCGCGCCCCTCACCGTGCTGGAGATCGGCGCGTACAACGGCTGGCTTACACACCATCTCGCCGCCTGGGGCCACGCCGTCACCGCCGTCGAGCCGTTCACCGACCCGTATGACGGCCTCGGCGCGGCCCGGTTCTACCCCGAGCGCTGGTTGCCCCTTCAGCTCGACCTGCGCGACCTGAGCGTGCTGCCCGGCGGCTACCAGTTGGTCATCCTCAATCGCTGTCTGGCCTCTTTCCCCAACCCGGCGGAAGCGCTGCGCCATGCTCAGGCGCAGGTCGCTCCCGGCGGTCAACTGCTCACGCTGGGCCTGCAGGTCTTCGGCGACCCCGCCCGCAAAGTCCGCCGCGTGGCCGAACTGGAGGCCGACTTCCAGGAGCGCTATGGCTTCTCGGCCTACCTGTGGCCCACACGCGCCTACCTCGACCGCGCTGACCAGGCCGCCTTGCGGAGTGCGGGGCTGCGGCTGCGTGCCTACGCGCCCCTGTGGCTGGCCGACCTCAAAGCGCGGCTGACCCCTTCGCTGCCGCGCCACTACTGGGGCTGGTGGGGGCCTAATGCCCGCTAGCCCCCCGCGCCGCTGGCCGATCACGCTGGCGCTGGCCGCGCTGCTGCTGGCCTATTGGGTGCTGGAGCTGCGCGCGCTGGCCGTGGTCCCGCGCGCCTATGAAGACGAACCCTGGACCGCTTCCACCAGTTGGACCCTGGCGACGCGGGGCGTGTTTGGCACTCCCCTGCAAGGCGGCCTCTTCGGCTCGGCGCGCCACTACTTCGGGTTCATGCCGCTCTATCCCGTGCTTCAGGCGGGCATGTTTCGGCTGGCGGGGCTGGGGCTGTGGCAGGCGCGGCTGACGAGCGTGTTCCTCGGTCTGCTGGTCCTGGCGCTCACCTTCGCGCTTGGGCGGCGGCTGTTCGGCGCGCCCGTCGGGCTGCTGGCGGTGGCGACGCTGCTGTTGGCGCACACCGCCGGCCAAACCATTTATCGCCCCACCGGCATCCTGCTGGTAGACTTTGCGCGGTTTGCCCGGTACGACATCGCGGTGCCGGTCTTTGGCCTGTCCGCCTGCCTGGCGCTGGGTCGTGCCGGGCCGCCTGCCGGCCGGCGCGCCGCGGGCCGGGCCGCGCTGGCCGGCGCGCTCGGCGGGCTGGCCGGGTTGGCGCACGTTTACGGCTGGTTCTGGCTCGCGGCCCTGGGCGCGGCCCTGCTGCACTTCGGCCGGCGCTCGCGGTCGTCGCGTTGGGCGGTCCAGACTATTGGCGCGCTCACGCTGGGCGCCGGCGTTGTCCTGCTGCCCTACGGGCTGTACGTGCTGCGGCATTGGAGCGATTGGCTCGGCCAGGTCAGCCTCTACCGCGACCGGCTGGCCCCGTTCGACCCCGGCTGGTACGCCCACAACCTGTTGACCGAGGCCCAGCGTTATGGGCCGGGGCTGGGCAGCGACTGGCGCGGCTGGCTGCGGCCCGGCCTGTGGCTGATGCTGCTGGCGGGCCTGCCCGCGGCCGTGGCGCTGGCGCGGCAGGCGGGCCGTCGCCTCCCACTGGCGGCCTACGCCTGGGGCCTGTGGCTCCTGCCCGGCCTGTTGGCGCTGTTGGTCTCCTCCAAGGTCGCCAACTATCTGCTGCTCTACTGGCCGCTGGCGGCGCTGGCCGTGGCCTGGGGGCTGAGCGCGGCGTGGCGGCTGGCGGGCGTCCGGTCGTGGCCCTGGCTGCGCGGCCTGCTCGTCGTCGGCTGTGCGTGGGCCGCCTGGGAAGGCGCGGGCCTCTGGCGTCAGTTGGATCAAGCGGCCGCCCACACCACGCCCTATGCGGCCTATACCCACCGCCTGCGCGCCGCCGTCGCGGCGGCCTCTTCCGTGGCGCGGCCCAGCGTCCTGGGCCTGCACACCTATTGGTTCGGCTTTAGCGATCTGCCCTACACCTCCTGGTATTACCCGGTCGTGCGCGCCGGCTTCCCGCCCGCGGGCGCGGCCGTGCCCATCACCGACACGCTCGCCGCCCTCGCGCCGCAAGTCGTGCTCGTGGATGTGCGCACCCGCGCTTGGCTGGCGGCCGGCCCCGACGGCCCCACCGTTGAAGCTTGGCTCGCGCGCGACTACGCGTTGACCGGCGGCGTGAATGACGCCACCTACGGCCGCACCGACGTATATGCGCGGCGCGCCGGAGACCCGCCATGACGTTCGCGCCGCGCTGGGCCGCCGCCGCGCTGCTGGTGGTGCTGGCCGCCGCCCTGCTGGTCGGGCTGAGTGAGTTCGTCGGCTGGCGGCATGACGTCTGGCCGGTGCTGCGCGCCTGGCCCGATCGGCTCGCGCAAGACCGCGCGCAGTGGGGGGCGGCGTTGGCCGACACGCTGGCCGGCGCGGACGCGGCTCTGCCGCGCCAGGCGGTGCTGCTGCTGGTCACACCCGGCGCCGATTGGCGGCGCGTGGACTATGTCGTCTACCACCGCGCGCTCTACGTGCTGGCCCCGCGCCCGCTGGTGTGGGCCGCGCCGTTCGCCGCCGACGGCACCTGGGAAGGGCGCTGGCATGTGCCCACTGCGCTTAGCCCGGAGGCCCTTACAGCGGTCGCCCGCGCAGCCGGCGCGCGTTGCCTGTTGGCGTGGAACGTGCCCGCGGCCGCCTTGCCGGGGCAGGTGGTCCAGCGCTGGCCCGGCGGCGCGCTCGCCACCCTGGACACCGCCGGGGCTTGCGGCGGCGCTGCGTTGCCGCCCGCCGCGGCCGAGCCGCCCCTGTGGCGCGCGGCCGGCCGGGCGCTGCTGGGCGCGCTGCTGGTCGCCTGGCTGGGCGCGGCGGGCCTGCCGCTGTTGGCGCGGTTGGGCCTGGCCCCCGGCCCGGCGGAGGCGGCGGCGCTCAGTTGGGTCATGGGAGCGCTCGCCGTCTCCACGGCGTTGTTCTGGCTGACGGCCCTGGGGCTGTCGCTCAACGCCGGTGTTGTGGCGCTCTCCGTCCTGGCCGTGCCGTTGGGCGCTTGGGGTGGGGCGGTCTGGTGGCGGCGTTGGCGCGCCCTGCCTCAGCCGCCCGCCGCGGCCGCCCGCCCGCCGCGTGCCGCCTGGGTGCGCCGGCTGTTGCTGGTAGTCGTAGCCGGGCAAGTGGCCGTCGTGCTGGTCACCGCGCTCGGCCGACCACTCGCCGTGTGGGACAGTTGGGTCAGTTGGGGGATGCAGTCGCGCCGCCTATTTCTGGCCCAGACCGGCCCGCAAGCGCTGCTG
The DNA here is from genome assembly GCA_020850595.1 of Anaerolineales bacterium. Taxonomy (GTDB): domain Bacteria; phylum Chloroflexota; class Anaerolineae; order Anaerolineales; family UBA6663; genus JADZEK01. The sequence continues at coordinate 50,804 of JADZEK010000139.1, forward strand.
GCCGACCCGACGCGCCTCCTCACCCATCCCGGCTACCCGCTCATGGTTCCGCTGCTGCAAGCCTGGGAGTATGCCTGGCTTGGCCGCCCCGACGACCGCTGGGCGGGCCTGCCGGTAGCAGGTTTCTACCTGGCGCTGCTGCTGGCCCTGCCCGCCGGTCTGCGGCGGCTCGGTGTGCGCCCGGCCTGGGCCTGGGTGACAACCGCCGCCGCCGCCTGCCTGCCCGGCCTGACGCGCTCTGTCGGCGCGGTGTACCCCGATGCCGTGCTCACGGCCCTCGCTGCCCTGGCCGCGCTCTACTTGCTGGCCTGGGACGCTCAAGCCAACCGTGCTTATCTCTTCGCCGCCGGCCTCTGCGCCGGCCTGCTCCCGTGGACCAAACAGGAAGGCTGGCTGCTGGCGGGCGCGCTGCTGTTCGCCGCCCTCGCACTGGCCTGGCGGCGCGGCGCCTCGCGCCACCGGCTTGCGGCGGCCCTCACCTTCACCATTCCCGTCGTCGTCCTGGCCGGGCCGTGGGCCGTCCTCGTCTGGCGGGCGCGCCTGCCGCCTACCGACTTTGCCGCCGTTGCCTGGGCGACCTACTGGCAGCAGTCAGGTCGCCTGCTCTCCGTCGCCTGGCGCGCGCTCCGCACCGCGCTGGAGCCTCGCCTGGCCGGGGTCTGGCTGGCGGCGCTCGGGGTCGCCGCGGGGCTGGCCTGGCGTCGGCCGCGCCGCCTGGCCTCGCCCGCGGCCCTGGTCGGGCTGGGCGTGCCGTTGGTCTATCTGGCTGCTCTGGCGCAAGCCTACGTCTTCTCCAATTACGCGCCCTTTCAGGCGCACGTCACGGCCTCGTGGGAGCGCCTGATGGTGCCGGTGACGCTGCTGCCCATGCTCTGGCTGGCCCTCGCCACGCGGCAGCCACCCGCTGAGCCAATGCCGTGAAGATCGGCCTGGTGGTCCCCGGCTTCTCGGCCCACGAGCAAGATTGGTGCATCCCGGCCCTGCTCGACTATGTGCGCGCGCTGGCCCGGCTGGCCGAGGTGCACGTCTTCACCCTGCGCTGGCCCGAACGCGGCGGCGCCTACCCGGTCTACGGTGCGACCGTGCGCGCGCTCGACGGCCGCAAGCGCCTCGGCCCCCGCGTGGTCGCGCTCTGGGCGCGGGCCGTGCGGGCCATCGCCGTCGAGCACCGCCGCGGCTCGTTCGACGCGCTGCACGCCTTCTGGCTCGACGAGCCGGGCTGGGTGGCCGCCTGGGCCGCGCGCCGGCTGGGCGTGCGCGCCGTGCTCTCGCTGGCGGGCGGCGAGTTGAGCCGCATGCCCGACATCGGCTACGGCCTCCAGCTCTGGCCGGGGCGCGGCGCGCTGGTGCGCTGGTGCGCGCGGCAGGCCGCCGTGGTCACCGCCGGCTCCCGCGCCTACGCCGCCGTCGCCGAGTCCCACTTCGCCGCCCATGGGCTAAAGTTTCCCGTCGTCGTCGCCCCGCTCGGCGTGGACCTCGACCGCTTTCAGCCGCGGCCCGCCGGGCCGGGGGCCGCGCAGCGCCTCATCAACGTGGGTGCGCTCGCGCCGGTGAAGGATCAGGCGCTGCTTCTGCGCGCATTCCGGCGGGTCGCCGCGGTGCGGCCCACGGCCGAGTTGGTCATTGTCGGAGAAGGGGCGCTGCGTTCGGACCTGGAGGCGCAGGCCGCCGGGCTGCCGGTGCGCTTCGCCGGCGCCGTGCCGCACGCCGACCTGCCGGCCTGGTACGCCAACGCGGCGGTCTGTGTGCAGACCTCGCGCCACGAGGCGCAGGGCCTGGCCGTCTTAGAGGCCGCGGCGTGCGGCCTGCCCGTCGTGGGCACACCCGTCGGCGTGCTGCCCGAAGTGGGGCGCGCCGCGGCGGCCGAAGCTGAATTGGCTCGGGTCTTGCTGGAACTACTCGCTGACGACACGCAGCGCCGCGCGCTGGCGGCGGCCGGGCAGGCGGTGGTGCGCGCGCGGTTTGGGTTAGCGGGGGCGGTAGAGCGCTTTCTGGCGCTCTATGCTAATTCAGCTTCCCCAGCACCAGCCGGCGCGCCTGGCGCGCCTGCTCATACGCCGGGTTGAGCTTAAGCGCTGTGGCGTAACAGGCGGCGGCGGTCTGGTATTGGCCCAGGTGCTCATGCACCCGGCCGAGGTTGAAATGCGCGAACTCGCGGTTGTCGTATCTCGGAGCCGCGATGGCCTTCTCGAACCAGGCGCTGGCCTCGCGCCACCAACCTAGCTCGATGTAATACACGCCGATGTCGTTGTAGGGGTTGCCGAACTCCGCGTCGAGCGCGATGGCGTTGTGGCAGGCCTCAATCGCGGCCTCGTAACGGTGCAGCCTGGCATACGTCCAGCCCAGATAGGTGTGCGCCTCGGCCGTGGGGTAGTGCGCCAGCGACTCCTTGTAGAGCCGGATGGCGTCGGCCAGCTTGCCCCGCTGCTGCAGTTGGTAGGCCCGCTGGAACAGCCGCCGGGCGGTCTGGGCCAGGGCCGAATCATCTTCCAGCATTCTGCGACTGTACCACAAGTGCCTCGTTGCCCTCAACTACCCTGCTCATACGCGCTGGTAACAGATCTCTGCCTCTCTGCGGCGCGTCGCCCTATCCGCCCGCCCGCACCGGCCTCTGCCAATCAGCCTGGCACGTCGTGCCCGGCCCGGCCCGCGGGTGCGCCTCATCACCGCTGAGTCCGGCCGGCCGGCGCGGCGTTGCGACAGTGTCGGCGTCACCGCCCTGCCTGACCATGCCTGGTGGAGTCTGGCCCCCGTGCGCCTGCTCGCGCTGACGGTGCTGAGGCTGTGGGCGGGCGTAGGCGCGCCCCCGCCGGGGCTCAAGCGTGCAGCGCGCCGTCAGCCGCGCCCCCGCCGGTGGCTCAAGCGTGCAGCGCGCCGTCAGCCGCCAGGTAGCGCTCGATGCGCGAGGTGAACCGCTGCGCAGCCTCCAGCCCCACCCGCACATAGTCGGCGTTGATAAAGGCGTTGAGGTCATAGTCGCTCAGGTGGCGGCGCTTCATGGCCTCCTCATAATCGCGGAGATAGCTGCCTTCGATCAGCCCCGTCAGCACGAATTCTTCGCGAAAGATCGCCAGCACGCCGGGGTGCTTGCTGCGCTGCCGGCCCTGCGTCGCCAGTGCGGCGTTGGCCGCGTAAAAAACCGCGTAGTAGGCGCGGTTGGCCACCACCTGAAAATCATGGCCCTGCCCAAACTCCGACTCGGCCGTGCGCAGCGCCTGCCACGCGCTGGTCAGGTAGGCGTTCTGTTCCGGCCGGTGGTCGGCGGGGCGGTTCTCCGCCTCCGGCCCGGGGTTCACCAGCGCCTCCGGCAAGCGCGGCGAGCGCAGCATCAGCATCCCATCGCGCTGGGCGTTCTGCCAGAAGGCGGCGCGGCGCTCGGCGAAATCGGCCCAGCGCTCCCGGCTGAACAGCAGCGTGTTCAACAGCACGTTGTGCTCCAGGTCAATCGCCGCGCTTACCTGGCTCAAGCGTTTTTCCAGGTCGCGCGTGTCGCCCTCGGTCACCAACAGGAAATCAATGTCGGCGTCGGGCATGTCGTCGCCGCGCGCTTTCGAGCCGAACAGCGCCAGCAGCAGCAGCCGGCTGTCGAGCTCGCGCCGCACAGCCTCGACAAACGCCTCGACCGCCTTGCGCTCAAACGGTTTTAGTCGGGTGAGGTTTGGGGATTGCATAGCGCCGGATGCCGCCAAAGTATAGCCTGAGCACTGCCAAAACACCAAACGGGCCGGGCGTCGCCGGCCGTTAAACGAAAGACCGGCCCGTCACGAGACGCGGCCGGCCCGGCCAGTCGCTGTGCCCCCGCGGTGACTCGAACACCGGCATCTACCTCCGGAGGGTAGCGCTCTATCCACTGAGCTACGGGGGCGTGGAATGCGAGCGATTATACCATCAGTCTTCCGCGCGTCGCGGGCCGCTACCCGGCCTGGCCCGCGCTCAGCCTCGCCAGTTGGCCGCGCAGCTTGGCAATGTTGGCCTGCGCGTCGCCCTCCCGGGCCGGCCCCAGCCGCGCCAACTGATACTTCTTAAACGCCAACTCGCCGCAGGCGTCATAGAACTGAGCCGTCTGCCGCCAGCGCCCGCCCGCCAGCGCCCCCCAGCGCGCCGCCACCTGCCCGCCCAGTGAGCAGGTGGTGTGATACTGCCCCTCCGACAGGTTACCCAGCCGCACCTCTTCTTGGAGTTGCTCGCGCATGATCTTGCCCTCGCGCCACACCAGCACCAGGATGAAGATGAACATCCCCACGAAGCCCAACCAGTCGAGCACGCTGCCGAACAGGCAGATCAACTCGCTGCCCGTGCTCGACAGCAAGTTGTGCGTAAAATGCAGGAAGATCGCCGCCAGGTAGCCGCCGACCGGCCCGGCCACGCGCCAGAAGCCGTTGTTCAGCCGGCCCACCGCCAGCCCAATCCCGGTAAAGGCCGTCAGCGTGGCGTGCAGGAACGGGATCAGCACCACGCGGATTACCACCAGCAGGATCAGCCCCTCCGCCCCGGCGCTGACGAACCCGGTGAAGATGTAGTTGATGTTCTCGGCGGCCGCGAAGCCGTAACCCACCAGCCCGCCGTACAGCACCCCGTCCAAAATCGAGTCGAACTCATGGCGGAAGTAAATAAAGACGATCAGCACCGCCAACCCCTTCACCGTCTCCTCCACGATCGGCGCCGACAGCACCGCCGTGCCCACGCTCGCCAGCCCTTCGCTGCCGGTCAGCGCGAACAGGCTGAAGCCAAACAGGGTGTTGAGCAGGATGGCGACGCCCGCCGAGATGAAGAACCCCCACAAGAACACGCCCAGCATCAGCCAGAACGGCTCGCGCTCGTAGCGGTCGAACAGCGTCAGCAGCCCCGCCAGGATGGCCATGGGCAAGATGCCAAACAGGATGGCAAGGATGATGCCGGCCAAGAGATTCATGCGGACCGTTCCTCCGGGGCGCCGCGCCTCGCCAAGCGCGTCAGGCGCTTCCAGGTCACGGCGAAGCGCGAGGTCAGGTGGATGGCCGGCGACGATAGGCGCGTCCGTGGTCGCGCGGCGGCCAGCCCCGCCGCCAGTTCGGCGGCGCTCCCAGCCGCGCCGATCTCCAGCACCGCCCGCCCCAACTCGCGGTGCGAGTGCGCATCCGAACCGACCGTGCCGAGTGTACCATGCGCCTTGGCGAAGGCAAGCGCGCGCGCGTTGTCCTCGGCGTGCACACAGCGCGCGTTGAAAACCTCTATCGCGTCCACCAGCGGCAAGATCGCGGTCAGGTCCGCCTCGCGCCAGGCGCCCTTGCGCAGCCGGTCAAACGGGTGCGAGACGCTGATGGCCGCCCCCTGCGCCCGCAGCCGCGCGATGGTCTCCGCCGGCGACAGCCCCGCCGGGATCTCCTCTTTGAGAAAATATCCCAGCAGTTCGCCCTGCGTGGTCATGATCTCCTCACCCACGATCACCAGGTCGGGCGCCAGCGCCAGCGCCGCCAGCGCCCCGCCTGTCCGGTTGTGGTCGGTCACGGCCAGCCGGTCAATACCGCGCGCCCGGCAGGTGCGCACGATGTCGCCCGGCCGCATCAGGCAGTCTTCGGAAACGATCGTATGCGCGTGCAGCTCGATGATCGGCATGAGCGCTATTGTACTGGCAAGCGGCGGCGCTCGTTGCTGGCCGTCAACACAACGGCGGGGCCGGTCACGCCTCTGACCGGCCCCGCCGCTTTTGTCTTGGAAAGCCGGCCGCCCTACTTCACCAGGAACGCCGTGAAGTACATCAGGCCGATGCCCACCAGCAGCGCCCCCACGTTCAGCCACGACACCAGCGCCAGGCCGTCCTTCTGCGCGTCGCGCCGCAGCAATTGGCCCACCTCCACCATCACCTGCCAGATCGCCCCCGCGCCGATGCCCAGGAACAGCGTCGCCGGCAGCGGCGAGAACGCGAACCCGCCGATCCACGCGCCCACGATGGCGGGCGCCCCCGCCAGCAGCGCCAGCAGCGCAAACGTCCTCACGCTCGGCTGGTCGCGCGTCACCGGCGCGGCGATGCCGATGCCCTCCGTCACGTTGTGCAGCGTGAACCCGATCACCAGGAACGACCCCAGCGCCGCCTCGCCCAGCGCGAAGGCCGCCCCAATCGCCAGCCCCTCGCCCAGGTTGTGCAGGCCGATGCCCAGCGCAATCAGCGTGGCAACGTACAGCCGCTGCTTGGCCGGGTCGCCATACGGGTCTTTGCGCCGCGCGCCCACCGCCGCCAGCGCCAGCCACGTCAGCAGCGCCGCGAACAGCGCCAGCGGCACGCCCTGGAACACCCCCGGCAGCTCGCCCGCCAGCTCAAACGCCTCCAGCAGCGTGTCCACCAGCAAGAAGATCAGCAACCCCAGCGTCAGCGCCAGCACCGCCCCCAGCCCGCGCCGCCCCAGCCGCTTCATCGCCGGGAACCACAACATACCCAGCGCCACCGGGATCACCCCCACATAGATGCCCAGCAGCGCGTACGACCCGAACTCGCGCAGGCCCGGCTGCGGCGTCAGCGTGGCCGCCTCCACCGCGCCCTCGAACAGGATGCCCGTGCTCGTCAGCACCTGAATCACGTGCGGCTCGCCTGCCACCCACGCATACGGAATGCTGATCGTCGCCGTGCCCAGGCGCGGCAGCCTCGCGCTTGGCTCAATCGTAAAGGCCCAAAAGGCGTCATCCACGATCACCTGCGCGATGGTCGTCTCCACCGCGCCGCCGTTCACCACCGTCACCCGGAAGCCATCCGGCACGACCACAATGCGCTGCACCGTCAGGCTCTCAATCGGCGGAGCCGAGGAGGTGAAGATCGCCGCCGGGTTGGCCACCGCGAAGACCCACACCAGCGCCGCCAGCGCCAGCGCGGGCGCGACGATCCAGAACCAGACCGGCAAGCCGCCGGCTGGTTTGCGGGGCAGGGTCGTGTCGGTCATGGCCTAAGCCTCCGCCTCGAACATGCCCAGCCAGCCCAGCTCGGCGAACTCGCTCTGGTGCGCGTGGAACATGTACTGGCCCGGGTATTCCAGCGTGAACTCCAGCACGTGCCGTTCGCCCTGGCACAGCATCACGTTGTCGGTGTAGTCGTCCACCTGCTCGAGCCGCGTGCCCGTCCGGTACACCCGGAACATGCCCGCGTGCAGGTGGAACGAGTTGATCAGGTCGAACTCGGTGATGTTCACCAGGTACACGCGGATCAGCTCGCCCACCTTGACCTTGATCGGGTGCTTGCTGTAGTGGAAGGCCACGCTGTTCACCGCGTAGACCTCGTTTGCGCCGTCGAAGTTGGTGTCGAAGGCGTTCATGATCATCACCAGCTCCCGAGCGGGCGCGCGGCCTCCCGGCGGGTCAATGATGAACGCCCCGTACAGCCCCTTGTGGATGTGGCGCTTCAGGGGCATGGTGTGGCAGTGGTACAGGTGCAGCCCGTAGGGCCGGGCGTCGAACTCGTAGTCGAAATACTCGCCGGTGTACACCAGCGGCGTCAGGCCGTCCATGCTCGGCGGGTGGATGCCGTGAAAGTGGATCGTGTGCGGGTGCGACGAGCCGTTGCCGAAGTGGAAGCGCAGCCGGTCGCCCTCCTGCGCCCGGAACGTGCGCCCCGGCACCTGCCCATCGTACGTCCACGCCGGGAAGATCACCCCCGGCGCGATCTCAATGTTCTGGTTGATGGCGTTCACGTCCCACTCGCGCAGCGTCTGCCCGTTCTCCAGCGTGCTGGTGCGGCCGTAGTCAAAGTTGGTCAGGAAGACGCTCGGGTCGAACTGCGTCAGGTCCACGTCGCCCACCGCGCCGTCGCCGCTCCCGTGGTGGCCGCCGTGGTCGGTGTCCCCACTGCCCGCCTGGGGCCGGGGCAGCGCCGCCACGCTTGAGACTTTCGAAAGCGCCGTCAGGCCCGCCAGGCTGCTTGCGCCCCACAGCCCGGCGCGCAGGAAATTGCGCCGGGAGAGTTTCGGCTTGTCCATCTCAGAGACTCCCGTTCGGCCCGCCGCTGCGGGGTGCCACGCGGCCTGGCTGAGAATTGCGTGCTATTAAACATATATTTCGGCACGACTAAATCACATTTTAGCTGAAACGCATGGTCTTTGTCAAGTTTGCAGGCAATTGCATCTAAACGGCGCCTGAGACTGATCAGCCCCCTTTTGCCTGTCATAGGAGTTACGCAGTTCGCGCAATTCCGAGCCTCGGCACGCCACATCTGGCGGGTAACTGAGCCATGCACCAGCCACAGGTACGATTGGAGTCATTCAACTGCGTAAGTCCTATGTCACATTCCGAAGAGCACATGGCGGCAGGCCGCCAGCCCTCCAGGCCCGAAACACCCGTCGGCCGCGGCCCTGTGTCGGGTAGGGGCGTAGCGTGCTACGCCCCGGGCCGGCTATCAAATGCGTTTAGTTTCTGAGCAACCCGGCCTCCGGTCGGTGGGCCTCACCTTCCCTTGTGGCCGGTGACGCGCAGCGTCCCGGCCAATTCTCAGTGTCACACGTTTAATTTCTGAGCGACCCGGCCTCAGCCCCGCCCGCCGCGCTGCCGGGCAGCCGCACCCCCGTGGCCTCCTCGCAAGCCGCCAAAAAGTCCTCTTGCAGCGCCACGTCATCCGCCGCCGGCAGATACTCCGCCGCCCGGCCGTGATAAAAGTACCCGCCGCTGACCCGCGCCCCCGCCTCGCCGCTCACCGCCAGCCAGGCCTGCGTCTCGAACCCCTGCCTCAGGTCATCGCTGGCGCTCGGCCCGCCCATCTTGGTCGGCACCCAGCCGGGGTCCACCGCGTTGGCATACACCGTCGGCCGGCGGCGCGCCACGGCCTTCGCCAGCAGCAGGTCGTGCAGTTTAGAATCGGAGTAGCTGATCTTCCGGCCCGCCCGCACCGCCTCCAGCACCGGCCGGCCCTGCCAGTGCATGTCCGAACTTAGGTAGATCAGCCGGCGCGGCGGGTGGATCAGTGCGGTCAGCAGATAAGGCGCCAGCGTATTCACGCGCAAGATCGCGCGGCTCGCGTCCTGGTAGATGCCCGCGTTGTGAATCACGGCGTTGCACCTGCCCAGCGCATTCACCTCGGCCGCGAGTTCCTGCGTCTCGTCCAGGCTCGCCAGGTCGCCGGTCACGATGGCTTCGGCCCGCGCGCTGTCCCACACCGCCTCCGCCCGCCGTTGGTCGCGGGCGTGCAAGATCACCCGGTGGCCTAGTTGAATCAGCCGTTCCGCCGCCAGTCGCCCCAAGCCATCCGTTGAGCCGGTAATGAAGATGCGCGCCACCGTCGTTGGTCCTCCGCTGCCTGTAGTCCTCGCCCACTGTCAGCCCGCTCCATATCTGCGCCATTTCACGCCAAAACTGCCTCTTGCTAAGATACTGCTGGCGAATTCACTGGAGCGGCAGGGATCAAGTGGGAGCCACAGCTGGGGCCAAGCGGGAGAAGGCCGACCGGCGGGTTTGGGCGCAAGGCCGGCCCATGAACCAGGCCGCCACGCGC
>JADZEK010000140.1 GCA_020850595.1 Anaerolineales bacterium
GCCATCTCACAGAGTTGACGCCGGTGCAAAAACGAATTCTGAAATTGTTAAAGTTCCCCGCGACGCTCTACGCGCGGCTTGAACGCAATTCCTTGGATCTCGCCCGCGAAATGGGCGAACCGTGAGAGTCGAATGAATAGATGATTAATTCATTGGATGTGCCCCGTCGGGTCGGCGGGCGCGGCGTTATGTAACCTAAAACAGCGCCTGATACCTCTCACCGTCCCTTAGATAGTTTCTGATAGCCCCGCAGCGCTAGGTTTACACTCGACGTATCCTTGTGATGGTTTGCGCAACTTGGCGCCATCGTAATTATGTAAACTAGGTGGAGGGTTTGAATGGAAATCTCACGCCATTGGCGTTTGCAGCAGCAGCGGTATGCGTTGGTAGGCGAGGTCTGCCCGCATTGTGACGCCAAGATCTTCCCGCCCCGCGACGTGTGCCCGAACTGCGCGGGGGAGGCCAAAACGCCCTTCGCGTTCAGCGGCAAGGGCGAGGTGTACAGCTTCACCACCGTTCACGACGCGCCGCAGGGCTACGAGGGCAACGCCCCCTACACCGTGGCAATTGTGAAGCTGGCCGAGGGGCCGATGGTGACGGCCCAGCTCACCGATGTTGACAATAACCAGGTGGGGATTGGGATGCCGGTGGAGATGGTGACGCGCAAGCTGCGCGAGGACGGCGAGCGGGGGATGCTAGTGTACGGGTATAAGTTCCGGCCCGCCTGGAATATGCCCATCAGATAAAGAATAAGCTTTCAGAAAACGAGCGAGCACCCCTATACATAGGGGTGCTTTCGTTTAGCTCTAGGTTCCGTCGCTCTAGTTTCCGCTCAATGAAGCGGCATCGGGTCTCATTTGGTAAAGTTAGTTGGCAGGACGGACATGGGCGATGGATTTATCTGTGGCTTTTGTTCGAGCGAGAGCGGGTCGGTCATTTTGTTTCGCCTGCAATTTGGATGGAGATCAACACAAGTCCATGCCCGTGCAAGCGGCGGATCAAGCCGACCAAACCAGCCTGATCCATCACCACATTGGCGAACGTAGTGGCCTGATTGTCGCCGGGCAGTGTTTCTACGCTGACCTTCGCCTCGCCAAACCAACCCGACAACGCGTCGTCCAGTTGACCGTGGATTTTGATCTCATATTTGTTTTGCACATTCAAGCTGATGGATTGCGGCATAAGCATTCCTTGTGTCAGGCCAGACCGAGCACGAGTCCTAGGATCAGAAACAGGAAAAACACGCTCTGACCTGAATGCAGGATGATGGGGAACCAGTTGCTGTGAAAGCGCTTGCCCGAAAAGGCGTAGCTGGCGCCACTTAGAATTGAAGCCGCAATGCCCCAAGGTTGATGTAAATGATAAAACCCGAAGATGACGCCGTTTGCGACCCAATCCCATTTGCCGAACACGCCTTCCATCTTGGGCAGCAGCACGCCGCGGAAGAGAAATTCCTCGCCCAGAAATGTATTGAACAATGCGCTGACTAAGAACAGGGCGAGCAGTCCCCACGCGCCGACCAACTGTGCGCGCAATTCGGGTGTGAACATCGCCGCCAGATCGTAACCCTCAGGTTCGGCGAAAAAGGGAAAGAGGCCCGTCCACACGTCCACGAGCGTGGATCGCAACCCAATCTCCAGCGCGGCGACCAACAGGATTAAGGGGATGAGCCACCACCACAAGGCTTTCTGCGTCTCTCCGTTGCGCGCGGAACTGGGGTGGTTCAGCCAAAATCGGCGGCTGATCGTCCCCAGACGGATGTTGCCCTCTTCCCGGTAGAGGATGATCAGCGCCAATACGAATTGCCAGACCAGACCGACCGTTAACAATTTCATGCGGAACAGACTCGCGTCCAGCGGAGCTAGTCTCGCGCTGAGGGCAGGGAAACCCACCCAGCCCAATAGCCACATGGGCGCGCCGGCCGCCAGCCAAATGCCAAGGATCTGCCAGAGAGTGTATTGACTTGGGGGGGGTGTGAGTGCTTGTGTTGACATGAGATTCCGGTTGGCCGGCTTGCTTCTATTGGGACAAAGGCCGCCAGTTCGTTGGCCTAAAACTCCTGGCGGTTGAAACGCCAGATGGCAACAGCGATGAAAATCACGAATGACAATACTGCCGAGATAAGTGGCAGCCAGGAGAAGACCGGATCACCAGTCATAAAAGAACCGGAGAGCGAATTAAACAGATCCGGGGATGGAGTAAATATCAGCAGCAATGGAGAGATATAGATCAAGCCGGGGACCACGGTTGGCCCGTACCAGAATGTGGAAAAAAGGATCATTGATACGCCGATGACGCCGCTGGTGGATTCAAGCAATGTCCCCATCATCACCACAAAGGCAATCCAATAGAACGTATGCAGCGCAAACATCAAGAGCGCAGCGGCAAACCCCAGAGGAGAAAGCCACCCAATTTTGCTAAACAACCCCAGAGTCAGGTAGAGTATTACTCCCGGCACGATCACGGATGTCAGCAGGATAGCGACGGAATTGACAACCAGCCGGGATACGACAAAGGCTGTCCGAGTGACCGGTTTGGAAAGTACCCAGGCGGCTGTGCCATGTTCCTTTTCCCCAACCATGACCCGTTGCATAATGATCATCACCCCAATCGCCACGAACATCCCGCCGAAAATGCCATACATAAACAGGACGGGCGGCCCCTCGGACCCCTTTCGAGCGGCGTCGGCCGAGGCATAGACCATAGTTCCCATCATCACGTTGACGATCGAAAACCACATGAGGATGTGTTTCCACCAACGGGGGGATTTGAACCATGACGACCACTCGCCGCGCAACAGATTACCCAGACCCCGCTTCCAGCCTTTTTCATTGACGGGTTGAAACTGACCCAATGTATTAGCGCTCATTTCCGGCTCCTTTCGATAAGGTTGAGGAACACGTCCTCCAGGTTTTGTTCCTTTCGGCTGAAGTTAAGGACATTCAAGCCGTTGGATATCAGCAGATTCAACAAATGGTCTTTCGCGGCAGATTCGTCCGTAACGCTCACAAACCAGGTGGTCTGACCGTCTTTGGTTTTGGATTCAATCCCAGACACCCAGGGTTGTTGGTTAACCTGCGCGTATGCGTTGTGAGCATCACCGGTGAATGTTATGGCGTAGGTCACATCGCCAGCGCCGGACAATAGCTCCTGAATGGACGCCTGCTTGACCAATTCGCCCTGATTGACAATGGCGACTCGATCGCTGACTCTTTGAACATCATCCAGAATATGCGTGCAGTAGAAAATAGTGGCATGCTTGCTAAGGCGCGACATTACTTCGAGCACATCCCGGCGTCCCTGCGGGTCAAGGCTGGCGGCGGGTTCATCTAGGATCAACAGATCGGGGTAATTAATCGCTGCCTGCGCAATTCCCAATCGCTGACGTTCACCGCCGGAAAAACTTTTGATCGGACGATCCGCCTTGCCCTCCAACCCGACCAGTTCGATCATCGCGTTCACGCGCTTGTTGATGTCCGATTGCGGTCCGGCATAGAAGAACTGGGTGGTGTAGGCCAGCATCTGGCGGGCGGTCATGTGTTCGTAGAAGCGAGTATCCTGAGCCAGGTAGCCGATCCGGGCGCGGATGGCGACGCTGTCCTGGACGATGTCCATGCCCAAGATTTTGCCGCCCCCGCGGGTGGGTTTGAGCAGGCCCAGCAACAGTTTGATCGTCGTCGTCTTGCCTGCGCCGTTAGGCCCCAGGAAGGCGAAGATTGACTTCGGAGGGACGCGCAAGTCGAGTGACTTGAGCGCATGCACCTCGTGAAACGATTTTCCGAGCCCTTCGGTGCTGATTATCAACTCATTTGTGTCCATACGCTTTCTCTCCCAACTTGCCTATCCTGGGCGTCAATGACAGGAACCGGCCCAGCGGCTTGCACTGATTCAGGACCTGGACGAAGGTGGTTGCGGCGACTTTCTCCACGGCCAAAGGCGAAAATAGATCAACAAACAGATTGGTTTCATCATCTGGGTTTCCTTTTCGTTAATGAATGCACTGCTGGCATTCTAGGACTCAAGCTAAATAAAAGAACCACATAGTCATGTGGTTCGCGCATAACAGAGTATGTGGTTTTTCAGGTCGGCTCAGATCAGCTTCATCCCCCTGGCCTTCTCGATTGCCTGGGTGCGCTTGTTGACCGCAAGTTTGCGATAGATGCTTTTAACGTGGAATTGCACTGTGTTCACGCTGAGGAATAGGTGTTGCCCGATTTCATTGTAAGTTTCTCCGGCGGCCAAGCGTCTCACCACATCTAGTTCGCGGTCGCTGAGCAAGGTTTCGTCTGGCACTTTCGGTTTGTTAGCCAATTCGTCTGGCATCGCCTTCAACAGACGATGGATGTAGGCAACCACAGCGCTGTTTTTTGTTTTTTGAAGCGCAGACTCAAGTATAGGGCGCAGAAGGTCGCTCTCGTCCAGAAAGAGGCGAAAATACCCGCGCTGGAACGAGGCGTCTAGCGCGGACACAAGCATGCGGCCCGCTTCATCTTCTTTTCCCTCCACTTGATACATCAAGGCGCGAAGAATCCAAATCTCGATCAGCCACCCAACCAGACCATGCGTCTTGATAAATGCCGCTTGGCGCGCGAGGTATGTGTGAACATCCAGGAGTGGGTACGATTTGGGATCGCGCGCCGCCAATCGAGTCAGGATATGAGCCACGCCTAGATGTGTCTGGAAGTTAATCCCGCTCGCAACGTCAATACCGTCGATATTCGGCAGCGTACCAAATCTGAGCGCCGCTTGCGCCACCAGGCCCTGCGCAACCTCAAGCGCAGAGCTGTTCACGGCTATATCACGGATTGACCAACGGTATCTCAAAACCAGCGGGTACAGGGTCTCGCCGGGCCAACTCTCTTCAAGAAATTTAATGCCCTCTACCATTCCGGCCTGGTCGCCCTGAATGAAACGTAAGCGTACCAAGGCCGAGTAACCCCTGACGCGGGCTTCGTGTTCCCCGGTCAAGCGGATGAGGCTCAGGCCTTGCAGCAGTGCCTGTTCCGCTTCAGCCAGCCGATCCGCCTCCAAAAGGATGCTTCCTTTCAAGTTGTAAAGATCACCAATAGGCGGAAACCTCTGGCCAGACAGCAGCTGTGTGAAGCGGACAACGTTCGTCTCACACAGCTGCAAGGCTTCTTTCAACTGTCCTTTGATGCGCGCAATTGAGGTCAAACCAATTGCCCCATAAACTGCGGCATAATAATTACCACCGGCAATCCCGTCGCGCAAAGCCTGCTCATAGGCCTTTCCGGCCGCTGGAAGATCAGCAAGCGCCATGCGCCCGTAACCGACATTCAGGGCATTAACGCTTCGGATGGCTCGTTCACTTTCCGGCAAGAGGCGCTGCGCTCTTTGGGAGGTCTCGATCAACGTTTTTGCAGCCTCCCCGCTTAAAGCCGGCGACTGCATGAGGTAGGCCTGGAGAGCCGCAGAATACCCGGCGACCAGCTTTCGTTGAGATTCGTCGGCCCTGGAAGGATTCAAGGCCAGGTCAGCGGCTTGCAATGCTAGTTCAATATCATCTTGGCGTGTACGGTGATGGATTAGAGCCAGCGCCCAGGCCTTGTAAATAGACATCATAGGGGAGGAACGCGTGACCGCTTCGGGCAAACGGTCGAACCAATCCGCAACCAGTGCGGCTTCACCCTGATAAAGCATACGCATGCTATGTTGTCCGATCAAATCGGATGCTTTACCGCTGTCCGACATTCGAAAGGCGTGTTCGACAGCCATCTGAATCAAACCGTTCTTCTCATACCAATCTGCCGCGCGTGCATGCAACTCATCAGTACGGCCTGGCTCAACCTGCAGGAGTTGATTCTTCAATAGTTCGCGGAACAGCGCATGATAGCGATACCAGTTGCGTTCTTCATCAAGCGCAACCAGAAACAGGTTGTTGGTCTCCAAGTAGTGGATGTATTGCCTGCTATCTTGCTGACCGGTCACTGCCTCGCATAAAGACGAGGATAACTGATCTAAAATAGATGTTCGTCGCAGAAATTCCTGCACCTCCCTCGGCTGGTTGTTGAGCGCTTCATCAATCAGGTAATCCAGGATGTGACGGTGCGTTCCACTAAACGCCTTCACAAACCTGGCGGTGTCGCTGTTTTCTTTTAACGACAAGGCCGCCAGTTGCAGGCCTGCCGCCCAGCCTTCCGTCTTATCCTTTAGAATTTCCGTTTCCTTTTTGGAAAGGTTGACTCCCATCACGTCGGAGAAAAATGCAACCGCCTCTTCGAGCGAGAAACTCAGGCCCGCCGCGCGAATTTCGGTCAGTTGATTTCGGACTCGCAGGCGCGTCAACGGCAAGTTCGGATCTTCGCGGGTGGCGATGACCAGCCGCAGATTTGTAATCGCCTGATTGAGCAAGAACTCGACCGCCTGATCAATCGCCTCGTTTTCGATCAGGTGATATTCTTCCAAGATCAGGATGACGGGCTGATTCAACTCGTGCAGGTCGTTGATCAACAAGCCAAGCACGGCTACAGGATTAACTTCCTGCGCGTTTTCCACCTCTTCCAGCGCGGCCTGACCGAGATCGCTAACAGCCCGGCCCAGCGCGATCAAAACGTAGGCGAGGAATTGCTTAAGATCGTTATCGGACTTGCCCAGTGTGACCCACGCCACCGGATATCCGGCTGCTTGCACCCACATGCGGATGGTGGTCGTTTTCCCATATCCAGCGGGGGCAGACACCAAGGTGAGCAGATGTCCATTCCGAAGCCCGGCGCTTAATTGTCCGAACACCTTTTCTCGATGCACAAAATTGTGCCGCAAGAGCGGCAGATTGGTTTTGGTAGCTAACAATGGATCAGGCATTCGAATACCCTCCAAACATGAAGGATATCCGTCCACGCAGACGGAGTGTGGAACGCGGAGGTGATTAAGGGAAGGGAACCCCAGCTAAGACCATTATACAACCGCAGCCTGAATGAGCGTATACAAAAATGGGCAGAATGAAGCGTTTCAGGATAGAACTGCCGGCAAAGATTCATGTCGGCATATACACTGC
Organism: Anaerolineales bacterium; assembly: GCA_020850595.1. Lineage (GTDB taxonomy): Bacteria > Chloroflexota > Anaerolineae > Anaerolineales > UBA6663 > JADZEK01. The sequence goes on from JADZEK010000140.1 coordinate 7,016, forward strand.
CGACATTTACATAGAGCAGTCAACCTTTCGTCGCAGAATCGCAATTGGATCTGTCCAGCGGGGTGTAAATCGGGTATACGAGTATAAGTTTCGGCCGGTCTGGGCGCACTAACAGGCTGGTCGCAAGCAGATAAGCGCCTGCCCGCGGTTGCGGACGGGCGCTTGCTATTTGGGCGGCCGGGACGCCGCCGGCGGCCGCACGCGCGGGTGTATACTCCCGGCGCATGGGCGCGCACGCGTCGTGCCGCCCCACCAGGAGCCGCGCATGGACATCAGCCGGGCGTTGACGTTTACGTTTGAAGACAAGGACTGGGTGAGCAAGCTGGGCGTGGGGGCGCTGGTGAGCCTGGTGCCGGTGCTCAACTTCGCCTGGCTGGGCTACACGGTGCAGCTGGTGCGCAACGTGGAGGCGGGGCAAACGCTGGCGCTGCCGTCCTGGGAAGACCTGGACAAGAAGCTCATGGACGGGCTGAAGCTCGGCGTGGCCATGCTCATCTACGGCCTGCCGCTCTTTGCCATGCTGTTCATCCCCATGGCGTTGTTCATCCTGCCCGCGCTGACGGATAACGAGGACTGGCAGGCGGTGTTGGCGACGGTGGGCGGGGCCGGGTTCCTGGGGATGCTGTGCCTGATGCTGCTCTATGGGTTGGCGTTGGGGTTTGTGTACCCGGCCATCGAGCTGCACTATGCACACACCGGCACGTTTGCGGCCTGTTTTCAGTGGGGGCGCATCATCGCCCTCATCCGCGAACACTCCAGCAATTACCTGGCGGCGTGGGCGCTGTCGCTGGTGGTCGGGCTGGCGTTCGGCTTCGTGGTCAGCGCCTTTAGTGGGTTGGTCGGTTGGATCCCGTGTATCGGCTTTGTGCTGGTCTTGCTGGCCCTGCCTCTCAGCCTGGCGGGTGGGTTGTGGGTCGCCGCGGTGCATGCCCACCTGCTCGGCCAGGTCGCCGCGCCGCGACCAATGGGCGTGGAGCCGCCCGTGTGAGGGGCCGACCCGGCCTTTTCCTCGCGGCTGCGCTGTGGGCCAATCGCAGCATTGGGGCAGCCGTCTGTCGGCCAAACGAGGAGGTCAGCATGAAGCCGTTGCCTCGGCTCGTGGGCTTCGCCATCGCCGCCGCGCTCGTCGCGTGCAGCCGGCCGGCCACCCCGTCTCCGCCCGCCACGCCTGTCCCGCCGGCCACGGCCACAGCCCGCCCCCCAGCGAGCGTCACGCCGCGGCCCCCGGCCACGCGCACCGCCGCGCCACCCACCGCCACCCCCCTGCCCCCCGCCCACCACCTGGCCGTACGCGTTATTGACGGCGTGGGCCAGTTCTACGACCAGCGCACTGGGGCCAAATTCGTGCCGCGCGGCAATAACTACATCCGCCTCGCGCAGCAAACCCGAGACGATGGCACCACCACCTTCGGCCATGCGCTGTTCGACCCGGGCAAGTACGACTCGGGCCGCGTCGCCGCCGACCTGAGCAACATGCACGCCGCCGGCTACAACGTCATCCGCGTCTTCCTCAGCCCGGACACCCTCGACGCCCCGGACGGCGGGTTGTCGGCCGCTTATCTGGACAACGTGGCCGATCTGCTGCGCCTGGCCCAGATCAACCAGATGTATGTGATCTTCACGCTGGACTGGATCCCCGGCGGCAAGTACGGCGAACTGCTCAGCGCGGACTGCTGCGAGACGTTTGCGCTGTTCAATGCCAACTTGCTGCCGCCCGCCGGGCTGAAGGCCAACCAGGTCTTCTACCAAGACTTCATCCGCGGGTTGCTGGCGCGCGGGGCGCACACCGAGCATGTCTTCAGCTACCAACTGCGCAACGAGCTTTTCTACGACGGCGATCAGCCGCCGCTCTCGCTGAATAGCGGGCAGGTCGCCACGGCCAACGGCCAGACTTACGACCTGAGCAGCGCCGCCGCCAAGGAGCAGATGGTGGCCGACAACCTGGTGTATTGGATTGACGCCATGCGCGCCAGCATTCTCGCAGTGGACCCGACGGCGCTGGTGAGCGTGGGCTTCTTTCAGCCGCAGGGGCCAAACCCCACGCGCCTGGGCGACCCACGCCTGGCCGTCACCGCGCCCGCCATCTGGCAATCCACCGCCGATTTCATTGACCTGCACGCCTACGCGGGGGGCGAGTTGACGCTGCCGCAGTACGTTGAAAACTACGGCATGGCCGGGATGATGGTCAAGCCTATCATCATGGGCGAATTCGGCGGCGAGGTGGGCCGCTTCGTGAACATCACGGACGCGGCCATTACGTTCATGAACTGGCAGGTCGAGTCGTGCCGCCTGGGCTTCGACGGCTGGCTCTTCTGGACGTGGGACACCGACGAGCAGCCGGATTTCTTCAATATACTGATGGCGCAGGGGGCCATCAACGGCGTGCTCGCGCCGGTGGCGCGGCCCGACCCGTGCTCGACGTGAGGCCTGCCCACGAAAACGGCCCGCTGTTCGCCTGAGCAGCGGGCCGTTTTTGTTCCCCACCAAGTCGCGCAGGTTGGCTCAGGGGAACTGCGGGGCGACCTCGCGGCCGATCTGCGTGACAGACTGGACCAGCAGATCAAAGTCGGCCGCGACGCTGCGGTGGTTGGCAATAGCGACGCGCAAGCAGTAGCGGTCGTTGAGCGTGGTGTACGACGGCGCGGCGATCCCCCGTTCCTGCACCAGCATCAGGATTTCCTTATTGAGCGCGCTCAGCGTGGCGTCGTCGCGCCCGCCGGGGTTGTAACGGAAACAGACGATGTCCATGCCGATGGGCGCCAGCAACTCCAGCGCGGGGTCGGCGGCGATCAGCTCGCCCAGGTAATGCGCCTGCTGCACGTTGCGGGCGATCATCCGGCCAAAGCGGTCAAGCCCGTGCTCCTTGACCGACAGCCAGACCTTGAGGGCGCGGAAGTTGCGCGTGAGCTGGAGGCCCAGGTCGCTGAACCACCGGCTGCCCGCCGCCAGCCCGCGCGCCTCGTGCGCCAGGTATTCGGGCGTGAGCGAGAATGTGCGGCGGTGCGCGTCGGCATGGCGCACCAGCACGCCGCCGGCCTCGAACGGCACGTGCAGCCACTTGTGCAGGTCGAGCGCCACCGAGTCGGCCCGCTCAATGCCGCGCAGCAGTGGGCGCACGTTGTCGGCCAGCATGGCGACCGCGCCGATCGCGCCGTCCACGTGGAACCATAGCCCTTCCTGCCGGCAGAGGTCGGCCAGGGCGGTCAGGTCGTCAATCGCGCCGGTGTTCACCGTGCCAGCGCTGCCGATGACGGCGATGGGCCGCATCCCGGCGGCGCGGTCGGCGGCCAGCGCGGCGCGCAGGGCGTCCAGGTTGAGGGTAAAGTCGGCGGTGACGGGCAGCTTGCGCAGCGCCTGCGTGCCCAGCCCCAGCAGCTCGACCGCCTTCTGATTGCAGCTATGCACCTCGGTGGAGGCGTAGACCGTCAGCGGCTGCGGCGCGGCGCGCATGCCCTGCGCGCGCACGTCGAAGCCGGCCTGCGCGCTGCGCGCCACCGCCAACCCCACGAAGTTCGCCATGGAGCCGCCGCTGACCAGCAGGCCGCTGGCCTCGGCCGGGAAGCCGAGCAGGTCCTTCAGCCAGTCTATGACCTGGGCCTCGACCAGGTTGGCGACGTGGTTGCCGCCGCCCAGGTTGGGGTTCATGATGGCGGCCAGGAAGTCGCCCAGCGCGCCCATGACCGTGCCCGCGCCCATGTACCAGCCCCAGAAGCGCGGGTGGAGGTTGCCCATCGGGTAGGGCAGAATGTTGGACCGGAAGTCGGCGTAGGCGGCCTCGGCCCCGGCGGGCGCGCGCGGGGCAGGTTCGGTGAAGTGGGCGGCTACGTCCGGCGGCGTGGGCTGCCACACCGGCCGCTCGCGCACGTTTTGCACGTAGTCCAGCGCGTCGTCCACCATGCGGTGCGCCAGGGCGCGCAGCGCGCCCCAGTCGGCCGGGTCGAGGGTTTCGTAGGGCGGCTCTGTCGGCATGGTCACCTCTGCGATAAGGCCAACTGGGGCCGGCCGGGGCTGGTGCGGGCCGGATTATAGCGCCAAGCCTGAGCGCCAACCAAAACGGCCCGCCGCCTCGGGAGGCAGCGGGCCGTTTTGGTTGGCTGTGTGCTTCGGTTCAGGCTTTAGCCTGCACCTTGGCCCAATCGTCCTTGAGTGTCACCGTGCGGTTGAAGACCAACTTCTCGCCGGTGGTGTCGGGGTCCACGCTAAAGTAGCCCAGCCGCTCGAACTGGAAGTGGCGGCCGGCGGCCGCGCCCGCCACGCTCGGCTCGACCCAGGCGTTGGCGATCACTTCCAGCGAGTCTGGCTTGAGGTTGGCCACGAAGTCATCGGCGGCCTCGGGGTCGGGGTCTTGGAACAGCCGGTCGTACAGGCGCACCTCGGCTGGACGGGCGTGCGCAGCCGAGAGCCAGTGGATGGTAGCCTTGACCTTGCGGCCATCGGGGGCGTCGCCGCCGCGCGTGGCCGGGTCGTAGGTGCAGCGCAGCTCCACGACCTCGCCGGTGGCCGGGTCTTTCACCACGGATTCGCACTTGATGAAGTAGGCGTAGCGCAGGCGCACTTCGCGCCCGGGCGAGAGCCGAAAGTACTTGGGCGGCGGCGTCTCGCGGAAGTCGTCCTGGTCAATGTACAGCACGCGCGCGAACGGCAGCGGCCGCGTGCCGGCGCTCGCGTCCTCCGGGTTGTTCACGGCGGTCAGCTCTTCCACCTGGCCTTCCGGGTAGTTCTCAATCACCACCCGCAGCGGGCGCAACACGCCCATGACGCGCGGCGCGCGGCGGTTGAGGTCTTCGCGCAGGCAGGCCTCCAGCAGGCCGATCTCGGCCATGCTGGCGTTCTTGGAGACGCCCACGCGGCGCACGAACTCGCGGATGGCCTCCGGCGTGTAGCCGCGGCGGCGCAGCCCGCTGAGGGTGGGCATGCGCGGGTCGTCCCAGCCGCGCACATACCCTTCCTGCACCAGCCGGCGCAGCTTGCGCTTGCTCATGACCGTGTACGACAGGTTGAGGCGCGCGAACTCGATCTGGCGCGGATGGTAGATCGCCAGCGCGTCGAGGAACCAATCGTAGAGCGGCCGGTGATCCTCGTATTCCAGCGAGCAGAGCGAGTGCGTCACCTGCTCGAGCGAGTCGCTCTGCCCGTGCGCAAAGTCGTACATGGGGTAGATGCACCAGCGCGCGCCGGTGCGGTGGTGGGGCGTGTTGAGGATGCGGTAGAGCACCGGGTCGCGCAGGTTGATGTTGCCGGAGGCCATGTCTATCTTGGCCCGCAGGGTGCGCGCGCCCTCGGCGAACTCGCCCGCGCGCATCCGCCGGAACAGGTCCAGGTTCTCCTGCACCGTGCGGTTACGGTAGGGGCTTTCGCGGCCCGGCTCAGTCAGCGTGCCGCGGTAGGCGCGCGTCTCCTCGGCGGTCAGGTCGTCCACGTAGGCCTGGCCCTGACGGATGAGCTGCTCGGCGTACTCGTAGAGCTGCTCAAAATAGTCCGAAGCGAATAAGGCCTCGCCCGCCCACTGGAAACCCAGCCAGCGGATGTCGGCCATGATGCCGTCCACGTACTCGACTTCTTCCTTCACCGGGTTGGTGTCGTCGAAGCGCAGGTTGCACTGGCCGCCGAACTCCTCCGCGACGCCGAAGTCAATGCAGATGGCCTTGGCGTGGCCGATGTGCAGGTAGCCGTTCGGCTCGGGGGGGAAGCGCGTGCGCACCCGCCCGCCAAAGCGGCCGGTGGCGTTGTCTTCCGCGACGGCGGCGCGGATGAAGTCGGTTGGGGCGGCAGGTTCAGCAGCAGTCATGGCCTGGTCAGTCAGCGGTGCGGGTGGGTAAACCGTCATTATAACAGCCGGGGCAGGTCAGTCGGCGGCCGGGCCGGCGGGCGCCGACCCACCGCCGAGTTGAGTGCGCACCCACTGCCGCAGGCCGTCCATGAAGCCGATCAGGTAGCCAAAGTCGCTGCCGGCCTGCACCCACTGCACACCGCGCCGCGCCATGCGCACGGCGTAGTCGGCGTCTGGCCCCATGCCCGCGCCCACGAACTTGCCCGCCGCCGTGGCCCGCGCGATCACGTGCTCCAGCGCGGCCACCACGGTGGGATGCTCCACCTGCCCCAACACACCCAGCGCACCGGAGAGGTCGTAGGGGCCGAGCACCACCGCGTCTAGCCCCGGCACGGCCACGATGGCGTCTATGGCCGCGACGGCCTCGCGCGTCTCGATCATCACGGCGGCGAACACGCCCGCGTCGGCGGCGGACACATAGTCCGCGCCGCCGCTGCGCCCGAAGTTGGAGGGCACACGCGGGCCGTAGCCGCGCCGGCCCCGCGGCGGGTAGCGGCAGTCGGCCACGGCGCGCTCGACTTCCGCGACCGTGCGCACCTGCGGCACAATGATGCCGTCGGCCCCGGCGTCGAGCACCGGCTTGATGAAGGCGGTCTCGCCCGCCGTCACGCGCACCAGCGCCGGTTTGCGGCGGCTGCGCGCGGCCAGCAGGTGGCCGTGCAGCGCTTCCGGGCCGAGGGGGCTGTGCTCCTGGTCAATCCAAATGAAGTCCACCGCTTCGGCCAGCGCCTCGGTCACCAGTGGGTCGGAGAAGGTGACCGCCGCGCCCAGGCAAAACTGCCCGGCGGCCAGCGCGCGGCGAAATGCGTTGATGCTTTCCATGAGAAAGTTCCTTTCGCTTGCCGCGGTCGGCCGGCGGCCATTTTGCCAGGAAACAGGCTGCCAGGCGCTTGCCGCAGGGGTTTCGCTTGAAATGGGCGTGAAGCGGTTGACTCGGTGATGGGCTTCGTGTAAATATGGCGGTAGGCTCGACGCCCATTCTAGCACTCCCACCGGCGGCGAGAAACGCGGCCCGCGCGGCGGGCTACTCCCAAGGACCAGGGCATGGACAAACTCATCATCACCGTCACCGTGGATTCGACCATGTCGTATCCGGGCAACCCGCACTGCCCGCCCACCGAGAACGTGGGGGCGGTGTCGGCTGAGTACATCCGCGCCGTCAACGCCGGGGCCAGCATCACGCACATCCACGGGGTGCACGTGCTCGACCGGGAGATGCAGGCCGACGGCCGCCGCCTCTCGCGCACCGACTACGAGGGCTGGAAGAAGCTGCAAGCCTTGATCAACGCCGGCTGCCAGGCGCGGCCGATCATGCAGTTCGGCATCGCCAGCGCGCGCACCGAAGAGAAGCTGCGCCTGATGGAACTGCACCCCGACATGATGGCGATTGCCTTCAACGCGCACGACGAGTTCTTTCAGCCCGACCCGGCCTTCGCCGCCAATGAGATGTACGCCAGCCACCCGCGCGACGAGTTGGAGACCTACAGCCGCGCCGCGCTGGAGAAGGGCGTGAAGGTCGAGGTGGAGGCGTTCCACACCGGCGCGCTGTGGAACTTGGAGTTCATCGCCAAAATGGACCTGCTGCCGGAGCCGATCTGGACCACGCTGTTCCTGGGCTGGCCGGGCGGCAGTTGGACACCCCCCACCCCGCGCGGCCTGGTCTACATGGTGGACTGCCTGCCCGCCGGGCGCAAGATCAACTGGAACGTGAGCGTGATGGACCCGGCCACGCAGTGGAAGATTCTGCCGCAGGTGATCGCCATGGGCGGGCACGTGCGCGTGGGCTGGGAGGACAACCCTTACCTGGAAGACGGCACGCTGGCGCAGACCAACGCGCTGCTGGTCGAGAAGATCATCCGCATCGCGCGCGAGATCGGGCGCGAGGTGGCCACGCCCGCCGAGGCGCGCGCCATCATCGGCCTCCCGGCGCGGTAAGGTCGCCCGGCCCACGCATGGTCATTGACACCCACGCGCACGTGCTCGGGCGGCTGCACGGCCGGGTGGGCCGCGGGCGCACGCGGGGCGTGGGGTATGGCCGCGCGCAGATCGGCGGCGGCGAAGCGTTCAGCCACGTGCCGCCCTTCCGGCGCGCGACGACCTTCCCGCCCGAGGTGCTGGTGGCGCAGATGGATGGGGCGGGCGTGGACAAGGCCGTGCTGCTGCAAGGCTCATTCCACGGCGAGAGCAATGCCTACGTGGCGGCGGCCGTGGCGCGCTACCCCAACCGCCTGATTGGCGCGGCCTTCGTGGATCCGCGCGCGCCGGACGCCCAGGCTCAGTTTGCGCGGCTGACCGGGCCAGGCGGCTTTGGGGTGCTCAAGCTGGAGATCAGCGTGGGCTGGGGCTTCACCGGCCTCTACCCCGACTTTCGGCTGGACGAGCCAGGACTGGCCTGGCTGTGGCCCGCCGCCGAACAGCAGGGCGTGATTGTGGTGCTCGACCTGGGGTCCGTCGGCAGCGCCTCGTACCAGACCGAGATCGTGAGCGGCATCGTGAGCCGCCACCCGCGCTTGCAGGTGGTCATCGCTCACCTGGCGCAGCCGCCGCTGGCCGCGCCAGACGACGCCAGCTTGAACGCGCAGTGGGAGGCGCAGATCGCGCTCGGGCGGCACGCCAACGTCTGGTTTGATTTGGCCGCGCTGCCCGCCTATGTGGACGAGGACTACCCGTACCCCACGGCGCGGCGCTACATCGCGCGCGCGGGGGAGTTGATCGGCACGGAGCGGCTGATGTGGGCCACCGACGCGCCGGGGCTGCTCGGCCAGGGGACATACCTACAGCTGCTGCGCTACATCAGCCGCTACTGTGACTGCCTCACGCCGGAGGCGCGGGCGGGCGTGCTGGGCGGCAACGCCTGGCGCTTGTTTGGCCCAGTGTTCGGCCGAAACGGGGCATAGCGCCGCCCGGCCGATGAGACTACTTAGCTTTACGGAGAAACGGGAATGAAGAAGGAAGATCGTTTGCTGCGCGTGGGCGTGCTGGGCTGCGGCCCGATTGCACAGTTTGCCCACTTCGAGGCCTGCCGCCGCGCGCGGAACGCCGAGCTGTACGCCATCTGCGACCGCGCCGCCGACCTGGTGGAGCGCATGGCCGTGCTGCACAGCCCTAAGGCGACATACACCGACTACGCCGCTATGCTGGCCGACCCGCAGGTGGAGGCCGTAGTCATCGCCACGGCCGACGCCTTTCACGTGCCGCTGACCAAGCAGGCCATCGCCGCGGGCAAGCATGTGCTGGTGGAAAAGCCGATGGGCGTCACGGTGGAAGAGTGCGCCGAGCTGGCCGCGCTGGTCAAGGCGGGCGGGCTGACGCTGCAAGTGGGCTACATGAAGCGCTTTGACCCCGGCCTGGAGTTTGTGCACGACTTCGCGCAGAAAGGACTGGGGCAGCGCCTGGCCTTCAAGAGCTGCTACCACGACTCGGTTTACCGCTACACCATGACCGACAACTTGCAGGTGATCCCGATGGCCAGCCCGCAGGCGCTGCGGCCGGAGGGCAACCCCAAGGCCGATAAGCGCCGCTACTTCATGCTCACCCACGGCAGCCATTTGGTGGACACGGCCCGCTACCTGGGCGGCGAGATCGAGCGCGTGAACGCCCGCCTGGTGGAGCGCTTCGGCGCGTATTGCTGGTACATCGCCGTGGACTTCGCCGACGGCAGCCTGGGCCACCTGGACCTGATCGTGGCGGTGCGCGGCGACTGGCGCGAGGACTTTCAATTGGAGGCCGAGCACGGTAACGCTGCCGGCAAAATTTACCTGCCCTGGTTCCACAAGACCAGCGAGGTCGAGGTGTTCTCGACCAAAGACGGCCTCTACCGCCGCCCGCTGGGCGAGGACGCCCACACCTACAAGCGCCAGATGGAGGGCTTTGCCGACACGATCCTCACCGACGCGCCGCAGCGGGGCGCGAACGTGGACGACGGCGCGGAGGGCGTGCGCATCCTGGTCGCCATCTCGCAGTCGGTCGAGCGCGGCGAGCCGGTGCGGCTGGCCGACGTGACCGGAGGCCTGGCATGAACATCGGCATCTTCGCCAAGACCTTTGTGCGAGCCAGCCTGGCGGAAACGCTCGACGCCGTGGCGGCGCACGACATTGATACGGTGCAGTTCAACCTGGCCTGCGCCGGGCTGCCTTCCATGCCCGACAGCCTAAGCGATGAGCTGATCGCCGACATCCGGCGGCAGATGGACGCGCGCGGCCTGAAGATGGCCGCCATCAGCGGCACCTTCAACATGATCCACCCAGACGCGGCCCAGCGCGAGGCCGGGCTGCGGCGGCTGGCGGTGATGGCGGCGGCCTGCCACCGGCTGGACACGCACGTCATCACGCTCTGCACCGGCACACGCGACCCCAAGAACATGTGGAACCGCCACCCCGACAACGACACACCCGCAGCCTGGGCCGACCTGCTGGCCTGCCTGACCTCGGCGCTGCAAACCGCCGAGCAGCACGACTTGACGCTGGCCTTCGAGCCGGAGGTGGCCAACGTGATTGACACGGCCGCCAAGGGCCGCCGCCTGCTGGACGAGGTGCGGTCGCCGCGCCTGAAGGTCGTGCTCGACGCGGCCAACTTGTTCCGCGCGGGCGACCTGGCGCGGATGCCGGCCGTGCTGCAAGAGGCCTTTGACAACCTGGGGAATGATCTGGTGCTCGCCCACGCCAAAGACCTGGCCCACGATGGCGAGGCAGGCCACCAGGCGGCCGGCACCGGCGTGCTGGATTACGACCGCTACCTGGCGCTGCTGGCCCAGCACGGCTACACCGGCCCGCTGATCCTGCATAGCCTGGAAGAAGATCAGGTGGACCCGGCCGTGGCCTTCCTGCGCGGCAAGTTGGCGGCGCTGGCGGCCCGCGCTGCGTAAACAATGCCGTACTTCGAGCACGCTGGGCTGCGCTTTCACTACCTGGACGCGGGCGCGGGCCGGGCCGTGGTGTTGCAGCATGGACTGGGGGCGAACGCCCACCAGCCGGAGGAACTATACCGCCCCGGACCCGGCTTCCGCTTCCTGGCGATGGACGCGCGCAACCACGGCGAGACACAGCCTACCAGCGACCCGGCCGCGCTGAACTTCAACACCCTGGCCGACGATCTGGCCGCACTGCTGGACCACCTGGGGATCGAGGGCGCCGTCATCGGCGGCGTCTCGATGGGCGCGGGCCTTGCGCTGAATTTCGCCCTGCGCTTTCCGGCGCGGGTGCAGGCGCTGGTGCTCTCGCGCCCGGCCTGGCTCGACCAGCCTCTGCCCGACAACTTGCGCTGTTTGGTCAGCGCGGCGCGGTTCATCCGTCAGTACGGCCCGGTGGAGGGGCTACCGCGCTTTCAGACCACCGAGGACTACCAGGCGGTGCTGCGCCAGTCGGTGGACTCGGCCAACTCGCTGGTGAAGCAGTTCGGCGACCCGCGCGCGCGGGAGGCCGTGGACCGGCTGGAGCGCATCCCGCAGGACGCGCCCAACCGTGAGCGCGCCGCCTGGGCCACGATTGGCGTGCCCACGCTGGTGCTGACCACCCAGCCGGACTTGATTCACCCGGAGGCCTATGGCGTGGCGCTAGCGGCGGCCATCCCCGGCGCCGAGCGTTACGCGCTCACGCCGCAGTCCGTCAGCCGCGAGCAGTACCAGGCCGACACCCAGGCGCGGCTCACCGCGTTTCTCAACCAACACTTTCGCCAATAGAAAGGCTCCTTGCCATGCTGAAATGCGCAACTTCGTTGTGGTCGGCCAACCTGGGCGACCTGGCCGCCGACATGAAACGCGTCGAGCCGTACTCCGAGCGCTTTCACCTCGACGTGGCCGACGGCCACTACGTGGACTCGCTGCTGTTCTTCCCCGATTTGGTGAAAGCGCTGCGCAAGCACACCCGCGTGCCGTTCGAGGTGCACCTGATGACGACCGAGGCCGACAAGTGGCTGGAGCCGTTCAGCGAGGCGGGGGCCGACCGCTTCATCTTCTCGCTCGACGCCGTGCCCGACCCAGCCGCGCTGATCGCCAGGGTGAAGGCGCTGGGCAAGACCGTGGGGTTTGCACTGCGCATTGAGGAACCGATTGACTTGATCGCGCCGTACTGGGGGTCGCTCGACACGCTGTGCGTCATCGGCACGGCGCTAGGCATCAAGGGCGCCACGATGGACCCCGGCGTGCCGGGCAAGATCAAGCAGGCGCGCGCGCTCATTGACGCCCGCGGGCTGGCGACTGACATCGAGGCCGACGGCGGCATCCGGCGCAACACCGTGCCGCTGCTGGCCGCTGCGGGGGCCGACTATATCGTGCCCGGTTCGCTGATGTTCGGCGAAGACCCGGCGGCCATGCGCGCCTGGCTGGCCACCCTATAACCCCGACGAGGCCGCGCCATCCCGCCCGAACAACCCCATAACCCTGTTGGGAGGCACACCGCATGTCGTCCTACCGCACTCCTGGCCGCCTTTTCCCGCCCCACCTGCTGCACGCCAGTTGGCAGACGTTCGAGGCCGAAGGTTACGACCATCCTGTGACGGGCGTGATCTACCGCGGTGAGCCGCGCCCCACGGCCGGGATGCCGTTGGGCGGGCTGGACACGGGCAGCGTAGATATCGAAGCCAACGGGCTGCTCGGATACAGCACGATTTTCAATCACCTGGTGAACCCGCGCTTGCTGCTCAACCTGCCGTTCCTGGGGCTGCACAGCGGGGGCCAAGCCTACGTGCTGGCGACCGACACCCTGGGCAAGCAAGACACCCCGCGCCCGGCCATGCACCCGCTGACCTTTCCGCACACCGACTACACGCCGATCTATGAGGACATTGGGCTGGCGGGCGCGCGGCTGGCCGACGCGCTGGACTATTGGGGCCACTACCCGATTCTCGATTTGGCATACGCCACCACCGCGCCAGTGACGGTGAGCGTGCGCGCCTGGTCGCCCTTCATCCCCGGCGACGCAGTCACCTCCATGCTGCCCGGCGCAGTGTTCGACTTCTATCTGCACAACCCCGGCGCGGCGCGCGAGACCGGCGCGCTGGCCTTTAGCTGGCCCGGCTTCGAGACCACCCCCGGCGGCGCGGCGCGCGTGGAGCGTCGGTCGCTCCTCGGCGAGCTGAACGGCCTGACGGTGAGCAGCGGCGTCATCGGCGACGCCTGGGAAATGGCCTACACGCTGGCGGCGGTGGGCGCGCCCGCGCGCGTGGGCGGCCCGCTGAACGCCGACGGCGCGGCCTGGAACGCGCTCGGCAGCGCCCTGCCCGCCGCCGCTGTAGGCGAAACGGGCGCCGCGCTGGCGGTGGACTTTGACCTGGCCCCCGGCGAGGAGCGCCATGTGCGCCTCGTCTTCACCTGGCACGCCCCGCATTGGCGCGCGGGCGGCTCGCCCAAGCACACCGAGACGCACCAGTACACGCATATGTACGCCAAGCACTATGCGTCTTCCGGCGCCGCCGCGCTCACGCTGGCGCGCACCGGCGACGCGCTGCTGCACCGCGTGCTGGCCTGGCAAGGGGCCATCTACGCCGACCCGCAGGTGCCGGGCTGGCTGGCCGACGGCCTGGTCAACAGCCTCCATTTGATCCCCGAGACGAGCATTTGGGGGCAGGCCGCCGGCGACCTGAGCCAACTGTTCAGTGCCGCTGATGGGCTATTTGCCATGAACGAGTGTCCACGCGGCTGCCCGCAGTTCGAGTGCATTCCGTGCAGCTTCTACGGCAATATCCCGGTGGTGTACTTCTTCCCCGAGGCTGCCCTGAGCACGCTGCGCGGCTACAAGGCCTACCAGTTCGAGGACGGCAGCCCGCCGTGGATTTTCGGCGGCGTGACGGCCCGCCAGCCCGCCCACGCCCAGCCCTACGACATCGGCACGCCCGACAAGGGCTACCAGACCGTGCTCAACGGCGCGTGCTACGTCATCATGGCCGACCGCTATTACCGCGTGACCGGCGACCGCGCCATGCTGGCTGAGTTTTGGGAGTCGCTGAAACGCGCCAACGACTTCTCGATGAACCTGCGGCCCGCCTACGGCGACGCGCAGATCGTGGCCATGCCCACCCCCGGCACCGACCCCGGCTTCCTGGGCGACACGGAGTGGTTTGAGGCGCCCGAGCCGGGCTGGAAGGGTTACGTAACCCACGCCGGCGGCGTGCGCATGGCGCAGGTCAGCATCATGCAGAAGCTGGCCGAGGCGCTGGGCGACGCGGACTACGCCGCCCGCTGCGCCGTGTGGCTGAAGGCCGGCGCGACGGCGCTCGAAGCGCATTTGTGGAACGGGCGCTACTACCTGAACTTCAACGAGCCGGAGACGAACACCAAGTCTGAGTTGATCTTTGGTTACCAACTCGACGGTCAGTGGATCACGCGCTTCCACGGCGCGCGCGATGCCTTCCCGCCGGAACGCGTGGCGGCCGTGCTCGACGTGCTGCGCGGCGCCAACGTGCGGCTGAGCCAGAGCGGCGCGCTGAACTACGCCAACCCGGACGGAACGGCCGCCAAGGTGGGCGGCTATGGCACCTATGGGTACTTTCCGCCCGAGGTGATGATGCTCGCCAGCACCTACCTGTATGCCGGGCAGCGCGAGGTTGGGCTGGCGCTGCTGAAGAAGTGCCTGGCCAACCTGGTGAAGTGGGGCTATATCTGGGACGCGCCGAACCTGACCCGCGGCGACATGGACACCGGCCAGCGGGCCTTTGGCGCGGACTACTACCAGAACCTGATGCTGTGGGCGCTGCCGGCGGCGCTGAACAACCAGGATATCGCCGGGCCGGCGCAGGCGGGCGGCCTGGTGACGCGGGTGCGGGCGGCGGGCGCCGCTTAGCGCCGCCGTTACAGGTTGAGCTGCTCGATCTCGTCGGCGGTGCGCAGGGGCAGCGGGTTGAGCGTCAGGCCGCCGTCAATCACCAGGTCGCCGCCGACGGTGTAGGGGCTGAGCTTGTCCGAGAGCAGGAAGGCCACCGCGTGGCCGACCTCGAGCGGGTCGCCGAAGCGGTGCAGCGGGATCAGGCCGCGCAGTTGGTCCTCGACCTCCGGCGCGATGCCGCCCGTCATGCGCGTGGCGTAGTGGCCGGGCGTCACCATGTTCACGCGGATGCCGTAGGGCGCGAGCTCAATCGCCAGTTGCTGCATGAGCATGCGCAGGCCCATCTTGCTCACGCGGTAGGCCGTCTCGGTGTAGGCCGGGAAGAAGCGCACGGTGGAGCCGATGATGATGATGCCGCCGCTGCGGCGGGCGATGAGGTGGCGACTGACCTCGCGCGTGGCCCAGGCCGCCGCCGAGAGGTTGGTGTTGAGCGTGCTGTACCAGGCGTTCGAGTCGAGCTTGGTGATGGGTTGATGCCAGGTCCAGGCCGCGTTGTTGATGTAGAAATCGAGGTGGCCCAGCCCGGCGATGGCCGCCTGCACCATGCGCACGACCTCGCCCTCCTGGCTCACGTCGGCGGCGATGCGCACGACCGGCGCGCCGCCCGCCGCCGCGATCTCGTCGAGCGCGGCAGGGTCGGGCCGGCGGCTGGCAATCGCCAACCGCACGCCCTCGGCCGCCAGCGCCAGCGCAATGCCCTTGCCGATGCCGCTGCTGCCGCCCGTCAGGAGGGCGGTCTTGCCCTGCAACCCGGTTTCCATACAATGCACTGCCTTTCTTGGGATTGGAGAGGCTACGCGCTGATTCTCGCCCAATCGCGGGCGAACGCCAAGCGCGCGCGGAGACCGACATGCTGATTGGCAACCCGATGATCTTTCGTGAACTGCCGCTGGAGGCGGCCCTGCGCCAGACCCAGGCGCTGGGCTTCGACGCGCTGGAGCTGTGGCCGCCGCAGATCGCGGCCTGCCGCACCGACGCGCTGCGGCGGCAGTTGGCCGAGCACTGCGCCGGGCTGGGCCTGCCGCTGGTGCGCCTGAACGCGGCGGGGGCCGACTACTTTGGGCCGTGGGAGACGCCCGCCAGCGGCGCGCAGTTTTTAGACGGCCTGAAGCGCGATATTGACGCGGCGGCCGCGCTGGGCATGGGCGAGGTGCTCACCTGGGAGGGCCGCGCGCCCGCCGGGGCGACTGAGCGCGACATCTTTGGGTGGGTGCTCGACGAAAGCGTGAAGCTGTTTCGCGCGGCCACCGACTACGCCCGCGCGCGCGGCATGCGCCTCTCGGTCGAGGTGCATCCGTTCACGCTCGGCATTGACCTGCGCTTCCTCGACGCGCTGATGGCCGGCGTGGGCGCCGACGACTTCGGCGTGACGTATGACTGCTGCCACTTCGGCGTCGGCCTGCCGCACAGCTACGTGCCCGCGATCAGCGCGCTAGGGCCGCGCCTGCATCACGTGCACTTCTGCGACAGCGATCAGGTCAGCGCGGAACTGCACTTCCCGCCGGGGCGCGGCCGGCTCGACCTGGACGGCATCGTGGCCGCTCTGCGCGGCATCGGCTTTCGGGGCAGCCTGATGCTCGACCTGTGGCTCTACCCACTGCCGGAGGCGGGCGCGCGGATCGGCGTGCCCTATGCGCGCCGGGTGATGGACGCGCTTAGCCTGCCACCGACCCGGCCTCAGCGACAGGAGCGCTAACATGCAAGCCGCCGTGCTGGAAGCGGTGGGACAGCCGCTGACGCTGCGCGAAGTGCCACGGCCGGTCATTGGGCCGGACGAGGCGCTGGTGCAGACCCGCGCCTGCGGCATCTGCGGCACCGACCTGCACATGCAGGCCGGGTGGGGCTACCAGCCCGCGCTGCCGTTCGTCATGGGGCACGAGCCGAGCGGCGTGGTGGTGGAAGTGGGGGCGAACGTCCGGCGTTTTAGCCCCGGCGACCGGGTCGTGCCCAACATCTTCTACGCTTGCGGCGAGTGTTTCTACTGCCGCACCAACCGCGAGACGCAGTGCTTGCAACTGGGCGGCATCCTGGGCGTGCTGGAGCACTGGGGCGGCTACGGCGAGTTCTTTAAAATCCCGGCACGACAACTCTTCGCCCTGCCCGAGGCGGTGAGCTTCGCGGAAGGCGCGGTGATCGCCGACGCGGTGGTGACGGCCGTGCACGCCGTGCAGCGCGGGCGCGTGGCCGCGGGCGAGCGCGTGGCGGTGCTGGGCGTGGGCGGCTGCGGCTCGGCCGCGCTGCAAATCGCCCAACTCTACGGCGCGGCCGCCATCGGCGTGGACCAGACCGAGGCCAAGCGCGCGCACGCCCTGGCGCTGGGCGCGGCGGCGGCGGTGAACGGCCAAACCGAGGACGCGGCGGCCGAGGTGCGCGCCTGGGCCGAGGGCGTCGGCGTGCAGTGCGTGATTGATACGGTCGGCAGCGCGGCGAGCGTGGCGCAGGCGCTGGCCATGCTGGCGCGCGGCGGGCGGCTGGTCATCCTGGGTTACACCCAGGAGCGCCCGCCGCTCGACCCGCGCCAGATTGCCGTCCACGAGTTGGAGATCATCGGCACGCGCTCCGGCGGGCGGCAATGCACGGCGGAGGCCATTCGCCTGGCGGCCGACCCGCGCTGGCGGTCCATCGTCAGCGACGTCTTCCCCATCGCGGCGGTCAACGCCGCGCTCGATCACCTACGCACGGGCGCGGCGCTAGGACGCATTGTGCTCAGCTTCCCAAAATGAAGGTGCTATAATCGCGGTGTGGCGGCGGTAAGCCAGCCACCCGCGATGAAGCTCGCGTTACACCTGCCAGCGTTTGACCTGTCGGCGGGTTAATGGCTTCTACCAATGTGTTCCTTGGTAGAAGCCATTTTTGTGCCCACCGGCCTTGTGGAGGGTTCGACTGTGAACGATTACCTGCTGATCGCCCTGGGCGGCGGCCTGGGGGCTTGCGCGCGCTATTGGCTCTCCGGCTGGGCGGCCCAGAAGTTTGGGCCGGACTTCCCCTATGGGACGCTGCTCATCAACGTCAGCGGCAGCTTCGTGCTGGGCCTGTTCCTCACCGCGGCGGCGGGGCGGCTGCACCTCGACCCGCGCTGGCGGCTGCCGGTTGCCGTGGGCTTCCTCGGGGCCTACACGACGTTCTCAACTTACACCTACGACAGCGTGGCGCTGCTGCTGGCGGGGCGCTGGCCGGCGGCCGTGGGCAACCTGCTGGGCAACAACCTGCTCGGCCTCGCCGGGGCGGCGCTGGGCATCGCCCTGGGCCACCGCGTGTGACCAGAGTGATGGTAGACTGACCCGCGGACCTCAGCGGAGCGACAGGAGATTGGCATGTACCTCGGCACCCAACACCTCAGCGGCGACAACTGGCCGCAGTATCAGGCCCTGGCCCAACTGGGCGTCACGCACGTTTCGGCCAACCCGCCCGGCGACTGGCGCGCGTGGACGGCCGCCAGCCTGCGCGGGTTCAAGCAGCGCCTGGCGGATTGCGGCGTGTCGCTGGATATGATCATGCTGCCGCTAGGGTCGGCGGCGGCCCCGCACAACGAGGCGCCACACGTGTTCCTCGGCCCGCCCGCCGAGCGCGACCACGAGCTGGACCAGATTTGCACGCTGATCGGCTACCTGGGGGAAGCGGGCATCCCGGCGGCGCGCTATAACTGCGCCTTCCTGGGCCACTTCCGCACGCCCCAGCGGCTGGGTCGCGGCGGCGAACGGCTGCCGTCGTTCGAGTACGCGCGCTTCGCGCAAGGCGCGCTCGACGCGTACACCGACGCGGCGGCTATGCAGTTCGTGGCCGAGCATGGCCCGTTGGACGCCGACGCCTGTTGGGAACGGATTGATTACTTCCTCAGGCGCGTGGTGCCGGTGGCGGAGCAATTTCGCGTGCGGCTGGCCTGCCACCCGGAAGACCCCGGCCTGGGCGAGCGCACCCACCTGGGCGTGGCGCGCGTGCTCGGCACGGTGGCGGGACTGAAGCGCTTCATTGACATGCACGCCAGCCCCTACCATGGGCTGAATTTCTGCGTGGGCACCGTGGCGGAGATGCTGCGCAACCCGGCGGAAGAAATCTTCGACGTGATCCGTTACTTCGGCGCGCGCGGCAAGTTGTTCAACCTGCACCTGCGCAACATCCGCGGCGGCTACGACGACTTCGTGGAGACCTTCCCCGACGAGGGCGACGTGAGCATGGCGGCGGTGCTGCGCGCGCTGCACGAAGTGGGCTACCCGTACATGATTATGCCCGACCACGTGCCCGCCATCACCGGCGAGGCGCCGACGCACGTGGCCTTTGCGTTTTGCTTCGGGTACTTCCGGGCGCTGCTGCAAACGCTGGGCGTGTCCGAGCCTGCGCAGCCCGGCGGCTAGCCCGGCTTTCCGGCGTTCTGCCTATGCGCCGGCAGCCAATGCCCAGCCGCCACACGACTTCGGAAAGGCGGCCGAGGCGGTGGACCAGGGAGACTTGACTACGCGGGGGAGTCGGTCAGACGGCGGCAGGGACGAGGGCACGGAGTTCGGGCAGCGCGATCTGGGCCGCGGCTTGCCCCGCCTGGTAGGCGTCGCCCGCCAGGTCAGAGGCAAACAGGCCCACCTGGTCTACCACCGGGCGGATGAGGACATCCGGCGGATAAGCCAGCAGGTTGTAATCGCGCAGGCGGCCGGTGGTAATGAGCAGGGCCTGGTTGACAACTTCCAGCATGCCCAGCAGGCCCACGCGCCCGCCCAGGTGGGCCACCACGCCCAGTGGGCCGTGCGTCTCCAACAGCGGCCCGGGCGCGGGCGGCAGCGCGTCGCCGGCCAAGCAGGGCGTCGCCGCCACGTCAATGGCCACGACCGGCCGGCCGCCGCGCCGGGCCACGTCCACGGGCAGAGGGTTGACCACGCCGCCGTCAACCAGTTGGCGCCCGGCGCGCACCACGGGCGGCAGCAACCCCGGCATCGCCATGGTGGCGGCCAGGGCTTCGTCCAGCCGGCCACTGTCCAGATATACCTCGCGGCCCGCCGCCAGGTCCACCGCCACCAAGGTCACCGGCAGCGCCAGGTCGTCAAACGTCTGGTCGCCCACCGCCGCCGCCAGGTGCGCCCGGAAGCGCGCCAGCCCCAGCAGCGCACGGCGGCTGGGGTCGAAATCCCACAAGTCGAGCAGGTGCGTGCTGCCAATGAAATCGCGGATAGCGCCGCCCGACCAGCCGAGACTGTGCAGCACCGCCACCAGACCGCCGGCGCTCACGCCAACCAGCGCGTGGGGGCGCAGTCCGGCCTCTCTCAGCACCTGCAGCGCGCCGGCCTGCGCCGCGCACTTCGCGCCCCCGCCCGACAGCGCAACCGTCAGGTCCCGGGCGGCGGCCATCTCAAACCTGGGCCGGGACCAGCCCGGCCAGCGCCGCCCCTCGGCGCAGGGCCTGGCGGTTCTGCTCGAGCGAATCGCGGCGATGGGCGGGCAGATGCGTTTCGAGGGCGCGTTCGACGGCCTCCAGCGCCAGGCTGTCGGGCAGCGCCGCCAGCAGCGCGCCCAGCAGCACCAGGTTGGCCGCGCGGGGGTAGCCCAGCGCCTCGGCCTCACTGTTGGCCGGGATGCGCAGCACGCGCACACCGGCGGCCAGCGGTAGGTCTTGGTCGGGCGTCAGCGCGTTGATAACCAGCAGCCCGCCCGCCGCCACTGCCGGCGCGAACTTTTCCACGGAGGGCGTGTTCATCGCGATCACGGCCGCCGGGTTGCGCACCAGGGGCGAGCCGATCTCATCATCGCTGATGATGACGGTACAGTGGGCGGTGCCGCCGCGCATCTCCGGCCCGTACGACGGGATCCAGGTGACGTGACGGCCGTCTTCCAGGGCGGCGTAGGCCAGCAACTGCCCCGCGAAGAGCGCCCCCTGCCCGCCAAAGCCCGCGATCACAATCTCGGTTTGCATGGCCGGCTCCTATGGACCGCTAGGGCAGCGCCGCCACTTCGGGCGTGACCTTGAAATCGCCCAGCGGGAAGTAAGGCAGCATGTGACGCTCAATCCAGTTAAGCGACTCGGCCGGCGTGCAGCCCCAATTGGTCGGGCAGTTCGAGAGCAGCTCGACCACGGCCAGCCCCAGGCCGGCGCGCTGGGTCTCAAACGCTCGGCGGATGGCCTTCTTGGCGCGCAGGATTTCGCGCGGGTTGTGCAGGCTGCGCCGCGCCACGTAGGCCGCGCCGTCCACCTGCGCCAATAGCTCGGCCATGCGCAGCGGCGCACCGGTCAGCGCCGGGTCGCGGCCATATGGCGATGACGTGGTTTTCTGGCCCGGCAACGAGGTGGGGGCCATCTGCCCGCCGGTCATGCCGTACACCGCGTTATTCAGGAACACCACCGTGATCTTCTCGCCGCGCACCGCCGCGTGCATGATCTCCGCCAGGCCGATGGAAGCCAGGTCGCCGTCACCCTGGTAGGTGAAGATGATGCGCTCGGGCAGCACGCGTTTCAGGCCGGTAGCCATAGCCGGGGCGCGGCCGTGCGGCGCCACTACGAAATCAAGCTCAAAGTAGTTGTAGAGGAACACCGAGCAGCCCACCGGGGCCACGCCCACTGTCTGCCCGGCCAGGCCCAGTTCGTCAATCACTTCGGCCACCAGCCGCTGCGCTACGCCGTGCCCGCAGCCGGGGCAATAGTGCGTGTGCGCCCGGTTGAGACTGGCGGGCGGGGCATACACCAGGTCGTCTACGTATCCAACACTCATGTTCGCCTCCGCTACACCGGCAGCCGGTGGGCCGCAACGGCGGGCAGGGCCGCCAGCGGCAGCGCCTGGATGGCCGCCAGCACTTCTTCGGGCAGCGGCACGACCCCGCCCATGCGGCCAAAGAACGCTACCGGGGCGCGCCCCGCCACCACCCGGCGCACGTCCTCCACCATTTGCCCGGCGTTCATTTCCACCACCAGCACGCCGCGCACCTGCGCGGCCAGTTCGGCCAGGCGCTTTTCGGGGACGGGGTACAGGCTGATCGGCCGCAGCAGCCCGGCCCGCAGGCCGCGCGCCCGCGCCAGCCGCACCGCCGACTGCGCCACGCGCCCGGCAGTGCCGAAGGCGACGACCAGGTAGTCGGCGGACTGGGTCTGGTACTCCTGCAAGCGCACTTCGTTGGCGCGAATGACGGCCAGGCGCGCCTGCATCTCGCGGTTGCAGGCTTCTTGGTCTTCGGGCTGCAAGTGGATCGAGGAGATCACCCGCCGCGCGCGCCCGGCGTTGCCGTCCACGGCCCAGGCCGGGCGCTCGCCGCGCAGCGCGCGCATCGGCGGCAACTCAGCGGGTTCCATGAGTTGGCCGATATTGCCATCGGCCAGGATCACCACAATGCAGCGGTACTGCTCGGCCAGGTCGAAGGCTTCATAGGTCAGGTCAATGGCCTCTTGCACCGTGGCCGGGGCCAGCACAATGGGATGATAGTCGCCGTGGCCGCCGCCCTTCACCATCTGAAAGTAGTCGCCCTGCGCGGGCGCGATGTTGCCCAGGCCGGGGCCGCCGCGCATCATGTCCACCAGCACGCAGGGCACATCTGACCCGGCGAGGTACGACAGCCCTTCCTGCATCAGGCTGAGGCCGGGGCTGGAGGAGGAGGTCATCACCCGGCGGCCGGCGCAGGCGGCGCCATAGACCATGTTGATGGCCGCCACTTCGCTCTCGGCCTGCAGAAAAACCCGGCCCAGCGGCGGCAGCCGGCGGGCCAGGTGTTCCAACAATTCAGTTTGCGGCGTAATCGGGTAGCCGAAGTAGGCTTCCAGACCGGCCCGAATGGCGGCCTCCGCAATCGCTTCATTGCCCTTGAGCAACTCCCGATTCATCGGCCCTCCCGTTTAGGCAGCCGGCCGCGCCACACTCCCACTCGCGGCCGGCCGGCGAGTGGGCGCAGTACGATGGACGATAAGACAGACATCGGGGCAGACTACGGCGCACAGGCCACAGCCGGTGCAGTGCCCGGCCGGATCGAGGAATTGCGCGGGATGATAGCCGCGCGCGTTGACGGTGGTTTCGGCCAGGTGGAGCACACCCGGTTGGCAGGCTGTCAGGCACAGCCCGCAGCCCTTGCAGCGATCGGCGTCAATGCTGACCCGCCCACGTGGCATGGCAATGTCCTTCGCGCGGCTAACCCACCTGACAGCCCGAGCAGCTATAGGGTAGCCTGGCCCGACTCAAACCGGGAGTGCCAATTGTCATCCCGGCCCCGAACGTTCATCGCGGCCTGCCCGGGTGCGCCCCGGCGGCCGTGATCGCTGCCCGGAAATCGGCGGTTAGCCGTACAATGCAGCCGAACAAGGAGCCGTATATGGACATTGCTGCTATTAAATCAGCGCTGCGCACCGTCGTCGTCATCCCAATCACGCCGTTCACCGCCGACGGCGCGGTGGACTATGCGGCCTACCGCCGCCTGCTGGAGCGCCTCATCGCGGGCGGCTTCAGCGTCATCACCATCAACGGCAACGCCAGCGAGTATTACTCGCTCACACCCGACGAAGCGCGCCGCCTGCTCGATGAGACCCTGGCCGTGGTCGCCGGGCGCGCCATTGTGCTCACCGGCGTGGGCCAAGACGCGGCCGGCGCCGCGCGGGCCGCCCGCCACGCGCAACTGGCCGGCGCGCAGGGCTTGATGATCCACCAGCCGGTGCATCCCTTCCGGTCGCTGGACGGCTGGGTGGCCTACCACCAGCAAGTGGCCGAGGCCGCGCCGGACCTGGCGGTCGTGCCTTACGTGCGCGATGCCGGCCTGAATGCCGCCGCGCTCACCGCCCTGCTCGACGCCTGCCCAAACGTGGCCGGCGTCAAGTACGCCGTGAACGACCCGCTGCTGTTCAGCAGCCTGCTGGCCGATGTGGGGGCCGACCGGATGGCCTGGATATGCGGCGTGGCGGAGTTGTGGGCGCCGTACTTCTGGGCCGGCGGCGCGCAGGGGTTCACCAGCGGCCTCGCCAACGTCCGGCCGCAGCTCGCGCTCGATATGCTCCGCAGCCTGCAAACCGGCGACGCCGCCGGGGCGCGCCGCGCTTGGGCGCTGGCCCGGCCGTTCGAGGCCATGCGCGCCCGCCACAGCAGCGCCAACAATGTCTCGGTCATCAAGGAGGCGCTGGTGCAGTTGGGTGTGTGCGGCCGCGCCGTGCGCCCGCCTATCAGCGAGCTGCCGCCCGCTGAGCGCGCCGAAGTGACCGCCATCCTCGCCCGGTGGGGCCTCACCGCCCCCGCCGCCTGAGTGAGCAGCCCCATGAAGATAGATCGCGTTCGCCTGTTCCCGATCATCACGCCGCGCGAGACCGGCGTGACCAACCAGCATATCCTGGTGCGCCTCGACACAGCCGACGGCGCCACCGGCTGGGGCGAGATGAGCGACCTCTCGCACCTGCCCCTGCACCAGATTGATTGGCCCGCGCTCGAGCGCCAGCTTGCCGCGCTGCTCGTGGGGCAAGACCCCGCCAACCTGCTGCGGCTGGAAGACCAACTGCTGCGCGCCTTCCCCGAGGAAAGCTATAAATACAGCCGATCGGGCGCGGTGCGCCAGGGCGTAGATGCGGCGCTGCTCGACCTGGTGGCCCGCGCCCAGGGCGTGCCCGTCCACCAACTGCTCGGCGGGCAGCTACGCGATAAGCTCAAGGTTTGCTACCCGTTCTTCGCGCTGCGCTCGGTGGAGCAGGCGCGGCAGAGCCTCGTGCGCCTGGCCGAGAAGCGCGCCGAGGGGTTTGACCTGATCCGCGTTTACGTCGGGGCCAACCCGGAGGCCGACGTGGTCTTCCTGCAAGGCGTGGCCGACCAGTTCGCCGGGCAAGTGGCGGTTAAGAGCCTCGACTTCTCCAACGCGCTGGACTGGCGGCGCTGCTGGGCGCTGACCGAACGCTACACCGATATTGTGGAGGTGATGCTGGTGGAGAGCGTGGCCCCCGCCCACGACCTGGACGGGCTGGCCGAGTTCCGCCGCCGCAGCCGCTGGCCGGTCTCGGAGCACGTCTTTCACCTGTTCCACGGCTGGCAACTGCTCAGGCGCGGCAGCGTGGATATCCTCAACCTCTCGCCCTACCTGCTGGGCAGCCTGTCGGTCTGCCTGCGGCTGGTGGCGCTGGCCGAGGCCGCCCGCGCCAGCGTGCTGCTGGGCACCACGCAAGAACTCAGCCTGGGCACGGCGGCCATCGCCCACCTGGGGGCGGCGGCGCGCGTGCTCGACTACCCCTCTGACAGCGCCGGGCCGCGGCTGTACACGGCCGACGTGACGCGCGCGCCGGTGCAGTACGAGGCGGGCTACCTCAAAGTGCCCACCGGCCCCGGCCTGGGCATCGAGGTGGACGAGGCGCTGGTGGCGCAACTGGCCGGCACCGGCTGGTCGTTCGGCACTAACTTCGCCGCCGCCCGCGACCGCACGCCAACCTAGCCATGCCCGCGAGCCAGGCCTTCCCGCTGGTCACCGTCGCCGGCGACGCGTACGCCATGGGCGTGCAGCACGGCGAGCAGGCCGCGCCGCTCATTCAGCGTTACCTGTTGTTGATCGAGCGCGTGACCCAGCTCTCGCGCGACGTGCTGTGCCGCAACGCGCTGCGCTTCGTGCCGCTGATCGAAGCCCTTAACCCCGCCTATCTCCAAGAAGTGCGTGGCCTGGCGCACGGCGCCGGCCTCAGCTTCGAGGAAGCGGTGCTGTGTCAGGCGCGGGCTGAGGCCGCCTGCCGCAACGACGAGGGCTGCACCGCGTTCGCGCTGGCCGGCAGCGCCACCGCCGACGGTCGGCCGCTGGTGGGTCAGAACCAAGACCTGGAGCCGGAATACGGCGACGTGGCGATTGTGCTACACGTGCGGCCCGACGATGGCCGCCCGCGCGCGCTGATGTTCACTTTCGCCGGGCAGTTGGGCTACATGGGCCTCAACAGCGCGGGCCTGGCGCTCTTCGCCAACGCGCTGTACGACTATACCGGGCAGTTGGGGCTGCCCAAGTACCCCATGAAGCGCACGATTTTGGAACAACCCGACGTGCCCACCGCGCGGCGTTTGCTCCAGCAGCACCGCTTAGGCTCGGCCAACAATCTGGTGCTAGCCGACCGCGCCGGGCGCGTGGCCGATATTGAAGTGCGGCCGGAAGGCCTGGCGGAGTACGCCGGAGTCCACGCCGACGGCCGCCTGCACACCAACCACTACGTCACGAGCGAGTACGCGCCGCTGGAGACCAACTCCTTGCCCGACTCTTGCCCGCGCCTCGACCGCATGCAGGCGCTGATCGGCGCCCAGTGGGGGCGCATCACCGTGGAGGCGCTGCAAGCCGTGTTGGCCGATCATGCCGGCGACCCCGGCGGCATCTGCCGGCACGGCGCGCACGGCTTCCACACCGTCTCTGGCTACATTGCCGAGCCGGCGCGCGGCGTGCTGCACGTGCGGCGCGGCCACGGCTGCCTGGGCAGTTGGACCAGCTACGCCGTCTAGGCCGTGGCGCTCTCTGAACAGGCCGCCCTGCCCCGCCGCCGGTTAGGGCGCACCGGCCTGGAACTCTCTATCATCGGAGCGGGCGGCTGGATCGGCCTGCAGTACGACGCGCTGGCCCGCACCGGCTGGGGCGGCGTCACCAGCGACGAGGGCCTTAAGCAAGCGACCGCGGTGGCGGCAGTCCGGCGCGCGCTGGAACTGGGTATCAACTATTTTGATACCGCGCCGATGTACAGCCACGGCGAGGCTGAGCGGGTGCTGGGTAAAGGGCTGCGCGCCCTCCGCCCGGCGGAGCAGGCTCAGGTGCACGTCTCCACCAAGGTCGGCTGGCACCCCGAGCGCATTTGCCAGTATGACGCCGGCTCGATCCACTGGTCGCTGGAGCAGAGCTTTCGCAAGCTGGGGCGCGACCGGCTGGACATCGTTTTCATACACGACCCCAAGACCGACGCGCACATGGAGCAAATTTTAGGCCCGGGCGGCGCGGTGGAGGCGCTGGAGGGTCTCCAGCGGCAGGGCGTCATCCGGGCCATTGGGCTGGGCGTGCGCACGTTTCGCTTTTTGCGGCGCGCGATTGATAGCGGGCGCTTTGACGCCATCTTGCCCTCCTACGATCACACACCGGTTCGCGCCTCGCTGGCCGGGCTGATGGACTACGCCTTCGCGCGCGGCGTGGGCGTCGTTTACGGCTCGCCGTATCTGGCCGGGCTGCTGGCCGGGCTGGACCCCGACGAGGCCGCCCGCCGCCGCCCGACCGATAGCCCGGCCGACCTGGCGCGGGCGCGCGCCCTGTGGCGGTGGGCCAACGACCGCCGGCTCGACCTGGGCGCTATCGCCATGCAATACAGCTTGCGCAACGCGCACATCGGCGTGGTCCTGGCCGGGCCGCGCAACGCCGCCGAGTTGAGCGCCAACGTGCGCCACGCCACCACCCCGCTGCCGGCGGGCATTTGGGAAGAGCTGGAGGCCTTCACGGCCACGCTGCCGCCCGCCGGCCCCGGCGGTGAGGTAGACCCGCCCAACGTGGCGGGTTAGGTGAGCGGGTCAAGTGACCAGCCCGCAGCCGGCGCGGATGCACACGGCCGCGCCGATTAGACAGCGCGGCGGCGGCCCCTGCCGGGAGGCCGCCGCCGCGCTGTTGGGCGCCCATGCGCTGCGGCTCACGCCGCGGGCCTATTCATACTCGACCTGCACGCGCCCAAGCGGCCCAAAATCAACGTCGAGCACATCGCCGGGCGCGGCGAAGAAGTGACCGGTGCACGTGCCGGTGCTCACCAGGTCGCCTGCCAGCAGCCCCTGCCCGCGCGCGCGCAGCCAGTTCGCCATCCAGGTCAGCGAGGTCACGGGGTGGCCCATGGCCGCGCGCCCAAAGCCGCTCTTGATGTACTGCCCATTCAGGTACAGGTCAATCTTGGCGTTCGGCAGATCAAACTGCCGCCAATCCGCGATCGGCGCGGCGTACACCAGGGCGGCCGCGCCGCCGTTGTCTAGCGTAGCGCCCAGGTAACTGCTCGCGCCGTACCAGTCCGGGAACACCGTGTCGCCGATCTCCAGTACGGGCAGCAGGGCCGTGATGGTCGCGTCCACTTCGGCCTCGGTGTACGGCGCAGGCCGCGGCGGCAGGTCGGCCCCAATCCGAAAGGCGAACTCGCACTCCGAGCAGCGATAGTTGATGAACAGGTCACGCGGCAGGCGCGCCGGGCTGGTGCGCAGCCCGCGCGCACTGAGCTTGCCCGGCATCGGCTCCGGCACGCCTTCGGCCGCCTGCACTTCCTTAGCCGCCGCGCCCACCTTCCAGCCCGCCCCCGGCCAGCCCAGCCGCGCGTTGATGCCCTCCAGCGCGTTGATCACCGAGGCCCAATGGCGGGTGCGCAGTCGCTCCGGCAAAAAGGCGCTGCGGCGTTCGCGCCGCGCCGCCGCCACGATCTCGATCACTTCGTGCAACTCAGCCGCCGTCAGCGGCGTCTCGCGCGCGCAGCGCCCGCCCTGCCCTGGCAGCGTCGGCCCGTGAATGCGCCGCCCCCAGCGGGTAATCTCTTCGCTCATCGCTCCTCAACTCCGGCTCAGGGCACGCGGGCCGCCATTCACCCAACGGCCTCATAGTCGCTCAAGCTCAGCCCGGCCATCTGCGCTGCCCGCCGCACGGCCTCCGCCACATCCGCCGAGAACGTGACACCGGTCTCCGCTACGCGCCGCTGGTGATCGAACTCATGCTCCCCGGGCACGACAATCCGCTCCACCCCGGCCGCCGGTCGCGCCGCGTGGATTTCATCTATCAGCCCATCCACCCGCGCCAGGAACGCCGCGCGGTCGCCCCACACCGCCGGGTCAATCGCCACGAAGCCCGCCCCGTGGCGGGTGGGCTGGTCGGCCCCGGTCGTCATCCAGGAGGCAATCTCGTGCGTCACCGCCGCGCCGCTCAACAGGCCGGAGAGCGTCTCTACCAGCAGCGCCAGGCCAAAGCCCTTGTAGCTCCCAGCCGGCACCAGCGAGGCCTGCTCCGGGTACAACCCCGCATCGCTGCTCGGCTGTCCGTCCAACCCCACAATCCAGTTATTGGGGATGGGGCGGCCCAGCGCCCGCGCCTGGTAGACCTTGCCGCCCGCCACCGTGCTCAGGGCCATGTCGAGCAAGATGGGCGGGTGCCGCCCGGCGGGCACGGCATAGGCCAGGGGGTTGGTCCCCAGCACCGCCTGCCGCGACCCCGGCGCGACCACGGACGGTATGTCGTTGGCGGTGGCGATGCCCACCAGCCCGGCCCGCGCCGCCAGCAGCGCGAAGTACCCAATCGCCCCAAAGTGGCCGCCATTGTGCACGCCCACATAGGCGATGCCGGCCGTCTGCGCCTTGGCGATAGCCAGCCGCATGGCGTACGGCCCAATCACGACGCCCAGCGCCGAGTCGCCGTCCACCAGCGCCCAGGCCGGCCCCTCGCTCAGCACGCGCGGGCGGCCGGCCGGGCGCGCACCGCCGCCGGCCAGCCGCCGGAGGTAGCCAGGCAGCAGCTTCACGCCGTGCGTGCTCACGCCAAACTCGTCGGCCAGCGCCAGCACGTCGGCGGCCGTCGCCGCGTCGTCATGGCTCAGGCCGGCCGTGAGAAAGGCGTCGGTCAAGAAGCGGCGCAGCGCCGCGACCGTGAGGCGCAGCGGCGCGGCGGGGCTAGCGGTCACGCACGGTTGGCTCGGGCACGGGCCACATCTGCGGGAAGAAGTCGTTCTCGAAGGTCTGCCCGTCCACGTAGTTCGGCCCCAATAGCGCCACGTTGGGGTGCAGGCTGTGCCCGGCGCGGTAGCGCGTGTCGCCCGGCATCATGTGGCTGATGACGCACAGGCGCGGCGTGGTGGTGGTGTTCGGCCCGGAGCCGTGGAAGGTCAGCCCGTGGTGAAAGCTGACCTCGCCCGCCTTCAGCAGCACGGGCGTCTCGACCCACTCGCCGCCGCCCAGCCGCGCGAAGTGGTCGGCCCAGGTCTCCATGTCCTTCTTGTCGTTGTTGCTGCCGTCAATCACCCCCCACTTATGCGACCCCACGATCATCTTCATGGTGCCGTTGCGCAGGTCGGTGTCTTGCAGCGCCACCCACGACGAGCAGAAGTTGGTCGTGTCGCACGAGTGCCAGAAGCCGTAGTCCTGGTGCCAGCCCACGTTGCCCAGGTTGCTCAGGCTTTCGGCCCCGGCCTGCGCCGGCTTGTAGAGCGCCTGGTCGTGCCACAAGCGCACATAGTTCACGCGCATGAGCGTGGCCGCGATCTTGCCCATGACCGGCGAGAGGATGGCCCGGCGCATCTCGGCGTTGCGCCAGAAGGCGTCTACCTGCTGGCGCAGCGCCGGGCTGGCCGGGTCGCCCAGCACCTTGCCGTAGATGGAGGGCACTTCGTAGTCGTCGTCGCCGGCCCATAGGCGGTCGTGCGCCGCCCGCAGCCGCTCGATCTCGTCGTCGTCCAGCAGCTTGGGCGCGACCCAATAGCCGCGCTCCCAATACTCCTCAATCACCGCCTCGGTGACGATGTCGTCAATGGCTTCCAGGCTGATCATGGCGCAATCTTCCTCGGTGTGCGGGTAAGTGTAGTCAGACCGGCTGCGGCTGAAATTGCGGCAGCCAGTAGGCTTCGGCTTCGAGCAACTCCTCGACCATGGCGTGGATCTGCGGCAGGGTGCAGGCCGCGGCCGTCAGCGGGTCGAGCTGCGCGGCGTGGTGCACCGCGTCGCGGTCGCCGGTGCGCGCCGCTTCGACGATCAGCTCCTGCACGTTCACATTGGTGCGGTTCAGGCCCGCCAGGTGCGCGGGCAGCCGCCCAATGCGCGTGGGCTGAATGCCGTTGCCGTCTACCAGGCAGGGCACTTCCACGCAGCAGCCCTCCGGCAGGTTGTCAATCAGCCCATGATTGGGCACGTTGCCATTGATGCGAATGGGCTGGTGCGTCACCATGGCTTCGATGATGCGCGCGCCGTACTCCTCGCTGCGCGCGCTCGGCGGGGGCTGGTCTTCCTGGTCGGCGCGGAAGGTCTCAGCCTGCCGGTCAATGCAGAATTGCAGGCAGCCGCCCGTGCGCCCCCAGCCATACCAATGGGTGCTGGGCGTGGTGAACTGCGGCACCAACTCGTTCGCCACCATGGCCGCGGTTTTGCGGAAGTAGGGCAAATACTCGCTGTTGTGCCCGCTCGACTCGGTGACGAAGTAGCCGAAGTGCTCGAACATGGCGATGCGCACCGGCTCCGAGCCGCGGATGTCGGGCTGCTGCACCGCCGCGCGCACCCGCGGGTAGAGGTCTGCGTGGCCACGCCGGAACTCCAGGAACCAGGCCTGGTGGTTGATGCCCGCCACCTTATAGGTCACGTCGTCCTTCGGCACGCCGACCCACTCGGCCAGCATCGCGCTGGTGCCCTGCACGCTGTGGCACAGGCCCACGTGGGGCCGGCCGGTGAGGACGTGGTAGCCCCAGCAGTTGGCCGCCATGGGGTTGCTGTAGTTCAGCAGCAGCGCGTCGGGGGCCAGTTCGTCCAGCTCTTGCCCGATCCCCACCAGCACCGGAATGCTGCGCAGCGCGCGCATGATGCCGCCCGGGCCGAGCGTGTCGCCCACGCACTGCTCCACGCCGTACTTCTTGGGGATTTCGATGTCGAGCGCGTAGGCGTCCAGCCCGCCCTGCTGAAAGGTGGTGATGACGAAGTCCGCGCCACGCACCGCTTCGCGCCGGTCGAGCGTAGCCTGCACCTGGGCGGGCACGCCCAACTGCGTAATCATCAGGTCAATGATCTGCCGCGCGCGTTCCAGCCGGCTGGGGTCAATATCCATCAGCGCCACCGTGCAGTCGCGCAGCGCGGGCGTCAGCAGGATGTCGCCAATGAGGATGCGGGCAAACACCACGCTGCCCGCGCCGATCAGGGTGATCTTGGTCATAGGGGCCTCAGTCGCTAAGCGTTAGTCTTTGATGCGCGTGAAGCGCGCGATTTCGGGGTCTTCAAATCGGTCGGCTTCGTCGGTGCTGGTGGTCGAGAACTCCGACACCACCGCGCCCTGGTCGCCGGCCTGGAACCAGTGCCGCGTATCGGGGCTGAGCGTATATTGCTCACCGGGGCGCAGCACGATCTCGTGCCAGACCGTGTAGGTGGCCGCGCGCCCGGCGGGCGGGTTGGCGCGGCGCGCCGGCGTCGCCTCGCCGGGGATGTAGATGTACACCTCGCCCCAGCGACAGCGGAAGGTCTCTTCCTTGCCGGGGCGGCCATCAATGGTCGGGTGCCAGTGCTCGGGGCAGGTCTGCCGCGGCAGCATGGCGATTTCCTTGGCGCACACGCGCTGGGTGTTCACGTAGATCAGCACGCCCAGCCCGGTCTGCTCGAACTGCCCCAGGCCGAAGTCGGCGATCTCGATGCGCTGCTGTTCCTCGGGCGTGATCGCCAGGCCCGCCTGGCGGTACAACGCGAGCGACTGCTGTTGGCGGTGTTGCACTTCCTCACGAGTGAGCATGCGACCTCCGGGCAGGGTTGAGTAACGACATGGCGGATGGCGGCGGCCTAAGCCGCGAGGGGTTGTAGTGACAGGGGATGCCGCGCCAAATACGCCTCGGCCTCGGCGCGGGTGAACACGCCCGCCGTGGTGCCCAGCCGCGTGCAGGCCGACCCGCCGATGGCCGAGGCAAAGGCGAGGGTGCGTTCCAGCCCCCAGCCCTCCAGCAGGCCCACGATGTAGCCCGCGTCGAAGGCGTCACCCGCGCCCGAGCCGTCCACGAACTCGAACGGCAGGGCGGGCGCGGTAAAAGCGCCTTCCGGCGTCCGCACCAGCAGGCCGTCGCCGCCGCGCGTGATGACGGTGGTGTGCGCGCCCAACCCGGCGAATATCTCGGCCTGGCGTGAAGCGTCAGGCTCGCCGGTCAGCACGGCGGCCTCGTCCTGGTTGGGGAGGAAGACATCGGTGTAGGGCAGCACCGGCCGCAGCACGTCTAGCCCGTGCTCGGGTTTCGGCCCGGCCACATCGAGCAGGGTGCGCAGGCCGCGCGCGCGCGCGAACTGGAACAGCTCGGCCAGCGCCTGCGGCTCAAAGCCGGGGAAGAGCAAATATCCGCCGACATGCAGGATTTTGGCTCCCGCCACCTGGGCGCGGCTCACGTCTTCGACGCGCAGGTGAGCGTTCGCGCCGACGGCGTGAATGTAGCGCCGGTCGTCGCCCACCACCGGCAGAATCACCGTGCGCGAGGTTGGGGCCGTGGCCGACACGCTCAGCCCGCTCACGTCCACGCCGTGGGCTTCCAGGTCTTGCCGCACAAACCCGGCGAAGAAATCGCTACCGACCTTGCCCGCGACCGCCGTGCGCACGCCCAGCTTGGCCAGGTCCATGGCGGTGTTGGCGGCGCACCCGCCCGCCGCCAGCAGCATGTCGTCCACTAATTGCAGTTCGCCCGGCGCGGGCAGGCGCGGCAAGGGCGGCACAAACACATCCGCCACCAAGATACCCACGCTCACCACCTCACAGCCCGTACCGGTCATCGCTTGGCCTTCTCTGCCCAACCAGCGTCAGACAATTAGCTGTGCCTCGCTTCAATCCAAACCTTCTGCCTGGCTGCTCCAAAAATTAGCCCTATGTGACCTTTGGGCTTGTCCCCCACCCCATTCGGGTTCATTCGTCCGACATTCGTGCTCATTCGCGGCAAAAATCCTCTATGCCTTACCAGCACTGCCGTACAGCACGGTCAGCTCTCGCAGCACCACCCGCACCCTGGCCTGCCCCCGCAGCAGCAGGTCGTTTGCCTGGCGTGAGCCGACCATGTCGTGCACGTTGAACTTCTCCGGCAGCGCCCCCAACGCCTCGCGCACCCCCGCCAGAAACTCCAGCTTCAGCCGCGTGCCGTAATTGATCTTCGCCACGCCGCGCTCAATCACCGGCCTGATCGCCGCGGCGGGCAGCCCGGTGCCGCCGTGCAGCACCAGCGGCACACCCGGCGCCGCCGCCTGCACCTGGGCCAGCCGGTCCAGGTCGAGAGCGGCCTGCCCGTCGGCCAGCAAATGCACGTTGCCGATGGATACCGCCAGGGCGTCAACGCCCGTCGCGGCCACAAAACGCGCCGCCTCAGCCGGGTCGGTGGCATGGCCAGCCTCGCTATCGTCGCCGGCCGTGGGCAGGTGGCCCAACTCGGCTTCCACTGCCGCGCCGGCTGCATGCGCCGCCGCCACGAGTGCCCGCGTGGCCGCCGCGTGCGCCGCCGGCGGCAAGTGCGACGAATCGAGCATCACGCAATTACAGCCCGCCGCCACCCCGCGCATTGCCTGGGCGTGCGTCTGCGCCTCGTTGAACAGCACCGCCGTGGGCACGCCGGCCCGTTCGGCCAGCCCGCGCGCCAGCCCGGCCAGCGCCTCCACCCCGCCCGCGTCGAGCCAGGCCCCGCTCGTCACCGCGCCGCCAAAACCGAGAATGCACGGCGCGCCCAGTGCCTCGGCCGTCTCAATCACGGCTTGCAGGGAGTATAGGTCCCAGGCTTCGAAATAGCCAACCGCATAGTGCCCACTCAGGGCGTTGTCCAAAATAGCGCTTAAGCTGACGACCGGCATGGGGAGGTGGCTGTGTGTGAGTGGCCCGGCACCGCAGACCTTAGCACACTCGCGGGATAAATGTCAATACGACTATATGTATTGACATACCGCCCCTTCGCGCCTAGACTCTGGCTCACTTGGCCCACACATCCATGCCGCCACTTCAGCAGACCGGCATCCCCCTATACCATCAGCTCGTGGAGATATTCTCCGAGCGCCTCGCCAGCGGCGAGTGGGCGCCGGGCAGCTTGATCCCCACTGAGCTAGCGTTGTGCGCGCAGTACGGCGTCAGCCGCGGCCCCGTGCGTCAGGCCCTCGAGCGCCTGGTGCAGGAGGGCCGCCTGACGCGCAAGCAGGGCAAAGGCACCACGGTGCTCCCGCCCAAGATCGAGAGCAACCTCGGCGGGCTGTACAGCTTCACCCATCTCATCGAGCAGAAGGGCCTGCGCCACACCGCCCAGACGCTTGCCTTCACCACCATCACCGCCGCGGGCAGCCTGGCGCGCCGCCTCGCGCTCCAGGCCGGCGCGCCGGTGTTTGAGATTCGCCGCCTGCGCCTGGCTGATGGGGAGCCGCTGATCCTGGAGACCATTCACATTGCGACCGCCGTTTGTCCCGGCCTCACCGCCGCCGACCTGGCCGCCGATTCGCTCTACCGGCTGATGACCACTCGCTATGATCTCACGCTGGCCCGCGCCAAGCAGTACTTCGAGCCGGCCCTGGCCGACGAGTATGAGGCCGCGCACCTCCAGCTAAAGCCCGGCGCGCCCGTGCTGCTGCTGCACAACCTGACGCTGACCCCCGCCGCCGCGCCCGTGGTCCTCAGCCGCGCCATCTTGCGCGGCGACCGCGTGCGCTATCTGGTGGAGTTGACCCTGCCGTTGCCCGTGCCCTAAACCCAGGAGACTTGCATGGCTGCCGTGCCTGACACCGCCGCGCCCCAGGTGGCGCCCCCGCCCGTGCCCGACCGCGCCGGGCTGTTCCGCCTCTTCCGCGAGATGCTCCTCATCCGCCAGTTCGAGGAGATCGTCAACGAGCTGTATTTGCAGGGCAAGATTCCGTCTACCCTGCACCTCTACATTGGGCAGGAGGCCGTGGCCGCGGGGGTGTGCGGCGCGCTGCAGCCCGCCGACTACGTGCTCAGCACGCACCGCCCGCACGGCCATGCGCTGGCCAAGGGGGTCGCGCCGGGGGCCATCATGGCCGAGTTGTACGGCAAGGCCACCGGCACGTGCAAGGCCAAGGGCGGCTCCATGCACGTCGGCGACTTCTCGCTGGGCATGTTCCCGGCCATCGCCATTGTGGGCGGCAACGTGCCGCTGGCGGCGGGCGCGGCGCTCGCCAGCAAGCGGCTCAAGGACGGCCGGGTCACGGCCTGCTTCTTCGGCGAGGGCGCCGTCAACGAAGGCGCGTGGCACGAGGGCGTCAACGCCGCCGCTATCTGGGATTTGCCGGTGCTGTTCGTGTGCGAGAACAACCTGTATGCCGCTTCGACACCCGTCCAGCAGGTGATCAAGACCGACACCGTGGCCGAACGCGCCCGCGCCTATGGCCTGCCGGCCCTGACCATTGACGGCAACGACGTGCTGGCCGTCTACCAAGCCACGGCCGAGGCCGCCGCCCGCGCCCGCGCCGGGAACGGCCCGACGCTGATTGAGTGCCTGACCTACCGCCAGTGCGGCCACTCGCGCTCCGACCCGCGCACTTACCGCACCAAGGACGAAGAGGCGGCCTGGAAGCTCAAGGACCCTGTAGACACCTACCGCGCCTGGCTCACGCAGACCCAAGCGGGGGCCGAGGCCGAGTTGGCCGCCATTCAGGCCGAAGTGACCGCCACCATCCAGGCGGCCATTGACTTCGCCGAGGCCAGCCCCCTGCCCGACCCGGCCGACATCTACAGCGATGTGTTCGCGTAGAGGCGGCGCGTGACCAACAACACGGTAATTTACCAGGCAAAGTTAGCTGGTAGCACTCCAACTAACCGTGGTAGCAGGTTTTGAAGCTTGAAAAGGAACGGGTCCACCGCCACAATCCTTTCTATCGAGGAAGGGAAGGTGCGCGATGGACCCGCAGACAGTATTTTGCCCGAA
>JADZEK010000141.1 GCA_020850595.1 Anaerolineales bacterium
CATACAGTTCGCCAGGGCGCCGTGCGCGACGGCCACGCCCTTGGGTTGGCCGGTTGAGCCGGAGGTGTACAGGACGTAGGCCAGGTCGGCCACGCCGACCTCGGGCAGGGGCGCGGCGGGCGGGGGGGAGGCCGGCTGGGCCAGCGCGGCCGTTAACCCCACGACGGCCACGCTCGGGTCGAGCGCCAGCGCCGGGTGCACGGCCCCCGTCTCTGGTTCAGTGAGCAGGGCGCGGGGGCGCGCGTCGGCGAGCACCTGCGCCAGGCGCTGCGGCGGGTAGGTCAGGTCTAGCGGCAGGTAGGCCGCCCCGGCTTTCAGGACACCCAACAGCGCGACCAGCAGGGACGGACGCCGCTCTAGCGCGACGGCCACCAGGCGGCCGCGCCCAACGCCCTGCGCGGCCAGGGCGTGGGCTAACCGCGAGGACTGTTGGTCTAGTTCGGCGTAGGTGAGGCGCTCGGCCGCGCCCACCACGGCCACGGCCTCGGGCGTACGCTGTGCCTGCGCGGTAATCCACTGCGGCAGGACACCCGGCTGTAACGCCAGGTCGGTGGCATTCCAAGCGCGCAAGCGGTCAACGGCGATAGGGGAGAGGAGGGCGAGGGCCGCAATGGGCTGGTCGGGAGCGGCCAGGGCATCGGCCAGCAGGGTGCGGTAGGCGTCGAGCAGGCCGGCCACGGTGCCGGCGTCGAAGAGGTCACGGTTGTATTCGAGGGTGGCCTGGAGGCCGGCCTCGGTCTCTTCCAAGATCAGGAACAAATCGAATTTGGCCGTCTCAGTAAAGACATACTCGCGCTGTGC
This sequence comes from Anaerolineales bacterium, assembly GCA_020850595.1. Lineage (GTDB taxonomy): Bacteria > Chloroflexota > Anaerolineae > Anaerolineales > UBA6663 > JADZEK01. The sequence goes on from JADZEK010000141.1 coordinate 802, forward strand.
GCTCAGCCCGGCTGAGAAGTCAAGTTCGGGCGCGGATTGCAGGAGCTGTACGGCGACCTGGAAGAGAGGATGGCGGCTGAGGTCGCGAGCAGGCTGCAGGGCCTCAACCAACTGCTCGAAGGGCAGGTCTTGATGCGAATAGGCTTCCACTGCCAGGTCGCGGACACGCTGCACGAGTGCACGGAACGAGGGCGCGCCGGCCAGGCTGCCGCGCAGGGGCAACAGGTTGGCGAAGCAGCCGACGAGGCCTTCCACCTCGCGCCGCAGGCGGCCCGCCACAGGCGTGCCGATCAGAATGTCAGCCTGCCGGGTGCAGCGGAACAACAGGGCCTGAAAGCCGGCCAGCAACAGCATGAAGGGGGTGACGCTCTCGCTCCGGCTGAAGCTATGGAGCGCATCGGTGAGCGGCCGGCCCAAGGCAAGCAGCTCGGTCGCGCCGGCATAGGTTTGCACGGGCGGACGCGGCCGGTCGGTCGGCAGGGCCAACACAGGCAGCGGCCCGCGCAGGGACCGGCGCCAGTAGTCCAGCAGGGGCTGATCGGCCTGGGCGGGGCGCGCCCGCTGCCAGGCCGCGAAGTCGGCGTATTGCAGCGGGAGGTCGGGCAAGGAGACTGGCCGGCCGGCGGCCAGCGCCGCGTAGACCTGGGCCAACTCGCGCAGGAAAAGCCCGATGGACCAATCATCGGCCGCGATGTGGTGGATGGTGAGCAGCAAGACGTGCTGATCGTCGGCGAGGCGCAGCAGGCCGGCGCGCAGCAGAGGGTCGCGCGCCAGATCGAAGGGCTGCCTGGCCTGCGCGTTGGTCAGGCGCTGGGCCTGGGCAGCCCGCTCGGCGGGCGGCAGGGGCAATAGATCAATCACGGTCAGCGGAAGCGGCGGCGGGTCGGTCACCCGCTGCACGGGTTGACCATCGGCAAAGGCAAAGGTCGTCCGCAGAGCCGCGTGACGGGTCACGAGATGCTCGAGGGCGCGGGCGAGGCGCTCGGGGTCTAGCGGGCCGCGCAGGCGCAAGGCGACGGGAATGTTAAAGGCCGGGCCGGGGGCGAACTGGTCGAGGAACCATAGGCGTTGCTGGGGAAAGGAGAGGGGGGCGAGCGCGCTCGGCGAGCGCGGCGCGATTGTGTCAGAGGCGCCGCCGGGCAACTGCGACTCGTGAAGCATCTGCTCAAGGAGCGCGCGTCGTTGGGGCGAGAGATCGAAAGGATTGCGCGACGAAGCGCTCATGGGGTGGGCAACGGCGCAGCGGGCGCGCGCGTCAGCCGAGCCTCGACTTCGGCGTCGGACAGCTGCGCGAGCTGGAGCAGGATTTCGGCCCTCCGCTCGACGGGGGCGGGCAGGGCGAGCAAGGCCGCGCTCAATGCGGCGAGGGTGGGGTGGCTGAAGAGGGCGCGGAAGGGCAGCTCTACCTGGAAGGCCTCGCGGAGGCGCACGATCACCTGGATCACCAGCAGGGAGTGGCCGCCCAACTCAAAGAAGTTGTCGTGCCGGCCAACGTGCTCGACGGCGAGCACGCCGGCCCAGATCTGGGCCAGCACCTGTTCGAGCGCCGTCTGGGGCGGCACGAACGCGCGCGCGGCCGGGCGCTGGGCGAACTCCGGCGGCTGGAGGGCCTGGCGGTCGAGCTTGCCGTTGGGCGTGCGCGGCAAGGCGGAGACGACGCTAATGGCGGCCGGCAGCATGTAGGCGGGCAACTGTTCCTGCAGCCGGGCGCGCAGTTCGGGGACGATGCGCCGCAGGTAGGCCGCGCGCAGGGGGTCATTGGCGAGGGGAGCGCGACTGCCCGACGCGACCGGCCAGCGCACCGGCGCCGGCTGGGGGTTGTCGCGCCGCACCAGCACGGCATCGAAACGCCCGTCGGCGGTGTGCCGCCCCCAGCCCAGTTCCACAGCGTAAGGCAGTTGGGCGGCCAGCGCCCAAAGATCGGTGGGGTCAACACCGGGCGGCGCCGGTTGGTGCGCCGCGCGAAAGGCGCCAACGGTCGCCGGGCCGCTGTCGCCGGCCAGCCAGGCGAGCACGGCGCGTTCGGCCGCGAGCCGCGCATTCGGCACGCCGCTGAGGGCGAGCACGGACGGGGCGGTCGTGGCCAACAACTGCCGCACCTGCGCGAGATCGAGTTGCTCGGCCTCCCAGTCGCGCCAGGCCGGTTCGAGATGGGGCTGATCGGGCAGCTCGATGGTGAGAAGCACCTGGTAGCGGAATTGCGTCAGCTCGCTGTGAGCGCGCCCGCGGCGCGGCAAGACGGCCACGGCCGACACACGCGGCAGGAGCGCCGGGAGCTGGGTGAAGAAGGCGGGGTCGAGGGCCAGTTCTTCTTCCTGGGCCAGCCGCTGCTGAAGGCTCTGGCGCAGGGCGGACCGGGTCTGCCCAGGCGACGCCTGATGCAGCGCCAGGCCGGCGTGAAAGGTCTCTAGCAGCGGCAGGCTGCGCACGTCGCCGATGAAGAGCCGCCCGCCGGGGCGCACCAGGGCAACGGCGCCGGCGATGACGCGCTGAAGGTAGGCGCTGCTGGGGAAATACTGAGCCACCGAGTTCAGGATGACGACGTCGAACGACTGCGGCTCGAAACCGCCAAGGTCATCGGCGGGGCGACGCGAGAGCTGCACCTGCGGCAGAGGCTGTTGGCGCAACTGGTCAGCGAGATAGTCGAGCGCGGCTTGCGAGAAGTCAACGCCGCAGTAGCGCTGGGTGTGGGGCGCGATGGGAAACAGCAACAGCCCCGTGCCACAGCCGATCTCCAACACCTGCTGCGGCTGCAGCGCCAGAATGCGCTCAACCGGATCAGCGACCCACTCGCGCATGACTTCGGCCGGCAAGGGCAGGCCGGTGTAGCTGCTGTTCCAGCCAACGATGTTAAAGGTCGGGTCAGGCGGGAGCGCCTGGCGGTAGGTTTCGTCCCAGACAGACTGCCATTGCGACACCTGCACAAATTGAAGCGGCATGCCCGCGTCGGGCAGCTGGGCCTCGGCGCGGGGGACGACATAGACGACGAGGCGCTGGTCGGCTTCGCCGCCGTCCCAGATGGCCGCCACCGCCTGCCCCACCGCCGGGTGCCGCCCCACCACCGCCTCCACCTCGCCCAACTCG
>JADZEK010000142.1 GCA_020850595.1 Anaerolineales bacterium
AATCTCAACCCAGGATCAGGCTGACCCGTTGATCGTACCGGGCTTAGTTTCTGAGCAAGAGCGCATGGCGCCCGCCCCCCAGCCCCCCAGTGGCGACACACTCGGCGGACCATGTCATTCCGAAGCCCCCCTCCGGTTGCCGGCCACCCTTCGGCATCGTGGGGGGTGAGGAATCTCAACCCAGGATCAGGCTGACCCCTTGATCGTACCGGGTTTAGTTTCTGAGCAACCCGGCCTCAGGCCGGTCGTATTCGCGCTGCCTTGTGGCTGGTGACGCGCAGCGTCCCGGGTAATGATAGCTGGCGGCCAATATCTGAACCACTTTCAGCCCTCCCTCAGTGAACGAAATTAAGATGCAATTGCCCCGCAAGTACCAACTGACCCCTGAGTCGCCGCCCCCTGTCTGTGCTACAATGATCGCCGTAACCCAGCTTCTTCTGGCGCGTTGAAATCGTCCTATTTTTGGCCGAATTGTAGCCTGGCCGCGAGTCGCGCATGCAGGGGTTCCGCTTTCCAATTTGGCTCGCCCTGGCCCTCCTCGTACCCGTCCTGTCGGCGGGCGCCTGGCCCGCAGCGCCCGCTCCCGGCACGCCCGTCACCGACCTGGTGATTGACGCCGTCGAAGTCACCCAATCCATCCAAGACCTGAACAACAGCGTGCCCCTCATCAAGGGCAAGCGCACCTTCGTGCGCGTCTTCGCCCACTCCACCAGCGGCCTGTGGCCCACCAGCGCCCAATTAATCATCCAGACCGGCAATTACTACCAGTTCCTGCTGCCCATCGCCCCCGGCGGCCCGCTCATCACCGTCCGTCCCACCTACAGCCGGCTCATTCCCAGCCACGCCTTCCTCTTTGAACTGCCGCTGGCCGTCACGCTCTCCAACACCGTCACCCTCACCGCCCAGATCAACCCCGCCCTCGACTGGCACCCGCGCGACCCCGAGGAGACCACCTACGCCAACAACGCGCTGGCCGTCACCGTCCACTTCGACCCCGTGGCCCCGCTCCACCTCGTCATCGCCAATCAACCCATGCGCGTCAACAACGCCACCTTCGCCGCCACGGCCCTCGACCTCTGGAAGTCCGCCGACTGGCTCTCCCGCGCCTTCCCCGTCAGCCAGTTCAAGGTCATCTACCGCACCCTGCCCGTTGTCAATGCGCTGCGCGAGCCGGCCTGGTACGGCTGGCGCTTGCTCTTCCCCACTTGCGAATACCTCCAGCTTTACCTCGCCAACCACGCCGTGGCCCTCTACGGCAACCCGTTCTACCCGCCCCTGCACACCGGCTTCTATGGCCTGGTCACCGACGCCGTCGGCTGGCGGCGCGGCTGCGCTCCCCGCGGCGGACTGCTCGGCCAGTTTGGCTACATCCGCGCCGGCGGCGGCCCCGTTGGCTCCAACGACTGGGGCTGGGACTTCGACGGCACTTACGCTGACTGGTATTCCGCCCACGAAATCGGCCACGAGTTCGGCCGGCCGCACGTGCGCGGCGGCCCCGGCGTCGTTAAAGCCGGCTGCGGCGGCGAAGGCAAGGCCGTCAAGCACTACCCCAACGGCGCGCTCGGCCCCACCCTTAACTTCTCCAGCCCCGACGCCATCTTTGGCTTCGACACCCTCAAGCTCCTCCTGGGCCAAAACCCCATCCTCAGCCCCTTCTCGTCCGACGTAATGACCTATTGCGACTACCACTGGGTTGACCTGTACACCTACACCTTATTGAAAGACGTGTTCGTCGCCGGCCAAGCGCAGGTCGCCGCGCCCACGGCCCCGCTTGGCCCCGCCACCACCAGCCTCATCGCCGTGCTCGGCGTGCTCGACCCGGCCACCGGCGCCCTCAGCCTGCTGCCCACCACCGTTTGGCTCGCCGCGCCCAGCGTGCCCCCGCCCGCGCCTGGGCCGTATGCCCTCGTGTTCTACGACGGTGACGGCGACGAACTCGCGCGCCACCCCTTCACCCCCGACGCGCTGGACGCAGGCCCCTCACCTTACGCCGACGCCGACGCCGATAGCGCCGCCGTCGCCGTTCTCGTTCCGGTCGTCCCCTCGGCGACCAGCCTGCAAGTGCAAGGCCCCGGCGGCGGCCTGCTGGCCCAAGTGCAGGCCGGCCCGACCGCCCCCTCCGTGCAAGTCATCGAGCCGAACGGCGGTGAAGGCTACACCGACGAAGTCCTCGTCGCCTGGACCGCCTCCGACGAAGACGGCGACCCCCTCACCTTCAGCGTCGAATACAGCCCCGACAACGGCCAGACCTGGGAGCCGGTCGCCCTCTTCATCACCACCACGCAAGTAACCCTGCCGCCCGACAACCTGCCCGCCGGCGATCTCGCCCTCATCCGCGTCACCGCCACCGACGGCCTGCACGCCGGCCAAGACACTTCCAACGCCGTGTTCACCGTCGCCAACCACCTGCCTGAAGGCCAGATCATCACCCCCGCCGCCGATCTCACCGTCGCCGTCAGTCAGACCGTCGCATTCGAAGCCCGCGTCTATGACCTTGACCTCGGCAGCCTCGACGCCGAACTGGAGTGGATCTCCAACCAGGATGGCAGCCTCGGCCACGGCGCCGCGTTCAGCACCGCCGACCTGAGCCTCGGCTTGCACGAAGTCACCCTGTCCGCCGCCGACGGCATCGGTGTGTACCCGCTCGACCAGGTCATCGTCATCGTCGAAGCCACCCCCAACGACCTGCCCGCGCCCCCCAATCAACTCACCGCCGGGCCTGAACTCATCTTCATCGGCCCGACCGCCGGCGCCTACACCGCCACCCTCTACCTCGACAACCTCAACCTCGGCCAATCGCTCGATTGGGAAGTCACCCCCGCTCAGCCCTGGGTACAACTCAGCGCCATCGCCGGCCAGACCCCCCAAGAGCTTACCGTCGCCGCCGCCATCACCCCCAACGACTTCGGCCTCCACAAATCCCTGCTCACCTTCACCAGCCCAACCGACGCCTACGACCCCGTCTACCTCGTCGTCATCTTCGACAACTCAAGCTGGAACACCCCGCTGCCCTTCCTCCGGCGCTAGCCCGCCTCCCCCTCCGCCTCATCGCCGCCGTCCCACCCCAACCGTCACATTCCCCTCTCCCCCCGCGCGCCTACTCCTCCCCCCCCATTCGTGCCCATTCGTCTCCCCCCATTCGTGCTCATTCGTGGCAAACATCCTCCCCTGCCTACAACCCTCACCGCCTCCCCCATTCGTAGCAAACCTCCTCCCCTGCCTAACCCCCCCCCGCGCCCCTCCCTATCGCGCCTACCCCTCTCCCCCATTCGTGCCCATTCGTCTCCCCCCATTCGTGCTCATTCGTGGCAAACCTCCTCCCCTGCCTACCCCCCCCCCGCGCCGCTTTTCCCCTATAATGACCCCATGCCCACCCTCCCCCGCGCCGCCTCCGTCGTCATCGTGGGCGGCGGCGTCATGGGCGCCAGCACCGCCTACCACCTCGCCGCCCTCGGCCTCACCGACCTCGTCCTGCTCGAGCGCGAAGCCTTCTTCGGCCTCGGCGCCACCGGCCGCTGCGCCGGCGGCATTCGCCACCAATTCGCCACCGACATCAACATCCGCCTCTCCCAGCTCAGCCTGCCCATGCTCGACGCGCTCGAAGACACCACCGGCCAGCCCGCCCTCGTGCGCAAATGCGGCTACCTCTTCGCCCTCACCCGTGAAGCCGACGAAGCCCAGTTCCGCCGCAACGTCGCCCGCCAGCGCGCCCTCGGCGTCCCCACCGAATGGCTCACCGGCGACGAAGTCCGCCGCCGCTGCGCCCCCGCCCGCTTCCCCGACGCCCTCTCCGGCGCCTACTGCGCCGCCGATGGCCTGGCCGACCCCAACAGCGTCGTCATGGGCTACCTCAACGCCGCCCGCCGCCTCGGCGCCACCTGCCTCACCGGCGTCACCGTCACCGGCCTCATCGTCGAATCCGGCCGCCTCACCGCCGTAGACACCGACCACGGCCGCCTCGCCACCCCCTGCGTCGTCAACGCCGCCGGCCCCTGGAGCGCCCCCCTCGCCGCCCTGGCCGGCCTCGACCTGCCCGTCACCCCCCTGCGCCGCCAATGGCTCACCACCACCCCGCTGCCCGAGCTTCCGCCCGACTTCCCCTTCATCATAGACTTCGCCCGCAGCCTCTACTTCCACCGCGAAGGCCAAGGCCTCCTCACCGGCATGTCCAACCCTGACGAAGCGCCCGGCTTCGACCAGCGCGTAGACCCCGCCTGGGAACTGATCCACCTCGAAGCCGCCCTCGAGCGCCTGCCCCTGCTAGAGCGCGCCGGCGTCGCCGGCCGCTGCGCCGGCCTCTACGAAGTCACCCCCGACGCCCACCCCCTCCTCGGCGCCAGCCCCATCGCCGGCTTCTACCTCATCACCGGCTTCTCCGGCCACGGCTTCATGCACGGCCCCATCTGCGGCAAACTCATGGCCGAGCTGCTCACCACCGGCCGCGCCGCCACGCTCGACATCACCAGCCTGGCCCTCAGCCGCTTCGCCGAAGGCCGCGCCCTCCACGCCGATAGCGTCGAGTACAACGTTGTCTGAAACCGCACCGCCCCCCGCGCCCGACCCGTCCGCCCCGCCCCCCGCGAACTCAGCGCCAGCCGCGAACTCCGCGCCAGCCGCGAACTCAGCGGCCTACCTCTACGCCCAGGCCCTCGCCGCCCTCCACGCCAAAGACCGCGCCGCCGCCCGCCAGTTGCTCGCCACCGTCGTCGTCCTCGACCCGCGCCACGAAGACGCCTGGCTCCAACTCTCCACCCTCATGGACTCCGTCGCCCAGTCCATCGAATGCTTGCAGCACGTCATCGCCCTCAACCCCACCCACGCCAAAGCCCGCCACTGGCTCCGCCTGGCGCGCGACGCCCAGACCCGCGCCGCTGCCCCGGCCGAAGCCGAAGCGCCGCCCGTCCCCGAACCACCCATGGACGACCCGGCCGCCTTCACCCCCCTCGACCCGCAAGACATACCCGTGCCGCGCCTCGGCCGCTACCTGCTCGACTACGGCTTCCTCACCGCCGACCAACTCACCGCCGGCCTGGCCGCCCAGGCCGAAGCCGCCCCTGGGCGCGCCGTGCGCCTGGGCGATATACTCATCGAGCAGGGGGCGCTCAGCCTCGCCCACCTGCAATTCGCCCTGCGTGAGCAGGCCCGCATTCGCGCCGACTTCGCGCGCGCCGCGCCTGAAGCCGCCGACTAAGGCATGGCGCGCTGCCCCGCCCCCGCTGCCAACAGAGTCGTATAATTAAATGCGGCCGCCGCCCCAGCCCAACGCGCCTCGCTCGGCCGCCGGCTCCGCGCGGCCCTGCGCCTGCAACCCAAGCCGCCCGCGCTGCGTACTACTAAACGGTAATCCCGCTTTCCTATCCGGTTGGTGGGTTTCATTGGAAAGGGACGCTCAACATGGACCAAAAGCAAAACTGGCTTGGCCCCTACATTCCCCAGGGCAACTTCTTCCGCGACATCGTGCAGCAGGTCAAGCTCGCCTACAACCTCCTACTCGACCCGCGCGTCAACCTCGTCACCAAAATCATCCCCTTCGCCGCCCTCGGCTACCTGATCCTGCCCATAGATGTCTCGCCCGACGTCGTGCCCGTCCTCGGCCAGCTCGACGACCTGGCCGTCATCATGTTCGGCCTGCGCATGTTCTTTGAGTTCGCCCCGCCCGAAGTCGTCAGCGAACACCTCAACCGCCTCGCCACGCGCCTCAAAGGCGACTGGACCGTCATGGACGAATCCGGCTCCCCGGCCGCCCCCGATCCCGCTGCCGCCGCCCCCGCCGGCGGCGAGGTCGTAGACGACGACCCCCAAGCCTGATCGCCCCCGTTCAACGCCCTAGAACGTGTCCTAATTGACGTATGCCATCTCCGCGCCCGTCGCCCGCGGCGCTGCCTTGTGTAGGGCAGGGGCGTAGCGCAAGCCGAGCGCTCTTTGCTCGGCCGACGCCCCGGCCCCGCTACCCAAACAGCCGCGTCATTCAATTCGGCCACCGCCCTAAACAAAAACCAGGCTGGTCGCCCTCAGCAACCAGCCCGGTTTGTTTACCCCGCCGCCGCCTCTCGCGGCCAACCGCCAACCGCCTGCCCCCTTCCTCCGCTAGGCGCCCCCCACCACCTGTCCCCCTTCGTGTAATTCGTGACTCAGGCCTTTAGCCGCCCGGCCTAAAAGAACGGCAGCGCGATCTTCTCAAACACCAGCAAGGCAAAGCACCCCAGCACCGTCACGTTAATAAACAGCATCAGCGCCAGCAGGAACCGCTGCCCCGGTGAAATCCCCACCCCGCCCCCCGACCGCTGCGGCCGCGCCGCCTTCGGGGCCTTGGGCGGCCTGGGCGGCTTCGGTGGCTTGCTCGGCGGCGCCGCCTTATCATCCGTCAGAAACCCAGCCTCATCCGCGCTCTTCTGCCGCAAATTATCGAACATCGCTCATCTCCTCACCCGTCGCGTCGCGGTGCCCTGGCCGCAGCCGCACGTCCGCCGCCCATAACCGCCGCCGCTCCCCCGAAGCCAGCCGCAGCAGCAGCGCGCCGTCCTCGTCCACGCCCTCGGCCACCCCGGCCAGTTCCCCCTCCGCCGTGTGCGCCGTCACCTGCTCCCCCAGCCACGCCAGCCGCCGCGCCCATGCCTCCCGCAGCGCCGCGCCATCGCCGACCCTGGCATACCAGCGCTCCAGCGCGCCCACCAGCGCCGTCAGCAACTCCAGCCGGTCCACCGGCCGCCCGGCCGCCTCCGCCACCGCCGCCGCCGGGACCTCCACCGCCTCCGCCGGCGGCGCGGCGCTCACGTTCAGCCCCACCCCCGTCACCGCGTATTCCAGCCGCTCCCCCGCCAGCCCGCATTCTACCAAAATGCCACCCGCCTTGCGCCCCCCCAGCAAAATATCGTTCGGCCACTTCAGCGCCGCGCGCGCCCCCGTCGCCGCCTCAATCGCCTCGGCCCCCGCCACGCCCGCCAGCATCGTCAGCCGCGCCGCCTGCGCCGCCGCCAGCCGCGGCCGCAGCACCAGGCTCAGCGCCAGCCCCGTCCCCGGCGGCGACAGCCAGCGCCGCCCGCCGCGCCCGCGCCCCGCCGTCTGCGTCTCGGCCAGCACCAGCGTCCCCTCGGCCGCCCCCGCCTCCGCCAGTCGCTTCGCCTCGTCGTTCGTCGAACCAATCGCCTCGAACACCACCACCGGCTTCCCCAGCCGGCCCCTCATCGCCGCCGCCACCGCCTCCGCCTCCCACCGCGCCATAACCCGCATTGTAAAGCCGAACCGCCCGCCGCCCAAAACCCCCTCCCACCTCCCACCTCCGCTTTCTGCTAGAATCCCCCCCGTGGAACACCTCTGGTCACCCTGGCGCATGGCCTACCTGCGCAATGCCGACCCAGCCGCCGGCCCTGCCGGCCCCACCGGCTGCATCTTCTGCGACCTGCCCGCCCAAGATCGCGACGCCGAGAACCTCATCGTCCATCGCGGCGCGCTGGCCTACGTCCTCCTCAACCGCTACCCCTACAACAACGGCCACCTGCTCATCGTGCCCTATGCCCACGTCTCCAGCTTCGAAGCGCTCGACCCGCCCACGCTCACCGAAATCATGACCCTCGCCAACACCGCCACCGCCACCCTGCGCCGCATCTACAACCCGCAAGCCTTCAACCTGGGCGCCAACATCGGCGCGGCCGCGGGCGCCGGCATCGCCGAGCACGTCCACCTGCACCTGGTCCCGCGCTGGGCCGGCGACACCAACTTCATGTCCACCACCAGCGGCACGCGCGTCATCCCGGAAGACCTCGCCGAAACCTATCGCCTAGCCCGCCAACATTGGCCGGGCGGCGCCTCGGCCTGATCGGAGGCCCACATGCCCCCTCGCATCCCGCAGCCCAACGACGCCCTCATCCTCTCCGGCGCGCGCACCCCCATCGGCAAATTCATGGGCGCGCTCGCCGCCGTGCCCGCCCCGCGCCTCGGCGCCGTCGCCGTTCAAGCCGCCGTCGAGCGCGCCGCCGTCCCCCCCGACCAAATCGAAGAAGTCATCCTCGGCCAGGTCATCGCCGCCGGCAGCGGCCAGGCCCCCGCGCGCCAGGCCGCCATGCACGCCGGCCTGCCCGACAGCGTCGGCGCCTACACCCTCAACAAAGCCTGTGGCTCCGGCCTGCGCGCCGTCATGTCCGCCGCCCAGGCCATCCGCGCCGGCGACGCCGCCCTGCTCGTCGCCGGCGGCATGGAGAGCATGAGCGGCGCGCCCTTCCTGCTCCCCAAAGCCCGCCAGGGCCTGCGCTATGGCGATCAGGCCCTGCTCGACGCCGTCATCCACGACGGCCTGTGGTGCTCGCTCGAAGCGTGGCTGATGGGCGACGCCGCCGAGTGGATCGCCGCCGAATACGAAGTCACCCGCGCAGCCATGGACCGCTTCGCCCTCGACAGCCACCACAAGGCCCTTGCCGCCGCCGCCGCCGGCAAGTTCGCCGCCGAAATCGTGCCCGTGCCCATTCCCGGCAAGACCCCCCTCACCATCACCACCGACGAAAGCCCGCGCCCCGACACCTCGCTCGAAGCGCTGGCGAAGCTCAAGCCCGCCTTCAAGACCGGCGACCGCGTCACCGCCGGCAACGCGCCCGGCCTCAACGACGGCGCCGCCGCCCTCGTCATCGCCTCCCGCGCCAGGGCCGCGGCCCTCGGCCGTAAACCGCTCGCCCGCATCGTCGGCTACACCTCCGCCGCCGTCGCCCCTCGAGCGCTCTTCATCGCCCCCGCCCGCGCCATCCCCAAGCTGCTCGCGCAAATCAGCTGGACCCTGGCCGACGTAGACCTGATCGAACTGAACGAAGCCTTTGCCGCCCAGGTGCTGGCCGACGGCTACGCCCTGGCCGACCAGGGCTGGGATTGGTCTAAAGTCAACGTCCACGGCGGCGCGATTGCCCTCGGCCACCCCGTCGGGGCCAGCGGCGCGCGCGTGCTCGTCACCCTCCTCCACGCCTTGCAAGCGCGCGGCCTGCGCCGCGGCCTGGCCGCCCTGTGCCTCGGCGGCGGCGAGGCCGTGGCCCTGGCCGTCGAGTTGGAGTAATCATGACCGAACCGCTTTCACCTCCCGCAGCGCCTCCCCACCACATCGCCGTCGTCGGCGCGGGCACCATGGGCAGCGGCATCGCCCAGGTCTGCGCCACCAGCGGCCTGCGCGTCACCCTCATAGATGTCGTCCCCGCCGCGCTGGAGAAAGGGCAGGGCGCTATCCGCGCCTCCCTCGCCAAGCTCGTCCAGAAGAACCGCCTCACCGCCGAGCAGCACGCCGCTGCCCTGGCCGCCCTGACCCCCGCCGCCGGCCTCGCCGCCGCCGCCGAAGCCGACCTCGTCATCGAGGCCGCCACCGAGCGCCCCGACCTCAAGCTCCAAATCTTCCGCGACCTCGACGCCCTCACCCGCCCCGGCGTCATCCTCGCCTCCAACACCTCCTCCATCTCGCTCACCAAGATCGCCGCCGCCACCCACCGCCCCGACTGCGTCCTCGGCCTGCACTTCATGAACCCCGTGCCCCTCATGAGCCTCGTCGAAGTCATTCGCGGCCTCGGCACCAGCGTCGCCACCCTCGCCGCCGGCCTCGACCTCTGCCGCCGCCTGGGCAAGACGCCGGTGCAAGTCAACGACGCCCCCGGCTTCATCTCCAACCGCCTCCTCTGCCCCATGCTCAACGAAGCCATCTTCGCCTTGCAAGAAGGCGTGGGCACGCCCGAAGCCATAGACACCATCATGCAGCTCGGCATGAACCACCCCATGGGCCCGCTCACCCTGTGCGACCTCATCGGCCTCGACGTCGTGCTCTACGTCATGGAAGTCCTCCAGCGCGACCTGGGCGAAGACAAATACCGCCCCGCCCCCCTCCTGCGCCGCATGGTAGACGCCGGCTACCTCGGCCGCAAATCCGGCAAAGGCTTCTACGACTACCCCGCGGCGTAGCCCGCCGCCCCTGATTGCCGATTTTGATTGCTGATTTCTGATTTGCTCCGCGGCACAGTCGCCGCCTAAACACACCGGGCCGTCAGCCCCCGCCGACGACCCGCCTTTCCTCACCCCCTCCCATTCGTGCCCATTCCTCGCCCCCCCATTCGTGCCTATTCCTCGCCCCCCCATTCGTGCTCATTCCTCGCCCCCCCATTCGTGCTCATTCCTCGCCCCCCCCATTCGTGCCCATTCCTCGCCCCCCCATTCGTGCTCATTCGTGGCAAAAATCCTCCTTTGCCTAAACACCCCCCTCCCGCGCCATCACCCACAACCGCTCCCCCGCCGCCGCCCCCAACTCCGCGATCCGCGCCAGCCGCGCCAGCCTCCGAAAATACGGCGGATACTCCCTCGGCTCCAGCCGGCGGAACCCAAACGTCTCGTACAGCCCCCCCATCCTCCCCAAGCACGTCAGGTACAGCCTCTGTGGGTGCTGCGCCACCAGCCGCCTGATAATCTCGTGCGCCAGCCCCTGCCGCCGGTACGCCGGCAGCGTCCCAATCGAAGCCAGCTCCTCACTTCCGTCCTGGTGCCGCTTAATCTGCCCCGTCGCCACCACCGCCCCCGTGGCCTCCTCCACCGCCACCAGAAAATTCGGCCACTTCACGTCCAGCGGGTTAATCCGCACCGACCGGATCAGCGCCGTGATCGCCGCCTGATCGCCCGCCGTGGCCGCGCGCACGGTGATAGACACCCGTCTACTCCGCCAACAGCTCCGCCAAGATCGCCTCCACCGCCGGCGCGTTGGCCTTGCCCTTGCTCTTGCGCATCACCTGGCCCACAAACCACTTCAGCAGCGTCGGCTTCGCGCGGTAAGCCTCCACCTCCTTCGGGTTCTCCGCCAGCACCTGCCGCGCCAGATCGCGCAGCGCCTCATCGCCCGAGATCTGCCCCAGCCCCTCCGCCGCCACCAGCGCCCGCGGCGCCTGCCCGCTTTCCATCACCTTCGGCATCAGCCCCACCGCCGTCTGCCGCGTAATCGCCTTGCTCTCCACCAGCGTCGCCAGTTCCGCCAGGTGCTCCGGCGTCAGCCCCAGCGCGCTCACCGGCGCGTTCTGCTCCCGCGCCAGCCGCAGGATTTCGTTCTGCACCCAATTCGCCATCACCTTTGGCTCGCCGCCAAAGGCCGCCACCGCCGCCTCATAATAGTCGGCCAGCGCGCGCTCCTCCGTCAGCAGCCCCGCGTCGTAGGCCGGCAGCCGGTGGTCCCGCCTCAACCGCGCCCGGCGCGCCTCCGGCAGCTCCGGCATCGCCGCCAGCAGCCGCGCCCGCGCCGCCTCGTCCACCACCACCGCCAGCAAATCCGGCTCCCGGAAATAACGATAATCCGCCTCGGTCTCCTTCGACCGCATCTTGCGCAGCGTCTGCGTCTCCTCGTCCCAGTCCAGCGTCCAGGCCTCCACCGGCCGCCCGGCCCCCACCTCCGCCATCTGCCGCGCCGCCTCGGCCTCAATCGCCGTGCGCACCGCCTCAATCGAGTTCACATTCTTAATCTCGGTCTTCTTATTCAGCTTCGTCTCACCCGCCGCGCGGATCGAAACATTCGCGTCGCAGCGCAAGTGCGCCCGCTCCATGTTGGCCTCGCTCACGTCCAGCCAGCGCAGCAGGTGCCGCAGCTTCATCAAAAACTGCGCCGCCTCATCCGCCGAGCGCAAATCCGGCGCCGTCACCATCTCAATCAGCGGCACGCCGCAGCGGTTCATATCAATCAGTCGCGCCCCGCGCCCCGCGTCATTCTTCGTCTTCCCCGCGTCCTCCTCCATGTGCATCTTGTGGATCGTCAGCCGCCGCGTCGCCCCATCCGGCATGGCGATTTCCAGCCACCCCGCGCGCCCAATCGGCTCGTCATACTGGGTGATCTGGTAGCCCTTCGGCAAATCCGGATAGAAATAGTTCTTGCGGTCGAAAAAACTGCGCGTCTGAATCTCGGCGCAATTCACCGCCGTCGCCAGCCGCACCGCCTTCGCCACCACCGCCTCGTTCAGCACCGGCAGCACCCCCGGCTGCCCCGTGCACACCGGGCAAATGTTCGTGTTCGGCGGCTGCCCCCAGCTATCCGCCGGGCAGGCGCAAAACACCTTGCTCTGCGTGTTCAGCTGGATATGAATTTCCAGCCCAATGATGGTCTCGTACTGCGGGGTGGCGCTCATGGCAGCACCCCCTTGCGCAGTACAGCGGGCCTCACCCCCCGCCATGCCGCCCCCGCCGTCAGCGCCTCATACGTCGCCGCGATGCGCAGCAGCGTCGCCTCCTCCCAATCGCGCCCCAACAGTTGCAGCCCCAGCGGCAGCCCCTCCGCGCTCAGCCCGCACGGCGCCGACAGCCCCGGCGACCCGCTGTGGTTAGCCGGCACCGTCAGCAAGTCGGCATACTGCATCAACACGCTGTCGCCGTACACCGCGCCCACCTTAAAGGCCGGCGTCGGCGTCGTCGGCGTCAGCAGCGCATCGCACCGCCACGCCCCGCGCGGGTCCAGCGCCGCCTCAAAGTCGCGCCGGATCAGCGTGCGCACCTGCAGCGCCCGCTGGTAATACTGCTTGGCGTACTGCGCCCCCGACACATACATCCCCATCAAGATCCGCAGCTTCGGCTGCAAGCCGAACGCCTCGCCCCGGCTCTGGCGGATCAGGCTCCACAAATCATCCACCGGCCGCCGCGTGCGGTACCCGTACTTCACCCCGTCGAAGCGGTGCAGGTTGCTCGCCGCCTCCACCCGCGAAATCACAAAATACGCCGGCACCGCCAGGTGCGTGTTCGGCATCGGCACGTTCTCCACAATCTCCGCCCCCGCCTGCCGCAGCACCTCCGCCGCCGCCCAGATCGGCCCCGTCATCTCGTCCGGCAAATCCTGGTCGCGCACCTCGCCAGTTTCCGGGTCCGGGTAACGGATGCGGAAATAATCCGGGCTTAGCCCAATCCGCAGCCCGCGCACGCCCTCGCCCAGCCCAGCCGTGTAGTCCGGCACAGGCACAGTCACCGCAGTCGCGTCTCGCGGGTCGGCCCCCGCCATGTGGTTCAGCATCAGCGCCGCGTCCCGCGCATTGCGCGCCAGCGGCCCCGGGCAGTCCAGCGACGACCCAAACGCAATCAGCCCATACCGGCTCACCCGCCCATACGTCGGCTTCACCCCCACCACCCCGCAAAACGCCGCCGGCTGCCGGATGCTCCCCGCCGTGTCCGTCCCCAGCGACAGCGCGCTCTCCCCCGCCGCCACCGCCGCCGCGCTCCCCCCCGACGACCCCCCCGGCACCCGCGTGCAGTCCCACGGGTTGCGGCTGCTCGGCTGGAACGCCGACGACTCCGACGACGACCCAAAGGTATATTCGTCCAGGTTCACCTTGCCCAGCACAATCGCCCCCGCCGCCTCCAGCCGCGCCACCGGCGTCGCCGTGTACGGCGCCACATAGCTCTCCAGCATCTTGCTCGCCGCCGTCGAAGCCGTCCCCGCCACGCAGAAGATGTCCTTCACGCTCAGCGGCACACCCGCCAGCGGCCCGGGGTCCTCCCCGCGCGCCACCGCCGCGTCAATCTCCGCCGCGCGCGCCAGCGCCCTCTCCGCCTGGAGCGAAATATACGCGTGCACCCTCTCATCGTCGCCCGGCCGTGGCGTGTACGGCCCGGTCGCGGGCGCGCGGCCCTCCACCGCCGCAATGCGCTCCAAATGCGCCTGCACCAACTGCCCGGCGCTCGTCTCGCCCCGCCTCACGCGCCGGGCAATTTCCACTGCCGATAGGTCCGCCAGAGAGTCGCTCATCAACAGGGTGGGGGGCTTACAGCTCAGTGTGCCGAATCTCCGGGACGACGAAATACCCCTCGTCGCTCTCCGGCGCCTGTGCCACGATGCGCGCCGCCAGCGCCGCGTCCACCCGCGCCACATCCGCCCGCAGCCCCTGCCGAATTTCGGCCGGATAAGGCACCCCGTGCGCTGCGGGCGGCACATCCGCCGCCACCGCAATCCCCTCCAACTCCCGCACCGCCTTCAATTGCCCGTTGAGCTGCTTCCGCAAGTACTCGCCCTCCTCCGGCCCCAACTCCAAAGCCGCCAGCCTCACCAAATGCGCGAACACCTCGGGCGTAATCTCATCATCCATCAGCGTTTCCCCACTCCTCTCCGCCCGGCATTGTACCGTATTTGCCCCTCCCCTCTCTCCCACCTCCCACCTCTCCCCCCCTCCCCCATTCGTGCTCATTCGTCGCCCTCCATTCGTGCTCATTCGTGGCAAAAATCCTCTTCGCCCCTATAATCCCTCCATCCCCACCACCCGGAGGCACCCCATGGACCTCACCCTCACCCCCGAGCACGAAATGATCCGCCAGGCCGCGCGCGACTTCGCCGAGCAAGAGATCGCCCCCATCGCCGCCGCCCACGACGAGACCGGCCAATTCCCCGCCGCCACCATCCAGCAGATGGGCCGCCTCGGCTTCATGGGCCTCGAAATCCCCGAAGAATACGGCGGCGCGGGCCTCGACACCCTGGCCTACGTCCTCGCCATGATCGAAATCTGCAAAGTGGATGCCGCCCACGGCACCATCATGTCCGTCAACAACTCGCTCGTCTGCCATGCCCTCTACAAATTCGGCACCGAAGCCCAGAAGCAGCGCTACCTCCGCCCCGTCGCCTCCGGCCAAAAAATCGGCGCCTACTCCCTCACCGAGCCCATGTCCGGCTCCGACGCCGCCGCCATGCAATCGCGCGCCGTCCGCGCCGGCGACGACTACCTCATCACCGGCCGCAAATCCTGGGTCACCTCCGCCCCCGTCGCCGACTACATCCTCCTCTTCACCATGACCGACCCCGCCCAGGGCGCGCGCGGCATCTCCGCCTTCATCATCGAGACCGACCAGCCCGGCTTCACCCGCGGCAAGACCGAGCCCAAGCTCGGCATCCGCGCCAGCGCCACCAGCGAAATCGTCTTCGACGGCTACCGCTGCCCCGCCGCCAACCGCCTCGGCCCCGAAGGCCAGGGCTTCAAGATCGCCATGGCCGTCCTCGACGCCGGCCGCATCGGCATCGCCGCGCAGGCCCTCGGCATAGCCGAAGCCGCCCACGCCGCCAGCGTCAGCTACGCCCGCGAGCGCCAAGCCTTCGGCAGCAAGATCGGCGCGTTCCAGGGTATCCAGTTCAAAATCGCCGACATGCGCACCCGCATCGAAGCCGCCCGCCTGCTCATCTACCAGGCCGCCCTCGCCAAAGAGCGCAGCAAAGCCACCGGCGAGCGCTACACCCAGGCCGCCTCCATGGCCAAGCTCTTCGCCTCCGAAACCGCCATGTTCTGCGCCCACGCCGCCGTCCAGATTCACGGCGGCCTCGGCTACTCCAAAGAACTGCCCATCGAGCGCTACTTCCGCGACGCCAAAATCACCGAGATTTACGAAGGCACCAGCGAAATTCAGCGCCTCGTCATCGCCCGCCAAGAACTGGGCCTGCGCTAGCCGCTCCTTCGGCTCGCGCCTCATTGCGGGCCGCGCCCACCTCCCCCGCGCCCGGCTTGCCTCCCGCCAAGTCCGCCATGCGGGCGGACGAAAATGCTGTTATCATCATCCAATCCTGGTTGGAAATGGGTTGGCCGACGGGCCTGGCCGCGCTGGGCCGGCCCGCCTGCCGCCTAGTCGCCGCCGACGGGGGGCCGTGTCTTCGCCCCTGGTGCGCCCCGCCGCCCGTTGGCCCGTGATGGTTTATTCAACACTTCTGACCTAGCGTCGCGGCATGTCGCTCCAGCAGCCGTCCTTTTGGATCATCGCCTTCGTGGTAGTCGTCGCCGCCGTCGGCCTCGACCTGCTGCTCATGCGCCTCGCCCGCCGCTTCTGGCAGGGCCGCGCCTCCGCCGCGCCCGGGCCGGCCGCCGAACCCGAGCCACGCGTTTATTTCCTCGGCTCGTTCTCCCCCATCCTCACCCTCTTGCGCTACGGCCGCCTGCCTCGCCACGCGCCGCTGCGCGCCGAAGCCGCTGCGCCCCGCCCAACCCCCCAGGCGCGCCCCGCCGCCGCGCCACGGCCCTGGGACAATCTTGGCCGTTGGCCCAGCCGCTTCCGCGATTGGCTGCCCCACGCCTTCACACCCGCCGCGCTCCGCCGCGCTTGGTCGCACCTCTTGCGCGGCAGCCGCCAGGCCTCCCCCACGCTCGGCGCGCTCGTCAGCCCGCGCGCCCACGCCCTCGAATGGGCGCTGCTCGTCGTCGTCCTGCTGGTCTACTGCGCCGGCTTCTTGCAGTTTGGCCCCGACCTCGCCCTCACCGGCAACGAAGCCGAAGTCTTCCAGATCAATAGCTGGCTGCTCCAGCAGGGCGTGCAGTCCGGCGTCTTCCCGCTCTGGAACCCCTACCTGCGCACCGGCCTCCCCTACGTCAGCGACCCCATGCTGCACATCTTCAACCCGCTGACCTCGCTGCCCATCCTGCTGCTGGGCGTCCTCAACGGCTATCGCGTCGCCCTCTTCCTCAGCTTCGTCGCCGCCGCCTGGGGCATGTGGACCCTCGGCCGCGTCTCCGGCCTATCGGCCCCGGCCCGCCTGTGGGTAGCCGTGTTCTATGCCTGCGCCGGGGTGCCCGTCGCCAAGTTCCTCCAGGGCCACTATCTCTTCGTCTTTGGCTTCGGCTGGATTCCCTGGGCGCTGGCGGGCCTGCTGCTGGCCCTCCACACCCGCCGCCGCCGCCATGTCGCCCTGGCCGCCGCCGCCCTGGCCCTCATCTTCCTCTCCGGCAACGTCTATTACGCCTTCTACACCCTCGTCATCGGCCTCGCCCTCACCCCGCTGCTCATCGTCGTGCGGCGTCCCACGCTGCGCGTCGAGTGGCGGCGCGCCCAGGTGCTCCTGCTGATCGCCCTCCTCGCCGTCGGCCTCATCGCCCTCCAACTGCTGCCGCTGGCCGAATTCTGGCCGCGCATCAACAAGGCCACCAACCCCGACCTGTCCGACGCGCACACCCCCGCCCAAGTGCTGCTCGACCTCACCTCCACCGACCGCAACCGCCCCGACACCCGCGACATCCTCCCGCCCGAAGAGTATTACGCCTACCTGGGCTGGTGGCCCCTGGCCGCCCTCCTCCTGCTGCCCCTGGCCGTCTGGCGCCGCCCGCGCCGGCGCCCCCTGCTGCTGGCCGCAGGCCTGCTCCTCCTGGCCCTGCTCTGGATTGACCTGCGCGACCTGCCCGGCCACGCCCTCTACAGCCAGATTCCGCTGCTGGTGCGGTTCCGCTACCCCACCCGCCTGCTCATCTTCGCCACCCTGGGGTTGATCTTGCTGGCCGGCCTCAGCCTCGACACCCTCTGGCGGCTGGCCTGGCCGCCGGTGCGGCCCCTCGTTCAGGCCTGGTGGGCGCGTGTGTTCCCCCGCCTCAGCCCGCGCCTCCCCTCCGCGCCCGCCGCCCCGCACCGCTGGCGCTGGCCCGCCGCCGCCGTCACGGCCCTGCTGGCCGGCTTCCTCCTCTGGTCGGCCCGCGATGTCTTCCAGACCAACAGCCAGCTCGCCGTCCTGCGCCCGGCCGAGGCCCTGCCCAACCAGGTCGCCGACTGGCTTACCGCCCATGACCCCGGCCTTTTCTATATCTCTGACTTCAGCGGCTGGCACGAAGCCTGGGTCTCGCATCGCCTGCGCTACCTCAACGCCTGGCTGTACTTCGACGACGTGACCCGCACCGACGGCCAACTCAACCACCGCGCCGTCCTGGCCCGCCCCACCTACTGGCTGGTCGGCAATGACCGCGACCTGACGGGCCTCGGCCCCAGCCTCACGCTCGCCCAGGCCTTTGAAGGCTACAGCCTCTACCGCGCCGCCGGCCAGCTCCCCTACGCCTTCCAGGTGTCCCTCAGCGCCCTCCTGGTAGATGGCGCCCCCGAGCTGACCGCCGCCGACGTGACCACCCTGACCCCCTACACGCCCAACACCAACCAGGTGGAAGTCATCGCCGCAGGGCAGGGCGCTGACGTGCTCGTCATCCTGACCACCGGGTTCCCCGGCTGGCGCGTCACCATAGACGGCCGCACCGCGCCGCTCCTCAACGTCGGCGGCTACCTCGCCGTGCAGACCCTGCCGGGGTCGCACCGCTACGTCTTCAGCTTCCAGCCCGCGTCCTTCTATGTCGGCTTGCTCTTCAGCCTCCTCGCCCTGGCCGGCTGGCTCTACCTCGTCCTCACCGACTGGCCCTTTTCCTGGGCCGCCCTGCTCGGCGCGCTGCGGCGCGGCTGGGCCGCGCGTCCGCGCTGGCGCGCCCCCTTTAGCCGCCTTTCCACCGGCCCCCACTGGGCCTTCAACCTCTTTGGCCTGCAAATTCAGGTCTCGCGCGCTCAGGTCGGCTCAACCGCGCTGACCGCCGGCGGCCTGGCCTTCCTTGTCGGCTTAGGCGTCTACGCCTTCACCCGCCTCTACGCCCTCGACCGCTTCCCCATCTTCTTCTTCGCCGATGAGACCGTCAACTCCGAGCTGGCCCAGCAACTCCTCGCCCGCGGCTTCCGCGACGGCCTGGGCCGCCTCTTCCCGCTCTACTTCGACGTCGCCGCCAACCGCTGGACGCCGCTGCTCTCCGTCTACGTCCACGCCCTCACCGTGGCCCTCTTCGGCAAGAGCCTCTTCATCACCCGCGCCACCTCCGCCCTGGTCAGCCTGGCCGGAGCCGCCGCCCTCAGCCTCATCCTGCGCCGCGTCTTCCACGCCCGCTACTGGTGGACCGGCCTGCTCCTCCTCGGCCTCATGCCCGCCTGGTTCCTGCACAGCCGCACCGCCTTCGAGACGGTGATGATGTGCTCGTTCTACGCTTACTTCCTGTTCTTCTATCTGCTCTACCGCGTCGAATCACCGCGCTACATCTACCCGGCCCTGCTCTTCGGCGCCGCCGCCTTCTACACCTATTCCAACGGCCAGAGCCTGGTCGCCGCCACCGCGCTCCTGCTCCTCCTCTCCGACCTGCGCTACCACTGGCAGCAGCGCGCCACGCTGGCCGGCGCCTTCGTCCTGGCCGTCGTCCTGGCCCTGCCCCTCCTCACCTTCCAACTCCAACACGGCAGCGCCTTTGGCAGCCATCTGCGCGCCATAGACTCCTACCTTTATCAGAAGATTCCGCTCCTCGAAAAGCTCAAGCTTATCGTCGGAACCTACCTCTACGCGCTCAGCCCGCAGTACCTCTTCTTCCCCAACGGGCAAGACCTCTCCCGCCACGTCATGCTCGGCTACGCCCACCTGCGCACCGAACTGCTGCCCTTCGTCCTCCTCGGCCTCGGCCTGTGCCTCTGGCGCTGGCGCTCGCCCGCCCACCGCGCCCTCGTGCTCGCCGCCCTCGCCGCGCCCGTCGGCGCCTCGCTCGTCGGCGTCGGCATCACCCGCGTCCTCTCCCTCGCCATCCCCGCCGCCCTGTTCGCCGGCCTCGGCCTGAACGCCCTGCTCACCTGGGCCGCCGCCCGCCTCGAAAAATGGCGCGCCGCCCCGCGCCTCGGCCCCGCCGCCCTGGGCGCCGCCGCCCTGGCCGTGCTGGTCGCCGGCAACCTCGCCCTCCTGCGCGACGCCCTCGTCAACGGCCCCCTCTGGTACCGCGACTATGGCCTCTACGGCATGCAGTACGGCGCCAAGCAGCTCTTCGTGGACACCATCCCCGCTGAGCTGTCCGCCGACCCCGGCGTCCACATCCTGGTCTCCTCCACCTGGGCCAACGCCGCCGACGCCTTTGTGCGCTTCTTCCTCACCCCCGAGCAGCAGGCCCGCGTCAGCATGGGCAGCCTCGACTACTTCACCTTCTCCGAGCACGACCCCTCCCACACCCTGCTCGTGCTCACCGAGAACGAATATCAGGCCGCCCTCGCCGACCCCAAGTTCAAGTCGGTCGCCGTCGAGCGCCTGCTCTACTACCCCGACGGCACGCCCGGCTTCTACTTCCTGCGCCTCACCTACGTAGACAACATCTCCGCCATCTTCGCCGCCGAGAAGGAAGCCCGCCGCGCCCCCATTGACGAGCCGGCCGTCGTCAACGGCGTGCCCCTCACCGTGCGCCACTCGCTCTTCGACGCCGGCACGGTCGCCAACCTCTTCGATGCTGACCTCTTCAGCCTCATCCGCGGCCTGGAAGCCAACCCGCTCCTCATCGAGCTGCGCTACCCCCAGCCGCACACCGTCACCGGCCTGGCCCTGGTCCTCGGCTCGATGGACGACTTCACCGTCACCGTCACCCTCACCCCCGCCGACGGCAGCCCGCCGCTCACCTTCAGCCGGAACTACACCGGCCTCACCGACGATCCCCACCTCGCTTACGACTTCGCCGCCGAGTTGGGCCTCGCCCCGCCGCCCATCGCCGTGCTGCGCCTCGAACTGCTCAACAACCTCAGCGGCGAAACCGCCCAAATCCACGTCCGCGAAGTCACCGTGCGCTAGCCCCCCGCCGCCATGACCATCCACCCCACCGCCGACGTTTCACCCCAGGCCAGCATTGGAGCGGGCACCCGCATCTGGCATCAAGCCCAAGTGCGCGAGGGCGCCGTCATCGGCGCTCACTGCATCCTCGGCAAGGGCGTCTACGTAGACCTCCACGTCGTCATCGGCGACAACGTCAAAATCCAAAACGGCGCCATGCTCTACCACGGCGCCACCATCGAAGACGGCGTCTTCATCGGCCCCGGCGTCATCCTCACCAACGACCGTCTGCCCCGCGCCATCACCCCCGCCGGCGCCCTCAAATCCGACTCCGACTGGACCGTCGGCCCCATCCGCCTGTGCTACGGCTGTTCCATCGGCGCGGGGGCCATCCTCCTGCCCGACGTGACCATCGGCCGCTTCGCCCTCGTCGCCGCGGGCGCGGTCGTCACCCGCTCCGTGCCCGACCACACCCTCGTCGTCGGCGCGCCGGCCCGCCCCGCTGGGCTGGTCTGCCGCTGCGCCCGCCGCCTCCAACCCCAGGGCGCGGCCTGGTACTGCCCCATCTGCGATTGGACCTATCAGCCATGAGCTTCATCCCCATCTCCCGCCCAGCCATCGGGCCGGAAGAACAGGCCGCCGTGGCCGCCGTCCTCGCCTCCGGCCAGCTCGCCCAGGGGCCGCAAGTGCGCGCCTTCGAAGAAGCCTTTGCCGCCTTCGTCGGCGTCCCGCACGCCGTGGCCGTCGCCTCCGGCACCGCCGCCCTCCACCTCGCCCTCCTGGCGCACGGCCTCGGCCCCGGCGATGAAGTCATCACCACCGCCTTCAGCTTCATCGCCTCCGCCAACTGCGCCCTGTTCGTCGGCGCCCGGCCCGTCTTCGCCGATATCGAACCACAGGCCTTCACCCTCGACCCCGCCGCCGTCGAAGCCGCCCTCACCCCCCGCACCCGCGCCATCCTGGCCGTCCACCTCTTCGGCCACCCCTGCGACCTCACCGCCCTGCACGCCCTCGCCGACCGCCACGGCCTGGTCCTCATCGAAGACGCCTGCCAGGCCCACGGCGCCCAGTGGCAGGGCCGGCCCCTGGGCGCCGCCGCCACCGCCTGCTATTCGTTCTACGCCACCAAAAACATGACCACCGGCGAAGGCGGCCTGATTACCACGCCCGACGCCGCGCTGGCCGAGCGCCTGCGCCTGCTGCGCGCCCACGGCAGCCCCGCCCGCTACCGCCACGCGAGCCTGGGCTACAATTTTCGCCTGACCGATATTCAGGCCGCCCTCGGCTTGGCCCAACTGCCCAAGCTCCCCGCCTGGAACGCCGCCCGCCGCGCCAACGCCGCCTACCTCACCGAGCGCCTCACCGGCCTGCCGCACGTCTGCCCGCCCAGCGTGCACCCCGCCGCCCAGAGCGTCTTCCACCAGTACACCCTCCGCCTGGTAGACCGCGACCGCGACGCTGCCGTGGAGACCCTGCGCGCCGCCGGCATCGGCGCCGGCGTCTTTTACCCGCTGCCCATTCACCAGCAGCCCCTCTACCGCGGCCTCGGCTACACCGACCGTCTGCCCATTACCGAGAACGCCGCCCGCCAGGTGCTCTCGCTCCCCGTCTATCCCGGCCTCACCCCCGCCCACCTCGACCACATCGCCCAGGCGGTGCGCGCCCTATGATCCGCGCCGCCGTCATCGGCGTCGGCGCCATCGGCAAGCACCACGCCCGCATCTACAGCGAGCTAGAAGGCGTTGAACTGGCCGCCCTCGCCGAGCCAGACGAAGCCCGCCGCCAGGCCGCCGCCCGCCGCTTCCGCGTGCCCACCTACGCCACCCACACCGACCTCCTCGCCGCCGAGCGCATACACGTCGTCTCCGTCACCGTGCCCACCGGCCTGCACCACCCCGTCGCCCTCGCCGCCCTGCGCGCCGGCGCCCACGTCCTCGTCGAAAAACCCATCACCTCCACCCTGGCCGAAGCCGACGAGTTGATTGCCGAAGCCGCCGCCCGCCGCCTGACCCTCACCGTCGGCCACATCGAGCGCTTCAACCCCGCCGTGGCCGAACTCCAAAAACGCCTCGCCGCCGGCGACCTCGGCCGCGTCTTCCAGGTGCAGGCCCGCCGCCTCTCCCCCTTCCCCCTCCACGTCCTCGATGTCGGCGTCGTCATGGACCTCGCCACCCACGAGCTCGACATGCTGCGTTACCTGCTCGGCAGCGAAGTCGTGCGCCTCTACGCCGAAACCAGCCGCAACTTCCACGCCCGCCACGAAGACATGCTCTCCAGCATCCTGCGCTTCGCCAACGGCGTCATCGGCGTCCTCGACATCAACTGGCTCACCCCCACCAAAGTCCGCGAGCTGCGCCTGACCGGCGAGCGCGGCATGTTCCAGGTGGACTACATCACCCAAGACCTCTACTTCTACGAGAACGCCGAGGCCGCCAGTCATTGGGACACCCTGGCCCTCTTCCGCGGCGTCGAAGAAGGTCGCGTCGTCAAGCTGCGCGTCATCAAAGCCGAGCCGCTCCAGCAAGAGTTGCAAGCCTTTGTCGCCGCCGTGCGCGCCGGCGCGCCGCCCGCCGTCACCGGCGCCGACGGCCGCCAGGCCCTGCGCCTCGCCGGCCTGCTGCTGGAGTCGGCCCAGCAGAAACAGGTGCTGCCTGGGCTCGAAGTCAGCGCCGAGTCCTAACACCTGCCGGCGCGGCAACTTACGTGCCTCGGCTCCAACGGCCCTTCGCCGTTACCCGTCCGTCTGAATTGTCATTCCGAAGGGCGCATGGCGGCAGGCCGCCGGCCCCCCAGTGGCGAAACACTCGGCGGACCATGTCATTCCGAAGCCCCCCTCCGGTTGCCGGCCATCCTTCGGCATTGTGGGGGGTGAGGAATCTCAACCCAGGATCAGGCTGACCCTTTG
>JADZEK010000143.1 GCA_020850595.1 Anaerolineales bacterium
GGCGCGCTCGACACCGGCGCGCCGGCCGAGGCCACGCGCCTGGTCGCGTGCCTGACCGACCGCTACGCCGCCCGCACTGGCCTGCCCTTCCATGCCAACACCATCACGCCGGACATGACTTCGTATCACACTTTCTACGAAGTCAAGGCCACGACCCCGATCGCCATTATCGAGACCGGTTTCCTCAACCTCGACTACAAGATGCTCACCGAAGAACCCCAGCGCGTCGCCCAGGGCGTGATTGACGGCATCCTTTGCTATGTCTTGAACGAGCCTGTCGGCCCCTCGGCCACGGCCACCCCGGCTCAATAGCCTGCTGAGCGCTGCTGCGTATGCCGCCTGATCCCGTCGTCGCCGGCACGTCTGCCGAGTGGATGCGGCTCGGCCGGCGGGCCCTGCGCGCCGGCCGCCCAACCGCCGCCCGCCTGGCCTTTCAATCGGCCCTGGCGGCCGATGCGCAGAATGCCGGCGCCTGGCGGCAGTTAGCCCGCCTGAGCGCCCCGCGGGCGCGCCTGGCCTATCTCACCCGCGCGATTGAGTTGGGTGATTTGCGGGCCCGCGCCGAGCTGCGCAGCGCTCGGCGCCAATTGCTCGCGGCGCCGGCTGCCCTGGCCCCGGCAGCGCCACCGCCGCCCGTCGCCCCGCCTGGCTTGCGTCCGGCGTTGTGGAGGTCCGGCCGGGTGCTGGGGTTGATGGCGCTGGCGCTGGTGAGCCTGCCCGCCTGGCTCGTGGCCGGCGGTCTGGCTTCGGTCTGGTTCGGGCGCCTGCCCGCGAGCCTGGAGGCACTGGTGGCCTGGGCTGGTCCTGCCTCGCGCCCGGCCGCCGCCAACTCCCGCGCGCTGGCGGCGGCTGCCTCACCCACGGCTACGCGGCCGTTCACGCCGACCCCGACGCCATCGCCCTCGCCGACCTCCACTGCCCCTGCCACGTCGACGCCCCTGCCAACCGGCCCGCCTACCGCGACGGCCCTTCCCGCTGTCCCGGCCGAGCGCTGGATCGAAGTCGACCTCAGCGACCAGCTCGTGCTGGCGAGAGAGGGGGAGGTGGCTGTCAACACCTTCCTGGCTTCCACCGGCACCTGGCAGTACCCGACGGTCCAGGGCGAGTTCCAGGTCTACGTCAAGTACCCCGCGGCCGATATGGCCGGGCCGGGGTATTACTTGCCGGCCGTGCCCTACGTCATGTACTTCTACGAAGGCTATGGCCTGCACGGCACCTACTGGCACAGCAACTTTGGCACGCCCATGAGCCATGGCTGCGTGAACCTGCGCACCGAAGAGGCCGGCTGGTTGTTCGAGTGGGCCAGCGTCGGCACCCGCGTGGTGGTCCATGAGTAAGGTGGACCTCAATTCTGCTGTAAAATAGATCCGTCTCTGTAACTGCTCAGGCCTCCAGCCGCGGCATTAGCGGCTGGCCGTTGAAAACGCTGGTCAAGCCCTCGAGGACCGAATAGCCTTGCTTGCGCAACGTCGACATGTAGCCACGGATACGGCAGAACTGGTCAGCCCCCTGCGGGCTGCGGAAACAGCCGGACACCTTGTGTTTGACCTTGAGCATGCGCAGGTCGCGTTCGGCCTGATTATTGTCAAACGGCACGCGGAAGTCATGCAGGAACGCCAAGATCGCGCCCCGATGGGTCACCAGTCGGTCGAGCAGGTTGCGCGCGGGCGTCTGTTTGGGACGCCCCCGTTTGCCGGTGGGTTTGGGGGGTGGGTTGGCCAGCAGTCCTTCATTCAGGAAGCGCGTGTAGGCGGCTTGGTACCCGGCGCGCTGTTTGGCGGGCAATTCGGTCTGCCCGGCCGCCTGGGCGGCGACCACCGCTGCCTGCATACGCACCAGCAGCCGGATCAGCTTCTGCGCCCAGGCTTGCCCGGTAGCTTCGTGCAGGCCAACACCTGGCCCAACTGCGGAGCAGGTGCGGGTCAACTCGCGCAGCAGATGCGCATTACACAGCGCGTACAGGCCCGGCAACTGCAAATAGGGTGCCCAGGCATCATGTACCCGCCGCCCGGCGAAGCCGATCAACAGGCCGATGGCGTCGACCCGCACTCGCCCTGCTCGTGGGGCAAGTGTGGCTTCCCGACCGCGCTTGGCGTGATGAGCGTAGAAGGTCAACAGGGCCGTGCTGATCACACGCTTCGCGACCCATTCGGTGCGACCGGCCACCCGCTGGCCGGTTTCGTCGACATGCACGATGTCCGCCCGCTGCAAGGCAGCCCCGATGACCTGTTCTACCGGTTCCAAGTGGGTGTAGGCGGTCGCTTGGGCCCTCGCCAGGGTGCCTTCCGACGGACAGACCCCAAACAGGTCGTCCAACGCTTCGACCGTGCGCTCGTAGGGCAAGAGTTGGTAGGTCTGCAAGTACACCGCCGCGGCTTTGGTGCGCGGGCCAAATTGTACCGGCTGCGTCACCTCGGGCGGCAAGCTCGCGGCCGTCACCGTCTGGCACACGGGGCAGACCTTACGGGCGGCTTGATGCTCGGTCACGACTGGGCGCGGCTCGGGAATATCAATCACCTGGCGCCGTTCGGGCCGATCTCTGGCGCCGTTTCCAAACTGGCCCCACATCCGGCGCAGGTCGCTGGTAGATGTGGCACGACGGTGTCAGGATCGTCCACCAGGCACAGCGTCGCACCCGGATGCCCCGGTTGGCCGCCGCTTTTCTTGCCACTGCGCTGGCGCAAGCTGCGTGGTCGGGGTCGCTTGGCTGGCCCATCACTGGAGGGCGGTTTATGGCTGTTGTGGCTATCCTTATTCAGCCGGGCTTCCAACTGCTCGATGCGCGTGATCAGGTCCGCCACTTGAAGCTGGTGGCGGCCTACCAACTGCTCTACCTGATCCGTCAAGGCGGCGGCTTGGCGCTCGTAAGTCGTCACCAGTTGCTCGACCCACGCCACCAGCGCCTCAGGTCCGGCTTGATAAACGGCCAGGATCTCGTCCCGTGAAGGCATGGCGCGCCACTATAGTCAGGTTTTCACCACAGGCAAGTGCCAGCCGCAAGCATGTCTGAGCAGTTACGCTAATTTTTCGCTTAGCTTAAATGAAGGCCGCCGGGTATAATTGGGGGGTTGATGGCGACGATCTGGCGCACCTTACCAACTGAGCGTGTACGCCAGGGCGGGCCGGCGCTGGTGGTTGGCCTGATCGTCCTGACCGCCGCGGCGCGCTGGTGGCGGCCCGACCTGCCCGCCGGGGCCGACACGGCGGTGCACCTGCTGCGGGCGGTGGAGCTGGACTGGGCCATGCGCCACGGCAGCCTGTACCCGCGCTGGGCGCCCGACCTCGTTTTTGGCTTTGGCTACCCGCTCTTCAGCGTGTATGGCCTGGGCGCGCCGGCGGTGATCGTGGGCCTGCACGCGCTCGGGGCGAGCTTCCGGGCGGCCACGCTGCTCACGTTCGCCCTGGCCGATGTGGCCGGCGCGCTCGGCGCCTATGCGCTGGCGCGCCGCCTGTGGGCCACCACCGGCGCGCTTGTCGCGGCCGCGGCCTATGCCTATGCCCCCTATGTGCTGGGCAGCCTGGCGCGCGGCTCGGCAGCCGAGGCGTTGGCGTTGGGCGCGCTGCCCTGGCTCGGCTGGGCGCTGCTGAGCCTGTGGCGGGCGGCCGGGGCGGGTTGGCCGAGCGGCGTCGAGGCGCGCTGGTTGGCCGCCGTGGCCGGGCTGTACGCGCTGCTGCCGCTTTTCCACAACCCCACGGCGGTCCTGGCGAGCGTGCTGGCGGCCGCGGCGCTGGCCGTCGCCGGTGCCGGCGGCTGGCGCGAGGCAGCGGTGCGCCGCAAGCTGGCGCTGGCCGCGGGCGCGCTGGGCGCCGGGCTGCTGCTCTCGGCCTTCTACTGGCTGCCGCTGCTGGTCGAGGCGCGCGACCTCCAGCTCGAGCGCGGCTACAGCGCCAATGTCCTCAACTTCCACTTCAACTTTCTCGATTGGCTCGAGGTGCTGGCCTGGCCGCGGGCCTTCGACCCAAAGGTGATCGGCGTCAGCGCGCCGCGCAGCCTGGGCTGGCCCCAGGTCGGGCTGGGGCTGGCGGCCCTGGCCGCCTGGCGCTGGCAGCCGCCAGAGCGCCGCCGGTGGCTGCTGTGGCTGGCGCTGGGCGTGCTCGGGCTGGCGCTGCTCACCCTGTCGCCGGCCGTGTGGGTCTGGGACCGCGTTCCCGGGCTGGGGCTGCTCCAATTTCCGGCGCGGCTGCTGGGGCCGGCCAGCCTGCTGCTGGCGCTGCTGGGTGGCGCGGCTGCCGCCCTGCTGGAGCGGCCGGGCCTGGCGCGCTGGCAGGCGCCGCTGGCGGGGCTGGCGGTGGGCGCCGTGCTGGTTTACGGGCTGCCGTGGACCTTTGGGCACGGCGACCGTTCGCTGCCGGATAATCCGGCGCTGGCCGACCTGCATGCCTGGGAGCAGCGCACGGGCACCATCGGTACCACGACGGCGGGCGAGTACCTGCCGCGCTGGATACAGGCGGTGCCGCCGCCCGAGCGGCTGGCGGCGGCCTATGCCGAGGGCGCGCCGCCCCGGCGGCTGGATCCGTCGTCCCTGCCAGCCGGGAGCGCGGTGCGGGCGCAGGCGCCGCGGCTGCTGGGCGAGACGGTGACCATCGAAGCGCCGAGCGAGTTCGAGGCCGTCTTCAACGTCTTCTACTTCCCCGGCTGGCGGGCGCGCGTGGATGGGGCAGCGGCGCGGATCGCCATCACGGCGCCGCACGGCCTGATCGGTGTGCCGGTGCCGGCGGGCCGGCACACGGTCGCGATCGATTTCGGGACGACGCCGCCGCGGGTCATGGGCGGTTTAATCTCGGCGGCCGGTGTCTTGGCGCTGGTAGGCCTGGCGTGGCTCGGGCGAGCAGCCCGGCCCGCCGCGGGCGCGGCGCCAGCCGAGGGCGCGCGTGGTGCGCTGCTGGCGTGTGCCGTGGCCTCGCTGGCGGTGTTGGCTTTCAAGTTGGGCGTGGCCGACCGCGGCCCGACGCCGTTTGCCCGCACCCGCTTCGACGGCGCGACGGTGGCTGGTGTGCAGGCGCCGCTGGCGCTCGACTTCGGCGGGCAATTAGAGTTGCTGGGCTTCGACCCGGGCCGTCCCGGCGTGCCCTCCGGCGGGACGCTGGCCGTGACGCTGTATTGGCGGGCGCTGCAGCCGCCCAGCGCGGATTACAGCGTCTCGCTGGTGGTGGAAGACAGCGAGGGCCAGCGCTATGCCCAGTCGGACGCGCTGCACCCAGCCGGTTACCCGACCTCGCGCTGGGGCACGGACGCCTACGCCGTGGACGCCCACCGGCTGGAACTGCCGCCGGGCACGCCGCCGGGCCTGTACACGCTGCGGGCGCACCTGTACCGCTACCCCGATCTGGCGGCAGTGACCCCCAGCCTGGCGTTGGGCGCGGTGGCCGTGGCGCGGCCCAGCCGCCCGGCCGACTTTACGGGCGCGTCCGGCCCGAGGGCGGTCTTTGGCCCGATTGAGTTGCTGGGCGCGGCGTTGGGCGCGGGCGAGGTGGGCGCGGGCGGCGAGCTGCCTCTGACGTGGTATTGGCGCACTGCGGCTGCGCCACAGGGGGATTTGCAGGCGCGGGTGGCGCTCGTCGCGCCGGACGGCACGCTGGCGGCCGAGCAGACGATGCCGCCCGTCCGCGCCGACTATGACACGGCGCAATGGGCGCCCGGCGAGACGCTGCTGGCCCGGCGCACGTGGCGCCTGCCGGCCGGCGCGCCGAGCGGCATGTACACCGTGACGGTCGCGCTGGTGGATGGCGGCAAGGCGTTGGGCCAGCCGGCGCCCATGGGCCTGGTGCGCGTGACCGCGCCCGAGCGGCTATGGGCGCCGCCGCCGGTCGAGCACCGCCTGGGCGCGCGGTTTGGCGGGCTGGCCGAGCTGGTGGGCTGGACGCTGCGCGACGACATGCTCACCCTGGTGTGGCAGGCGCTGGCCACGGCCGAGCGCAGCCACAGCGTCTTTGTGCACGTGCGCGGCGCCGACGGCGCGCTTTACAGCCAGCACGACGCGCCGCCCGTGGGCGGGACCCGGCCGACGACCTCGTGGCTGGCCGGTGAGTATCTGGTGGACACCCACGTGCTGAATCTGCCGGCGGGCGCGTTCTCGCTGGCGGTGGGGCTGTACGACCCGCGGACCGGCGAGCGGTTGGCGCTGGCCGGCGGCGAGGACGCGCTGGTCCTCGAGCCATAAGCAAGAACGGGATGTATGGACGGACCGCTTAACACCGGCAACATTCAATCGGTTGACATCGAAAACCAGATGCGCGACGCGTACCTGGACTACGCCATGAGCGTGATCGTGGCGCGGGCGCTGCCCGACGCGCGCGACGGGCTGAAGCCGGTGCACCGGCGCATCCTGTACGCCATGCACGACATGGGCCTGCGCTCGAACCAGGCGCACAAGAAGTCGGCGCGCATTGTCGGCGAGGTGCTGGGCAAGTACCACCCGCACGGCGACGCGGCCGTCTACGACGCGATGGCGCGCATGGCGCAGGACTTCTCCATGCGCCACACGCTGGTCGATGGCCAGGGCAACTTCGGCTCGGTGGATGGCGACCCGCCGGCGGCCATGCGTTACACCGAGGCGCGGCTGATATTCAACCCTTCAACAAGGAGCCAGAGCCGGATGTCAGAGAAGAGCCTGATCATGTATTCGCGCACGATCCCGTGCCCGGACTGCGCCCGCGCCCGCCGGTTGCTCACGGAATACGCGGTGCCCTTTCGCGAAGTCATGATCGACCTTGACCCGGCCGCCCGCGGCTACGTCGAAGCCCTCACCGGGCATCACGCTGTGCCGACTCTAGTTGTGGCGCGCCTGGGCGAGGACACGGCCATTGTGGAGCCGCGGCCGCTCGAGCTCGGCCGGTCGCCGCGCGGCGTCGACCGCGGGCCAGTGATCACCGAGCCCGACCTGATCAGCCTGCGGCGCTGGTTGGCCGGGCATGGCTTCA
>JADZEK010000144.1 GCA_020850595.1 Anaerolineales bacterium
CGTTGGCTCAAGCGCTGCGTCTCGACCAATCTCAGCCCTTTACCAGCGTTCATGGCGCGCCTGTCGCCCTTGAAACGTCTGGCAGTGGTCTGTACGCGCACTTCATGAAATGTGTAAGGGAATCAGTCGCCGGCGCTAATTGACAGCAGTTGCGATACCGTATATGATACCACCATGAGCGGCCCACAGATTGTGGTAGACACCAACGTGTTTATCGCCGCTCTCCGTTCGCAGTATGGTGCGGCCTATCGGCTGCTGATGCGGATAGGAATGGGACAGTTTGACATCAACCTATCCGTCCCATTGGTCTTGGAGTACGAAGAGGTCGCCAAACGGCAGGCGGATGAGCTTGGGTTGAGCCTTCAGGCCATTGACGACATTAGTGGCTACCTGTGTTCCGTCACCGTCCGGCATAGCATCCACTACTTATGGCGCCCAGTATTAGCAGACCCGAAGGATGATATGGTTCTCGAAGTTGCCGTCGCGGGTCAGTGTGAATACATCGTCACGTACAACGTGAGGCACTTCCGCGGCCCGGAGCAGTTTGGAATCGGCGTCGTTACGCCTCAGGAGATGTTGAAGAAGATTGGAGCGCTGTCATGAGCACCTTGAGCCTTCGTCTACCCAAGTCGCTGCACGACTTGGCCCGCGAGGTCGCCAAAGAAGAGGATATTTCCATCAACCAGTTGATCACCCTGGCGCTGGCGGAAAAGCTCTCGGCGCTCAAGACCGAAGAGTACTTTGAGCAGCGCGCCAAGGGCAGCAGCCGGGCAAAGTTCGAGCGCGCGCTGGCGAAAGTGTCCAAGCAGGAGCCTGCTGCGGAGGATAGGTTGCAGCGCCGGGCAAAGTAGCAGCTTATGCCTGCTTTCAGGCTTAACACCCACAACGGCAAAGCGCCGTCAGAGGCAGGTGGAACCAGTCGCAAATCGGCCCGCTGCGGCTAACAGCCACGTGGTAGCCATGCATCCCCTTCCAAGTTGCTATGCGCGGGTTCGAATCCCGCCACCCGCTTTGTGCGTTGGCCGGCAACCTGCTCAAGCCGCCAGGTCGCCGGCTTTTGTGTTTTGCGCGCCCACCCCGCCGCCGGGCCGCTCACCCGGCGCGCCCGCCAACCCGCTAGAGCGACTCGCCTAGCTTCACCGCCTGGAAGATCTTAAGCTGCACCAGGTAGCCGATGGTGCCGATCACCACGATCAGCAAGACGACCCCAAACGCCACAACCAGCCAGGTGGATTCGGCCCAGCCGATCAGCACCTCAAAGGGCGGCACCGGCGCGGCCCCGGCAGTGCTGATCTGCAATAAGGGAATGAATAGCACGCACAAGCTGAAACCAACCCCCGCGCCGCCCGCCAGGGCCATCCCCATCAGAAACAGGCGCTCCAACACCAGGTAGCTGACCACCTGGGCCTGGGGCAGCCCCACCGCCATCAAGATTCCCAACTGGATGAAGTGCTTGCGCAGCGCAGCGAAAGTGTCCAGCACAAACCCGATGCACGGCATCAGCCCCGTCAGCAGAAAGCCGACGCTCAACAGGCCGAACAACCCCACCCACTCCGGTTGGCCCATCAACGTCTGAATGTCGAGCAGGGCATTCTGGCGGATATCCAGCGCCTGGCCGTTCTGATAAGCCAGCGCCTGCAAATCGCGCACCACGCTCCGGACATCGGCGCCGTCTTGAATAGCCAGCCAGACGTCATAATCCACCGCCGCCTCGGGCGTGCCAAACAACTCGCCCAGGTTGGCGATCATGGTGGGCGTTTTCGACGGATAGACCGTGGGGAAATAGGTGAAAGTCCCCACGATGATCATTTGCTCTTTGAACCCCTGGTTGAGCATCCGGAAGCTGGAGCTTACCTGGATCAGATCACCAACCCGCAACCCGGTGCTTTCAAGATAAGCCGGCTCGACCAGCACCCCGTTGGGGACCGCCGCCAGCGCATTCATCAGCGCCCCCAACGATTGGTCGGAAAAGTCCGCCCGGAAATAAGCCGTGCCCGGGAAAGACAGGCGGTCAATCCCCACCAGGTTGATCTCCGAGGCCCCCGCGTATGGCGTGACCTGGGCAAAGTATTCGCCGACGGTCGTCGCCGAACGAATCCCATCAACCGCCAACAGCGTTTGCAAGTTGACCAGGCTTTGCGCCCCCTGGGTGATGTCGGGGGGCGCCGGTTGGCCGGCCGCGCCGCCGGCGAGCGGGTTCGCATCGGGCGCAACCGGCAGTTCATAGATGCGCAGGACCAGGTCGGCCCCGGCCTGGTAATACCGCGAGGCATGCATCCAGCGGTCCAGCGTCTTGGCCATCGAGGCGGAATAAATCGCCAGGCTAAGTGAAATCATGATCAGCAGCATGACGCTGGCATGTTCCTGGGGGCGGCGCGCCAACTCCTGAACGGCCAGGTACGGCCCGGTGGCGAAAAATCGCTCGGAGAGCCGGGCCAACAGGCGCACGATCAAGGGAAAGACCCGCAGCACGAGCATGCACGCCGCAATCGCGAAGAGGGAGGAGGCCGCAAACATCAGCGGGTCATACTGACCCTGCCCCCCCGAGGCGCCGGGCGCGGCGGCTTCGGCCGGTTGGAGCAGTTGGTTGCGCAAGACCCAATAGGCATAGCCGGCCGGGATGAGCAGCAGGAAATCCAGGAAGAACCGCTCCCACACCGGCCGCCGGGCGCTGCGCGACCGCTCCTGCTTGAGGCTGACAGCGGTGGTGCGCCGCAAGCCGAGCAGGGGCAAACAGCGCGCCAGCAAGATCACCGCCATCACACCGCCCAGCCACACCGGGTTGATATCCGCCAGCGAGAAATCCAGGTCGGAGGCGCGGTTGAACTGCAAGAACAGCGTAGTGTGGCCCATGGCCAGGGCCGCCAGCCAGCCCACACCCAGCGCGGCCGGCAGCGCCAGGCCGATCAGCACCACGCTCTCGGCCACGTTCAGCCCCAAGACCTGCCGGAGGGTCACCCCCCGCCCGCGCAGAGTGGCGGTTTCCTGCTCCTGCTGCTGCAGGGCAATCGAGGCGGTCAGGCCGATGAAGATCAAGGCCAGCAGCACCAGCGGCGCCCCGGCGGCGTAGAACAAAACCGTCAGCGACAGCCGGCGAGCGTCGTAGGCCTTAAGCTCCTCCAACGGGGAGTAATCCATCGCCGCCTTGGGCAGCACGGCCTGCAAATCAGTTTGCAGGCGGATCAGGCTGCGCGTGTAATCCAGCGAATTGTTGAAGCGCAGGCCGCCGTCGGCCACCACGGCGTACCAGCTGGCATATTGCACCGGGCGCTCCCCGCCCGCGGACAGGCGGCCCGCAAAGTAATCGCGCGGCACCCAGGCCGTATCGTTGAAGGTCGTGGCGGGCCGGTAAAACCAGCTCAGATCATTCGGGTCCACGGCGCGAAAGACCCCCACGATCTCAATCGCCAGTTGATCGGCCTGCAATACATCGCCCACGTTCAGAAAATGCTCGTCGGCGTAACCCTCCTCGACGGCGACCGGCACCGGGCCGGTCGCCGTGGCAGCCGCCTCGGCCGTCGTCGGCCAGGCGCCTTCCACCAGCGTGGTTTTCTCCGGCGCCAGGTTGGTGTGCAGCAGAGACAGATGGAGCGCGCCAAAGGGCGGCTGGCTGGATTGGTACTTGACCGGCCTAAAAACGATCGTCTCGGTGGCGATTTGGGTCAGGGTTTGCGCCAGCGGCAACCCCATCTGCTGAGTAACCTGTTGGTTGATCCAACCAGTGATTGCGTCGGCGTTCTGCGCCGTCACGGCGCTGCTGGGGCTGTCGGCCCGGTAATACACATGCAGGCTGAACAGGCTGCGGTGGTTCCGAACGCTTTTCTCGGTCAGCGTTTGCTGGAGCACCCGGCTCAACACGGCATTGGTAAACACCGGCACGCAAATGACCAGGCTCAACACACTGATGATGCCCACCAGCGCGCTGACGCTCAGCCCCAGATGATGTCGCAGCCGTTTGGCGACCACCACTGCGATGGCCGGCAGGTTTTCGAGCGTGGCGAAGAGTTTGCGCATGGCAGCTCGACCGCGGGCGCGGCCTACGGCCCCAGGATTTGGTCGCCCGCTTGCAGGTTGGCGATGACTTGCCACTTCTCGTCCGTCTTGACCCCAATGCTCACCACCTCCACGCGGCGGTGGTAGTCGTCTTCCAGGACGATCACGTACTTGAAGGAGTCGTTGCCGCGGATCGCCGCGGGCGACAGCAGCAGCGCCTCCGGCACGCTCCCCAGGATGACATGCAAGCGGACCGCCTGGCCCACCCGGAGCGCCTCGCGAGACGCGCTCTCCGGCACGGAGAAGTAAAGAAAATTGACGAGCACATCCCCGCTAGACGATTCAGTAATGCCGCTTTGTTCGTTGCTGATGGGCAAGAAATTCGCCAGATATTGCACCGGGTAATTCGGCTCAGGCTCCCTAGTCGGGAAGATGTAGGCCGGCGTGCCGACATCCACATTGTTCGCCAGCTCATATTCAAACGGCGTCTGGACCACCAACTGGCTGGGGTCGCCGACCACGGCCGCGGTATCATAAGCCGTGGCCTGGGCCCCGGGCGTCAGGCTCATGACCATGACGATCCCATCGTAAGGGGCGATCAACTGCCGTTCAGTGATCAGCCGGTTCAGGCTGTCCACGGTGTTCTGGTTGCGCTGGACAACCTGGTCCACCTGGGTATCGGCCCTGGCCCGCACCAGGGTCAGGCGGGCTTCCGCCGTCTTGACATACTCCTGGGCAATCTCCAGGTTTAGCTGGGCCACCGCCTGCTGGGCCCCCACGGCGGAGGCCAGGGCGATCTGGGCCAACTCCACCTGCTTCTGGGCAATGACGGCCTCCGACTCAGCCTGTTGCAGCTCATAGGCTTTTTGAGCCTGGTCAACCGCCAGGTCTTGCTGCGAGACCTGTAGGTCAATTTGGGCCTGCTGCAACTGGTCGAGCAGGTCGTCTAGTTTCAGCTCGGCCAGGAGATCACCTTGCTTGAATTCGTCCCCGTTCTTCACCAACACCCGGCTGACGATGCCCGACGCGCTGAAGTAGAGTTTGTCCTGGCTGGCCGGCACAATCTCGCCGGCGACATCGCGCTCGGACACAATCGGGCCGCGCTCGACCGTAAAAACGATCTGTTGCGCGCTGACAATCTGCGGGAGCGGCGTGGGGGTGGCGCGGCCCTGGCCCCCGGCGGCGCAGCCCGCCGTGGCAGCCAGCAGGCCGGCCAGAAACAGCAGCCTGATCGAGTGCTTCAACAAGGTTCATCCTCCGGCCGGCGAACGGGCGGCCTGCACCTGCCCATCGCTCAGCTCGTAAACGATATGCGCGTATTCCTCAATCAGCGGATCATGGGTGGTCAACACGACCGTGATCCGTTCATGCTCCACGATGTAGCGAAACAAGGCGAAGATTTGCCGGCCGGTGGCGCTGTCTAGTTCCCCGGTTGGCTCATCGGCCAAGATGAGGTCGGGGCGGGTCGCCAAAGCGCGGGCGATGGCCACCCGCTGCTGCTGCCCGCCAGACATCTCCCACGGGCGGTGATGGGCCCAGGCCCCCAGGCCGACGATCTCCAGGCAGCGCATGGCCCGCGAGCGGCGCTCACGCTTGACCCCCGCGATGCGCAGCATCAGTTCGACGTTTTCCAGCGCCGAAAAATTGGGCATGATGGCAAAAGACTGGAACACAAACCCAATCCGCTGCCGCCGCAGGCCGGCCAACTCGGCGCTGGAGCGCTGGGCCAGCGGTTGGCCAAACAGGTGCACTTCGCCCGTGGTGGGCTGGTCGAGGCCGCCCATCAGGTTGAGCAGGGTGGTCTTCCCAGACCCCGAGCGCCCGCGCAGCGCGCCCAAGATGCCTTGGGGCACCTCCAGCGTCACATCCTGCAGGGCGGTGACGCGCGTAGCGCCCATCGGGTAAACCCGGCCAACGGCCCTGACCGAGATGATCGTTGGCGGGGGGCCGCCGGCCGAGGGGGCGGGGTCAATTCGGTCGTCAGACATGCGCCCTGTGCTCAGCGGCGGTCTCGGCGGCGCAGCGCGCCCAATAGCCCGCGCCGCCGAGGGGGGGGCGGCGGCGTCTGGTCTTGGAACAGCAGCGCCAGTTGTTCTTCCAGGGTCAGGCGGTTGCCGGCCCCGGCCGTAGCCGGCCCGTCGGCTGGGCGGATGATGATGCAGCCCTCGCCCGTTTCCAGTTGGGCGCGCTTGCCGATCCCCAGGTTCTCCAACAGCTCTCGCGGCACTTGCAGCCGGCCGGCTGAATCCAGCACGACATACTCATGGTAGGTGGCGGCTTCCTTCTTTAACTCAGGGGCGGCCGTGTCCGCCGGGTGGCCCGCTGGAGGGTGGCTCTGGCCCTGGCCGGGCTGGTTCACCTGCCGGATCGTTTCCGTGCTGATCTTGCCATCGCGGATAGCCACCACCCGATCTACCTGGCCCGACAGGCGCGGATCGTGAGTCACGATCACAATCGTCAAATCCATCTGCTCGCCCAGCCGCCGAAAGGTGTCCAGGATGGTTTGAGCCGTGGCCGAATCAACCTCGCCGGTCGGCTCATCGCCCAACAGCAGCACCGGCTTGTTCGCCAGCGCGACCGCAATGGCCACCCGCTGCTGCTCGCCGCCCGAAAGCTGCGTGAGGTGATGCCGACGCCGCTCGTACAGCCCCACGGCCTGCAGCAGCTCAGCCGACCAGGCGCGCTTTTGGCGGGCGCTGCTCAGCCAGGCCATGGTCATGGGCAGCTCGATGTTTTCCTGGGCGGTCAAATAGGGGATCAGGTTGCGGGAAGTTTGCTGCCAGACGAAGCCCACCTTGGTCTGCTGATATTCGCTGCGGGCCGATTCCGCCAGGGCGAGCAGGTTCAGCCCGTCCACGGTCACCCGCCCGGCCGAGGGGCGGTCTAGCCCGCCTAAGATATTCATCAGGGTCGTCTTGCCGGAACCGGAGGCGCCCACAATGCCCACCATCTCGCCTCGGCGGACAATCAAATCGAGGCCCTGCAGGGCCACGACCTCCAGATCGGCGACCTGGTAAATCTTGACTAAGTTTTCACAGACGATCAGCGGGTCTTTCTCGTTGGGCATGACAGTTCATGAGTCTTCAGCGCTGGGGATGCCCCATTATACGCCCATCGCACCTATCCGCCCCCCCGGGCTGAACCAGCGCAAGCCGCGGCCTCGTCCCTGCCCCCTCACACGCCCGCCGCGCCCGGCCTGGCATACAATAGCAGGCGCCTCGCCCGGCGCACAGCCGCCTGCCGAGCGGCCCAACTGCGCCCGAGGTCAAACGATTAAGATGCGGCCCCTGCTCATTCGCAACGCCACCTTGCTGCTCCCCGGCGCCCGGCAGTCCTCCGGCGCGCTGCGCGCCGAGGGCGACACCATCACCTGGATCGGCCCGACCGAGGCCGCACCCGCGGACCCCACCGCCGTCGTGTTCGACGCGGGCGGGCAACTGCTCTCGCCCGGCCTGATAGACTTGCAGCTCAATGGCGCGTTCGGCCGTGACTTCACCGCTGAACCGGCCGCCGTGTGGCCCGTCGCCGCGCAGCTCCCCCGCTTCGGCGTCACGGCCTTCCTGCCCACCATCATCACCGCCCCGCCCGGCGCGATGGAGGCCGCCCAGGCCGCGCTGGCCCAACCGCCCGATAAGGACACCATCCGCGCGCAGCCGCTTGGGCTTCACCTAGAGGGGCCGTTCCTCAACCCCGCCCGGCGCGGCGCGCACCCGCCGGAACACCTGCGCGCGCCCGACCCGACGCCGGCCGCAGCCTGGTCGCCGGCAACCGGCGTGCGCCTCGTCACGCTCGCGCCCGAACTGCCCGGCGCGCTGCCTCTCATTGAAACCCTGGCCGCGCGCGGCGTGGTCGTCTCCCTCGGCCACACCGATGCCGCCTACGCCCAGGCCCAGGCCGGGCTGGCGGCCGGGGCGCGCTATGGCACGCACCTGTTCAACGCCATGGCCCCCTTCAGCCACCGCGAGCCGGGCGTCATCGGCGCGCTGCTCGAGGCCGCGCCGGTGGCCGTCGGCCTCATCGCCGACGGTGTGCACGTGCACCCCAGCGCGGTGCGGCTGGCCTGGCGCGCCAAGGGGCCGGATCACCTGTGTTTGGTCAGCGACGCCATGGCCGGGCTGGGCCTGGGCGCGGGCCGCTACCAGTTGGGCGGACGAGAGGTGCTGGTGGATGGCAACGCGGCCCGCCTGGCCGACGGCACGCTGGCCGGCAGCCTGCTCAGCCTGGACGAGGCCGTGCGCCGGCTCCAGCGCTTCACTGGCTGTGACTTCGCCGACGCCGTGGCCGCCGCCAGCGCCGTGCCTGCCGCCGTGCTCGGCCTGCCTGAGCGCTACGGCCGCCTGGCCGAGGGCGCGCGGGCCGACCTGGTGCTGTGGACGGCCGAACGGCAGGTCGCCGCCACCTGGGTGGGCGGGCGGCTCGCCTGCCAGCGCGCGCCGCGCCAGACGGCCCCGTGACCAGCGGCGCTCCGCCCGGGCCGCCGCGGACCGCATCATCAGCGATCACGCGCGCAGGGCCGCCTGTGCTATACTGCCGCGCGCTGGGAGTCTGATCCCCAGCCCACCAGCCAACGGGCGCCAATCAAATGGCCGACCTGGGTGCGGCGGTTGCGCCTGCGCGCCGACGACCTGCGCGGCGGCACAACTGCTCAGCCGGTGCTCACCTGACGGGCGCGGCTCTCCGACCGCGCCCGCGCGGCGCGCTGGGGGTATGGCTGAGGCCGATCTCGGCCGCGGCCGCAAGGAGACTCGTGATGAACCTAACCGATACGCGCGCCGTCGGGCGCTCCGCGGTGCGCATCACGCCGCTGGGGCTGGGCGGCACTGCCCTGGGCAACATCTATCAGGCTGTGACAGAAGCCGACGCCCGCGCCACCATCGCCGCCGCCTACCAGGCCGGGGTGCGCTACTTCGACACCGCGCCGCTCTACGGCCACGGCCTGAGCGAAACCCGCCTAGGTAAAGGGCTGGCCGGGCTGCCGCGCGGCGAGTTGGTCATCTCCACCAAGGTGGGTTACGCCCTGACCCCCCAGGCCCAGACCCAGGCCGGCTCCCTCGGCGCGTTTGTGGACCCGCTGCCCAACGCCATCAGCTTCGACTACTCGCGCGACGGCGCGCGGCGCTCGCTGGAGGGCAGCCTGCGGCGCCTGCAAACCGACCACGTGGAGATCGTCCTCATTCACGACCCGGACGAAAGCACCAGCCTGGAGCGCGGCGTTGACCCGTATGCCCGCAGCCACTTCGCCGAGGTGATGGCGGGCGCCTATCCCGCGCTGCACGACCTGCGCAGCCAGGGGGTAATTAAGGCGATTGGGCTGGGCATGAACCAGTGGCAGATGCTGCTCGACTTCGCCCGCGCCGGCGACTTCGACTGCTTCTTGCTGGCGGGCCGCTACACGCTGCTCGAACAACTGGAGGCCGCGCCGCTGATGGAGCACTGCCGTGACCACCAGATCAGCCTCATCATCGGCGGGCCGTACAACTCGGGCATCCTCGCCACCGGCGCGGTCGCGGGCGCTTACTACAACTACAGCCCCGCGCCCGATGATGTGCTGGCGCAGGTGCGGCGGATCGAGGCGGTGTGCGCTCGGCACGCC
This sequence comes from Anaerolineales bacterium, assembly GCA_020850595.1. GTDB lineage: Bacteria > Chloroflexota > Anaerolineae > Anaerolineales > UBA6663 > JADZEK01. The sequence continues at coordinate 9,587 of JADZEK010000144.1, forward strand.
GTGCCGCTGGCGGCGGCGGCCTTGCAGTTCCCGCTGGCACACCCGGCCGTCGCCGGCGTCATCCCCGGCGCGCGCTCGGCCGCCGAGGTGGCCGCCAATGTGCGCCTGTGGCAGTACCCCATTCCGGCGATCTTCTGGCAAGAACTGCGCGCCGAGGGCCTGATCGCGCCCGACGTGCCCGTGCCCGCCTAGCCCCCCGCCCCCTTAGGCGCGAACTTAAGCAAGCCAACCCGGTGCCGGCGACTTACCCGTACCCGC
>JADZEK010000145.1 GCA_020850595.1 Anaerolineales bacterium
CAGTGGCGAAACACTCGGCGGACCATGTCATTCCGAAGCCCCCCTCCGGTTGCCGGCCATCCTTCGGCATTGTGGGGGGTGAGGAATCTCAACCCAGGATCAGGCTGACCCTTTGATCGTACCGGGTCTAGTTTCTGAGCAACCCGGCCTCAGGTCGGTGGGCCTCACCTTACCTTGTAGCCGGTGACGCGCAGCGTCCCGGGTAATGATAGCTGGCGGCCAATTTCTGCCCCACTTTTGGCACTCTCTCAGCAAACGGAAATAAGCTGCAATTGCCCTGGCTCGCCGGGCGCTATGCGGGGCCGGTGGGTGCGGGGGCTACTGGAAGTCGCGGGTAGCGGTGGGCGTGGGAGCGCTGAGTACAGCGGGGGGCGTCTCGTGGCCGGGGCGCCAGTCGGCGGCGTAGAAGCGCAGGTAGTCGGCCAGGTGGGCCGACCAGTAGGCCTCGGTGTGGCCGCCCGGCTGCACGAGGTAGGTGTGGTTGAAGTTAAACCAGGTAAAAACCTGGTCGAGCCAGGCGGCGCTCTGCCGCTGGCTGTCGTCGGCCCCGATGTCTAAATACAGCGCGGGCACCGGCCCGCTCTTGGCGATGGCGCGCGCGTAAGCCAGCAGGTTGTTCTCATCGCCGAAGAACACGGCCGGGCTGTGCCCGCCCACGCGGCCGAAGACCTGCGGGTAGCGCAGGCCCAGGTGGAGCGACCAGCCGCCGCCGCGCGAAAGCCCGCCGATGGCGCGGTAGCGATACTCGGCCAACGTGCGGTAGTTGGCGTCAATGTAAGGCACCAGGTCAGTGACGAAGGCCGGGTCGAGGCGCACATCCTTGCGGTCGCTGGGCATGACGATGATGAGCGGGGCGATCTCGCCCGCGGCGCTGAGGGCGTCGGCGGCGGCGGGCGCGCCCAGCTCAACCCACTGGGTGTTGGTGAAGTTCAAGCCGTGGATGAGGTAGAGCACGGGGTAGCGCTGGCCCGACGTGGCGTAGCACGGTGGCAGGTAGAGCTGCGCGTCTATAGGGTAGTTGAGCGCGTCGGACGGGACGCTGAGGGTGGTGACGGTGCCGGCCTGCACGGCGCAGGGCGTGGGGGTGGGGGTGCGCGTGGGGCGCGGGGTGGCGCTTGGGTAGGGCGTGAGCGAAGGCGTCGGCGACGGCCCGGGCGTGACGGGCAGCAGGGTGGGGGTGCCAGAGGCGGCCGCGGTTCCGGTGGCGGCTTGGGCCGTGACCGTGCCCGAGGCGGCGCGCACGGGGTTGGGCGCGCAGGCCGCGAGGCTGAACGCCAGTACCACTAAACTCACCCACCAACTGTTTTGCCGCTGCATGTGTCGCCCGACCTCGCGCGAGCATTATACCTGGGGAGCCACCGCGAACGGCGGGAGGACGCGGCGGGCGATTGCGCCGAGGCGCAAGTGGCAGTAAAGTGGGCGGGCGTGGCAAAAAGCGCCACGCCTTAAGGGCGCGGAGGTGCCCGCGCCCCCGGGTCAGCGGGCGTGACAAGGAACGCGTCACAGTAGAAGGAGTGGGTGGGCATGACTAGCCGGCCGCGCAGTATGTTTGACCATCAACTGGTCCAGATCCGCGACGACATCCTGCGGATGGGCGCGCTGGTGGACACCGCCATCGCGCGCGCGCTGCAAGCGCTGAAAAACCAAGACGCCCCGCTGGCGCGGCAGGTGATCGAAGACGACACGGCCATCAACACCCTGCGCTTCACGGTGGAAGAGGAGTGCCTGACGACCATCGCCACGCAGCAGCCCGCGGCCGGCGACCTGCGCGTGGTCATTACCGCCATCAACATCGTCAACGACCTGGAGCGCATGGCCGACCACGCCACCGGCATCGCCAAGACCGTGCTGCGCATGGGCGACGAGCCGCTGCTCAAGCCGCTGGTGGACCTGCCGCGCATGGCCGAGGCGGCGCGCGACATGCTGCGACGCGGGCTAGACGCCTTTGTGAACCGCGACGCGGCGGCGGCGCGCGCCGTGGCCGACTCGGACGACGAGATTGACCACCTGTACAAGGCCATCTTCGACGAACTGCTGGGCATCATGGCCCGCGACCCGGCCGGCATCTCGCGCGGCACCTACCTGCTGTGGTGCGCCCACAACCTGGAGCGCATCGGCGACCGCGTGACGAACATCGCCGAGCGTGTGATCTTTATGATGACGGGGACGATGAAGGAACTGAACAACTGAGGAGAGGAGGCAATGACCTACTGGGTCTATGAGAATTGGCAAGCGGAGGGGCATAAAGCCAGAGTACATCGAGGCAACTGCCCCTATTGTAATGAAGGGCAGGGTCATCATCCGGGGGCCGGGGATAATAACGGCCAGTGGCATGGCCCCTTTGAAACCCTCACGGCAGCGGAAGCGGAAGCCCGCGCGATCAGCCCCCACAATAATCGGGGCTGCATGCACTGCCGGCTGGAAGTGGCGCATGGCGCTGCTTAAGAGAGCATCCTAGCCTTTCAATCAGGCCGCTCAGCCGCCTAAAACAAGCTCAACTGCGTCGGCGGCGCGGGCGGCTCGTCGGTTGGTGGGGGCACGGGGGCGGGGGCGGTGGCGGCGGATGCCGTTGCATTAGCCGACGGCGGCAGGCCGGTGCCGCCGCGGGCGATGTCTTCCCGCCGCTCGCGGGCGCGCGCGACGAAGCGCGGCAGCTTCTTGAAGTCATCCAGCAGCGTCTGGCGCAGCGACTGCTGGTGCAGCGCGGCCGCCGGGTGGAACATGGGCACCACCGGCCGGCCGTCCACCAGCTTCGGCTGGCCGTGGATGGCGCTGATGCTGGCGTTGGGGAAGAACTTGCGCATTGAGTAGCGCCCCAGCGTGACGATCAGCAGCGGGTTAATCGCGGCGATCTGCCGGTCGAGGAACCCGGCGCAGGCGGCGATCTCGTCCGGCTCGGGGTCGCGGTTGTTGGGCGGGCGGTGCTTGACGACGTTGGCGATAAAGACCTGTTCGCGCGTCAGGCCGATGCCGGCCAGCATCTCCTCCAGGAACTTGCCGGAGGCGCCGACGAACGGCCGCCCCTGCTGGTCTTCGTGAAAGCCGGGGCCTTCGCCGATGAACATGATCTCGGCGCCGGCCGGGCCTTCGCCGGGCACGCCCTGGGTAGCGCCGCGGTAGAGCTTGCAGCGCCGGCAGGCGCGCACCTCGGCCGCAATCACGTCTAGTTCCGCTTGCGCCATCGCGCCGCTCCTCCGGCCCGCGCCGCCTACGCGCTGGGGAACAACTCCCGGTTGGCCTGAATCCACGCCCACAACTTCGCCACGCCCGCCGCCGGGTCTACCTGCGGCGTCCAGCTTAGCTCCGTTTCCGCCTTACGAATATCGCTGACGTAAATGCGCTGGTCGCCGGGCCGCCAGTCGCCATAGCGCACGGGCAGGCGGCGCTGGGCCAGGGCCTCCAGCAGCGGGCCGGTCTCGGTCCAGATGGAGAGCGTGCGGTGGGGGCCGCCGCCGATGTTGTAGACCTGCCCGGCGGCGCGGCCGATGTGGCGCACGGCCGCCTCGAAGGCGCGCGCCAGGTCGTCAATGTAGAGGATATCGCGCACCTGCTTGCCGTCGCCGTAGATGGTGATGGGCCGGTTGGTCGCGGCGCAGATGGCGAGGAAGGCGATCCAGCCCTGATCTTCCACGCCGAACTGGCGCGGGCCGTAGATCGAGCTTTGGCGGAAGACCACCGTGGGCAGGTCATAGATGCGGGCGTAGTCGCGCACGTACTGGTCGCCGGCGCCCTTGCTGCATCCGTAGGGACTGTGGAAATCCAGCGGCCAACTCTCGCTCACGCCCTGCGGCAGGTCGGCGAAGGCGTAGCGCTGCGCCCCCTCCACCACCCGCGCCGCCTCCATGCCGCCGTAGACCTTGTTGGTCGAGGTATAGATGAAGATCGGCTGGCGGCCGCCGGCGCGCGCGGCCTCCAGCGCGTTGAACGTGCCCAGGGCGTTGGTCTCGAAGTCGTAGCGCGGGTCGGTGACGGAGGTGGTGACGGCCACCTGCCCAGCCAGGTGGAAGATGGCGTCCTGCCCTTGGGCGGCGCGGGTCAGGGCATCCGCGTCGCGCACGTCGGCGCGCAGGACGGCCGGCCCCGGCGCGGCGTCTTGTTGCAGCCAGGCCAGGTTGGCCTCGCCGCCGCGGCGCGAGAAGTTGTCGTAGATAGTGACCTCGTGCCCGGCGCGCAGGAAGTGCGCCGTGAGGTTGCTGCCGATAAAGCCGGCCCCGCCGGTGATCAGAATCTTCATGCCGAACTCTCCGGTCCTTTGTCCGTCGGTCGGCTCCGCCGACCTTACGGGTTATACCCGGCCAGCCGCGCCTTTGCTCACGCGCGCGGCAAACAGGCGGCGCATTTCGTCGCGGTAGCCGGGCTTAAGCTCGGCCGTCATCAGCAGCGCGTCTTCGCCGTTGTCGCGGTAGTAGCGGCGGCGCTTGCCGACCACCTCAAACGCATATTTGGCGTACAGATTCTGGGCGCGCTCGTTGGTCACGCGCACTTCGAGCGTGGCCGTCACCGCGCCCAAATCGAGCGCTTGCTCGAGCATGTGCACAAACAGGTGCTCGCCCACGCCGTGCCCGCGCCACTCCGGGTGCACCGCGATGGTGCTGACGTGGGCCTCGTCCAGGATGTACCAAAAGCCGCTGTAGCCCACCACCGGCCGCTCAGGGCTGGGCGGCGGCGCGGTGGGCGGCTTGAACCAGTTGGCCGGGTTGAGGCGGCTCAGGCCGTTGGCGGCGGGCGGCGGCGCGCCGGCCCCCTGCGCCAGCGCCACATAGAAGTGGCTGTTGGCGTTCTGTAGCAGCTCGTAGCGGTAGGTGGCCGTGCTCCACGGCAGCGGGAACGAGAGCTGGTCAACAATGGTGACGCGCGGCAGGTCCTCCAGCGTCATGGGCACGACCTGAATCGGGTCAGCCCCGGCGGGATCACTGGTCATGAGGCGGGGTCCGGGGCCGCGGGCGGTTCGGCGGGCGCGCTGGGCAGGGCGCTCGGCGGCTCGGCCGGAGGCGCTGAAGCCGCCGGCGCGGCCGGGGGCGGCGCGGTATCTTCCACCAGGCCGGCGGGCGCCCCGCCATACTGCGGGGCCAGGCGCGCCACGTCGTCACCGGCGCTGTGGGCGCGCAGGCGCTCCCAGCCAATCTCGGCCAGGAACCCGGCGCGGCGCAGGGCGCGGGCTGGGCCGGCCAGCACCACCGCGCCACGCACGGGCCGCAGCGCCTCCAGCCCGGCCGCGTCAAGCTCACCCGCCACGTAAGTGCTGGCGGGCGGCAGCGCGGGCTGGCCGGGGCCGGGCGACCCCGCCGCCAACTCGGCAGCTAGCTCGGCCCAACTCAGCCCGCGGCCGGGGCCGGCGGCCTCCCAGCGCTGGCGGCGGGCATGCCAGGCATACGGCACGGCAGTGACCCGGCCGCGCCCAGCCGCCAGCAGCGCGAGCGCCGGGCCGGGGTGCGGCGGCTGGGCGCGCATGAGGCCGTCGAGCGTGGGCACGCCCACCAGCGGCAGGCCCTGGGCCAGCGCCAGCCCCTTGGCGAAACCCAGGCCGATGCGCAGACCGGTGTACGAGCCGGGGCCGATGGCGACGGCCAGCCCGCGCAGCGCGTCGGCCGTCACGCGGGCGCGGCGCAACAACAGCGCCGCCTGCGGAGCCAGCTCGGTGGTGTGATAGTTGTCGGACTGCCAGGTGGTCTCGGCCAGCACGGCGCGGCCGTCGTGCAGGGCGAGCGAGATCAGGCGGGTCGCGGTGTCAATCGCCAGCAGCATGGTCACAGCCCAAACGCCGCCTGCCGAAACTCGTTCAGCAGGGCGGCATAGCGGTCGCCGGCGGCGTCGAAGCGCAGGCCGCGGCGGGTCTGGTCGGCCCAGCGCAGCTTGAGGCTCAGGCGCTCGGCGGGCAGCGCCGCGCCCAGGCGCTCGGGCCACTCCACCACCATCACGCCGCCGTCGGCCAGCAGATCGTCCAGGCCCAGGGCGGCGGCCTCGGCCGCGCCGGTCAAGCGGTAGCCGTCTAGGTGGTAGAGGTGCAGGCCGTCCGGGCGGCGGTAGTCGTTGACCAGCACGAAGGTCGGGCTGGTGACCTGATCGGCCGAACCCCAGCCGCGGCTGAGGCCGCTGACGAAGGTGGTCTTGCCCGCGCCCAGCTCGCCGCTGAGGGTCAGCAGGTCGCCGGGCAGCAGCAACTCGCCCAGGCGCGCGCCGAAGCGCACGGTCTGCTCGGGCGAGTGGCTCCAAAAATCAAGGGTGCGATCATCCAGGATGGGCATACGGGGTCAGGGCGATTATACGCCTTTTCGATTCGGCTTCATCCATGATATTATCTGGGGGAATCGAGTACCAGGTGCATGCGCGTCCTCATCATCTCCGATATACATGCCAACCAAGTTGCGCTCGAAACCGTCCTGGCCGATGCCGCCGGCGGCTACGATGTCGTGTGGTTTCTGGGCGACCTGATCGGCTACGGCCCCAACCCCAACGAATGCGTGGAGATCGTGCGCGCGCTGCCGGGGCTGGTGGCCCTGGTGGGCAACCACGACAAAGCCGTGCTGGGCGAGATTGACCTGAGCGTGTTCAACGGCGACGCGCGCGCGGCCATCACCTGGACACAGGACACGGTGACGCCCGCCACGCTTGACTACCTGCGCGCCCTGCCCGCCCGCGTGCAGGCGGGCGACTACACGCTGGCCCACGGCTCGCCGCGCCAGCCGGTGTGGGAATACATCCTGGATCGGTTCGTGGCCCAGGACAACTTCGCCGTCTTCACCACCCCCTACTGCCTGGTGGGCCACACGCACATGCCGGTGCTCTACCGGCAGGCCGGCCCGCACGGCGAGGCGTTTGAAGAGGCCCCGGACTACAAAAGCGCCCGCAGCCTGCGCGGCGAGCGGGTGATCATCAACCCTGGCAGCGTGGGCCAGCCGCGCGACAACAACCCCGAGGCGGCCTACGCCGTGCTCGACACCGCCACCGACCTGTGGGAGTTCCGGCGCGTGCCCTACGACCTGTTCGCCACGCAGAGCCGCATGCGCGCCGCGCACCTGCCCGAGCGCCTGGCCGCGCGGCTGGGCTTTGGTTGGTAACGGTCCAACCCAGCTTCCCCGCGCCCGCGGCCGGGTGTAGAATAGGGTCGCTGCCACCGTCGCCGGGGCGGTGCGCGCCAACCGCCGGTGAGGGGGCCACGCCCGGCGGCTGATCTCGAACAGGCTGGTCAGCTTCCCTCTTTCTCGGAACAAAGCGCCCCGCCCCGGCGTCCTACGCTTAGGCTCGCAGCACGCTCACGCCGCTGCGCCCCATCGTTCTCTCGCCGAGGAGAAGGAAGATGATCCCGCTTAAACGTTTGGCCCTGATCGCCGCCGCCCTGGCCCTCACCCTGGCCGCCTGCGCGCCCGCGCTGCAAGCGCCGTCCGATACCGACGCCAAGAATGAAGATGCCGTCACCTCGGGCGGCTCCGCCGATTACTACACCGACGGCGAACAAGCCGCGCCGCCCGCTGCCACCATGGCCGCGCCGCAGGAAGCGCCCGCCGGCGCGGGCGGCGCGGCGGCGGCCCCGCGCCTGGTGATCAAGAACGCCACGCTCTCGCTGGTGGTGGCCGACCCGGCCGCCGCGGTGACCAATATCTCCAACCTGGCGACCAGCCTGGGCGGCTTCGTGGTCAGCTCGTACACCTACGAGGCCTCGGTAGACGCCGCCGGCAACACCATCACGCAGGCCAACCTGACCATCCGCGTGCCGGCCGAGCAACTCGACGCCGCGCTGGCGCAGATCAAGCGCATGGCGGTCGAGGTGCGCACCGAGAACGTCTCGGGCCAGGACGTGACCGCCGAGTACACCGACCTGCAAAGCCGCCTGCGCAACTTGCAGGCCGCCGCCGACAAGCTGACCCAGATTCTCGACAACGCCACCAAGACCGAGGACGTGCTGGCGGTCTTCAACCAGCTAACCTACACCCAGGAACAGATCGAGGTCATCAAGGGCCAGATCAAGTACTACGAAGAGTCGGCGGCGCTCTCGGCCATCTCGCTGGAGCTGATCCCCGACGCGCTCAGCCGGCCGCTGGAAGTGGGCGGGTGGCAGCCGCAGGGTGTGGCCAAGGAAGCCTTGGAGGGGCTGGTGCGCAACCTGCAAGGCCTGGCCGACATCCTCATCCGCTTCTTCGTCGGCACGCTGCCGATGCTGATCGTAATCTTCGTGCCGCTGTACATCGTGCTGCGCATCTTCCTGCGCCTGACCAAGCGCCCGCGCCGCGACACGCCCAACGTGCCGCCCACCCCGCCCGCGGCCTAGACTTTCACTGATCTGCCCACCGGGCGGCCTGAGACCCAGGCCGCCCGGTTTGTTTAACCCGCCGCGCCGGGGATAATGGCTCAACAGCCAACACCCCGCCGAAGGACCGCCGCTATGCCGCCACCCCCTAAAACCACTATCGCCCTGCCCGCCCCCCTGGCCCGCGACGCGGCCCGCGTGGCGCGCGCGCTGGGGATGACGCGCGACGAGTTAGCGGCCTGGGCGGTGAGCGAAGTGGTGCAGCGCTACCCAGACCAGGAGGCCGAGGGCGGTGAGCGCCGCGCCGCCCACCAGGGCGAAGTGTATTGGGTGACGCTCAGCCACAGCAGCGGCCGGCACCCGCATGTGATCGTTTCGGACGATGCCCTCAACCACAGCCGCCTGACCACCGTGGCGGCCTGCGCGGTCACCTCCAACCTCCGGCGCGCGCAGATCGCGGGCAACGTGACGCTCGACGCGGGCGAGGGCGGGCTGGCGCAGGCCAGCGTGGTGGAGGTGTCGAAGGTCTCGACCGTGGCCGTGGCTGAGTTGGGGGAATGCTTGGGGCAGGTCAGCGCGGCGCGGGTGCGGCAAATCCTGGCCGGGCTGCGCTTCGTGCGAAAGTCGTTCTGGGCGCGCTAGCCGCGCGCAAGCTACTCAATCTCACTGCGCAGGCGGCGGGCCAGCGCGCCGAAGTCGGCCGAGTATTCCAGGTCGAGGGTGCGCGGGCGCGGCAGCGGCACCGGCAGCGCCAGCCGCACCTGGCCCGGCCGCGGGCTAAGCACCAGCACGCGGTCAGCCAGCAGCAGCGCCTCCGGGATAGAGTGCGTCACCAGCACCACGGTCTTCTTGCGCGCTTCCCAAATGCGCAGCAGTTCGGCCCCCATGTGCTCGCGGGTCAGCGCATCCAGCGCGCCAAACGGCTCATCCAGCAGCAGCACATCCGGGTTGTGGATCAGGGCGCGGGCAATCGCCACGCGCTGCTCCATGCCGCCGGACAGGCGGCGCGGCAGCGCCTGCTCGAAGCCGCCCAGCCCCACCAGCTCGATCAGCGCGGCGGCACGGGCCTCGGCCTCGGCCGGGGCCGCGCCCTGCAACTCCAGCGGCAGGCGCACATTCGCCAGCACCGTGCGCCAGGGCATCAGGTTGGCCTTCTGGAACACAAAGCCGATGCGGCGGCGCGGGCCGGTGAGCGGTTCGCCCTCGAACGTGATGCGGCCCTCGGTGGGCCGCAGCAGCCCCGCCAGCAAGCGCAGCAGCGTGCTCTTGCCGCAGCCCGACGGCCCGACCACGGCCACGAACTCTTGCGGGGCGACGCTGAAACTGATGCGCTCCAGCGCCTGCACCGGGGCGCGCCCGTTGGGGCCGGGGTAAGTGAAACTGACGCGCTCGGCCGCCAGGACCGGCGCCGGCTCGGCGCTCATGCTACGGCACGAAAGCGTTCGTATAGACCTGCGTCAAATCCTGCGGCGCCGCCAACAGCCCAGCCGCCAGCAGCGTGGCCTGCATGGTCTCCCAGGCCTCCGGCTGCGAGAAGCCCAGGCGGTCGCTCTGCCAGAAGGGCAGCGTGGCGGCCAGCACCTGCTGCTCGAGGGCGTCGTCGGTCAGGCCCTCCACATACTGCTTGGTGATGGTATAGGCCGCGGCCGGGTCGGCCAGCGTGTCTTGCAAGCCGCGCTGGAGCGCCGTGGCGAAGCCGCGCACCAACTCCGGGTCGTTGGCGAGCGTGTCTGCGTTGGTCAGCAGGCCGTTGGCGGCCAGGCTGGCGTAGTCGCTCACCTGAATAATGTTGAGGGCCTGCCCCTCGGCGGCCAGGCGGATCGGCTCGTTATTCGAGTACACCACCACCGCGTCTACCTGCCCGGCGGTCAGGGCGGGCACCTGGTTAAAGCCGATGGCCTGAATGGTCACGCTCTCCACCGGCACGCCGGCCGCGGCCAGCAGCGCCAGCAGGCCCACGTAGTTGGCGCCCCCCAGCACCGGCGTGCCGATGCGCTTGCCGGCCAGGTCGGCGGGCGTGGTGATGTTCAGCGCGGCGGGCGAGATGACGGCCACCGGGAACTTTTGGAACCAGGCAAAGGCATACACCACCGGCAGGCCCTGCGCGCGGGCCAGCAGCACCTGCTCAGCCGAGACGATGGCGAAGGGCAGCGCGCCTGCGCCCACCAACTGCACGCCGTCGGTCTCAAAGGAGTAGTCGAACTCGATCTCCATGCCGGCCGCGGCGAAGTAGCCGCGCTCGACGGCCACGTAGAACGGCGCGTATTGCACGCTAGGGATGTAGCCCATGGGCAGACGAATGTGCCGCAGCGGCGTAGCGGTCGGGGTAACCGCGGCGGGCGCGCCGGTGCAGGCCGCGGCCAGCAGGGCGGCCAGCGCCCAGAGGAGCAGTTTGCGCATCAGAGACGGACCTTTCTAATCGAGAGGCGGGGAGGAATCAGCCGGACTTCCAGGCCAACAGCCGGCGCTCGAGCGCGGCCACCGCGCCGTAGAGCGCCAACGCCAGCCCGACCAGCGTGCCGGCCGCCACAAAGACCAGGGCGGTGTCGTACTGGCCGCGGCCAAAATTGATGAGGAAGCCCAGCCCGCGGTCGGACCCGACAAACTCGCCGACCACCGCGCCCACCACGGCCAGCGTGGCGCCCACGCGCAGGCCGGCCAGCCACACCGGCAGCGCGGCCGGAATTTCGAGCGTCAGCAGCGTCTGGCGGCGCGTGGCGCGCAGCGAGCGCAGCAGGTCGCGCAGGTCAGGCTCAATCGAGCGCAGCCCGAGCACAGTGTTGATCAGGATCGGGAAGAAGACGATCAGCGCGCCGATGAAGACTTTGGAGCGCAGCCCGACGCCGAACCACAGCACCAGCAGCGGCGCGATGGCGACGATGGGCACGGCCTGCGAAGCGACCAGGTAGGGAGTGAGTATACGCTCCACCAGGCGCGACTGGGCGATGAGGTAGCCGAGCGCGGTGGCGGCCACCAGGCCCAGCGCCAGCCCGGCCAGCACCTCGCCCAGGGTGACAGCGGTGTGACGCAGCAGCCAGCCCTCCATCAGCCCGTCGGCCAGCCGGCCGAGCACCGCGCTGGGCGCGGGCAGGATAAAGGCCGGCAGGCCGCCCCACTGCGCGACGGCTTCCCAGACGGCCAACCCGGCCAGCAGCGAGAGCGGGCCAAGCAGCGCCGCCCAGCGGCGGCCGGGCCGCGCCCCCGCAGGAACCGGGGCCGCCGGAGCAAGTTCAGTGTGAGTACGCAGCGTCGCCATAACAAAAAACCCCGCAAGCAAGACGGCTTCGGGGCAGGGTTAAGCGGCCACGGCGTGGCAGCCGCGTGCAACGCTGCCGACGCCTGGCCTGGCGACAAGAAACCCCGTCCACCGGGAGACACACCTTCCCAGCTAACGGGGCCGCCAAGACACGGCCCGCCGGCCCAAGCATCTGCCGGCGGCGTGCCTGACCTTCTTTCATCCGGACTGATCGCGCCGCGCTGGTCTGCGGCGAGAAATACCGTCGGTCCCGGAGTTGCGCCGGGTCGTGTCGAGCAAGCTCGACTCGCGGACTGTACCGCCGATCGGGAATTGCACCCTGCCCCGAAGGTCGCCTATGTGATTGCCGGTAATTATAGCAGGAATTCGCGGGCCGCGCCGATTGGGCTGATGGGTGATGATACAATAGCGTGGCCGAACATCATCCACTAAGAGGCCTTTGTGAAACAAGCATTGTTGGACAAAATACAACGCCGGCAGGTGCGCCTGGCCGTCGTGGGGTTGGGGTATGTGGGGCTGCCGCTGGCGGTGGAGTTTGCCCAGGCCGGGCTGACCGTGGTAGGCATTGACGTAGACGCGAGCAAGACCGCGGCCATCATGCGCGGCGAAAGCTACATTCCCGACATCGCCTCCGCAACTGTAACGGCGCTGGTGCGGGCCGGCCGGCTGAGCGCCACCACCGAGTATGCCGCGCTGCGCGACTGCGACGCCGTGAGCATTTGCGTGCCCACGCCGCTGAACAAGACCCGCGACCCCGACATGTCGTACGTGATCAGCGCGGCCACGGCCGTGACCGCGCACGCCCACACCGGCCTCTTGATCGTGCTGGAGAGCACCACCTACCCCGGCACGACCGAAGAGGTCTTGCTGCCGCGGCTGCAAGCGGCGGGCTGGCGCATCGGCCAAGATGTCTTCCTGGCCTTCTCGCCGGAGCGCATTGACCCCGGCAACCAGCACTACGGTGTGCGCAACACCCCCAAGGTGGTGGGCGGGGCCACGCCCGACTGCGCCGAGGTGGCCCAGGCGCTCTACCAGGTGGCGGTGGATGTGATTGTGCCGGTCTCGAGCCTGCGCGCCGCCGAGATGGTCAAGCTGCTGGAGAACACCTTCCGGGCCGTGAACATCGGGCTGGTGAACGAAATGGCGCTGATGTGCGCCAAGCTCGACGTGAACGTGTGGGAAGTGATCGAGGCGGCCGGCACCAAGCCGTATGGCTACATGAAGTTTACCCCGGGGCCGGGCATTGGCGGCCACTGCATTCCGATTGACCCGCTGTACCTCTCCTGGAAGCTGAAGAGCCTGAACTACACAGCGCGCTTCATTGAACTGGCCGACGCCATCAACTCGCGCATGCCGGAGCACGTCGTGACGCTGGTGGCCGACGCGCTCAACGAGGCCGGCCGCGCCATCAATGGCTCGCGGCTGCTGGTGCTGGGCGTGGCCTACAAGCGCGACATTGACGACGTGCGCGAGTCGCCCGGGCTGGATGTGCTGACCGAACTGCTGGCGCGCAAGGCCAGCGTCAGCTATCACGACCCGCACGTGCCGCGCCTGACGCTGAATGGGCAGGTGTACACCTCGCAGCCGCTGACGGCCGAGGCGCTGGCGGAGGCCGACGGCGTGATCATCATCACCGATCACAGCGCTTTCGATTGGGCCTGGGTGCGGCAGCATGCCAGGCTGCTGGTAGACACGCGCAACGCCGTGCGCGGCGCGGCTCCGCGCGGGGGCGCGCGCGTGGTGCGCCTATAAACATGACCGCCGACGGGCAGGCCGCCTCCCCCGCCCGCCCCGCGGCGCGGCGCTGGTACGTCATTCGCGCCAAGCCGCGCCGCGAACGGTTCGTCCGCGACCAACTCCAGGGCCAGGGGCTGGAGGTGTTCTACCCGGCCGTGCGCGTGCACCCGGTAAACCCGCGCGCCGCGAAGGAGCGCGCCTACTTCCCCGGCTACCTGTTTGTCCACCTCGACCTAGAGGCCGTGGGCGCCAACCGGCTGCGCTGGCTGCCCGCGGCGGTGGGGCTGCTAGAGTTCGGCGACGAGCCGGCCGTGGTGCCCGAGGCGCTGGTCAGCCAGCTCAGGCGCCGCATCGCCGATATTCAGGCGGCGGGCGGGCTGGTGTTCGCCGACCTGAAACCGGGCGATGCGATTGAGATCACCAGCGGGCCTTTCGCCGGGTACCAGGCCATCTTCGACCTGCGGCTGAAAGGAGCGGCCCGGGTGCGGGTGCTGCTCGACCTGCTGCGCCGCCAGGTGGCGGTCGAGCTAGATGCGGGCAGTATTCGCAAGCGGCGGGGCGGCGCGCCGCCCAACCCTCGCGCGCCGATTCGCTGATAAAATGGCCCGGCTCCGGCGCGCCCGCCGGCCCGACCGACCATCATGCTGACTGCGCTGCAATCCTACTGGCCGATCATCGTGGCCGCCGCGCTGCTGGCCTTCTTGGCCACGCCGCTGACGCGCCTGCTGGCTCACCGCCTGGGGATGGTGGACCAGCCGGGGCTGCGCAAGACCCACCGGCTGCCTGTGCCGCTGCTGGGCGGGCTGGCGATGTACAGCGCGCTGGCGGCGGCCTTTCTGCTCTTTGGCCAACCCGACTGGCGGGCCGAGGGCGTAGGCATCTTCGGCGGGGCCACGCTGCTGTTCCTGACCGGCCTATGGGATGACCGCTTTGGGCTGCCGGCCTGGTTCAAGCTGGCCGCGCAGATCGTGGCCGCCTTCGCGGTCATGGTCGTGGGCATTCAGGTGCAACTGGCCGGCCTGAAGGCGCTCGACTGGCTGATCACCCTGCTGTGGATCGTGGGCATTACCAACGCCGTCAACCTGATGGACAACATGGACGGGCTGGCGGCGGGCATTGCGCTGGTGGCGGCGCTGGCCTTCTTCCTGCTGGCGGCGCTGGAAGGCCAGGGCCTGGTGGCCGGGCTGGCGGCGGCGCTGGCGGGCGCGGCGGCCGGGTTTCTCTTCTACAACGTCGCGCCCGCCATCAGCTTCATGGGCGACGCCGGCGCGCTGACGCTCGGGTTCCTGCTGGCCGTCATCGGCCTCAAGCTGCGCTTTACCCATTACCCGCTCGGCTCCACGTGGATGGCGCCCATCATCGTGCTGGGCGTGCTGATCTTCGACACGGCGCTGGTGTGCGTGTCGCGGCTGCGGCGCGGGCGCTCGATCTTTCAGGGCGGCTCTGACCACACCTCGCACCGGCTGGCGCAATTGGGCCTGAGCCAGCCGCGCGCCGTGCTGACGCTGTACGTCAGCGCGGCCGGTCTGGGGCTGGCCGCGCTGTTCATCACCCGCGCCCCGGTGATGCCGGCCAACGCGGCCTTTGGGGCGCTGCTGGCGGCGGGCGTCGTCGCGCTGATCGTTTTTGAGCGCATTGAGCCGCGCCTGAGCGGCGACCCAGCCCTGGTGCTGCTGCCGGGGGGCGGCGGGCTGGTGGAGGCGGTGCGGGCCGCGAGCCGCCTGAGCCGCGAAGTGGTGCTGCTGCTGGCCCCGGCCTATGGCCCCGGCGGCGACGTGCGCCCGGCGCGGCAGGAGGTCATTGACGCGCTGGCGGCGCTGGCCGAAGACCCGGCCGCGGTGCGCCGCCTGCTGGAGCGCGGCCTGGGCGAGGCCTGGTGGGAAGACTTGAACAGCCTGAACCGCGCATTCCGGCTGAACGGCACCGTCTGGCTGGTGCTCGCTGAGCCTGCCCCGGCCCTGCCTGGCCCTAGCGCGGCGTACACCCTGCCCGGGGCCGTCCAGCCACCCGTGAGCGCGGCGCTGACCAAGGCGCGCCTGATCTTGCTCGGCCCCGGCGACCCAGCCGTGAACGTCGCGGCGGCGCTGGCCGCGCCGGGGGTGCGGGCGGGTGTGCTCGGCACACGCGGCGCGTATCTGTGGGTGGGCGCGGCCGGCGCGCAGGCCGAGGCGGCGGCGTGGCTGGGTCACAGCGTGCCGGCCGCCACGCCGGCCCGGTGGGAAAGCGAAGTGCAGGCGCAGTTGCTGCAACAGGCCGCGCGGCAAGCGAAGTCGCGGGCCGGCGCGCCAACCTAGCCAACCGATTGAGCGGCCACGGCCGCGCCGCGCGCGACGGGCGGCGAGTGGCGGGCCTTGGGATAATTGCTCCAGGAGAGTTCACATGCAGGCTTCGTGGCCGGACAGCCGGGCCTTTTGGCAGGGCAAACGCGTCGTGGTGACCGGCGGCGCGGGGTTCTTGGGGTCCTTCGTGGTGGAGCGCCTGACGGCGCGCGGCGTGCAAGCCTTCGTGCCGCGCAAGCGCGACTACGACCTGGTGCAAAAAGAGGCGGTGCAAACGCTGCTGGCCGAGGCGCGGCCGGATGTCATCATTCACCTGGCGGCGCGGGTGGGCGGCATTGGGGCCAACCGCGAAAACCCGGCCTCGTTCTTCTACGACAACCTCATGATGGGCGTACAGTTGATGGACGCGGCCTATCGCGCCCAGGTGAGCAAGTTCGTGGCGCTGGGCACGGTGTGCGCCTACCCCAAGATCACGCCCATCCCGTTCAAGGAAGATGACTTGTGGGAGGGCTACCCCGAGGAGACCAACGCGCCCTACGGCCTGGCCAAGAAGATGCTGCTGGTGCAGGCGCAGGCCTACCGCCAGCAGTACGGCTACAACAGCATCTTTCTGCTGCCGACGAACCTGTACGGGCCGCGCGACAACTTCGACCCGGCCTCATCGCACGTCATCCCGGCGCTGATTAAGAAGTGCCTCGAAGCGCAGGCGGCCGGGCAAGCAGCAATTGTGAGCTGGGGCGACGGCTCACCGACGCGCGAGTTCTTGTACGTGGAGGACGCGGCCGAAGGCATTCTGCTGGCGGCCGAACGCTACAACGCGCCGGAGCCGGTGAACCTGGGCAGCGCGTTTGAGATCAGCATTAAGGATTTGGTGACGACCATTGCGCGGCTGACGGGTTTCAGCGGCCGGATCACCTGGGACACGAGCAAGCCCAACGGCCAGCCGCGGCGCAAGCTCGACACGCGGCGGGCCGAAAACGCCTTTGGGTTCCACAGCCAGACCACGTTTGAGGATGGCCTGCGGCGCACGATTGAGTGGTATCGCGCGCAGCCGGCCGGCGGCGCTGAGTACAGCGCTTAAGCGTTGCGGGCGGTGAGGCGCAGCCAGGCCTTACGCAGAGCGCGGCCGGGCAGTTCGGCTGGGTGGCTGAGCCGCCAGATCAGGCGCAGGTAGCGGCCGAAACCCGGCAGGCTGATGCGGCGGCCGGCCATGTGCGCCAGCGCCTGATAACGTTCCCACTCCAGCGGGAAGTAACCGAACGTCCCAGGCCGGCGCAGGCGCGCCCGATAGTAGCGGCGCTCTTGGGCCGTGACAGGCAGCGCCGCCAGCGCGGCCAACACATCGGGCGGCACGGGCGCGTCCAGCAGCGTGTGCAGCAGGCCGAGGGTGTCGCGCAGCGGCAGCACCAGGCGGCGCTGTTCAGCGTGTTGCAGCAGGCGCGCCCAGTCGAGACGGGCCGCGGCGCGGTGGAAGATCTGCATGGCGTCGGCCAGCCAGCGCAGCGGCGGGATGGCGTCGTAGCGCGCGCCATGCACGCAGACGTGCAGCAACTGGTCGGTCGGGCCGAGCGCCAGCGTGGGCGCATGGTGAATTTCGAGCGGCTCGGCCTGCTCCCAGAAGGCAAAGTCGGCGTCGGGCGTGGTGCAGTCCCACAGGGCGTGCCAATGCAGGTCGAAGTGACGGCCGTCGGCGTGAGTAAAGGTGCCGGCCTGCTGAATCTCAAGGTAGCCGGGCGGGATGGTGGGCTGATCGAAGGGCCGCCAGCCCTGCTCGGCCAGCGCGGCCACCACGCGGGGCATTTCGGCCGTGCGCACCAGCAGGTCGAAGTCGCCCATGGGGCGCAGGCCCAGGTCAAGATAGTATTGCAGCGCGAGCGGCGCGCCCTTGAGTACCAGCGTGTCTAGCCCGGCGGCGCGCAGGGCGGTGAGCACGCCGGCCATTTGGTGGAAGAGGGTGTTGTTCTTGTACCAGGTCTGGCGATAGATGGCTTTATAATACGGCAGCGCTGGGTCGGCCACGCCCAGCGCCCGCAGGTTGTGATACAGCAGCGGCAGCAGGCGGTGCGAACCGGCATCGAGGCGCTGCGGGTCAGCCGCGGCGCGCCAGGCCTGCCAGGCCGCGCGGCCGGCCTCGCCGGGCAGCAGCGCGGCTTGCAGCAGGCGTTGTTGCGTGGCATTCGGCCAGATGTCGCCGGGGAGTTCAAGCGGGAGAGTCGTCATAGCGCCGGCGCTATCTTACCCGAACCTCGGCGTGACCGGCAATAGCCACGCGCTGTCCAACCAGAGGAAAGTTACCCGCATGGAAGATGATCTCGAACTGCGCCGTTATCTTCGCGCCCTGTTCCGCCGGGGCTGGCTCATCGCGCTGCTGGCCGTGGTGGGCGCGGCGGCGGGCTTTGGGCTGGCCGCGCTGCGCCCGGCGACCTACCAGGCGCTGGCGCTCTTGGCCGTGAGCCGCCCGGTGTTTGCGCTCAACCTGACGGGCGTGGACGAGAACACGGCGGTGCCATTGAAGCTGTATGGCGAGCTGGCGCTCTCGGACGGCGTGCTGCAAAACCTGGCGGCGGCGCTGGAGGCCGCGGGCCGCCCGCCGGGCAGCCTGCTGCTGCTGCGGGCGCGTCTGTCGGCGACGGCCGCCAGCGACACGGGCTTGCTGCGCCTGAGCGCGACCGACAGCACCAGCGCCGGCGCGGTGCAGACCGCCAACCTGTGGGCCGAGTTGATCCTGGCGCAAGCCGTGGCGCTGTATGGCCCCGACAGCCCGCAGATGGCGAGCTACGCGGCGCAGTTGGAAGCCGCCCGCCTGACGCTGGAGGCGGCCGACGCCGCCCGGGCCGCCTACCAGAGCCAGAACGAGGCGGCCGTGTACGAGGCGCAGTTGTACAGCCTGAAAATTCAACTGGCCGCGGCCTACGACCGGCAGACACGCTATACGCTGCTGCTGGACGACGCGCGCGCGCTGGCCGCCCGCCTGGACCAGCAGAACCCCAGCGACCCGGCCGCCACGACCGATGAAGCTACGCTGCTGCTGCTGGTGGCCGAGGCCACTAACAGCGGGCTGGCGCTGCCGACCACCTCGGCGGGCACGGTGAAAGCGGAGGGCGACACCCGGGTGGATATCTGGCAGCCGGGCGTGACGCCGCTGCAAGTGCAGATCAGCATTCTGGGCGGCGCCTCCAGCCAGAGCGTGGGCACGCTGGCCGAAGCGGTGGACGCCTTTGCCGCCGATGTGGCGGCGCGCGCCACGGCGGCGGGCAGCGCGGCCGAAGCCCTCCAGCCGCAGTTGATCGAGCGCCAGGCGGCGCTGGCCCAGGCGCTGAGCGCGGCTTCCCAATATGGCACGGCCGTGGCGCTGGCCGAGGCGCAATACACCACCCTGGCCGGGTTAGTGAGTCAAGCTCAGATCGCCGCGCAAGACGCGGCCGGACTGGTGCGCATCGCCAGCCCGGCCACCAACGCCGGCCTGGCCGGCCGCTCGGGCCGGCTGATCGCCGGGGCGATTGGCGCGCTCGGCGGGCTGATCGGGGCGGTGGTGGTCCTCGCGGCGCTGGAATGGTGGCGCACGCCGTTGTCTGCGCCGCGCGCCGCCGAGGCCGCCGCCGACCACGCCGCCTAGCCCGCGGATGGACGCCCCCGCGCCCGCGGCGGATACGCCCGCTATCTTGGTCGTTTCGTTCGACGCTTACCAAGACCTGTGGCCGGTCTTCTTTCAGCTCTTCTTTAAGTATTGGCCCGACTGCCCCTACCCGGTGTATTTGGGGACCAACCACGCCACCTACGCGCACCCACGCGTGACGCCGGTGCTGATCGGGGCCGACCAGGACTACAGCGCCAACCTGCTGGCCATGCTGGCGCAGGTGCCGCATACCTGGGTCATCACCTGGATTGAGGATCGGCCGCCCAGCGCCCGCGTAGACACGGCCCGCGTGGCGCAGGCCATCGCCCAGGCCCAGCAGCGCCAGGCCGCCTATCTGAAGTTGATCTCCATCTACCCGCTGGCGCTGACGCCGGCCGGTGAGATCGGCGAGATCGCGCCCGGCGACCGCTACCGGGTGAGCCTGACGGTGGCGTTGTGGCGGGCCGCGGCGCTGCGCCAACTGCTGCGGCCGGGCGAAAGCGCCTGGGATATCGAGCGGCAGGGCAGCCGGCGGGCCGACGAGGTAACAGGCGGCTTCTATGGGCTAAGCTTCGCCACGCGCTGGCGGCCACCCATTCCGCAGCGCCATATCGTGCTCAAGGGCCGGCTCATGCGCGGGGCGCTACCGTTCTTGGAGCGCGAGGCGCTGCGGGCGCGGCTGGCGCGGTGGCCGGTGCAAACTATCGGCGCGTGGCTGTACGATTGGGCCTATTACCGCGCCTACGACGCGCTCTACCTGCTGCGCTGGGCGGCCGCCCGCCTGCGCCGTCCGTCGCACGCGAACCCGGCCATCCCCTCCAATGCGCCTCGGCATTAAGTTCACGCCCACCCACACGACCGTCGGCGGCAGCCAGATGACACTGGCCAAGCATTTGCTGCCGGCCCTGCACGCGCAACACGCCGACCTGGTGCTGTTGACGGCCATGCCCGAAATCTTTGGACCGCTGGCCCAGCAGGTGCCGGTCGTGCCGGTGCGCAGCCCGTTCTTACAGCCGGGGCTGGCGGGCAAGGCGCTGGCCTTCCTGCAACAACAACTGAACGGGGCCGCCCCCGCGCGGCGCGCCGGCTGCGACGTGGTCTTCATCCCCTATATTTATGAGGTGCAGCCCGGCGTGCGCCCGCCGCAGGTGGTCATCGTACATGATCTGATTCCGCTGCATTACCCAGCTCACTTTCGCGTGACAGCGGCGCTGTGGCGGGCGGTGTACCTGCCAGCGTTGACCCGCGCAGCGGCCATAATCACCGACTCGGCCTACACGCGGGCCGACTTGCTGGCGCGTACCAGCCTACCGCCGGAGCGGGTGCATGTGGCCGGGTTTGGGTTCGCGCCAAGCGCCGGCGACCGTACCTGGCCGGAGAGCGTGCCGCCGGGGCCGTATCTGCTGTACGTCTCCAGTTCCTGGTATCCTTACAAGAATATCGTGGGGCTGCTCCGGGCCATGGCCCAACTCGGCGACCGGCTGCCGCACCGGCTGGTGATCGTGGGGCAGCGCGTGCCGCGCTTCGCGGCCGAGGTAGAGCAGACGCTGGCTGACCTAAAGTTGGCTGAGCGGGTGACGCTGCTCTCACACGTGCCAGACACAGAACTGGGCCGGGTGTACCGCAATGCCGACCTGTTTGTCTATCCGTCGCTGTTCGAGGGCTTTGGCATTCCCCCCCTAGAAGCAATGGCGAACGAAGTCCCGGTCGTCGCGGTCCAGGCGACCTCCATCCCCGAGGTGTGCGGGGAGGCCGCGCTATACGTGCCCCCCGGAGACGTGGAGGCGCTGGCCCAGGGCATCTGGCAGGGTGTAACAGACGAAACCCTCCGCGCGCAGCTGCGACAGGCCGGCCGCGAACAGGCCAAGCGCTTCACCTGGGCGGGCATGGCGGCGCGGGTGCTGGCCGTGTGCCGCGCGGTGGCGGAGGGCCGCCCATGACGGTAGCCCCGCGCCGCAGCCTGCTGCGCTCGTCCGTCATCATCTCCGGGCTGGCGGCCGGCGTATCAGCGCTGGGCTTCGCCAACCAACTGCTGGTAGCGCACTTCTTCGGCGCCGGGCCGGAGCTAGACGCCTATTTCGTGGGCGTCAGCCTGCCGCTGCTGCTCATCAGCCTGGTGAACGGCATGTTCGCCTATTGGCTGGTGCCGCAGTTGGTGCGCGAGCGCGCGGGCGCGGCGCAGGCGTATGCGCTCTTCGCGGGGCAACTGCTGCTCGGGCTGGCGCTCATCGGCGGCGCGGTAGCCGGGCTGGCCGGCCTGGCCGCGCCGGGGCTGCTGCGGCTGATGGCCCCCACCCTGGCCCCCGCGCTGTACGCCGAAGCCACGCTCATCAACCGGCTGGGCTGGCTGTCATTTGCTTGCGCGGTGGGCCTGTATTATCTCGGCGCCATGCACAACACCGGCGAGCGCTTCATCCTGCCGGTCATCGCCGGCATGCTGCCGCCGACGGGCATGATTGGATTTTGCCTGGCCTGGGCCGAGCGCCTGGGGCCGGCGGCGCTGGCCTGGGGGCAGGCCACGGGCTTCGCCGCGGGCGTGCTGCTGCTGCTGCCGGGCTGCTGGGGTGAACTGCGCTTTGGCGGCGGGGCAGCCGCGACCTGGCGGGCGCTGCGCCCGGTGCTCAGCCCGCTGCCGCTGGTGGTGCTCTCCATGCTGTGCTTTAGCATTTACGGCACGGTAGACGCGGTGTGGGCCTCGCGCCTGGGCGAGAGCCAGGTGTCCTATTTGGGCTATGCCCAGCGGCTGCTGGTGGCGGTGGCAAATGTGATTACGCTCGGGCCGATGACGGTGATCTTGCCGCGCCTGGCCGCCGCCGCGCACGCCGGGCAGCGCGAGCAGTTTCTGCGTGAGACGCGGCTGGTGCTGCGGCTGGTGCTGGCGCTGGCGGCCCTGATGGCAGTCGGGCTGGCGGCGCAGGCACTGCCGTTCGTGACGCTGCTGTTCGAGCGCGGGGCCTTCACCCCCGCCGACGCCGCGGGGCTGGCCACCACGCTGCCGGGCCTGCTGCTAGGGATGGTCGCCATGGCCGGCACAACCATCCTGTTCCGCGCACTGCACGCCCGCCACGACCGGCGGGCTGCGGCGGCGCTGGGGGCGCTGGGCACGGTGACCTACTTCGCGCTCTCCGGGCTGCTGAGCCAACGCTGGCAACTCGGGGGCATCGTGGCGGCCTACGCGCTCACCTGGTGGCTGCTGCTGGCGCTGACGGCCTGGCGGGTGTGGGCGGCCGAGCACGCGGCGCGCCTCAACCGCGACATGCTGCTGTTCACGGCCCGGCTGCTGATTGCCACAGCCGTCAGCGGCGCGGCCGGGCTGCTAGCCCACGGGTGGCTGCTGCCGGCCGGCATGAGCTGGGGCGCGCCGGCGCTGGCGCTGCGGCTGGCGGCCTGCGGCGCGCTGGGGGCGCTAGCCTTTGGGGTGACGGCCGTGTGGGTGCTGCCCATTGCGGAGCTGCGCCTGCCGCTGGAACGGCTGCCGTTATGGCGGCGGCTGGCGGCGGCCTGGACCCCGGCACGGGTGCGGTCGTGACGGCCAACCCCGCGGCCCTGCGCCGCGCCGACACCCGAGAGCGCCTGGTACGGCTGGGCACCCGCCTGGGGCCGTATGCCCGGGCCGCGGCCTGGTGCGCGCTGCTGGCGCTGCTGTGGCGCTTCGAAGCGCCGAGCCTGTGGCACACACTGGCGGCGAGCTTCGCGGCGCTGGGCGCGGCGCTGGCGCTGATCGAGATCGGCGCCCGGCAGGGCTACCTGGCCTCGCGCAACGCCTGGGTCGTCGCCTTCCTGCTCAAGCTGACGCTCTCGTTCCTCATCACCAGCTATTTGTGGGCCGAGCCGCTGACCAAGCTCAACCTGCTGCGCGTGGCGGCGGTCGTCCCCGGCGTGCAGGACTCCAACCTGTACGACTATCAGGCCGTGCTGGCCGCCACGAGCGGCTTTCGCCTGGAGGTCTTGAACTTCACCTGGCAGTCGTTCGGCATCGTCACCTACCTGGCCTCGATCTACCGCGTCTTCGGCGTCAGCGTCTGGTACGTTGCGCTGTTCAACGCCGTGCTGGCGCTGCTGGGCGTGATCGCGCTGGCGGGGCTGCTGACCACGCTCGACCCGGCGCACCGCCGCCAGTGGCAGTGGGCGCGCTTCGCCATGCTCATCCCCTACGTGGCGTATTTCGACGCCACGCCGGCCAAAGAGCCATTGACCTTTGGGCTGTTTTACTTCACGCTGCTGTTCATGGTCCGGCTGATCATTCGCCAGGGCAGCCTGGCGCGCAATGGGTTTATGGCGTTGGCCGGGCTGGCCTTCCTGGCGCTGGTGCGGCCCAACGTGGCGCTGCTGCTGCTGATCCCCAACATCCTGGTGCTGGTGCTGCGGCTGGGCGCGCGGCGCGGTCTGGCGATGCTGGGGTTGGCGCTGTTGCTGGTGCTGGGCCTCATGTCGGTCACGGGCAACGTCGCCCGGATCATGAACAACTATTTCAACCCGGAGGCCTGGCTCGCCGCGCTGGCCAAATTCTGGGCCGATCGGCAGGCCGTGGGTGACCACCCGCTAAAGCTGCTGGTCGGCGATCTGCTGCTGCCGCGCTCACTGGCCGGCCTGGTGGCGCTGGCGCCGGTGCGGGCCGTGGTGTGGTTCTTCCTGCCGTACCCCATCATTGTGCCCAACTTCGAGACGCTGCTCAACCTGCGCGGGCTGCTGGCGACCGACCCAATCCAGGTGGTGCTGTTTGGGGCCGACCTGTCGGCGCTGATCAGCACCTGGCTGCTGATTCTGTGGTCGCCGTTCCTGGCGGCGGCGGTCTTTGCGCGGCGCACGTGGCGCAGCC
Source organism: Anaerolineales bacterium (assembly GCA_020850595.1). Classification (GTDB taxonomy): domain Bacteria; phylum Chloroflexota; class Anaerolineae; order Anaerolineales; family UBA6663; genus JADZEK01. Next base: position 23,953 of record JADZEK010000145.1, read on the forward strand.
CCGGCTTCAAGCTGATCTTACTCAACTTATTCTCGCTCGTATTGATCATCAGCAACATCCAATTCATCATGGGCCGGCGCTACCGCACGCTGTTGGAGCCGCTCATCTTCGCTGTGGCCCTGTGGGGCGCCGTGCATGGCCGGCCCGCCAAGTACCAACTGATCTTTTACGCGCTGCTGATCGGCGGTGTGGTGATTGTCGAGCTCATCTCCTTTGGCTGAGGCCCGGAACATAGTGGGTCAACTCACAACCAGGCAGAATTTTGCACGAGCGTTTGGGCTAGTGTCGTCTGAGGCAGGCAAGCGGTCCGCGGGGGGCGCATCGTCGTCCAGCCAAAAGGCCGGCCGGCGTAGGCCGCGTTGAAAAAAGCTGCGCTCCCAGCGGTCAGCGCGGCGCGCCGGCCGCCGCCAATGCGGCTGTGCTATAGTAGCGCCGCGCCTCTCGCGAGTAGCCAAGTCGTCAGCGCTGGCAACCGTTTCACTACTCCCTATGGGGCCAGCGGCGCCTGACACTGCTCCGAGTTTGTGCTTGCGAATCGCATTGCGGCCGCCTGAGAAGTACGCAGATTACTGTCCAAGACACGCAGCATATCAGGGTGAAAATGCGACTCATTTCGCTTCTAAAGTCAATCGCGGAACGCTTTCCTAAAATTGCCCTGACATATAGATTGGTGCGAGATGGCTGGCAGGCGTTTGACAAACCCGAGGAAACCCCCCTGGGGTTTAAATTCGTTGGGAACAGAGCGATGCGGCAAGGCGCGTTTGAACCCGAAGAAACAGAAATTGTCTTGCGACTCCTGCAAAGCGTGGATGTATTCTTGAATGCCGGCGCGAATATTGGCTACTACTGTTGCATTGCGCTTAGTCGGAATAAGCCGGTTGTCGCATTTGAACCCATGGCGCTCAATCTTCAATGCCTCCTGGTGAACGTAAAAGCTAACAACTGGGAAAGTATGCTGGAGGCCTTTCCTTTGGCCCTCAGCAATAAGGTGGGCATTGTTGAAATGTATGGCAGTGGGACCGGCGCATCGCTGGTAAAAGGTTGGGCCGGGACATCGGAGCAGAATGCGACTTTAGTGCCGACTTCAACGCTAGACATTGTGTTGGGCGCTAGGTTTCAAGGTCGGAGATGCCTTATTCTTGTTGACATTGAGGGCGCCGAGAAACAAATGCTCGAGGGCGCCTCCACCTTTTTATGTTTTGAGCCAAAACCAATCTGGATGGTTGAAATATCAGTTTCCGAACATCAACCCCAAGGCACAAAAGTCAACGCAAATCTACTCGAGACTTTTCAGATATTTTGGGCGAGAGGTTACGAGGCCTGGACGGCCAACAAGCAGTGCCGCCAAGTACATCCTGAAGAGCTGGAGGCCATAGTAACAAGCGGCAACGATACTTTGCACACCCACAATTTCCTTTTTATGGAGAAGGGCAGCCAAGCTGATTTGTTGGGCGCGTGATTCGGCCTTGAGTTTGGCGGCGGTAGCATAGCAGCTATTTATAACTGCTTGTCCCACACGGCGGCTGGCAACCACCGGAACCCATGCAAGACTTTGAATGACCCGCTCCTGTTTATCATGGCCGAATGCGTGCCGCGAGACTGAATGAGGGCAAGCATGCTACCGGGCAAGGCATCATCACACCAGGGCGATGATGCTGGCGCTCATGGCGGGTCTGCAACTCCGCTAGCATTGGGGTGAGGGTCCATTAATCCTAACGGGGACCACCCCGCATCGTGGCTTCTCACTACCGGACAGAACTCAGGACCAACATTTGGGCTTGTGAAGCCTGAGGCAGGCAAGCGCTACGCAGGGGCATATCGTCATCCAACCAAACAGGTCAGCCAGCGTGGGCCGAGTTGAAAGAAGCTAAGCTCTCGGCGGTTAGCACGGCGCCTGGCGAGCCAGCCAAGTACCAACTGATCTTTTACGCTCTGCGCATCGGCGGCGTGGTATTGGTAGAGCTAATTCCCCTCGGCTAGGCGGCGCCGGCCGGGCATAAGGCAAGCGGCATGGCAGGACTTCGACGCTGGATTGGCACATCCCTGGCATTTGTCCTGGCGCGGCGCTGGTTTCAGCCCCTGGCCCAGGTGCTTTACCGCGCAGCGCTCTTGGGGCTTAATATCGGCGTAGGCGACTACGTGGCCACCAGCGGCGAGGCCGGCGCCCTGCGCACGGCGGCGCGGCTGCTGCCCGCCCAGCCGGCGCGCGTGGTGTTCGGCGTGGGCGCCAACCAGGGCGACTTCATGCGGGCCGCGCTGGCCGCGCTGGGCCCGAGCACACGTGTGCTGGCCTTTGAACCGGCCCCACAAACCTTTAGCCGCCTGGCGCGGGTCTTTCACGCGAGCCCGCAGGTCGAGCTGCACCAACTGGGCCTGAGTGACGCGTCGGGCAGCCGCCCGCTTTACTCCGATGGACAGGATTCGGGCCTGGCGTCGCTCTACCAGCGCGATCTGACTGCGCACGGCCGGGCGCTCAACCAGGTAGAAACAGTGCCCATCACCACACTCGACGCTTTCTGCGCTGAACGGCAGATCAGCCGGATTGATTACCTCAAGCTCGACGTGGAGGGCCACGAGTTGAGCGCGCTGCGCGGCGCGCGGCGGCTGCTGGAGCAAGACGCCGTGCAGTTGATCCAGTTTGAATTTGGCGGCTGCGCGATTGATGCGCGCGTCTACTTCCGTGATCTCTATTCCCTGCTGAACGAGCGTTTTCGGCTGTATCGCATCCTGCAGGACGGCTTGGCGTACCTACCGCACTACTCCGAACACCAGGAGGTATATGCAACCGCGAACTTCCTGGCGATCTCCCGGAAATGGCCGCGCGTCTAGCTTCCGGAGGCCTGGCGTGGCCGCGCCTGGCCGGTGTGTGGCTCTTCCTGCTGGCGCTGGCGCACGGCAGTCTCTACGCCGCGCTAACGCCGCCCTGGCAGGCGCCCGACGAGATCGCGCACTTCGAGTACGCCTGGCTGCTGGGCCGGCTGCGCCATCCGTTGTGGATTGAGAATGCCTCCCCCGACCTGGAGCGGGGCATTATTCAATCGCTGTATGCGTTTCACGCCTGGGACTATGTCGGGCTGACCGCGCCGGCCGTGCCGCCGGAGCGCCTGGCCGACGCGCCATTCTATGGGCTTTCGCGCACACTGACACGCTTCTCGCTCAGCTATGTGCTCTACGCCGCGGTCGGCCCGGCGTTTGGGGGCGCGGGGCTGCTGGCCGAACTGTATGCCATGCGCGCCGTCTCGGTGGTCTTGGGCGCGCTGGTCGTGGTCTTAACCTACCATCTGGCGCGGCTGGCCCAGCCCGACAGCCCGGCGCTGGCCTGGGGCAGCGCCCTGTTTGTGCTGCTGCTCCCGCAGCACGCCTACCTGGCCGGAGCCGTGAGCGATGCGCCGCTGGCCGAGGTGCTGGCGACGGTGTGCGTGTACGGCGTGGTGCGCGCCGGGCGTTACGGCCTCACCTGGCCGTGGCTGGCGGTGATCTCGCTCAGCGCAGTGGGCGCGCTGGCCGCCAAGACGACGGCCCTGTTCCTGGTACCGCTGCTAGCGCTGAGCGCGCTGGGCGGGGCGCGGCATTGGTATCAGGCCCCGAGCCGCACCGCCGCCGAGCGCCGCCGAGCCGCGTGGGCTGTGGGGTTGAGCGCGCCGGCCCTGGCGGTGGGCGGGTGGTTCACGCTGGCCTGGATCAACCGGCTGTCGTCGCAACTGGTCAACGTGACGCTGACGCTGATAGAGACGCTGGGCCACCCGAGCGCCTGGGCCGCCTACCTGCGGCAGTTGTTCAGCAGCGGTGCCTTCACGGCCGCCTGGGCGCAGACGCTGGAAAGCGCGTGGGCCTATTTTGGCTGGATGGTGGTGCGCCTGCCCCCGGCCTGGCTGCTGCTGCCGAACGCCTTGCTCGTCCTGGCGCTGGCCGGCTGGGCCTGGCGCTGGGCGGCGCGCCGCGCCCAGGGTCAGGCCCCCACCCGGCCCTATGCGCCGCTGGCGCTGGCCGCTGGGCTGGCCGGGCTGATCTTGTCGGCGTGGTTTCTCACGGCGCCGGTCGGCCTGGGCTATTCGCAGGGCCGATATTTGTTCGCGGCCATCGCCCCACTGGCGGTGCTGCTCACGGCCGGCTGGCTGAGCTGGCGTCCGGCACGAGAGCATGGTTTCGTGGTGCTGGCGCTGCTCGCGGCCTGGATGACCTTCGACGCCGCGGCGCTGTTCGGGGTGTTGGTGCCGTACTTTTACCGGTTAGGCTGAGGGGCCACCGGGCGGGAGCGAAACATGGCGATGATGTTACGCTGGCTGGCGCTGGCGAGTCTGATAGCGGGGCTGCAAGGCCCGGCGGAGGGGCGGAAGGCGGCGGCGGCGCAACTGCCCGCCGCCGGCCCGGCCGCGCCGGCGGTGACAGCGAAAACCTATCTGCCGATAGTGGGCAACCGCTATGCCCCCGGCTACGAGTCGCCGTTCGGCATTGTGATGTACACAACCGTCAACAACGCCGCCGGGCAGGCCAAGCTGCGCGCGGCGGGCGCGCACTGGTACACCACCGGCCTGGTCTGGGCTGAGGTGGAACCCCTCCCACCCGTCGGCAGCGTGCACACTTACACCTGGGGCAGCCTCGATCAAGACGCCGCGAATGTGGCCGCCTATGGCGGCGAAATGTACGTGCTGGTCAACCGCAACCCCCGTTGGGCCTCGGCCTACCCCAGCGGGCCGCTGACCAATACCGCCCACCTGGTAGCGTTCGCGGCGGCGGCGGCCGAGCGCTACGACGGCGACGGCGTGAGCGACGCACCAGGCCATCCCGTCATCCGCTACTGGTCGTTCTACGCCGAGCCGGACAACGGCGCGGTCTGGGCGGCGCTGCTGGGCAAGGGCTACTGGGGCCACAACCCCACCGGCTACGCCGACATGCTCAAGCTGGTGTCGCCGGCGATCCACGCAGCCAACCCGAACGCCAAGGTGCTGATCGGCGGGATCGCCTACGACTCGTTCGAAGGCCCGCCCGACAACGGGCCGTTTGTGCAGAGCTTCTTGGGCAACGTGCTCAGCGCGCTGGGCAACAGCGCGGCCACGCAGTATATTGATGCCATCGCCTTTCACTATTACCCCATCAACCTCAACCGTTGGCCGAGCATCCGCGAGAAGGGGCTGGAGATTCGCGGCATCATGAACGCGCATGGGGTGGGGCACCTGGAACTGCTGGTGCCCGAGATGGGCTATTGGAGTGACCCGGCCAACGGCAGCAACGAGCTGCGCCAGGCCGAAGTGCTGGCGCAGATGTACGTCAAGGGCCTGACCATCGGCCTGAGCCACATGGACTGGTTCGCCGTGTTTGACGACGGGCCGGGCATGGAGGCCCACGGGCTATTCCGCAACGGCGACCTGAACACCCCCAAGTTAGCGTACACCGCCTACGGCGTGCTGACCGCCGCGCTGCGGGCGAAGGTATACAACCGCACTTTTGGCATCAGCGGCGGCGAAGGCTACGTCTTCCGCGGGGCCGATGGCAGCGAAGTGACCGTCGCCTGGGCGACGGGCACGTCGGCGACGGCCTACCTTCCCGGCAACTGCGCGCGCCGCACCGACCTGCTGGGCAGCGTGAGCGTGCTAGGCGGGAGCGGACAGGTGGCAGTGCCGTTGGCCCAAAATCACCCGGTGTACCTCGAACAGTGCTAGGCGGGGGCGCGAGGCGCCTGATGGCCGGCCTCGCCCTATGGTATGATCGTCTGCACCTGGGCGCTTCCGCCTGGGGCAGGTCAACTTGATGGCAACAGTTCTATTCTGGGGGTGCCTGGCACTGGTCGCCTATTGCTATGCCGGTTACCCGGGGCTGTTGTGGCTCTGGGCGCGCCGCGTCCGGCGGCCCGCCCCGCCGCCGGCCCCGGCCGCGCTGCCCCGGCTGTCGCTCCTGATTGCCGCGCATGACGAAGAAGCCGTAATCGTAGACAAGCTGGCGAACTGCGCCGCGCTAGACTACCCCGCCGACCGGCTGGAAGTGCTGATTGGCTCGGACGGCTCGCGTGATGCGACCAGCGCCCTGGTGCGCGCGCACGGCGGCCCCAACGTGCGGCTGCTGGATTTCAAAGCGTGGCGCGGCAAGGCCGCCGTGCTAAACGACCTGCTGGCGGCCGCCCAGGGCGAAATTGTGGTTTTTACCGACGCCAACACCCAACTCGAGCCACCCGCGCTGCGGCGGCTGGCGGCCCACTTCGCCGACCCACGCGTGGGGGCGGTGGGCGGCCACCTGGTGCTGCACCGCACCGCGGCGACGAGCCGGGCGGGCCTGGCCGACGAGTCGCTCTATTGGCGCTTTGAGACGGCGCTCAAAGCCTGGGAAGGCGACCTGGGCATGCTGGCTGCCGCGCCGGGAGCGCTGCACGCGCAGCGGCGGGCGCTGGCGCGGCCGGTGCCCACCCAGCGGTTGATCGCGGATGATCTGTATTTGACGGGTATGGCGCTGCTGCAAGGTTACCTGGTGCGCTACGAGCGACAGGCCGTGGCGCACGAGCCGGCGGCGGCCGAGACACGCGGCGAGCTGCGGCGCAAAATTCGCGTGGCCGAGACGGCCTACAACACCCTGCCCTACCTGTGGCGGCTGCTGCTGCCGGGGCGGGCCGCGCCGCGGGTGATGTGGATGTTCTGGTCGCACAAGCTGCTGCGCTGGCTGGCGCCCTTCTTGCTGCTGGCGGCGTTCGGGGCCAACCTGTTCCTGCTCGACCAGCCCGTATATCAGGCCGCGCTGGCGGGCCAGGTGGGGTTCTACGCCGCGGCCGGGCTAGGATACCTCATCGAGCGCCGCCGGCCGCCGCCCAGGTGGCTGAGCTTTCCGTATTACTTCACCGGAGTCAACCTGGCGCTGTTGGTGGGCTGCCTGCGCAGCCTGAGCCGGCCCGCGACCCCCACCTGGAGCCGCGCCGCCCGCTAGCCGCGCCGAAGTCTGCCACGCCATGGCCCGCCCGAAGGATCTCAGCCCCGCCCTCCTCACGCTTCCCCGCTGGGGCCTGCGCCTCTCCGAGCGGCGGGCCTTGCTGTTGGCCGGCGACCTGCTGTGCGCGCTGCTCGCCACGCTGGCGGCCCTGTGGCTGTGGACGCTGACCTCGGGCGCGCACTTCTCCCTGGCCTATCTGGCCGACAAAGCCATCTGGTTCATCATCCAGGTGCCCGGGTGGGCGCTGCTCAGCATTCCGCTCTATGACCTGCGGCGGGCCGCGTTCTGGCAGATGACGCTGGCCGGCATCGGCTCCAGCGCCGGGCTGGCGGCGCTGCTCTACTTAGCGGCGTATTTTCTGGCCCCCCCGCTGCTGCTGCCGCGCCTGGCAGGGCTATATTTCATCCTCGGCGCGGCCGGGCTGCAGTGGGCCTGGCGCATGTTCTACATCCGGGTGTTGGTGTCGTCGTACTTCCGGCGGCGGGCGCTGGTGGTGGGCGCCGGCTGGGGCGGCGAGACCATCATCCGCACACTGCGGGAACTCCACGGCTGGCAGTATGAGATCGTCGGGCTGATTGACGACGACACCGGCAAGCACGGGCGCGTGATCCAGGGCGTGCCCGTGCTGGGCGACCACACGCGGCTGCTGGCCGAAGCCCGGCGGCGCGAGGTCTCCGACCTGATCTTCGCCATCACCGGCGAGGTGCAGGGAGGCATGTTCCAGGCGCTGCTCGACTGCCAGGCGCACGGCATCGCGGTCGTGCGCGCGCTGCGGCTGTATGAAGAGGTGACCGGCCGCGTGCCGATTGAACACCTGAAGATAGACTGGCTGGTAAGTTCGTTCGTGGAGCGGGTGCGGCTCGACCCGGCCTATCTGCTGACCAAGCGGCTGGTAGACCTGCTGAGCACCGCGGCCGGCTTAGCGCTGCTGGTGGCGCTGACGCCCGTGATCGCGCTGGCCATCCGGCTGGAAGGGCCAGGGCCGATCTTTTACCGCCAGGTGCGCCTGGGCTTGGGCGGGCAGCCGTTCAAGGTGGTCAAGTTCCGCACCATGCGGCCCGATGCCGAGCAGGACGGCGCGGCCCGCTGGGCGACGGCCCAGGACAGCCGCATCACCCGCGTGGGGCGGTTCTTGCGGCGCACGCGGCTCGACGAGCTGCCGCAGTTCGTCAACATCCTCAAGGGCGAGATGAGCCTGATCGGCCCGCGGCCGGAGCGGCCCGAGTTCACAGCGCTGCTGGAGCAAAAGCTACCCTTCTACCGCACGCGCCTGCTGGTGAAACCGGGGCTGACCGGCTGGGCCCAGGTGAATTACGGCTACGGCAACACTGTGGCCGACGCGCTGGTCAAGCTGCAATATGATCTGTACTATATCAAGCACCAGGTGTGGTGGATGGAGATTGCCATCCTGATCCGCACGGTGGAGACGGTGCTGGGCATGAAGGGCACCTAGAGCGGTTGTATAATCGCGGGCATGCCCGAATTGCCCGAAGTTGAAACCGTCGTGCGCGAGCTGCGCCAGGGCGGCCCGACACGCGGCGCCTCGGTGGTCGGCCGCACCCTGGCGCGCGTGACCGTGCGCTGGCCGCGGCACATCGCCACCCCCTCGGCCCGTGGTGTGCAGCAGCGCCTGCCCGGCCAGACCATCCTCGGCCTGCGGCGCCGCGGGAAATATCTGATCTTCGATCTCACGCACGATGTGCTGCTCATCCACCTCAAGATGAGCGGCGACCTGACCGTCGTCGGCCCAGACGCGCCGCCCGATAAGCACGCTCACACTGTCTTCCACTTCACCGACGGCAGCGCTCTGCGCTTCAGCGACACGCGCAAGTTCGGCAAGGTGTTCGTGGTGGGCCAAGCCGAGGAGATTGTGGGCGGGCTCGGCCCAGAGCCGCTGGAGCCGGACTTCACGGCCAAGCAGCTGGGCCGGATGCTAGCGGCGCGCCACCGGCAGTTGAAACCGCTGCTGCTCGACCAGACCTTTCTGGCGGGGCTGGGCAACATCTACACCGACGAGGCGCTGCACCTGGCCGGGCTGCACCCGCTGCGGCTCAGCGACAGCCTGAGCGCGGCTGAGGTGCGCACCCTGTGGCAGAGCATCCGCCGCGCGCTGCGGGCCGGGCTGCGCCACAACGGAGCCAGCATTGATTGGGTCTACCGCGGCGGCGGCTATCAGCGCCACTTCCGCGTGTACGGCCGGGCGGGCCGGCCCTGCCTGCGCTGCGGCACGCCCATCCGCCGGATGGTGGTGGGCCAGCGCGGCACGCACTATTGCCCGACCTGCCAACCCCTGCCAGGAAAGTGAGCGCTGGGTCCGATGAATCCTCCCTTGATGCTCACAGTGGGCGCGCTGGGCTTGGTAGGCTGCCTGATCTTGCTGTACGTGGGCATCCAGATGCTGCGCGAGGAGCGCGCCGCCAAGGACCGCCAGGAAGCCGCGGCCCCGGTGGAGGGCACCGGCCCGGCGGACGGCCCAGCGGAGACCACGCCAGACGCGGCCCCTACCCCAGCCAAGCCCGCCCCGGCCAAGCCTGCCTTCGGCCGCCCCAAGGGCAGCGCGCACGAGGTGCTGCGCGTGCTGCGCGACAATTTGACCGGCCGCCTGATCATCGAGATCGCCGGGCGGCGCTATGCCAACCTGGACGAGTTGACCGACCCGGCCTTGAACGAGGGGCTGCTGACGACGCTGGCTGACCTGCGCGCGTTCACGAATGGGGCCGCCGCCGCGCCCGAGGCCGAGGCTCCGCCGGCCGCGCGCGCCCTGCCCACGCCCACGCCGGCCGTGCCCGCCGTGCCGCCGGCGGCTCCCAAGCCGCTGCCGCCGCCGACGATGAACCCCTTTAAGCAGATGCAGGTGCTGCGCGAGTTAGCGAAGAACCCGCCACCCGAGCCAAAAACGATCGCCGAGCAGATTGACGAGGTGCTGCAAGGGCGGCTGGCGGGCACGCCGCTGGCCGAGCGCGGCCTGCACATCCGGCCCGGGCCGCGCGGCGAGGCGCTGTTCGATTTGGACGGCGAGAGCTACCCGGCGGTGGACGACGTGCCAGACCTGGCCGTGCGCGAGGCCCTCAAGGGCGCAATTGCTGCCTGGGAACAGGCGCGCTAAGCGCCCGTCGCGGGGCTAACCAGAGTCATGCAAGAGCCGCCTTGGGGCGGCTCTTTTCATTCGGAGACGGGGTCAAGCCGGTCGAGGGCGGCGCGCAGGCGGGCAGCCAGGGCGGCGCGCTCGGCGGGCGGCAGGAGGCTGGCGTCGGCCGCGGTGAACAGCGCCTGCTGTAGATCGGCCCAAGACAGGCCGAGCGCATCCACGGCGATCTGATACTCGTCGCTCAGCGTAATGCCCGAAACGCCCGGGTCGTCGGTGTTGAGAGTAGTGCGCAGGCCGAGGGCGTTCATGCGCGGCAGGGCGTGGGCGGCGAAGGCCGCCACCACGCCGCTTTGCAGATTGCTGGTCAGGCAGACCTCAAACACAATGGCGCGCTCGCGGGCCAGGGCGACCGCCGCGGGGTCTTCGACCACGCGCACGCCGTGGCCGACGCGCCGCACGCCCAGGTGCTCAATGGCGTCGCGGACGGCCGCCGCCCCGGTCCACTCGCCGGCGTGGGCCACACAGCCCAGCCCGGCCTGGCGCGCCGCCTGGAAGACACCCCGGAACGGCGCGGCCGGGAAGTTGACCTCGTCACCGGCCAGGTCGAGGCCGGCGATGCCGCGCGCCTGCCGGTCGGCAGCCACCTGGGCGACCTGCTCGGCCAGCGCCACCGGCTCGTGCCGGTTGACGCTGACGATCAGCCGCACCTGAAGTTTAGGATAGACCCGCCCGGCTTCAGCCACGGCGGCGATGACCCAATCGGTGACGTCGGCCAGCGAAAAGCGGCCGCTGCTGGCGAGGGCGGCGGGCGTGAAGCGCAGTTCGAGGTAGTGCAGGTTGTCGCGCGCGGCGTCTTCAATGACCTCGAAGGCCAGGCGGTGAATAATCTCTGGCGAAAGATAGAAGCGGCGCAGCACATCGAACTTGGCGAGGAACTGGCGAAAGCTGCGCTCGCCGTCCACGACTTGCACATAGGGGCGCAGGGCCGCCAGGCTGTCGGCGGGCAGGTCGAGGCCGTGCTGCTGGGCGATGGCGCGCAAGGTGGTAAGCCGCAGCGCGCCCTCCAGATGGCGGTGCAGGTCTAGCTTGGGCAGCGCCGCCAGGTCGGCGCGGGAGGGGGATGGCATGAGGATGGCAGGCCCGGCCAGGCGGGTGCGGCCGACCGTGACCGATGATACCGTGAACGAGAAGGCGAGGCAAATTCGGGGCCAGGGCAATTGCATCTAAACTGCGCTTGGGACCGATCAGCCCCATTTTGCCTGTCATTCCGAAGAGCGCATGGCGCGGTGCGCCAGCCCCCCCCACGGCAGAAACAGCCGCACTGACTTGATCTCCTCTATAGAATTGTCATTTCGAAGAGCGCATGGCGGCAGGCCGCCAGCCCCCCAGTGGCGAAACACTCGGCGGACCATGTCATTCCGAAGCCCCCCTCCAGTTGCCGGCCATCCTTCGGCATTGTGGGGGGTGAGGAATCTCAACC
>JADZEK010000146.1 GCA_020850595.1 Anaerolineales bacterium
GCTGCCAGCCGGTAATCGACCGCCACCAAAGCGCCGTATGAATTGTTTGCATGCCGACCGGTTATGCCAAACAGCCGACACCGACGATACACCAGTTCGACCGCAGTTCAAATTGAGAACTGCTGGTAGACTGTAACGAACGGAGCCAGAAAAGGGAGCAACGCCGGGCCACAGGGGAGTTTACAGGGTGTTTACGGGGTCAGGGAGACCCGTTAACACGCCGCCGTTAGGGTCTGAGCATAGACCCGGACCCGGCCGCAGCGGCGCGCCGGGGGTTAAAAAAGGAGCAGAAAGATGGGCACCTGGGCGGCTGGTAAAGCGTGGTGGGTGAAGCTGAGCGGGGCGCTGCTGGCGGCGGCGCTGACGGCGGGGTTGGCGCTGGCCCCGGCGTATGCGGCCCCGGCGGCGGTCGCGGCCGAGCGCCCGGCCCCAACGCTGGAGACTTTGTACCAGCGCGAGCAAAACTGGCTGACGGTGCAGACGACGACGCTGACCAATGCGAACAGCATCGCCGTCAATATGCAGAACTGGATTGACACGCTAAAGCGCCTGGGCAAGGACACAACCGACCTGGAGACGGCGCTGGCGAGCTTCAACGGTGCGGTGGCCTCGGCCCAGACCCGCCACAACGCGGCGGCCGGCACGCTGGCGGCCCACGCCGGGTTCGACGCCAACGGCACGGTGACCGACCGCGCGCAGGCGGCGGCGACGGTGCGGAGCGCGTATGACAACCTGCAAGCGGCGCACCTGACGCTGGTGGGCGCGGTGGTTGACTTGCGACTGGCGGTGCGCACCTGGCGGCTGAATCATTAGGCGCGGGGGGGATGCGGGCGATGAGGACGACGATGAATGGGCGGCGGCGCGGGCTGGCGGGGCTGCTGCTGGCGGGCGTGGTGGCCGGGGCGCTGACGGGCTGCGGGGTGCGGCAGCGGCGGCAAGAGGCGGCCACGGCCAACGCCGCGGCGACGGCCACGGCCCAGGCGGCCAGCGGGCTGACCAACCCCACGCTGGCCCCGGCAACGCCAGACGACCAGGGCGACGCGGTGGAGCGCGAGTTGGAAGCGATCAGCACCGAACTGAGCGACAGCGACACCATTGACGACCTGGAGACGGCGCTGCCGCCGGACGAGCCGACCGACACGCCCGCTGCCGAGGCGGCGACGCCCGCGCCCGCGGCGACGAGCGCGGAGGTGACCGGCTCGGCCGCGAACGAGCAGGGCGTGGAGCTTGAGGCGCTGCTGGAAGCGCTGCAAGGGCAACTGGACCAGACCGACACGGTGGCCGATGCGGCCAATCCGTAACGACCCGTGACCGACGTGCGGTTGTACGTGGGCGTGGCCGGCGACACTCCGGCGCTGGCGGGCGGGCCGCTGCGGGAGCCGGAAACGTTGCGGCTGGGTGCGCTCCGCGTGAACGTGGACGCAGCGGCGGCGGTGCTGACGGCGGCCAACAGCGGCGCGACGCTGCACTACTTCCGCTACGCCGATGCGACGCTGAAGCCGCTGCCAGCCGCGCCGCCGCCGTTGAGGCTGGCGCGGGGTGACGCCTATATTGCCGTGGCGGGCGGGCCGGCGCTGGACAGCCTGCGGATTGCGCGTTTCCTGCATCTGCGCGATTACTTCAACGCGCAACGGCTGGCCGAGGTGCTGCTGGCGCACCTGGCCGAGGCGGGGGAGGCGGAGGGCGTGGGGGTGCTGGTAGTCGAGGCGAGGTAAAGGCCTTGGCCACGAATTATCACGAATTACACCAAGGGGGCAGCGCTGCGACCAACGCCGGGGGTAAGGCGCGGGTTGTGCCTCTTACCCGCAATGGCAGCGCGCTGTCCTCCGACCTCTAACCTCCGACTTCTGACCTCCAGCCTCCCGTCTATAATGACGGCATGACCTCCCCCTTTCATTATCACGATCAACAATTGTGGTGTGACGACGTGCCATTAGCGGCGCTGGCCGAGGCGTATGGCACGCCGCTGTATGTTTATTCGGCGGCGGCGGTGCGCGGCAACTACCAGCGGCTGGCGGCGGCGTTCGCGCCGTTGCGCCCGCAGATTTGCTATGCGGTGAAGGCCAACGGCAGCCTGGCGCTGCTGCGCTTGCTGCGCGAGGAAGGGGCCGGGTTTGATATCGTCTCGGGCGGCGAGTTAGACCGCACGCGGAGGGCGGGGGCCGACCCGGCCTCGCTGGTGTTCGCGGGCGTGGGCAAGACCGACGCGGAGCTGCGCGAGGCGCTGGCGGCGCGGGTTGGCTGGTTCAACGTGGAGTCGGCGGATGAATTGGCGCGGCTGAACGCGCTGGCGGCGGCAGCGGGGGCGCGGGCGAGGGTGGCGCTGCGCCTCAACCCCGGCGTGGACCCCGACACGCACCACCACATTCGCACGGGCGGGCTGCACAGCAAGTTCGGCCTGCCGCTGGCCGAGGCGCTGGCGCTCGCGGCCCGCTGGGGCGACTTCCCCGCGCTCTACCTGCGCGGCGCGCACATCCACATCGGCTCGCAGGTGCCCGACGCGACCCCGACGCTGGCCGCCGTGGAAGTGGCGCTGACCTTTATCGCGCAAGCGCCGAGCATTGACACGCTCGACCTGGGCGGCGGGTTCCCGGTGCCTTACCGCGAGGGCGACGACTACGCGCCAGTGGAGGCCTTCGCCGCGCCGCTGGTGGAGCGCTTGCGGCCTTTGGCAGGGAGGCTGCACTTCCACCTGGAGCCGGGGCGCTACCTGGTGGCCGACGCGGGCGCGCTGCTGGCGACGGTGCAGGCGGTGAAAGACGTGGCCGGGCGGCGCACGCTGATCGTGGACGCCGGGATGCAGACGCTGCTCCGGCCCGCACTGTACGACGCCCATCACCGCGTGGCGCCGCTGCGCGCGGGCGGCGATACCGTTCCCACCGATGTGGCCGGGCCGATCTGCGAGTCGGCCGATTACTTGGCCCGCGACCGCGCCCTGCCCCACCTGCGGCCCGGTGACCGGCTGGCGCTGCTGGAGGCGGGGGCCTACGGCTACAGCATGGCCTCGCGCTACAACGCGCACCCGCTGCCGGCGGAGGCGCTGGTGGAGGGCGGCGCGCACCGCCTCATCCGGCGGCGCGAGACGTACGCCGACCTGGCGGCGGCAGACGTGTAGTGCGGCTGCAAAGCTTGATCCGCGCCCAACCGTGGGGCTGATCCCAAGCGTTGTTCCGTTAACGCCGGTCGCCGCCTGGCGCGCAGGGTGGCGCGCCACCGTCCGTAACGGAGGCCGTAACGCTTAGCGGACGGCGCGGCGGTATGGTAGGCGCATCACTGGATGGGCGAGCCGGCTCCGCACCGGGGCCGGCCCGCCGCGCAGCCAAACGAGGATGTGCGCCATGAGCGACCCCACCACCCCGCCGACCCGCGAAGAGACCAACTGGGCCAAACCCACCGCCGCGCTGCACACCGGCGCGCTGCAATCGAGCGCCATTAATCTGAACGTGGAGGGCCGGCAGCTCACCGGGCCGCTGAAGGGCTTCGGCCAGATGTGGCAGAAGACCTACTGGGTGCGGCTGGAGGGCGCGGCCGTGACGCCCGAACAGGTCATCGCCACCTGGAAGGCGGAATTCCCGAGCTTTTGGCCCAAGGGCAACCGTTTCTTCAAGCGCGAGGCCGGTATTAAGCCGGGCGAGGTGGCGGTGCTGAACCTGGCCGTGCCGGGGGGGCCGCCGGTCACCGCGATCTCGACCGGCATCATGGTGATTTATGCCGACGAGGTGTCCTTTAGCTTCATGACGCCGGAAGGGCACATGTTCGCGGGGATGATTACGTTCAGCGCGGAAGAGGCGGAGGGGGCGACCGTGGCGCGCATTCAGGCGCTCATTCGGCCAAGTGACCCATTCTTCGAGTTGATGTTCCGCATCGGCGTGGGGCATAAGGGCGAAGACAAGTTCTGGCTGAAGACCCTGGGCAACCTGGCAGCGCGCCTGAGCGCGCACGGCGAGCCGCAGATGAAGGCCGAGTTGATTGACCCGCGGGTGCAGTGGTCCGAAGCCGGCATGATCTGGAAGAACGCCGCCATCCGCACCGGCATGTACCTGCCGGTGGCGTGGACCAAGCGACTGTTGGGGCGCTGAACCCGGCTTATAATGGCGGGCGTGACTCACGTTGCAGGAGCGCCCGCCGCATGATCGAGCTGACCATCCCCGGCCGGAGCACGCTGCGCCTGGCCCACCTGGTGCTGGATGTGAACGGCACGCTGGCCAAGGACGGCCGCCTGCTGGATAAGGTGGCCAAGCCGCTGGCCGCCCTGCGCGACCGGCTGACCATTCACCTGCTCACCGCCGACACCTACGGCAAGCAAGACAACATTGACCTGATGCTGGGCCTGAAGGCCACGCGCCTCACCGGCGGCAACGAGGCCGGGCAGAAGGCCGAGTTCGTGCACCGGCTGGGGGCCAAGCAGGTCGTCGCCGTGGGCCAGGGGGCTAACGACGCCGGGATGCTCAAGGCGGCGGCCATCGGCATCGCGGTGCTGAGCGAAGAGGGGCTGGCCGCCAGCGCCCTGCTGGCCGCCGACCTGGTCATGCCGTCCATCCACGACGCGCTCAACCTGCTGGAGTTTCCCACGCGGCTGGTCGCCACGCTGCGTGAGTAGGCGCAATGGGCGCGTTGAGTTCTTCGCAATTTATGGCGGCGCTGTCGGCGGCCACGCGCGCGGCGCTGCCCAAAGGCTTTCGGCCGCTGCGCAGCGCGCACCGCAGCTGGCTGTGCCAGCTCTACCCGCGTGACCCGCGCCTGCACTATGAGGTCTGGAACATGGGCCAGTGGCGCAACAAGATCGAGTTGGGCCTGCACTTTGAGAGCCGCGACCACGCGCTGAACCGCAAACTGCTGGCGGGCTTTGACCGGCGCATGGTGGAAATTAAAGCCACGCTCGGCCCGCAGTGGGAGGCCGAAATGTGGGATAAGGGCTGGGCGAAGGTGTATGAGGTGCTGCCCTACGAGCGGTTCAGCACCGACACGCTGGCGGCCACCGCGCGACGGCTGGCGCGGGCCATTACGGTGCTCCAGCCGCTGTGGGACGACGTGACCGAAAGCGCGGCGGCCCGCCGCGCCGGTCAGTAGGTCTTGACGTTGACGCCGGCCACGCCGGGCACGGCCTGGGTGACGGCCATGACGGCCTGGGCCTGGGCGTCGGTGAAGCGGCCGATGAGCGTGACCTGCGCGAAGACCGAAGTGACCTGGTAGCCGGGCGGGATGGCCTGGGTGCGCGGGTCGGCGGCGAGGGCCTCGGCCACGGCGCGCCTCAGGTTGCCGTCGTCCACCAGGTCGTTGCGCACCTGCTCCACGCCGGGCACGTCGGCCACGGCGCGCTCGACATCCACCGCCACCATGGGCGACTGCACCGCGCCGGTCAGCGTGACCTGCCCGGCGCTCACCTGCACGCTGACGCGGGCGCGTGAACCGCGCACCAGGTCGAGCTGGTTGAGCACGTCGCGAATGGCGGCCGTAAGGTCAAGGTCGCGGTCGGTGAGGGTTGCAGGGGCGCTGGTGTCCACGTCCATCACGGTCTCTCTCCTGAGGCGCGCCACGCCGGCGCGGCCACACTTATCCCAGGCTCAGACTATACCCCCCTCTGGGGGATTTGTCATGCGCGGCGCGGGCGGGGCGTAAGCGTTGGTCATGCCCCCCACCCCGCTCTCCATCCGCGTGCGGTCCGCCACGTTAGCCGATGTACCCGCGATTGTCGCCATCCACCGGGCCGACATCGTCGCCTGGAAGCGCTGGGACGCCGACGGGCTGGCCCACCTGGCGAACTACGCCGAGCTGCGGCCCGACGAGCGCTGGCTGAACGGCGGGCCGTGGCTGGATGACTCTACTTACGCGCACTACCTGCGGAGGTTGCTGGCCGTTGACAGCGGCGGCGCGGCCTGGGTGGCGGAAGCCGAGGGGCAGGTGCGGGCTGTGGCCGAGGCCTGGCTGGGCGAGGAGCCGCCGCCTTTTGGCCGCAGCCTGGATTTGGGCGTGCTGTACACGCTGCGCGGGCACGCGGGGCGGGGGCTAGGCTCGGCCCTGATGGGGGTGGTGCGGCAGCACGCGCTGGCGGCCGGCTGCGACACGCTGACGGTGACGCACGCCGAAGCGCCGGAGTTTTACGCCAAGCAGGGCCTGGCGCGGGCCGAGACCTGGCGGCGGGTGCGCCTGACGCCGCTGGCGAGCCAGACGCTGTATACGGCCGAGGCTGTGACGCTGGGCGCGTACGACGGGCCGGAGGGCGGGCGCGGCTGGGCCATGCCGCTGGGGCGCTACCAATCGGCGCGGCAGGAGTGGGAGCGGGTGCGGCCGGGGGCGCAGCCGGACTTTGTGGCGTGGCGCGGACTGCGCACCGAAGCCTGGCGGCTGGTGGCGCGGCGGAAGCCGGCGGTGTTGGTGCTGGATGAGCAGCCCCGCGAGCGCGGCGTGGCCGAAGTGCACCTGTGGACGCCGGAGGCGGCGCTCTCGCGGCAACTCATGGCCGCCATCCGCGACCGGGCGGCGCGCTCGGGCTTCACTGAGCTGATGTGTTTCGCGGCCGAAAGCACGCTGCCGGCGCTCGGCCCCGGCTGGCGTGACGACGGCTACAAGCAGCATGTGTGGCGGGCAGCGCTAACGAGCAAGTAGAGCGAGAGAAAAAGGGCCGGCCACGACCGGGTGAAGCCTGACATTCAGCGGCCAGGCGGGGTATTGGGGCGCGAACCAGCTATTGTGAGCGGCCCCAGCGCGCGGCGGGTGTCAGGCCAACGACAGACAAAGTTCACGTGGGTGAAGCCCAAAGCCAGTAGAGTTATTCTGCGCGCGGGCATCGGCCCGGCGCAAGGAGAAGGGCGACGATGCACGGGCATTGGCACGGCGGGTTCCGCGGGCACGGGGGCTGGGGCGGCGGCCGACACGGCTGGGGCGGGTGGGGTTGGGGCGGCGGCTGGGGCTGGGGCTGGTTCTTCCCGGCCATGCTGATTGGCAACCTGATTGGCAGCCTGTTCAGCCAGCGGCCGGCGCCGCCCGAGGCGGCTTACCCGCCGCCACTGCCGCCGACGCCGTCCAGGCAGCCACAGCCGGCGACCCGGACGGTAGACATGGTGCTGTGCCCGAACTGCCGCCACAGCGTAGCGGCGGGACAAGCCTTTTGCTCGAACTGCGGGGCGAAGCTGGGCGCGCAGACCTGCCAGTACTGCGGGCAGGCGATGACGCCCGAGAGGCGCTATTGCGGCCACTGCGGCGCACCGCGCAAATAAGCGCGCCGCGGCCTGGTTACGCACCCCGGCCGGCGGTGGGCGGTGACGCTCGCCGCCGGCCGTTGTTGTTAAGCGGGCGCGGAGCGCGGGCAGCCCGTCAGGCGCGGCGCTGCACGGCCAGGAGCGCGATGTCGTCGTGCTGCGGGGCGTGGGCCTGAAAGGTCATCACGCGCTGGAGCAGGCGGTCACACAAGGGCTGCGCGCCATCCTGCGGCGCGGCCTCGGCGGCCAGCGCGTCTTGCAGGCGCGCACTGCCGTACGCCTCGCCGTCGGGGCGGCGGGCGTCGGGCACGCCGTCGCTGAAGCACAGCAGCGTGCCTTGCGGGGGCAAGGACAGCGTGCCCTCGTCCAGCTCGACGTCCTCGAACACGCCCAGGGGCTGGCCGCGGCCGCGCGGCAGGCGGCGCGGCGGCCGGCCCGCTTCCAGCAGCAGCGGCACCTCGTGACCGGCGCGGGCGTAGTCCAGGCGGCCGATGGTCAGGTCGAGCACGCCGTAGAAAACGGTGACGAACAACTCACTGCGGTTCATGTAGAGCAGGTGGCGGTTCACGCGGCGCAGTACCTGGGCTGGGGCGGCGCCCTGCCCGGCTTCGGCGCGCAGCAGCGCCAGCGCCTGGGCCATGAAGATCGCGGCCGGCATGCCCTTATCGGCCACGTCGCCGATGACCAGGCCGACGGTCAGCGGGCCGAGCGGCACGAAGTCGAACAGGTCGCCGCCGACGGCGCGGGCGGGCACGACTTGCGCGCCGAAGCTGTAACCGGGGACGAGCGGGCGCGTTTGGGGCAGCAGGCCCATTTGCAGGTCGTGGGCCAGACGCAGTTCGCGGGCCAGCGTCTCCTGGGCGATGAGCTGCGCCTGGGCGGTTTGCAGGGCGTCGTAGGCAGTTTGCAGTTGGGCGTTCTTGACGTGCAGGTCGGCGACGATGCGGTTCTGCGACTCCGTCAGGCGGTAGCTCATGACCCGCACCATCTCGTAGGCCAGCCGCGGGTAGCGATGCAGCAGGCGATCAAAGTCGGCGCGGCGCATCTCCAGCAGGTGGGCGGCGGCGCGCACGCGCACTGAGGCCGTGCGGCGGCCGTCGCCGTTGAGCAGGCTCATTTCACCCAGGAACTCGCCGGGACCGCGGGTAGTGACCAGGCGCTCGTCGCTGGTGCCGAGTGACTTGATGATGTCTACGTGGCCGGAGATGACCACATAGAAGTGGTCGCCGCAATCGCCTTCGCGCAGGAGCACGGTGCCGGCGGGCATGTGGCAGGGGCTGAGACCGACCAGCAGTTGGTCAAGCTCGGCGGGCGGCACGCCGGCGAAGAGCGGCACTTGAGCCAGGATGTTGTCTGCCATGCGGCCTCTCCGCGCCCACCCCGCGGCTGGGCGCCTGAATATCTTAGCGCAAGTTGGCGGCCGTGTCTGCCTGGCGCTGGTAGAACCAGAGCGTGCCCCCGCGCGGGACGGCGGCCAGCGGGAAGCCCGCGGCGGCTTGCGCGCCGGTGAGCGCGCGCACCGCGCCCGTTTCAGCTTCCTCAAAGGTGTATATAGCCGCCGGGTCCAGGCCGCGCAGGGGGACGGTCAGCTCGGCCTCGGGCGCGGCGGGCAGGCGGATGCCCTGCACCAGGCCGGCCCCGGTTTCGGGGCTGTCGAACTGGCGCGCCACCCAGCAGGCGGGGTCGCGGCCCGGCGGGGTGAGCGGGTAATAGTCGCCGTAAAGCAGCAGGTCGGCGGCGCGCCGCCAGAGGGCGATCATGCGCCGGGCGAGGGCAAAGTCGTAGTCGCCGCGGCGGATGTCGAGCGTGGCGAAGAGCATGGGGGCGAAACCGCAATGGAAGGAGAAGCTGTCCACCGCCGGGTCGAAGCGGCTGTTGCCGGCCAGGTCCCAGGAGAGCGAGAACTCCTTGAAGTACGGGATCCATTCGTAGAGCGTCTGGTGAAAGCCGAGCTTCACAGGATGGTCGCCATAGCCATAGTCGGTGTAGTGCAGGGGCACCGAACGGCGCATGGTTTCCAGGTCGTTGCGCCGCCCGCCGCTGGAGCAGCTATCAATCCACAGGCCGGGGTTGCGGGCCAGCAGGTCGTCCCACATTTGCAGGTAGCCCTGCACGTGGAAGTTTTCGTTCAAGCCCTGGCGGTCGTCGGCTTCGTTGTCGCGCCAGCGGCGCAGCGGCTCGAAGTTAAAGTCTTGCCGGTAAATCTTGATGCCGTTGGCCTGGATGAGGGCGCACAGGTGGTCGGTGAGCCATTGGCGGCAGGCAGGCAGGCCCAGGTTGAGCAGGGCGTTCGTAGCGGTCCACTCGGTGTCGTGGGTGGTATGCAGCAGCCACTCGGGGTGCTCGGCCGCGAGGCGGCGGGTGAGGTCTACGCGCTCCGGCTCGAACCAGACCAGCAGGTCGGCGCCGTGGGCGGCGGCGTGGGCGGAGATGGGCGCGAGGCCGCGCGGGAAGCGTTCGGCGTCCGGCTCCCAGTCGCCGGTGAGGGGCCAGCGACGCTCGCCCTGGGCGTTGCGGCAGGGGTACCAGCCTGCGTCAATCCACCATACGTCGGGGTGAATGCCGACTGCCTGGAAGCGGTCAATATAGGCGATCTGGTTGGCCTCGGTGGCGGCGGTGAACTCCTCGCCCTCGTCGGTGGCGGCGCAGGCCAGGTGCGGGCGCAGGGGGCGGCCGTCGGGCCGCGGCAAGATGTGGGCCAGGTACCAGCGCCGCCACAGGTTGACGGCGCGGGTGTCGTCGCCCGCCCAGGCCAGCACGGTCATCCGCGGAGTGCGCAGGCGCTCGCCGGGCCGCAAGCTGGCGCGCACCCGCTCCTGCCCGGCCGTGATCTGCGCGCCCTCGGCTGTGCCTATGAAACTGGCCGCCCACTGCGCGGGCCAGCCAATGGCGAGGGTGAGGCCGCCCTCGGCAAAGGCGAGGCGATAGTAGGGGAAGGCCTGGTCACACGGCCGCCCGCCGTGCGGGGCAAAGCTCAGCGCCGCGCCAGAGGCCAGCGGCGTGGCCTGCTGGGTGTAGCCCGCGGCGCTGTAGAAGTCGCCGTTGGAGTGATGCAGCACCGCGCCCGTGCCGCTGAAGGCGGCGTCGAGGGCGCGCACGTCGCTGAGGATGGGCGTGGCGGCCGCGCCGGTGTTGGTGAAGTAGGCCACCCACTCCAGCACAGGGTAGTCGCTGTAGGCGGTGACCTCCACGCGCACGGCGAGGCCGCTGGCCGGGTCGGCCGCCTCCCACACGGTCTCGGTCATGGTCGCGTCGAGGCGGCGGGTGTGCATGGTAGGCTGCCAGGCAGCGGGCAGGCCGTGGTAGGCCGTGCCGTCATAGGTGAAGCTGAGCGGCAGGTCGGCGGCGCGCTGAAAGAAGCGCGCCGCGAGGGCACGGGCGCGGGCCAGGTCGGCGGCGGTGGCGAGGGGGCGGCTATAAGGTGTAGGCAGGGTGTGGGCGGACATGGCTGGCTCCAAGGCTAATGCGCGCCTGACCGTGGTTAGTGCCAAGTCTAATGCGCGCTCGAACGTGGGGCTGAACCCAGGCGTTGGCGCGTTAACTCGGCTCGATCGGGAGCGCTGGGGCGGACTGCCGGCCAACGCGACGATAACGGGTGCGCGCGCATTGGGGCTGTTCTGGTCAACCTCGACTTCAAGCCCGCCGGCGAAGGAGTGTAGTGTACATCCAATCTCGCACCGGCTCCGTTACAATAGCCCCGTGGCCGGCCGAGACGCCTGACCAGGCTCGGTGGCGTCTTTACCTTTCATCGTTCAGTAGGTGACAACCACGGCCGAAAATGGTATCGTCAGTTCGTGAATTTTAGCACAGGTTGACCACGCAGGAGATCACCCCATGTCGCACATGGCCTCGGCCCGCCCCAGCCCCGCCCACCCGCGCCCGCCGTTCACCTGCCTGCCCTTCGGGGCCGGGCCGCGCCCGGTGTTTGTGCTGCGCACCAGCCACGGCCTGCCCATGTACGCTGAACGCCGGGCAGCCTAGCGTTATGCCGCCCGCGCTCATCATCTTCGACTGCGACGGCGTGCTCGTGGACAGCGAGCCGCTGGCTAACCGCGTGCTAGCCGAGGCGCTGGCCGACCTGGGCCTGCACCTGACGCTGGAAGAGACCATGCAGCAGTTCGTGGGGCGCTCGGTGTCGGCGTGTGAGGCGCACATCGCCGCGCTCACCGGGCGGCCGGTGCCGGCGGGCTTCACACCCGACTGGCAGGCGCGCACGCTGGCCGCCTTTCGCGCCGGCCTGGAGCCGGTGCCGGGGGTGCGCGCCGCGCTGGACGCCCTGCCCTACCCGCGCTGCGTGGCCTCCAGCAGCAACCCAGAGCGCATCGCGCTGGCGCTGAGCCTGACGGGGCTGACGGACTATTTTGACGGGCGGTTGTTCAGCGCGACGCAGGTGGCGCGCTCGAAGCCCGCGCCCGACCTGTTCTTGTTCGCGGCGCACACGCTGGGGGCCGCGCCGGAGCGCTGCGTGGTGGTGGAGGACAGCCGCTTCGGCGCGCAGGCGGGCGTGGCGGCGGGGATGCGGGTGCTCGGCTACGCGCCGCACGACAGCGGGGCGGCGCTGGCCGAGGCCGGGGCGGTGGTGTTTGCGGACATGGCGGAGTTGCCGAGATTGGTGGCCGGGACCTAAGCGGGGACTTTTGCCACGAATTGGCACGAATGGGGACGAATATAGCGCTGGGGAGGCGAGATGCGGTCGGGACGATCACTCAGGCTATTTCACATCGGTGCAGTCGTGGCGCTGCTGCTCGGCGCGTGCGGCGGCCCGGCCCCCACGCCCACCGCCACGGCGGGCACACCGCTGGCGCTGCTCGGCACCACGTGGACGCTGACGGAGCTGCACGGCGAGCCGCTGATGGCGGACACCAGCATCACGCTAGCGTTCACCTCGGGCTACCTGGGCGGCCGGATGACGTGCAACCAGTATGGCAACGGGCCAGACAGCGGCGACTTCACGGCCACGGACGCGGGCGACTTCCAGATCAACCTATTGGCGGTCACGGTGCAGTTGTGCACGGAGCCGGCGGGCCTGATGGAGCAGGAAGAGGCTTACATCACCGCGTTGCAAGCGGCCAAGCACTACGCCATCACTGGCGACGTGCTGGCGTTATCGGACGCGGACGGCCAGGTGACGCTGACGTATGCGCGGCAAGCGGGCGCGCTGCCCACGCCGAGCGAGTAGCGAGCGAGTAGCGCCCGCCGCGCGCTAGGCGTTGACGAAGGCTTGCAGGTTGGCGGCGGGGGTCAGGGGGTAGAGGTCACAGCCGGGCCAGACGGCCTCGGCCCCGGCGGCAATGGCGGCCTGCACCGCGGCGGCGACTTGCGCGGGGTCGCCGTCGGCCAGCACGCCCACCGGATCAAGGTTGCCGAACAGGCGCGCGTCCGGCCCGAGCGCGGCGCGGGCGGCGGCCAGGTCCGTCGTCTGGTCGATGTTCAGTGCATCGGCTCCGGCGGCGGCCAGCAGCGGCAATACGCGGGCCACGCGGCCGCACACGCTGAGCACCCGCGGGCCGGGCAGCGCGGCGATGAGCTGCTGCAAGCGCGGCAGCACCAAGTGTTCAAACGGGCGCGGGCCGAGGTAGGCCGGGGAGCCGCCCATCTCGTGCACGGTGAGGAAGTCGGCCCCGCTGGCGCGATAGAACTGCGCCACCTCGATCAGCACCGGCGTCAGGCGGTCGAGCAGGTCGGCCACGCGGGCCGGGTGCTCAGCCAGCTCCATCAGCAGCGGCCCTACGTCTATCAACTGCATGGCGAGCGTGAACGGCCCCGGCACGAAAGCGCCCACCACGATCTCGCCGCCCACCTCGGCGCGCAATTGAGCCAGCGCCGCGCCCACCACCGGCAGACGCCCGCGCCGGGTGAGCGGCGGCCCGGCGGGCACGGCATAGCCCGCCGCGCTCTCGGCCACGGTGCCGAGCACGCGCGGGAACTGCGGGTCAGGCTCGTCGGCGCGATAGTCGAGCACCGCGCCCAGGGCCTCGGCCTCCACGCACAGGTCGCACGGGACGACGGCGCTGCCGTAGCCCGCCAGGCGGTAGCTGCTCGCGGCGGCGGCGGCCAACTGCGCCGGATCGCTGTGCACGGCGCTCAGCGTCAGCCCGGCCTGTGCCAGCCCCGGCTGGGTGACGGCGATGAGGCCGCCGAAGCGCGGCGGACGGGCGAGGCGTTGGCCGTTCAGGACCGCAAGGACGTTGGTGCGGGGGTTCGGGTTCATCGAGCGCTAGGGTACGGGCATTAGGCGCGGGCGTCAATAGAGAGGTTAGAGATGGGCGGGCCGAGCAAGGCAGGCATATGCTCACGAGAGTTGCTTCCTAGAGATCACGGGGTTCATCTCACCTCTCACTTCGCACCTCTCACTTCTCAGCCCCGCTACCAACGCCGCTGGGATTGTGATAGATTCTTCCATCAGGAGACATCACCATCATGCTGCTGGCAGGTGACATTGGGGGCACGAAAACCGAGGTAGCCATCTTCGCGCCGGAGAGCGGGCCGAGCAAGCCGCTGGTCTCGGCGCGCTTTGCGAGCGGCGACTACGCCTCGCTCGAAGCCATCGTGCGCGAGTTCCGCCAACAAGCTCCCCAGCCCATCGAGGCCGCCTGCTTCGACGTGGCCGGGCCGGTGCGCGGCGGGCGGGCGCGCATCACCAACCTGCCCTGGGTGGTGGAGACCGAGGCGCTGCGGCAGGCGTTCGGGCTGAAGGCCGTGTGGCTGCTCAACGACCTGGAGGCGGTGGCGCACGGCGTGCTGCGCGCCGCGCCGGAGGCCAAGATTACGCTGCACGCGGGCGAGGTCGAGCCGGGCGGTTCCATCGCCGTGATCGCGCCCGGCACCGGGCTGGGCGAGGCCTACCTGACCTGGGACGGCCGGGCCTACCGCGCCCACCCGTCGGAGGGCGGACACACCGGCTTCGCGCCCATCGGCCCGCTGCAAGTGGGCCTGCTCGACTATATGAGCAAGCGCTGGTCGCATGTGAGCGTGGAGCGCGTGTGCTCGGGCATGGCGCTGCCGGGGCTGTACGACTACCTGCGCGACACGAGCTACGCGCCCGAGACGCCGGCCGTGGCCGCCCGGCTGGCGGCCGCCGAAGACCGCGCGCCCATCATTGCTGCCGCCGCGCTGGCCGAGCCGCCGGAATGCGCGCTGTGCGCCGCCACGATTGACCTGTTCATTGACATCCTGGGGGCCGAGACGGGCGACCTGGCGCTCAAGGTATTGGCGACCGGCGGGGTGTATCTGGCGGGCGGCGTACCCGGCCACCTGCGGGCGGTGCTGCCCAACGGGCGCTTCGAGCGGGCCTACACACACAAGGGCCGCCTGAGCGAGGTGGTGGCCCGCATGCCGGTGACGCTGGTGCTCGGCTCGATTGCGCTGCTCGGCGCGGCGGGTTACGGGCTTGATCAAATGCAGGAACTGGCGGTCAGCGCCTAAACGCGCTACTTAACCACAAGGAAGGTTGACAATGGAATTAGGGATGGTGGGCCTGGGGCGAATGGGAGCCAACATGTCACGCCGCCTGCTGCGCGCGGGGCACACGGTGGCGGCGCTCGATCGCAGCCCGGCGAACGTGGCGGCGCTGGCGGCCGAGGGCGCGCGCGGCGCGGCCGACCGGGCCGGGCTGGTGGCCGCCCTGAGCCAACCACGCGCCATCTGGCTGATGATCCCGGCGGCGGCGGTGGACGCCGAACTGGCCGCCCTGCTGCCGCTGCTGGCCCCGGGCGACATCTTGATTGACGGCGGCAACTCGTACTACCACGACGACCTGCGGCGCGCGGCCATGCTGAAGGAGCACGGCCTGCACTATGTAGACGTAGGCACGAGCGGCGGCGTGTGGGGGCTGGAGCGCGGCTTCTGCCTAATGATCGGCGGTGAGACCGAGGTGGTGATGCACCTGGACCCGATCTTCGCGACGCTGGCCCCCGGTGCGGGCGACATCCCGGTTACCCCTGGGCGCGCTGCCGGGCGCGGCACGGCCGGCCAGGGCTACCTGCACTGCGGCCCGTCGGGCGCGGGCCACTTCGTGAAGATGGTGCACAACGGCATCGAGTACGGGCTGATGCAGGCCTACGCCGAGGGCTTCAACGTGCTGCGCCACGCCAACGCCGGGAAAGAGACGCGGGCGGTGAGCGCCGAGACCACGCCGCTGGCGCACCCGGAGCACTATCAATACGACTTTGACCTGGCCGAGGTGGCCGAGGTCTGGCGGCGCGGCAGCGTCATCACCTCCTGGCTGCTCGACCTGAGCGCCATCAGCCTGCTGGGCAGCCCCGACCTGGCCGAGTTCGCCGGGCAGGTGTCGGACTCGGGCGAGGGCCGCTGGACGCTGGCGGCGGCGATTGACGAGGCCGTGCCCGCGCCGGTGCTGAGCGCGGCGCTCTACAGCCGCTTCGAGTCGCGCAGGCAGGCCGAGTTCGCCAACAAGCTGCTCTCGGCGCTGCGCTTTCAGTTCGGCGGGCACCTGGAACACAAGCCGCAGCCATGAGTCTCCACCCGCCTGCCGACGCATTTGTGTTCTTTGGGGCCACGGGCGACCTGGCGTACAAGAAGATCTTCCCCGCGCTGCAAGCGCTGATCAAGAAGGGCGAGCTAGACCTGCCCATCATCGGCGTGGCGAAGTCGGGCTGGGGGCTGGAGCAGCTGAAGGCGCGCGCGCGCGAAAGCCTGGAGAAGAACGGCGGGCTGGACGAGGCCGCCTTTGCCAAGCTCACGGCGCGGCTGGGCTACGTGGACGGCGACTACAACGCCCCGGCCACGTTCACGCAGTTGCGGCAGGCGCTGGGCGCGGCGCGCCGCCCGCTGCATTATCTGGCGATCCCGCCGAGCCTGTTCGCCACGGTGGCGCTGGGGCTGGTGCAGTCGGGCTGCGCCGAGAACGCGCGGCTGGTGGTCGAGAAGCCGTTTGGCCGCGACCTGGCCTCGGCCCAGGCGCTGAACCGCACGCTGCACCAATACTTTCCCGAGGCGGCGCTGTACCGCATTGACCACTACCTGGGCAAGGAGGCGGTGCAGAACATCTTGTTCTTCCGCTTCGCCAACACATTCCTGGAGCCGATCTGGAACCGCCACCACGTGGAAAGCGTGCAGATCACCATGGCCGAGAGCTTTGGAGTGCAGGGGCGCGGCCGGTTTTACGAGGAGGTGGGCACGCTGCGCGACGTGGTGCAGAACCACCTGCTGCAAATCGTGTCGCTGCTGGCGATGGAAGCGCCCTCGCGCCAGGACGCCGACGCCAGCCGCGACCAGCGCGCCCTGGTGTTTAAGTCCATGCGGCCGCTGGAGGCGGATAGCGTGGTGCGCGGGCAGTTCACCGGCTACCGGCAGGAGCCGGGCGTGGCGGCCGACTCGACGGTGGAGACGTTCGTGGCGCTGCGGGCCTACATTGACAACTGGCGTTGGGCCGAGGTGCCGTTTTACATTCGCGCGGGCAAGTGCCTGCCGGTGACGACCACCGAGGTGCTGGTGACACTGCGGCGCGCGCCGACTTCGGCCTTCCCGCTGATCGGGGCGGACGACCCAAACTACGTGCGCTTTCGGCTCAGCCCGCAGGTGCTCATGTCGCTGGGGGCGCAGGCCAAGCGCGCGGGCGAGTTGATGATCGGCGAGCCAGTGGAGTTGGTGGCGCGCTACATGGCGGGCGAAGCCGGGCTGCCCTATGAGCGCCTGCTGGGCGACGCGGTGCGCGGCGACCCGATCTTGTTCACGCGCGAGGACGCGGTGGAAGCGGCCTGGCGCATCGTTGACCCGGTGCTGGCCGACCCGCCCGCGCCCTACCCGTACGCCCCCGGCACCTGGGGCCCGGCGCAGGCCGCCGCGCTGCTCGCCCCCGGCGAGGCCTGGCACGACCCGACGGAAGCGCCGATGGAGACCCCGCACTAGCGGCCGTTCTCGTGGCAGGCGCGACGTTCACGCGGCTAAGGACAGCCAAGAAAGAGTTGACGGGTGGCCCGGTAGACCTAACCCCCCGGCCCCTATAGGCGCGAACATAAGCAAGCCAACCAGGTGCCGGCGACTTACCCGCACCCGCTCACGCGTCCGCGACCTTGAGTCCGCCGGCCCGAAAGAAGCGCCTCGCCCTGTGTTCGCCCCGGGAAAACCAAAGGGAAGGCGGGCCTGCTTTTGGCCCGCCGCCCCTTTAAGAAAATTCATCCCCCTTCCCACGTCTTTTCAGTGGGAAGGGGGTCAGGGGGACGGGAAGTGTGCCTTGCAGCGCCCCGCGGACATGTCAGCCCGTGTGCCCATCACCTGCCGTCGGACCGCCACAGCTTACGTTCGCGCCTATGCCCCGGCCCCCATAGGCGCGAACCTAAGCAAGCCAACCAGGTGCCGGCGACTTACCCGGACCCGCTCACGCGTCCGCGACCTGGAGCCAGCCGGCCCGAAAGAAGCGCCTCGTCCTGTGTTTGCCCCGGGAAAGCCAAAGTGAAGGCGGGACTGCTTTTGGCCCTCCGCCCCTTTAAGAAAACTCTTCCCCCTTCCCA
>JADZEK010000147.1 GCA_020850595.1 Anaerolineales bacterium
CTTGCTGGGCAATCGCGGCAACACTTTCGGTGTTATAGTCCATTGTGAGCCTCCCGTAGGGTCGGATTTGACCGATCTCTATCCTACCGGAGGCTCAACTTCCCTGACAACCTTTGCGTGCACACCCGAAGGGCCAGGGCGTGTGAGGGGTTGGCTGAGACGCCCTGCGTCAGGGCAGCAAGGAGGAAAGCGATTCGGCGGCCGGAGGAAGTGAATCGGCAACACGGGCGCGTGCGGCACACGCAGGCGGTCGAGGCCGAGGTACGCTCCACCGTTCGGGCAGGCGAACGCAGCGCGGCGCGGCAGTTGGCTGCGCGGCTGGATGATAGGCAGGAAGCGGTGGCCCGCGCTAAGGCCAGCGATCCAAAACGGTATTGGTAGCCAGGTCGAAGCCCAGGAGCGTGTTTTCATCAATCATCCACAGCACGTCGCCGCGCCAGGCGAGCCAACTGGGGGTCTGAAAAATGATGGTTGGCAGGCGCAGGATGGTACGCGTTGGGCCGCCGCTGGAGCCGTCTTGCCAGTCGAGCAGTTCAATCGCGATGGCGTGGGACTTGTCGTCGGCGGCGGCTTCGAACCAGATTAGCTGTACGCCGGCATCAGTGGGCCGCGCCAGCCAGACGGGCGTGTCTGCGCTGATGATGTCATCCAGCTCAAACGGCTCGGCGTCGGCCAATACGCGCGTCCAGCGCACGGCGCCGGTAGCCGGGTCTACCTCCCACAACTCCAACCGGCTGGTGCCGCGCGTGCGTTCGGCGCGCAGGAGTAAGTGGTCGCCGTAGACCGCCTCGATGGTGAAGCGGTAATCCTCGTCGCTCAGCAGCGACACGGCGTCGCCGGAAGCCAGGCTGACGGCCAGCACTTGACTACCGTCGGCTCCGAACAATTGGCGCTCGCCCGCCACCAGGGTCAGGTAATCCAAACCGCTGGAAAGTTGGTCGGACAACGGGCGGCTCCACTCCATGGTCAGTGTGCGCGCATCCCAGCGTTGCAAGCAGCTCGGGAAGAAGCCAAAGGCTAAATAGAAGCTTTGGCCGTCGGGGGTCACGCGCAGCGGCATGGTCCAGTCGGCGTACGATTGCTGCTCGGCGGCGGCGCAGGTGGGCTGCACCTGGGTTTCGGCGCCGCTGGCAAGGTCGTAGGCGCGCAGGTAGCCGTGGGCCGATTCGTCGCGGTCCATAAACGCCACGGCCTGGCCCAGGACATACAGCCCGCGGGGCGAGCTTTGCTGCGAAACATCTGACCAGAGTGGCGCACCGGTGGCGGCGTCGAAGGCCGCGATGGTGCCATCATCCGAGAGGGTGACCACGCGCCCGTCTACGAGTTGGAAGCAGCCCTGACAGATATTCAGCGCCACCGCGTCGGCCAGGGCTGCGGTCCAGGCCAGGGCGCCGTCGGACCGCCGCACGGCGCGGATGGAGGGGCCGTCTAGCAGGTAAAGGTGGTCGGCATCATACAGCAGCGGCGCGCCGTACAGGTCGGAGCCAAGATTGGGGCTTTGCCATAGCAGGCGCAGGCCGCTCAGATCGAAGGCCAACAGGCGGTCTTGCGTGGGCTTGTCTGAGCCAAAGTATTGGTTGGAGAGCGCGATCACCTGATCCACGTGATCGGCGTCGGCGGGGATGAGGACCGCCGTGCCGGGGAGCAAGATGGAAGCGCCGAGCGTCTGGCTGGTGGCCAGGGCGTCGTCGAATTTCCCTGCCAGGACCTGTTGCACAATCAGCCCGGACTGTGGATTGGCGGTGAAGGCAATCGCGCCGATGAAAGCCGCCACGCCCACGAGGCCGGCCACGGTGATCACGCAGCCCCAGGGCGAACTGCGCGCCGGCGAGGCAGCCTGACTGGCTCGCGCCGCGGCTCGGCGGGCGGTGGCAAGGCGGTTGGCCTGGTTGATGTCTTCCAGGGTCGGCGTGGGGAGCGGGCGCGACGACGCGGGCGGGCGGTCAATCTCAATCACGACCG
This sequence comes from Anaerolineales bacterium, assembly GCA_020850595.1. Lineage (GTDB taxonomy): Bacteria > Chloroflexota > Anaerolineae > Anaerolineales > UBA6663 > JADZEK01. Next base: position 1,963 of record JADZEK010000147.1, read on the forward strand.
GCTGACCGTTGCGCATCTTGAGCACAAAGCGCCGCGCCGGCCCGCCGGCGCTGCCGGCCAACTGGCCCGCCGCGTCTAGCTGAATAATATGTGCGTCATCGTCATCGGTCAGATCGGCCACTGAGCGCTCAATCGTGGAGTCGCAGAAGCGGCAGCGCACGGTGCTTTGGCCGTCCGGGAAGTCGAGCGGCGCGCCGCAGTTGGGGCAATTGAGCGAGCGCGGCGAGGCGTCTGGCATGTTGAGTCCTTCGCAAGAGAAGTTAGCACCCACGACCGGCGCCGCCGGCGCGGGGGATGATTATAGGCCCAAGGCGGTCAGCCACGAAGGGGGCTGGGGCGGCCGCGGCGCGCGGGGCCGCGCGGAGCGATAGTGAGCCGGAGGGTGACGAGATCGCCGGCGCCCACGTTCTCGGCGCGCTGCACACTCACGCGGATGGGCACGAGGTAACGGCCTTGCTTGGGGATGAGTGAGGTGGTCCATTCGGTGGCGCCGAGGCGGGCGATGACCGGGATGACGCCCCAGCCGTAAGTGACGAGGCCGGCGACCTCTTGGAGCTGGCGGCTCTGCTGGTCGGGCAGGGTGACGAACAGATAGGGCGAGGGGCCGCGCCAGACGAAGATGGTGTCGGTGAACTCAAAGTCCATGGGTTACACGTGGTGTTGGCTGCGGTCGCGCCGCGCTGCACGCCGGCGAGTATAGGGGCCGCGGGGGTCGGGCGCAAGGCTGGCGGACGGCTGAGGGCGGACCGGCGGCAGCGTGGTATGCTGGGGGGATGCTCAAAGTGATGACGTTCAACATTCGGTATGGCACGGCGGAGGATGGGCTTAACCACTGGCAGCGGCGGCGCGGGGCGGCCATGGCGCGAATACGCGCAGCGGACCCAGACCTGCTGGGCTTGCAAGAGTGCCGGGCGGACGAGCAGGCGGAGTATGTGAAAAGCGCCCTGCCCGACTATTCTTTTTGGGGATTACCGCGCGGAGGCGACGACGCAACCGGGCTGGAAATGGCCCCGACACTGTGGCGGACGAGCGCGTTTGAAGCGCTGCGGCGGGGCATGTTCTGGCTGAGTGAAACGCCGGACGTGCCAGCCAGCATCAGTTGGAACAGCACGTTTGCCCGCGTGGTGACCTGGGTGGAGCTACGCCATCGCGCCAGCAACCGGGCGCTGATGTTCGCGTGCACGCATTTTGACACGACCGCGACGGCGATTGCGGGCGCGGCCCACGTGCTGCGCGAGTGGGTCGAGGCGCAGGGTGATGCGCCGCTGATCGTCGTGGGCGACTTCAACGCCGGGCAGAACTCGGCGGCGTTTGCGCAACTGGCGGCCGGCGGGCGTCTGGCCGAGGCCTTTCGGCTGGCGCATCCGGGCAGCGCGGGGCCAGGGGCGACGTTTCATGGGTACGGGCAGGCGGGCGGGCACGAGGCGATTGACTGGATCTTGATCAGCCCCCACCTGGCGGTCACAACGGCGGCGGTGGATCGGCACCAGGTGGAAGGGTTGTATCCATCAGACCATTACCCGGTGACGGCGAGCTTGCGCTGGGCAGAGACCCCAGGCTCCAGCGGCGCATGAGCGCCAGGCACACGGCCAGCACGAACAGCCCCCAGAGCTGAGCGACACGCCAGCCTCCCAGGACCACGAGACTGTCGCCTCGGAAGGCTTCCAGCGCCAGGCGCGCGACCGCCAGCAGGGCCATGACCAGCAGAAAGACGAAGCCGGGGAACGCCGCGCGGCGCAGGGCCAGGCAGGCGACGGCGAGCACGGCCAGCGCCGCGAGCAGTTCGTAGATTTGCGTAGGGTGACGGTATTCGCCCCAGAGGAAGACGCGCCAGGGGAGGCCGGTCGGCGCGCCAAACGCGTCGCCGCTGGCCAGGTGGGCGAGGGCCAGGGCGACAGCCATGAGGGCGACGGCGGGGGCCAGCGCATCGAGCGTGGGGCGGAGCGGCAGGCGCCGGCGGGCGCCGTAGACGGCGGCGGCGACAACCGCGATGAGCGCTCCTTCTAGGGGCGCCAACGCCGCGCTGGTGAACGAGAAGAGGCCGAGCGGGTCGGCGGCGTAGGCGGACCAATGCTGGACGGCAAATACCAGGCGCGCGCCGGGCAGACCGGCGATGAGCGCCACGCCAATCAACCCCGAAAGGGCCTCTGGGTTCAGGCCCAGGCGACCGGCGGCGCGCTCGGCCAGCCACAGGGCGCCCCAGACTCCGAGGAGCAGGGTGAGAGCAGGCACGGGCACGGCGAGCGGGCCAAGCTGAAGCACGGGCAACATCAGGGCGCGGCCTCCAGCAGCGGGTCAAGGGTGGCTTGCAGGGTGGCGCGGCTGAGCGGCCCGCCGAAGACGACGCTGCGGATGATACCCTGACGGTCTATGAAGAAGGTGCTGGGCAGGCCGCGCACGAGGTAGCCGCGCGTGACCTCGCCGGCAGGATCGAGGAGGATCGGGAGGGTGAGGCTGAGGCTGGCAGCAAAAGACTGCGCGTCGGGGACGGTGTCTTGGACGGTGCTGTTGACGGCCAGCACGACCAACCCGCGGTGGCGGTTGGCGATATAGACGGCTTCCAGCGCGGGCATCTCGGCGCGGCAGGGGCCGCACCAACTGGCCCAGACGTTGACGATGACGACTTGGCCGCGCAGGTCGGTCAGGGTGGTGGCGGAACCATCGAGGGCGGCCAGGGTGAAGTCGGGCGCGGGGAAGCCGGCGCGTGGGCTGGGCAGTTGGCCGACGCCGGCGGCGGCCGGCGCGCGGGATTGCCAGGCCCAGGCGATGCCGAGCAGGAGCACGACGAGCGAAAAGGTCCACCAGCGGCGGCGGTCGGTTAGGAGCCAGTTCATGGAGAACGCGCCCGGCTGACTGGGGCATCAGGCGGGTGCAGTTTCGTTCTCACCCGTGGGCAGCCTGAAGATCGAGGCTTGGCCCAGAGTGTACCAGAGGCGCTGTGTCGGCGTTCACGCGAGCAGTGTAAAGCTCAAGGAGTCGCAGCGCAAGGACGCTCGAACGCATTTGGGCGGCGACCGGCGGCGCACGCACGCGGACGAACAGACGGCGGTGCTATACTGCCCGCGGGCCAGCCGACGCCGTTAGCTTGCGAAAGACCAAGCGGCCGGCACCGCGCTGGCGAGGCGATGCGTCCCTGCGCCGTCAGGATTGGGCGCGCAGAACTCCAGACATGCCTGCTGCAAGCGGCGATGCGGGAGGCGTTTGCGCCGGCGCGCGATCGCACGGTGACGGAACGAGAGGATGCGGAGGAGGGCCGGGGGGATGGTGTTCCGGGCCGGCCCCTCGGTGGGGATGTGGACACCAGCGAGGCCAAGCGTCAGCCGGTGTGCGCCTAGATTTGAGGGCCAGCAACCAAGTAGAAAGTCTAGAGAATGGAACTGTGGGATGTAAATTGCATGCTGGGCCGCTGGCCGAGCGCCGACCTGCTGTTTCACGACATGCCCGGCCTGTTGGCGCGCATGGATCAGCTGGGCATCGCGCGCGCGGTCGTGAGCTACACGGAGGCGCTGCACCTCGACCCGGTGGCGGGCAACGCGCTGTTCAGGCAGGTGTGGGCGCAAGCCGAGCCGCGCTGGAAGGCCCGGCTGTGGCCGGCCTGGGTACTGGTTCCGCCCGCCACGCGCGAGCAGGGCACGCTGGCCGAGCTGGAGCAGGCGCTGGAGGTCAACGGCATTGGCATTGCCCGGCTTTATCCACGCGATCACAACTACAGCTTGAGCAGCCCAGACGCAGCGGAACTGCTGGGCTTGTTGGCGCGGCGGCAGGCGCTGACGCTGCTGGATGTAGAGCAAAGCAGTTGGGAGGAGATTGACCGCCTGGCAGCGGCCTACCCGGCCCTGCCGCTGGTGGCCTGCAACGTCGGCTACCGCGGGCTGCGGCGCTTCGCCGGGGTGCTGGCGCGCCGGCCGAATGTGCACATTGACCTGTCCTATTTTGGCTCACATCAGGGGCTGGAATGGCTGGTAGGGCAAATTGGGGCCAGCCAGGTGCTGTTCGGCACCGGCGCGCCCGTGATTGACGGCGGCGGCGGGGTCACGCGGCTGTTGTTGTCCGAACTTTCGGCGGCCGACCAGGCGGCTGTGGCGGCGGGCAACCTGCAGCGGCTGCTAGCGGCCGCCGGGCTGACGGTGGCGGTGCCGGGCACTCAACCGCCCGCGCCACGCCCAGGTGGGCCGGCGCGGACTGAACTGCCCAGCGCGCACGTGCTGCGCGGCGAGGCGATTGACCCGAGCGCCTGGGAGGTGATAGATGCGCACGCGCACGTGGGACCATGGTTCAACTTCTACACACCGGAGCCGGAAGCTGAGTCGCTGCGCCACGTGATGGATCGCTGCGGGGTGCAGATGGCCGTGGTATCGGGCACGCGGGCGATCAGCGTCGAGCCGCTGGCCGGCAATGCCGAGATCAAGGCGCTGGTCAGTTGCCACCCCGACCGGTTCGCGGGCTATCTGGTCTTCAACCCGCATGTGCCCGGCAGTCTCGAAGAGGTAGAGGCCGGGCTGGCCGCGCCCGGCATTGTCGGCATCAAGATTCACCCGGACGTCCAGCTTTATTCGGCTACCGGCCCGCTGTATGCGCCGCTCTTCGACCTGGCCGTGCGCGGGAAGGTCCCCGTGCTAACGCATACGTTTGCGGACTCGGCTTTCTCGGACCCCCTGGACTTCGAGGCCGTGGCAGGCAACTGGCCGGACCTGGTGCTGATCCTGGGGCACTCGGGCGTCTCCGGGGAGGGCCACCGGCGGGCGATGCAGGTGGCACTTAAGCACCCCAACGTGTACCTGGAGTTGTGCGGCTCGTTGACGACGGGGCAGTGGATTAAGGAGATGGTCGCGGCGGTCGGCCCCGAGCGGGTGCTGTATGGGTCGGACTTTCCGGTGATTGAGATGCGCTATGCGTTGGGGCGGGTGGTGTTTGCGGGCCTGGCCGAGGCCGAGCTGCGGCTGGTGCTGGGCGGCAATGCCCGCCGGGTGCTGCGCCTGCCACCGGCCCAGGCGGCGCGGTAGGCCGATGCGGCCCAGGCCGGCCTGGTCAACGAGGCTGCACGGCCTGCTTCCAGAGTGACGCGCAGGGCCGGGCCAGGTGTGAGGCGTCAACGTCACACGGGGGATTCAGGATCGGTCAGGCAGCCGGCAGCGGATGGGTCAGCGCGTCGGCGACGGCCAGCACGGTCTGATCAATGTCCGCTTCGGTGTGGGCCGTGGAGAGGAACCACAGGCCGCGCCCGACCATGTTGACTCCGCGGTCGAGCAGCGCCTGTTGGAGGCGCGCCATGGTGGACAAGTCGCACCGAGCATAGTCACGGTAGGTCGTGACAGCCGGCTGGTCGGTGAAGTAGCAGTTGAACACCGGGCCAGGCCCCTCCACCAACAGCGGCACGCCGGCCGCCTGCGCGGCCTGCCGAATGCCGGCCATGAGCCGTTGGCCCAAAGTGGTGAGGCGCGGGTAGAGTGTGGCGGCGTTGCTTTCCAGGTGGCGCAGCGTGGCGGCAGCGGCGGCCATGACGACTGGGTTGCTGTTGAAGGTACCAGCATGGCCCACCTCGCCCCGGCTGATGAGGTCCATGACCTCGGCCGACCCGGCCAGGCATGAGAGTGGGAACCCGCCGGCGATGGCCTTGCCAAACACGGCCAAGTCCGGCGTCACGCCGAGATATTCCTGCGCGCCGCCTAAGGCCAGGCGAAACCCGGTAATCACCTCATCGAAGATCAACAGGCAGCCATGCCGGCGGCACAGGGCCTGGACGCCAGCCAGGTAGCCGGGCAACGGCGCAATGCAGCCGCTGTTGCACAACACTGGCTCCATGCAGATCGCGGCTATGTTTCCTTTGTGCTGGCTCAAGATGTGCTCCAGCGCATCGAGGTTGTTCCACGGCGCGATCACCAAGTCGCCGGCGGTGCTGCGCGCCTGCCCGCGCGTGCCGGGCACGGCCACCGGCGCTGCCTCCGGGCCGGCCGCTGCCAACCCAGGGGCGACGCTGTACAGGGCGGAGTCAAACCAGCCGTGATAGTGGCCCTCGAACTTGAGAATTATCTCGCGGCCGGTGTAGGCCCGCGCCAGCCGCCAGGCGGCGTGCACGGCCTCGGAGCCGACGCTGTTGAAGCGCAGGCGTTGGGCACAGGGCACCACGCGACAGACGGCGGCCGCTACCTCGACCTCTAGCGCGTGCTGCGCCGAGTAGACCTGGCCGCGGTCGAGTTGCGCCTTAACGGAGGCGAGGATGGCGGGGTGGCTGTGTCCCAGGATGAGCGGCCCCTGGCCGAGCACGTAGTCGAGGTACTCGTGCTCGTCCACGTCCCATAGGCGCGCGCCAGCGGCGTGGTCGACGTAGAGCGGCACGGCCTTGACCGACCGGCGGGCGTCACTGGAGACGCCGCCGGCGAGATATTGCGTGGCCTGGGCAAAGAGGGCTTGCGTGCGTTCAAGGTGGCGCATGAAACGGGTTTCCTCGCTATGGCGACGGCTCAGGGGCAGGAGACCGGTGAGCGATGCAGGTTATTATAGGCGTGCATCGCTAAAGCTCGCGTTGGCGCCGGGAAGGGGCGCAGACGATGTAGATCAATGGCGGGCAATTGGCCGGCGGCCTGGCGGGTTATCGGAAGCGCGACGACGCGGCCAGCGGGCCGCTGCGCGTGAGCGCCGCGCGCGGGCGGGCGGGGGTGGTGAAAGGGTGGCGATGGTCTAGTATGGTCTGGACGGAGAGCATTTCGAGGGCTATGGTCTGGCGTGGTCTGGGCCGTTTCCTACCGCCTCCGCCGGGGGATATGGCCCTTGTGCGTCTTGTTCTATGCCGGCCCCTGCGCGTGTTCTTAAAAAACTCGAGGGGCCTGGTCATTGTGTCCCAGGCCCCTCGTCGGGTTTCCCCTAGTTTTTTGCTTGGAGTGGCGAGGAATGGATTTGAACCATCAACCAAGGGCTTATGAGTCCCCTGCTCTGCCATTGAGCTACCTCGCCATGGTTCGGCACTGGCCAGTTCGGCAAGTCGGGCGCAGGCGACATTATACCTTATTTCCGGGCGCGGGCCTGGACGAATTTGTCGCGCGGCCGAGTCGCGCCGACCGTGATTCGGTGTATAGTCGCGGCCGATCAGCACGCAGGCACCGGCTCGACACTCTTGACCGCGAGTTCGAGGCTTTCTGGAAGGCCTCGACTGCGCACAGGCGGCACGGCGCTCGCCAGCCAGCCCCCAGGCCGAACAGGGCGAACCCCAACAGGGAAGACTATGACCGCCAGGAGGCCCCACTGGGCGCGCTACGACGTCTGGGACGAGCGCCAGCTCGCCCGCGATCACTTTGCTGTTGACGATCCCGACAATGGCTTCTGCGCCGCAAACAGCCCCCACGATCCACGCCCATCGCTCGTTATTGAGGCGGGCTGTGTGGTCGAACTGGACGGTGTGCGCGCCGCCGACTTTGATCTGATAGACGAGTTCATCGCCCGGCATTATTTCGATCTGAGCGTTGCGGCGGAGGCCATGGCGCTCGACAGCCGTGAGTTCGCGCGGCGGCTGGTGGACGTTAACCAGCCACGAGCGGAATTGGTGCGGCTCTCGGCCGGGATGACGCCGGCAAAACTGGCGGAGGTGGTGGGCTGCCTCAACACGCTGGAGTTGGCCTACGCGAACGCAAAGCTGCGCGCCCGCCGCCGGCCCAGCAACCAGGCGCACGTGACGAACGCCAAAGACGACCCGGCCCAGATGGCGGCGGACGCCGCTACCGCCGCGCTGTACGGCTTTGACGAGATCGAGACGACCGTGCGGGTGGCACGCAACGGCCGAACCAACGCCATCGCTTGCGCTGTTGGGGCGGCTGTGGCGCGCGAGGGCGTGCTCATCCAATGCGCGTTGGAGGAGGCCGAGGAGCTGCGCATTGCGATGGCGGGCTTTACGTCGTATACCGAGACGATGTCGGTCTACGGCACCGAGGGCGCGTTTCTCGACGGCGACGATACGCCCTGGTCGAAGGCCTTGCTGACAGCGGCCTATGCTTCACGCGGGCTGAAGGCGCGCTGCACGTCCGGCTCGAGCGCCGAGCTATTGATGGGCTTTCATCAGGGCCAAAGTATGCTGTACTTGGAAGCGCGCTGCGTGTGTCTCCAGCGCGCGCTGGGCGTGCAGGGCACGCAGAACGGCGGCATAGACGGGGCGCCGCTCACGGCGTCGGTGGCGCGCGGCGGCTGGGCGCTGCTGGCGGAGAATGTGCTGGCCGCCTTGTGCGACCTGGAGTGCGCTGCGGGCAACGACACGCGCCACAGCGAGTCGGAGATCCGCGTCGGGGCCAAGATCATGCCGGTCTTGATGGCGGGCACGGATTTCATTTGTTCGGGCTTTGGCTCGGTGGCGAAGTACGACAACTCATTCAACGCGTCGCTGTTCAACGCGGAGGAGCTGGAAGACTTCCTGGCTTTACAGCGCGAGTTCGCGGTGGAAGGCGGTCTCCAGCACGTGCCGGAGGCGGAACTGCTGGCGGCGCGCGCCCGGGCGCTGGACGCGGTGACGGCCGTGCTGGAGGCGCTCGGCCTGGGGCGGCTGAGCGATGCGCAGAAACGCAGTGTGCTGGCGGCGCACGGCTCGGATGAGACCGACAGCTTCTCGCCGGGCGAGGTGGCCCGCATGAACGCCGTGCTGGCTGAGCAGCCGATTACTTTTGTGGAAGTCGTGCAGGCCCTGGCAGCGCGCGGTTTCGTTGCGGAGGCCGAACGGCTGGTGGCGATGGCGCGCCAACGAGTCAGCGGCGATTACTTGCAGACGGCGGCCATCATCCAGGCAGGGCGGGTGGTGAGCGCGGTGAACGACCCAAACGACTACGCCGGCCCGGGCACGGGCTACGTCATGACGGACGAGCGGCGGCAGGCCATCAGCCGGATGCGGCGTGAGACGACGCGCGCGGGCGTACTGGCGGGTGAACAAGTCACTGCTGAACGCGAAGCCCGCCACTGGCGGCTGACGGCGGCCGGCCCGGCAACGGCTGGGAGCGACCCACGCGAGGTGGTCATCGGCCTGGGTCCGGGATTTGGGATACGGCTGCATAAGACTACCGGCGGTGTGCCGCTGCGCCAAGTGCTGGCAGCGCTGCTGGCGGGCGTGCGAGAGGGAGGCGGGGCGCCGCGGGTGGTGCGCGTGCATCACACCGCCGACACATCGTTCTTGGGGCTGACGGCGGCACGGCTGGCCGGGTCAGGCGTCGGCATCGGCATTCAGGGCAAGGGCACCACGGTGATCCACCGCGCCGACCAGGCGCCGCACATGAACCTGGAATTGTTTTCGCAGGCGCCGCTGCTGACGACCGACGACTATCGCGCCATCGGCCGCAACGCCGCCCGGCATGCACTGGGCCAAGCACCCGCGCCGCATCTCGTGCCTTATCGCGGGCAAGCGCTGGGGGCGCAGTTCCACGTGCAGACCGCCCTGCTCTACGCGCTGGAGACGGCCCTGGTAGACCCGAGCCGCCCCCCGGAAGTGCTGGAGGTGGATTTCGATGAGCCAAACCGCGCCGCGCGCTGAGCTGAATGAGATGTACCCGGTGGGCGAGAAGCAGCCCGACCGGGTGCGCACGGTGACCGGCCGCCGACTCAGCGAGTTGACGCTGGAGCGAGTGCTGACGGGTGAGATCACGGCCGCTGACTTCGCGATCAGCGCCGATGGACTGCGCTGGCAGGCCGAAATCGCCGAGCGCGCCGGGCGGCCGCGGCTGGCCGCCAATCTGCGGCGCGGCGCCGAGTTGGTGGGCATGCCCGAGGCCGAGGTGTTGGCGCTCTATGAGCAACTGCGGCCCGGCCGGGCGCGCCGCGCCGCCGATCTACGCGCGACGGCCGAGCGGCTGCGAGGCGAGTATGCGGCGGAAGCGGTGGCCGAGCTGTTTGAGGAGGCCGCCGCCGCTTACGAGCGCCGCGGCATCTTGTCACGCCAGGCATGAGCGCTAGGCCGGCAATGGGCGGCTGCGCTTATAATGGCAGTCGGTTGGATTCAACTGAGCAAGCAGGAGTGTCGCCATGGACTTGACCCATCATCAAACGGCCGCCGGGGGACGCTGGGCGTTGGACGGCTGCTGGCTGCCGACCGGCGTAACCCTGGCCGGTTTGCTGGCCGCGCCAGCCGCTGAGCTGCTCGCCACGCTGACGAGTCTACGCACGGAAGAGACCGCCACGGGGCCGCTGCTGCCGCCCATCGAGGCGATGCAAGAAGTGTGGGCCAGCGGCGTGACCTACCTACGCAGTCGCGATGCCCGCAAGGCCGAGAGCCAGGTGGCGGATGTGTACGAACGGGTGTACACGGCCGAGCGCCCGGAGTTGTTCTTCAAGGCCGCCGGGTGGCGCGTGGTAGGCCCAGGCCGGCCAATTCGCGTTCGCCGCGACAGCACATGGAATGTGCCGGAGCCGGAACTGACGCTGGTAGCCAACCGCCGGGGTGAGATCGTCGGGTACACGGCCGGCAACGACGTGTCGTCGCGCGACATAGAGGGGGCGAATCCGCTTTATCTGCCGCAGGCCAAGGTATACAACGCGGCGTGCGCCCTGGGGCCGAGCATCCGCCTGGCCTCTGCGGCTGAGCAGACCGATCTGCCGATCCGGCTGGAGGTATGGCGCGGAGGCGTGGCGCAGTTCACCGGAGAGACACGCACGTCGCAAATTCGGCGCGGGTTGGATGAGTTGGTGGGCTTCCTGCAACGCGAGCTGGACTTTCCACAGGGTGTATTCCTGATGACGGGGACGGGCATCGTTCCGCCGGATGACACCTCGCTGCAAGCGGGCGACACCGTGCGGCTGGCGGTCGGCGAGCTATGGCTGGAGAATCCGGTGGAGGGCTGAAGCGGGCGGCAGAATTAGCACTTTACACACCCTACCGGAGATGTTATATTGATGGCCGATGAGCGCGCCGCGGTGTGCCCATGCCCAGCATCACCACCACCATGACCGGTATGGTTGGTTTGGCTTGGGCTGAGCGCGGCAGAGAGACAACACTGCAACGGCGCGGGTCGCAAGCCCCGCGCCGTTTTTGTTTGCACAGGAAGCATCGGCCATGAAGAACAAGATCCAGAGCGTTAAAGGCACGCGGGACTTCTACCCGGAGCAGATGCTGCTGCGCAACTGGCTGTACGGCAACATGCGCACCGCCGCGCAGTTGTTCGGCTACCAGGAGTACGACGGCCCGTTCATCGAGACCCTGGAGCTGTACGCCGCCAAGTCAGGCGAGGAGTTGGTCAAGGAGCAGTCGTTCGTCTTCAATGACCGCGGCGGCGACCAGGTGACGCTGCGGCCGGAGTTGACGCCGTCGCTGGCGCGCATGATCGCGGCGCGCCCGGCACAGCTGCCGCGGCCTATTCGATGGTGGAGTTTTGGCCCTTTCTGGCGCTACGAGCGCCCGCAGAAGGGCCGTTCGCGCGAGTTCTTTCAGTGGAACGTTGATCTGCTGGGCGTGGACAGCCCGGCGGCCGATGCCGAACTGGCCGCTGTGGCGGCCACCTTCTTTCGGCTGATTGGCTTCTCGGCGACAGAAATCAAGCTCCAGTTTAACAATCGGCGACTGATGGATGACGAGTTGGCCGCGCTGGGCCTGAGCGAGAACAAGAAAGCCGTCTTTCGCCTGATTGATCGGCGGGACAAGATGCCGGCTGAGGCGTGGGACCGCTATGCCGGGGAGGCAGGCGTTCGCCCGGAGCAACTGGACAGGCTGAAGACGCTGCTGGCGAATGGACAACTGTGGGAGAAGTCGGCCGAGTGCCAGGCGTTCGTCGCCGCCGCTCAGGCGCTGGGCATCGGAGACTACCTAGAGTACGATCCGACTGTCATCCGCGGGCTGGACTACTACACCGGCACCGTGCTGGAGGCGCGCGACCGCGAAGGTGAGTTCCGCGCCATCCTGGGCGGCGGGCGGTACGACAACCTGGTGGGCGAGGTGGGGGGGGAGCGCCTGCCGGGAGTGGGCTTCGCCATGGGCGATGTGGTGATCGGCCTGGTGGCGCAGAAGTACGGCAAGACGCCGCCGCTGAGTCCGTCGCCGGCACAAGTGCTCGTGACCCAATTCGACGCCGCGACCGGCGCAGAGGCGCTGCGGCTGGCGGCAGAGCTGCGCGCCGCGGGCCTGCGGGCGGAGTGGTATCCGGAGCCAGCCAAACTCGACCGCCAACTCAAGTATGCCAACGCGACGGGCGTGCGGTTCGCCGCGCTGGCGGGGCCGGACGAACTGGCCCAGGGCGAGGTGACACTGCGGGACCTGGCGGCCCGGACGCAGGAGCGCCTGCCGCGCGCGGAGGTGGCGGCACGGGTGCGGGCGCGGCTGGGTATGTGAGGCGCACAAGCGCAGAAAATCCTTGCTCCGCCCGGCAAGGCATGATAGAATTCCGTTCGCCGTGAGGAACGGCGCATGGTGCCTGTAGCTCAATGGCAGAGTGCTGCACTGTGGATGCAGTTGTTGCGGGTTCGAGCCCCGTCAGGCACCCCAGCTCGGCAAAAGAGACCCCTGGACAGACAGGGGTCTTTTAATTCGGCACGGCAGCGGCCGGCGGGCTATCGCCCGCCGTGAGATCGCCTATACTGGACGCGATAGGTAGACGGTAACCAGCGACAGGTGGGGGGTGCACCAACGGCGGGGCCGGTAGTGGCCACTGGCGGCCGGGTGGAACCATGAGTCTGCGCACTAAAACCCTGCTGGCCGTGGGGATAACCTTGGCGGGCCTGCTGGCCCTGCTGTACTTTGCCGCCGACGAGATCCTGCTGGCCGGTTTCACGCGGTTGGAAGCACAGGACATGATCCAGAACGTGCGCCGGGCGGAGGACGCCGTGGCCGCAGAACTGGAGGCGCTCGATTCGACGGCGACTGACTACGCAGCCTGGGACGACACCTATTCATTCGCCGCCGGCGACAACCCGACCTACGCCGAGGCCAACCTCAATAGCCAGACCTTCGCTAATCTGGGCCTGAACATCTGGCTGATCTTCAACGATCCGGGCGAACTGTTGTACGGTCGCGCGTTCGATCTGGAGCGCGGGGCGTTTGAGCCGGTGCCGGACGCCATGCAGCCGTATCTATCACCCGCTGGGCCGCTGCTGGTCAGCAACTCGCCGGCGCCGAATTACACCGGGTTGCTGCTGGTGGGCAAACAGGTGCTGCTGTTCGCCGCGCGCCCGATCCTCACCAGCGACTTCGCCGGACCCAGCCTGGGCACCTTGATCATTGGGCGCTATCTCGATGCCGACAAGCTGAGCACTCTGGCGGAGATGACGCATTTGGGCTTGACGCTGAGCCCGGCCGGCGACCCAGCCGCGGCGCCCGACTTCCGAGCGGCCGAAGGCGCGCTATCGGACACACAGGCCATCGTCGTGCAGCCCATCACGAGCGATACAGTCGCGGGGTATGTCTTTCTGCGCGACGTTTCCAGCCGCCCGATTGCCGTGCTGCGGGCCGAAACGCCGCGCGGCATCGTGCGGGAAGGACGGGAGACGGTGACGTTCTTCCTGCTGGCTCTGGTGGCGGCCGGGCTGATCTTCGGCGGCCTGGTGTGGGGGCTGCTGGAACGACTGGTCCTGGCGCGGCTGGGTCAGCTCAGCCGCAGTGTGACCGCCATTGGCAGCAGCGGCAACACGGAGGCGCGTGTGCCGGAAGGCGGACGAGATGAGCTGGCGCGCGTCGCGGCGGCAATTAACGACATGCTCGAGCGGCTGAGCCGCGCCCATGCGGCTACCCGCGCCAGCGAGGAGAAGTTTCGCAAGCTGGCGGAGACCTCGGCTGCGGCGATCTTTATCACCCAGGGGCCGCACCTGCGCTACGCCAATGCGCGCGCGGAGGCGCTGACGGCTTCGCCGGAAAGCGAACTGGTTAGCTGGCCGCTGCACCCCCCGGCCCCACCGGCGGTGGACACTGCGACTCGGGCAGCCAACGCGGGCGAGACGAAGCGGGCAGGGCAGCAGGAGGTGCAGGTGGTCAGCCCGCAGGGCGGCGCGCGATGGCTGGAGGTGACGGCCGGGCCAATTGAGTTTGAGGGCGCGCCCGCTACGATTGCGACCGCCTACGACATCACTGACCGCAAGCAAGCGCAGATGGAACTGCTGGAACTCAACGACCAACTCTCACGCCTGGTGGGACAATTGGAACGGCGGAATGGCGAGAGCAGCCAACTCTCGCAACTGAGCGATCTGCTGCAAGCCTGTCCCACGGTCGAGGAGAGCTATGGCGTGATCGGCCAATTCTTGCCGCGGCTGCTGCCGGAGTTGGGCTGTGCACTGTACCTATACCGGGCGTCACGCGACCGGCTGGAGGCGGTGGCCACAGCGGGGACACTGACAAGCAACCCGCGAGATCAAGCGCTCGGACCCGACACGTGCTGGGGGCTGCGGCTGGGCCGCACGCGCAGCACAGGCGATGGCGCGCCGGACTGTGGGCACGTGGCCGAGCCTCCGGCTGGGGGTTATCTGTGCGTCCCGATCACGGCGCGCGGCGACACGCTGGGGATGCTGCACATCCGGTACGCCGACGCGGCGGGTAACGGGCCAGACCCGTGGCTGGAGCGCAGACGCCTGGCGGAAACGGTGGGTGAACGGCTGGGGTTGGCGCTGGCGAATGTGAACCTGCGCGAGGCGCTGCGCCACCAGGCGATGCGCGACCCGCTGACGGGCCTGTTCAACCGCCGCTATATGCAGGAGACGCTCGAGCGGGAACTGAGCCGCGCGATCCGGAGCGGCAGCAGCGGCGCGGTGTTGTTCCTGGACCTGGACCACTTTAAGCAGTTCAACGACACACACGGGCACAGCGCCGGCGACGCGCTGCTGCGGGAGATTGGATCGCTTTTCCGCACCCGGCTGCGAGCCGAGGACATTGCCTGCCGCTATGGCGGCGAGGAGTTCCTGCTGATCATGCCCGAGACGCCGGTGAGCGTCGCGGTGCAGCGGGCCGAGACGCTGCGGGCGGAGGTCGCGGGGCTGCATATCAAGCATTTCGATCAACTGCTGAACGCGGTGACGCTGTCGGTCGGGGTGGCGGTCTTCCCGCATCACGAAGACAGTGGGGAGTTGATTGTCCGCGCGGCGGACGAGGCGCTGTACCAGGCCAAACAAGCGGGGCGCAACCGCGTGTGCGTGGCGGACGGCTAAGCCGTCACCGGGCGGCCGCGCGCGCGAGAGCCGCGGCCAGGGCCGCCTGCATGTCGGCCGGGCTGTTCAACGGCGTTGCAGGGTTCGCGATAGGGCGCACCGCGCCGGTCTCCAGGTCCACCTCGACTGGGCCGTAGCGACCGGGCTGCGGGCGGCCATGCAGCACCGCGACGTGGACATCACCCTGGTTGTAGTGCCAAAACTCCCAGGGATAGGCCATGAAGCCGTGGCGTTCCATCACGGCGGTAATGGCGGCGCGGTTGGCCTGGGCCGCGGCCGAGATGAAGGGCGTGACTAGAGGCGTTAGCTCGGACATCTCAAGATAGGGCGCGCCCCGGTCAAGCTCGCGGCCGGTGGCCCGGTCGAGCACGGAGAGGTCGAGGGCGCTGCCGGCCAAGTGGGTGCCGATCTTGGCCGAGGCGGCGATGAGGGCGCCGACGCGGCGGGTGAGGAACTCAACCGAGAGGGGTGATCCGTTCAACTCCCAACGCGCCCGCTCGAGGATGCGGTCAAAGGTGTAGGGTTGCAGGGCTAACTCGCGCTGCATGGCAGGGGTGCGCAGCCCGTCTTCGACGCGCATGACCCAGCCGCGAGCGTTGAATTCGCGGGCAGCGCCGAGGAAGGCGGCGATGAGACCAGCGCGCAGCCAGAACAGGCGCGGCCGCCCGCCGACGTGGGCGCGCTGGGAAAACTCAACCTGGAGGCCCGCGGCGGCGGCGGCCGGCTGCAAGGGGCGCAGAGGCTCGCCACATTCAACAACAGGGTGCGCGCTAACCCGGTCCATGAAGGCCGCGGCCAGGTCCATCTGCTCGGCCCAAAACGCCCGGCGGTGTTCGGCTCCGTCACGCATGCGCTGCGGCTCCGGCAGCTAGATTGATCGCGCGCCAACCCGCGGCTCAGCGCACCCAGACTTCGCCGTGGCCGGTTTCGACCGCGCCGATAATATAGGCTGGTTCGCCCGCGGCGTGCAGGCGCTCGACCAACTCGGGCAAGTGCGCCGCGGCCACGGCGATGAGCAAACCGCCGGAGGTTTGCGGGTCGTAGAGTTGACGCTCCTGCCAGGGGGTGAGGCCGAGGGCGGGCGCGGGCCGGGCCCATTTGGAGTAGAAGCGCTGGTTGCGTTCGGCCCCGCCGGGGAAGTGGCCGGCCTCGGCGTAGGGGCGCGCTCCCGGCAGCCATGGCAGGGCGGCATACTCTAGGATGAAGGCCACATCGGCCAGGTGAGCCATCTCGTGGGCGTGGCCCAGGAGGCCAAAGCCGGTGACGTCGGTGACGGCGCGCACGCCGGTAACGGCCTGGGCGGCCTCGCTGGCGCGACGGTTGAGGTGCACCATGCCGGCGATGGCCTCGGCGAGGTCGGCAGGGGCCGCGTGACCGCCTTTGGCGGCGGTGATGATGACGCCGGTACCGAGGCGTTTGGTGAAGATCAGCCGGTCACCCGGCCGGGCGCCGCCCTTGGTGAAGAGGCGATCGGGATGAACGAGGCCAGTGACGGCCAACCCATATTTAGGCTCCGAATCGGTGATGGTGTGGCCGCCGGCGATGGCGGCTCCGGCCTCGCGCACTTTGTCGGCGCCGCCGCGCAGGATGGCGCTGATGACGCCAGCGGGCATGTCTTCGGGGAAGGCGGCCAGATTGAGGGCGAAAATGGGCCGGCCGCCCATGGCGTAAATGTCGGATAAGGCGTTGGCCGCCACGATAGCGCCGTAGGTGTAGGCGTCATCCACGACAGGCGGGAAGAAGTCGGCGGTCGCGATGATAGCCTGATCGGGCGACAGGCGATAGACCGCCGCGTCGTCGGGCTGGGCCAGGCCGACGATGAGGTGAGGATAGTCCGCAGGTGTGAACTGGCCGGCGAGCGGCTGAAGGACCTGGGCGAGCGCGGCCGGGCCGAGCTTGGCGGCGCAACCGGCGCACGCGGCGAGGCTGGTAAGCTTGAGGGTAGGTTCGACCGACATGATTATCTCCGCCCCCTAAATGGCGCGAGTTCATTATAAGCGGGCTGAAGGCCGGGCGCATTGGGCGCAGCCGCGTTTTGGAAAGACGTCGGCGACGGCAGAACGGAGAAACGGGGGGGCGGGCGGACGCAGATAGAAGCGTATGCGTCGGCACAGCCGGAGGCACCAACGCCGCATTGGCCAGAGGCAGTGGGCGCCGCCAGCGTGACTAAGCCGAGCGGAAACGGCCGGTAAATGCCAGAATGGAGGAGTGTTCTGGGCTATAATCCGCCTGGTTAACCCCTGCGCCACCAGCCGGAGGCCGGCCGGCGCAGCACCCAGTGGAGGTACGTTTGCAGGAATTTCTGAGCGTCGCGCAAGCGGCGGCAGAGGCCGCCGCCCGGGGCGAGCCAGCCGTGCTGGCGTCACTGGTGCGGGTACGCGGCTCATCGCCGCGACACGGCAGCGCGCGAATGCTCGTCTGGCCGGACGGCCGGATCGCCGGCACGATCGGCGGCGGCACGCTGGAGTGGCGCGTCATGGAGCACGCCCGCCAGGTGCTGGCGGAGGGACGCCCTCGCTATAGCAACTATGTGTTTGATACGCACGGCCGGCCCGACAGCGTGGGTCTGTGCGGCGGCAG
Organism: Anaerolineales bacterium; assembly: GCA_020850595.1. Lineage (GTDB taxonomy): Bacteria > Chloroflexota > Anaerolineae > Anaerolineales > UBA6663 > JADZEK01. The sequence continues at coordinate 19,624 of JADZEK010000147.1, forward strand.
CGTGGATGTGCACCTTGACCTGCACGTAGCCGAGTTCGCGCGCCTGGCAAGGGCGGCGGGCGAGGCGGTGGAGGCGGGTGAACGCGTGGCGCTGGCGACGGTGGTGCGCGAGGGCGAGGCCGCGCCGGCGCGCGCCGAGACTCGGCTGCTGGCTTATGCCGACGGCCGCGTCCTGGGCCGCGTGGGACCGGAGGCGCTTCAGGCGCAGGTCACGGTTGAGGCACGCAACGCGCTGGCAGACAACCAGTCGCGGCTAGCGACGATCGCGGGCGAGGCGGCGGCGCAGCCCACGCTGGTGCACTGCGATGTGCTGCGGCCCGAACCAACGCTGTTGATCGTGGGCGCGGGACATGTGGCGCGGCCGCTGGCGAGCATGGGCGCGCAACTGGGGCTGCGCGTGCAGGTGGTGGACGACCGGCCCGAGTGGGCGAGCCGCGAGCGGTTTCCGGAACCCATTGAACTCGGGTTGACAACCTACCAACCGGAGGGCGAAATCTTGGGGCCGATCCCGTTTAAGATGACGCCTTCAACCTACGTGATCGTGGCAACGTGGGGCTACGACCTGCCGGCGATGGCACAGGCATTGGAGCAGGCGCCGGCTTTGATTGGGCTGGTAGGCAGTCCGACGAAGTCGCGCTTGTTGTTCCAACGGCTGCTGCAAGCGGGCTACCCCCGCGACCGGGTGCAGGCGATCCGCGCGCCGATGGGGCTGGACGTGGGCGCGGAAAGCCCGGCGGAGATTGCCGTCTCGATCCTGGCGGAGGTGTTGAGCACGCGACGCCACGGCTCGGGCCGGCCGCTGCGCGAGGTGCGCGGGGCGCGGATTGACAGCCTCTTCACGGAGGCGAAGCCGGCCAACGCGGCAGCGCCCACGCCCTAGGGGCCGGGTTGGGCGGCCATGATCCCCTGACCATCACCGAAAGGCGTTCGGAAGGATGTCTGTTCTGATTCGCGGGGGCGGCGATCTGGCTAGCGGGGTGGCGCTGAGGCTGCGCCGCGCCGGGATGCCGGTGATCGTGACTGAACTGCCCAATCCGCTGGCGGTGCGGCGGGCGGTGGCGTTCTCAGAGGCGATCCGCGCCGGGACAGTGACGATTGAGGGCCAGGTGGGCACGCTGATCGCCGAAGCGGGCGACACGGCGCAAATACGCGCGACGCTGACGGCGGGCCAGATCGCGGTGCTGATTGACCCAGAGGCGCACACCATCCGGCGGCTGAAACCGGCCGCGGTGGTAGATGCGCGGCTGTTGAAACAGGTGGTGAGCCGGCCGGCCGACCCGGTGGCTTTGCTGATCGGCCTGGGTCCGGGCTTCACGCCGGGTGTGAACTGCCAAGCGGCGGTGGAGACGGCGCGCGGCCCGGCGCTGGGGCGGGTGTATTGGGATCAGCCCGCGTCGGCTGACACGGGCCAGCCAGACCCGGTGATGGCCCAGACCGGCACGCGGGTGCTGCGAGCGCCCGCGACGGGCGTGCTGACGAGCCGGGCCAGGATTGGGGCAGTGGTGGAGGCGGGCGAGTTGATCGCGGAGGTGGCGGGCCGGCCGCTGCACGCGGCGTTTCGCGGGGCGCTGCGCGGGCTGCTGCCGACCGGCATGCCCGTGACGGCGGGCCTGAAGATCGGCGATTTGGACCCACGCGCCGAGGCCGGCCTGTGTTTCCAGGTGTCGGACAAGGCGCTGGCGATGGGCGGGGCCGTGCTGGAGGCCCTGCTGACGCGAGCAGAGGTGCGCGCGCACCTCTGGGATTGAGGCGGCCCAGGACGGGGGAGGCCAGGCACCGATGTCCATCCTCATTCGTCAGGCGCGCTACTTGATTCGCAGCGCCGACCGGGTTGAGCGCGACGTGGATGTGCTGATCCATGGCCGCCGCATTGCGGCGATCGGGCCGAACCTGGAAGCGGAGCTGACGACGGCCGGGAAAATGACCGTGCTGGACGGCCGAGCGCGGGCGGTGATGCCGGGGCTGATCAACGCGCACACGCACTTGTACCAGTGCGTGCTGCGCGGCCTGCACAGCGACCTGCCCCTGGAGCCGTGGCTGCAGGCGGTGGTGTTCCCTTACCGCCGCCAGGCGCGGCTCGCGTACCCCGACGAGGCGATGATGGTGGCGGCCAGCCGCGCCGGGTGCGCGGAGATGTTGAAGAACGGCACCACGGCCTTTATTGACATGGACTCGACGATCGGCGCGGCGTGGCGGGCGTGGCAGGAAATGGGCATTCGCGGCGCGGCGGCGTTTAACGTGGCCAACGCCCAGATACCGCCTGAGCTAGTGGCGCCGCTGGCGGATATACAGCGGCGGGTGCTGGAGCAGCTGGCGGAGTGCCGCGCGCTGGCAGCCGAAACGCCGACGCTGAGTTTTATGATCGCCGCCGCGTCGCCGCAGATGTGCTCGCGGCCGCTGTTGGAGTGGATCGCCGCTACAGCCGAGGCGGAGGGGATCATGATCCACGGGCACTGCGCGGAGACGGCGGTGGAGTTCCGCGAGACGGTAGACGAGACCGGGTTCACGCCGGTCGGCTGGCTGGCGGAGGCGGGGATGCTCACGCCGCACACTTCGCTGGCGCATTGCGTGCACGTCACGCCCGCCGACCGAGCGCTGTTGGCCGAGCACGAAACCATCCCGGTGCATTGCCCGAAGAGCAACATGAAGCTGGCCAGCGGTGTGTCGCCGGCGCCGGCGATGCTGGGCGCGGGCATCGCCGTGGCGCTGGCGAACGATGGGCCGGCGTCGAATGATCTACAGGATATGTTCGAGGAGATGCGCTTCGCGGCGCTGCTGCATAAGGTGGAGGGCCAGGCCGACGCGCTGACGGCGCAGGACGCGTTCCGCATGGCGACGGAGCACAGCGCGCGGGCGGCCGGGATTGACGCGGGCGTGCTGGACCCCGGCCGGCTGGCAGACGTGGTGCTGCTGAACCTCGAGCAGCCGCACCTGGCGGCCCCGGGCGAGATCGTGCCGCTGCTGGTGTACTGCGCCCAGGGGCGCGATGTGGATACGGTGATTGTGGACGGCCGGATTGTGGTGGCCGGCGGGCGGCTGACGCTGGCGGACGAGGCAGAGATTGTGGAGCGGGCGCGGAGGCTGGGGGCCGAGCGTTACCGAGCGATGACGGCCGGCTAAAAGAGCGGCCGGCTAAAAGAGCGACCGGCTAGGGGAGCGGCCGGCGGGCAGGTTGGCGTAAGAAACTCAGCCCGAATATGCCAAGCGGCCCGCCGTGGGACCCGAGTGTCTCACGGCGGGCCGCTAGCAGTGCGGACGGCACTGAGGCTAGATTTCCTGATAGCCCTTCAGGCCGATGCGTGAGACGACGCCGGTGCGCTGGAGCGCCAGGACGAGCAGCCAGGCGACGAGGCCGCCGAGCACAGCGCCGCTGATGAGGGCGGTGATGCCGCCGACGATCAGGTTGCCGGGCGTGGCCAGCCCGTAGACGAAGAGGTAGATAACATCGGCGACCAGGTTGCCGATCGCGCCACCGAGAAGGGCGGCCGGGAGGGTCGGCTTGTAGCGGAAGACTGCCAGGGAGGCGTCAACGCTGAGGCCCTGGAGGCCGGCGTAGACGATGGACAGGGCGCCGGCGGGGTTGCCGAGCAGCATTTCGAGGAAGCCCTGGATGAGGCCGTAGATGGTGGCGGCGCCCATGCGGCCGATCAGCAAACCGACCAGCACCGGGGCGATCATGTAGACGCCCGAGGCGCCAATCCAGCCGACTGGCCCCAAGAACGCGAAGAGGGGCGTAGCCACATTCATCACGGCGAACCAAACGTACGAGTTCAACAGCGCGGCGACGACCGCAATGACGGCCATGGTGAGCAAGTCTACGGTCGAGAACATTCTGGGCTTGGCGGTTGCCTGGGTCATGGTGCGTTCTCCTCTGTAGGATGAGTGCCGGCGCAACCCCCCTGGGAGTGAGCGTGAGGAAAGTGGGTCAGGCAACCTCCTCTCAGGCGGCCGGCGGTCAGTGGTAAACCACCCCGTGCCCCAAGACAAAGAAGTAGATGAACGACGCCAGACCGACGGCCAGGTGGGCGAGCACAAACCACAGTGCGGCAGGCGTCGCCTGCTGAGGATGGAGCACAGTGCGCCGGTCGTACGCGCCGAAGCAGCGGCTATCCATGGCGATGGCGGCCGACCGAGCGCGGCGGATGCCGCTGACCAGGAGGGGCACGACGAGGCTGCTGGTCAGGCGGAGGCGCGAGAGCGGGTCGCGCCCGGTTTCGCCAACGCCGCGGATGAGGTGGGCGTTGTTGATGACCTGGGCCTCATTCTCAAAAAGGGGGATGAAGCGCAGGGCGGCGTACATGGCGAAGCCGATGCGGTAGGGCACGCGGGCGATTTGGACGAGGCTCTCGACCATGCGGCCCGGATCGGTAGTCAGCGTGAAGATCGTGGTGACGGTGGCGAGCACCAGAAAGCGAAAGAAGATGGCGACGCCTTCGGTGATGCCCTCGCGGGTGACGTCAATCGGCCCCCACGACCAGAGCACGGTGCCTTCAAAGGGGCTGTAGAGGACGCGCCAAACCAGGATAAACAGGGCGATGCCCAGGAAGTAGCTGATCGAACGCAGGTATTGGCGGGGCGTGATGTCGGCCAGGAAGAGGGCGAGGCAGGCGGTGTAGACAAACCAGGCAACGGCGTAAGGGACCTGGAAGTTGAAGAGGAGCGACAGGAGCACCACGACGTTCCAGATGAGCTTCCAGGTCGGGTCCATCCGATGGAAGAAGGAGGTCCCGTGCATGTACCTAAAGCGCCGCATGGGTCACCTTGAGGCTCGCCAGCAGTTCGTCGGCGGTCAACACTTCGGGAACCGGCAGGCCACGGAGGCGCAAGGCGCGGCCCACGGCGTAGACGTCGGGCAGGACGAGCGCGTCGGAGCGGATGGAGTCGAAGGCGGCGCCGTACTCACGCGGCGTGCCCTGGAAGACCATCTCGCCATGGTCCATGACGAGGAGGCGGGTGCAGTAGCGCGCCACGAGGTTCAGGTCGTGAGTGACCAGGACAATGGTCGTGCCCTGCTGATTGATGCGCAGCAGGATGTCCATGATGTTGTCAATGTTCTTCTTGTCTTGACCGGTGGTCGGCTCGTCGAGGATGAGCACGGCCGGGTCGAGCACCAGCATGGTGGCGACGCTGAGGCGGCGCTTCTGGCCCATGCTGAGGCGCAACGGGTGTTTGTGGCGCTGTTTTTCGAGGCCGAAGAGCGCCAGCATGTTCTGGACGCGTTCTTCGACTTCGGCGGCGGGGCGCTTCTTGGCTTTGAGGCTGAAGGCCACTTCGGCGCCGACGGCTTCGGTGACGAACTGGTGCTCGGGGTATTGGAAGACGTAGCCGACCTGGGCGGCAAGGGCCTGGGTGGTGGTCTGGCCCAAGGAGCAGCCCGCGACGCGCCCCTGGCCGGAGGAGGGCTGGTTGAGGCCCATCCACAGCGAGGTGAGGGTGGACTTGCCGGAGCCGTTCTTGCCGACGAGGCCGATGACTTCGCCGGGGTAGATTTGGAGCGAGACGGCGCGGACGGCGTGGGTGCCATCGGGATAGTCGAAGGTGAGGTGCTGCGTTTCGATGATGGGCGCGGCGGCGACCGGGGCGGGCGACGGCGGCAGCGGGGCGAACTTGAGGCGGCCGGCCAGGCGCTGCAGGGCGTCGGCGGCTTCGGCGACGGTGAGGGGAAAGGGGTCGAGCACGATCTGCTGGTCGGCGAGGCGCAGGGCCAACTCGGAGATCTGGGGGATGCGCAGGCCAAGCTGGCTGGTGATGCGCCGGCCCTCGCGCTGGATGACCGCGCGCGTCGGGCCGCTGGAGATGACGGAGCCGCCGTCCATGAGCACCAGGCGACTGGCCAGGCTCATGACGGAATCAACGTTATGCTCGATGACGATGACGGTGAAGCCGAGGTCTTGATTGAGGCGGCGCATCAACTCAAAGACCTTGACCGCGCCGAGGGGGTCGAGGTTGGCGGTCGGCTCATCGAACAAGAGGATGCGCGGCTCCATGGCGAGGATGGAGGCGATAGCCACGCGCTGTTTCTGGCCGCCGGAGATTTCGTAGATGAGCTTGCGGCGGATGCCGCTCTCGCCGACGGCCTCGAGGCTGTGGGTGACGCGCCCCATGATCTCGGCCGGCGCCATCATGAGGTTGGCGGGGCCAAAGGCGACCTCATCTTCGACGTAGAGGCTGCACAACTGGGAGTCGGGGTCTTGGAAGACGATGCCGATGCTGGTGGCCAGCGCGTAGACCGTGCTCTGGCGAGTGTCTTGGCCGTTGATGTAGACGTGGCCGCCAATGCGGCCTTCCATCTCGTGCGGGATGATGCCGTTGAGGGCCAGGGCCAGGGTGCTCTTGCCGCACCCGCTGGCGCCGATGATGAGCACGAACTCGCCGGGCAGGACTTCGAGGTTGACGTCGCGGAGCGCTGGTTCGCTCTCGCCGGGGTAGTAATACGTCAGTCCGGTGACCTTGACGACCGGTTCAGTCATGGCAGGGCAGACCCAGAGATGATCTGTGATTGTCGGGGAACAATGCGATCAGATTAGCACGGTGAAATAGGCGTGTCAAGCACTGCTTCATGATGTTGAGTAATACTTAATTTCCGGCTTGACTTTCGACCGAGCCGGCCCTACAGTCTTATGTACCGGAGAACACCGTCTACGCCTGATGGACACGCACCAATCCTGGTGATTGGCTACTCGGCGCGCCTGCTGGCTGAGCTGGCCCTGGCGGCGGGACAGGCCGTGGTGGCGCTGGACTACTTCGGCGACGTGGATCTGCGCGCCATGTGTCCGAGCCGATCGCTGCGACACGACTTCGGCGGACGGGCCTATAGCGCCCCAGCCTTAGCCGCCGCGGCCAGGGAGATACCGGCCGCGGCCGTGGTGTACGGCGCCAGTTTTGAAAACCACCCTGATCTCGTGGCCGCGTTGGCCAAGGGGCGCCGCCTGCTGGGCAACACACCCGCGACACTGCGGCAGACACGCGATCCGCTGCGACTGGCGGCGGCGCTGCGAGACGGCGGTTTTGCTTTCCCTGCGACCTACCCAATAGAGACCCCCCCAGAACCGGGGCAGCGGCAGTGGCTGTATAAGCCGCTGCACAGCGGCGGCGGCCATGGCGTGCGGCGCTGGCGGGGGGGGCCGACGGGGGCGCCCGGCATCATCCAGGAGCGGCGGCCGGGAATGGTAGGGTCGGCCGCGTTTGTGGCAGACGGGCGGCGAGCGGCGGTATTGGGCCTGACCGAGCAGTTGGTCGGGCGGCGAGCGTTTGGAGCGGCAGGGTTTCGGTATGCCGGAAATCTCACGCCTCCGCGGCTGCCGGCCCGCGCGCGGGCGGAGCTGGCTCGGCAGGCACAGGCCGTGGTGGCGCACCTGACGGCGGCGTTCGGGCTGCGCGGTGTCAACGGCCTCGATTTTGTCTGGCACGCAGGCCGGTTGTGGACGCTGGAAGTGAACGCGCGCCCATCGGCGTCACTGGAGTTGTTTGACGCGGCGCAACCGGGCTGGGTGTTTGCCGCACATCGGGCGGGCTGCCGGGGCCGACTGGCCACGCCACCATCCCCGGCCAGCAATGAACCCGCCCGTGGCAAGGCGGTGCTGTTTGCTGCCGAAGATGTGGTCGTGGGCGACACCGCTGGGTGGGCGGCGCGCGGCCGGCGCGACATACCACATCCGGGAGAAGTCATCCAAAAGGGACACCCGATCTGCACGGTGCTGGCGACGGCGCGCACGGCCGAGGCCTGCCTGGCGGCGCTGCGCAGGCAGGCGGCGGCGGTGCGGCGCGAACTAACGGCATTAGGGGTATCCGCGTGACAGCCCGGCGCTTCGAAGATGTGGTGTGCCCGTTCTGCGGGTGCCTGTGCGACGACCTGGCGGTGACGGTGGAAGCGGGCCAGGCCAGGCAGGTGGAGAACGCTTGCTGGTTGGCGAAAGAAGGGTATGCGCGTTTTCCGCGCCGCGGGCAGCCCGCAGCGCTGATGGACGGGCAGGCGACCAACCTGGAGACGGCCGTGGACGCGGCGGCGGCACTGCTAAGGGCGGCGCGCAGCCCACTGGTGTATGGGCTGAACGGCGTCTCGACGGAGGCGCAGCGCGCGGCGGTGGCGGCGGCTGACCTGCTCCGGGCGCACCTGGACACGGCAGCCGGGGAAGTACACGGGGCAACTGCCTACGCCCTGGCGAGTGGCTATGCGCAAACGGCAACGCTGGGCGAGGTGCGAAATCTGGCGGACCTGGTGGTGTATTGGGGCATAGACCCACTGGAGACGCACCCGCGCCACGCAGCGCGCTACACTGCGCCGGATGACCGCCGCCAGGGACGGACACTGGTGGTGATTGACGGGGCGCGGACGGGCGTGGCAGCGACCGCAGATGTTTTCGTCGCCAGTGCGCCGGAACGGGCTTTCGAGGTGGTGGGTGCGCTGCGCGGCCTGCTGCGCGGGCTGCCAAATGGACAGGAACTGGCGGAGGCGGCGGGACTTCCTCTGACGGCGCTCAGCGATTTGGCGGGACGATTGAAGGGGTGCCGGTATGGGGTGATCTACTATGGACCGCAGCTAGGAGCCGGACGCGCGGGACCGCAGACGGTGGCGGCGCTGACAAACCTGGTGACGGAACTAAACACACATGCGCGGGTATTTGCGCAAGGGATGGGCGGGCACGCTAACGCGGCCGGGGCGGACAACGTGCTGGCGTGGCAGAGTGGCTATCCGCAGGGCGCGAGCTACAACCGAGGCTATCCACGCGCAAACGCCGTTGAGTTTAGGGCATCGGAGCTGCTCACACGCGGCGAGGTGGATGCCGTGCTGGTGGTGGCGGCCGAGGCTACGCAAGGGCTGACGCCGGAGGCGGCGGCGCGGTTGAAGCGGCTGCCGGTGGTGGTGATTGGCCCGAACGCGGCGGAGGCGGCTTGGGCTAAGGTCGCGATCGGCACGGCAGTGCCGGGGGTCGAGGCGGGCGGCACGCTGTATCGGATGGACGAGGTAGCGCTGACGGCAAGCGCGATTTTGCCAGCGCCCTACCCGACCGCCGAAGCCGTGCTGGGTGAACTGCTGGCACGCTGGCGGGGAGGCCGGGGTGGCTGAGGAAACGGGGCTGCGCATTGCGGGGGCCAGGGTGTATGACCCGGCGAACGGCGTGGACGGCGCGGCGCAGGAGGTGTGCATCCGCAACGGCCGAATCGTGGCCGCGCTGCCGCCGGAGGCGGCAACGCTGGACGCACGGGGCCTGGTGCTGATGCCGGGCGGCGTGGACCTGCACAGCCACATCGCGGGACACACCATCAACCTGGCACGGCGGATGATGCCACAGGAGCACCGGCGCGACCCACAGCCGGGCCGCGGAGACGGCCGTTCGGGCACGGGCGGCAGCGCGCCGAGCACTTTTGCGACCGGCCAGCGCTACGCCGCCCTGGGGTACACGACCGTGATGGACGCGGCGATTGCCCCGCTGCGGGCGCGGCAGGCGGTGGCCGAGTTGGAAGACACGCCGATTGTGGACAAGGGCTTCTTTGCGCTGCTGGGCAACAACCGGCTGTTGTTTGATCTGTTGGCGGCGGGCCGCACCGAGGAAGTGCGCGAGGCGGTAGCGTGGTGGCTGGCGGCGACGCGGGCCTATGCGGTGAAGCTGGCTAACCCGGGCGGCGTGGAACAGTGGAAGCGCAGCCGGCAGAACGTGACCGAGCTGGATGAGGCGATTGGCGGGCTGGCCCTGACCCCGCGCCAGGTGATTGACGAGCTGGCACAGGCCGCGAACGCGCTGGGCCTGCCGCACCCCATCCACCTGCACGGCCTGAACCTGGGCCAACCGGGCAACGCGGCAGTGACGCTGCAAACGCTGCAAACGCTGGCGGGGCAGCGCGCGCACGTCTGTCATATTCAGTTTCACTGCTATGGCGCGACGGACGACGGCCGCCCCACCTCGCGAGCACGGGAAATAGTGGAGTACCTGGGCGCGCATCCAGAGCTAAGCGCCGACGTGGGACAGGTGCTGTTCGGACCGGCGATGACGACCACGGCTGACATTCCGGTGTCGGCGTGGCTGCACCACCTGACACGCGGCCCATGGGTCAGCGGCGACGTGGAGTGCGAGACGGGCTGCGGCTTGCAGCCGCTGACATATCGGGAGGCCAGCTACGCGCACGCACTGCAGTGGGCGCTGGGGCTGGAGCTGTTCCTGCTTAGCCCAGACCCCTGGCGACTGGTGTTCTCGACCGACCACCCGAACGGGGCGCTGTTCACCAGTTACCCCCGGTTGATCCGCCTGCTAATGGACAAGACTTTCCGGGCAGAGCAGATGGCGCGCGCCAACCCGGCGGCGGTGCGGCAGACGGCGCTGGCGGACGGACTGACGCGGGAATACACACTGGGCGAGATCGCCATCATCACGCGCGCGGGGCCGGCCAAACTGCTGGGGCTGACCAACAAAGGTCATTTAGGCCCGGGCGCGGACGCCGACCTGGCTCTGTATGAGGATCAGCCGGACAAAGAGGCGATGTTTTCCGCGCCACGCTACGTGTTCAAGGCGGGGCAGAGGGTGGTCGGCGAGGGCGAGCTGCGGGCCGAGCCGCAGGGCCAACTGCTGAGCGTGACGCCGGGCTACGACCCGGCGATTGAGCGCACGCTGCGGCCATGGTTCGCCGACAATTACAGCGTGAGTTTTGATAACTATGCCGTACCGGGATCACCCGCCCGCCGCAGGCCGGATGAGGCGCCATGACGCATACGCTGCCAAACGGAACGCGCGTGGACGACACGTTTGCCGAAGCGTTCGGCATGTGGGGCGCGCGGGCCATCATCACGGCCGAGACAGCGGAGTGGGCCAGCGCCGCCGCGCAGACGGTGACGGGGTTTGCCACGTCCATCATCGGCTGCCGGGTGGAGGCGGGCGTGGAGGCAGACCTAGCGGCCACAGCCACGCCGGACGGGCGGCCGGGGGTGAGCGTCCTGTTCTTCACGGTGCGGCAAGAAGACTTGCGCGACCGGCTGGTGGAGCGAATTGGGCAGTGCGTGTTGACCACGGCCACTACGGCGTGCTACGACGGGCTGCCCGACGCAAGCGAGCGGCTGAACATCGGCGGGCCGCTGCGGTACTTCGGGGACGGCTACCAGATCAGCAAGCAGTTGGCGGGGCGGCGGTATTGGCGCATCCCGGTGATGGAAGGTGAGTTCGTGGTCGAGGAGCACTTTGGGGCGCAGCGGGCGGTGGGGGGCGGCAACCTGCTGCTGATGGCCGGGGACGCGGCGACGACGCGGCGCGCGGCAGAGGCGGCGGTGGCGGCGATGCGAACAGTGCCGAAGGTGATCACGTCCTTTACGCGCGGCATCGTGCGGAGCGGCAGCCAGGTGGGGTCGCGCTATCGGTTCTTGCGCGCCTCGACCAATTCGGCCTTTTGCCCGACTCTGCGCGGCGTGGCCCCTAACAGCCAGGTGCCGGAGGGCGTGGGCAGCGTGCTGGAGATTGTGCTCGACGGGCTGGACCTGGCCGCCGTGACGGAGGGGATGCGGCGGGGGCTGCGGGCCGCCGCCGCGAACGGGGCTACTCACATCTCGGCAGGCAACTACGGCGGGCGGCTGGGACAGTTTCAGGTGCGGCTGCATAGTTTGTTGGAAGAAACGGCGTGACGCTGACACTGAGGCTGCACACCAAGCCCGAAGCGCCGGTGGAGGCGGCTTGTCTCCGGCCCGACAGGCTGGCGACCCTCAGCCGGGAGGCGATTGGGGCGCTGCCGCTGCTGCACGGCAACCGGCCGGCCAGCGTGGATGACTTCTTTGACGTGAGCGGCGAGCCGGGACCGGAGGTGACGCTCGACGGCGACTTGCGGGCCTTCAAGTGGCTGGGGCACGAGATGGCCGGCGGCACGCTGCGCGTTACGGGAGCAGTAGGCCGCCACGCGGGCGCGGGCATGACCGGGGGGCGGCTGGAGGTGGCAGGCGACGCGGATGATTGGGCGGGGGCCGAGATGGCGGGGGGACGGCTGGTCATCCACGGCAACGCGGGACAGGCCCTGGGCGGCGGCTATGTGGGCAGCCGGCAGGGCATGACGGGCGGCGAGATCATTGTGCACGGCCGCGCGGGCGACGAGGCGGGCCGCGCCATGCGCCGCGGGTTGATCGCCATCGGCGGCGATTGCGGCGATTTTGCGGGCGCGGGGATGCTGGCGGGCACGTTGGTGGTGCTGGGCCAATTGGGCGGGAGGGCGGCGGCGGGGATGCGGCGCGGCACGCTGGTGAGCCTCAGGCCGGCGCGGCTGCTGCCGACCTTTCGTTTCGCCTGCGTCTACCGCCCAACTTTCCTGCGGCTGTATCTGCGCTACCTGCGCGACCTGGGCTTGCCCCTGACGGAAGGACAGGTCGCCGGGGCGTACGCGCGCTACAGCGGCGACCACCTGGAGTTGGGCCGCGGCGAAATCCTACTGTGGGAGGGAGTTTGAGCCATGACCACAATACTCAACCTCAACGAGCGCGCGTTGGCCCTGGTGGACCGCCTGACGGCCGACCGAGAGGCGTACGGCATCAGCGTCAATCGGTTGGAGAACGGGGTGCGTTGGCTGGACATGGGCATCAGGGCGCCCGGGAGCCTGGAAGCCGGGCGGCTGTTTGCGGAGGTGAGCCTGGGCGGGTTGGGCACGGTGAGCTTCGCGCCGGTGACGGTGGGCGGGCGGACGCTGCCGGGGCTGTGCGCGCGAACTGACCATCCGGCGGTGGCGTGCCTGGCGTCGCAGGCCGGGGGGCGGACGCTGCGCCAGCCGGACTATGACGTGATCTTGAGCGGACCGGGCCGGGCGTTGGCCGCCGCACAAGATGCGATCAGCGTGGCGCTGGGGTACGGCGAGAGAGCACAGGCCGCGGTGCTGTGCGTGGAAGGGCGGGAGCCGCCGTCGGCGGGCATCGCGGCACGGCTGGCGGCGACGCTGGGGATAGCGCCGGAGGCCCTGACGCTGCTGATCGCGCCGACGGCCAGCCTGGTGGGCAGTGTGCAGGTGGCCGCGCGCATTATCGAGGTGCCGCTCCTGAAGCTGCACAACCTGGGCTTTGACACGCGACAGGTGCTGCATGGCTGGGGGACGTGCCCGCTGCCGCCGGTGGCTGCCGATGACCTGCACGCGATGGGCGTGACTAACGACGCAATCATGTACGGGGGGCAAACACACTTCATTGTGCGGGGCGATGACGGAGTGCTGGCCGAGTACCTGCCGCGCGTGCCGGCGTCGGCCGGGGCGAACTACGGCGCGCCGTTTTACGATCTGATGCGGGCCGTGAATTTCCAGTTTTACGAGCTGGACCCGTTGATCTTTGGGCCGGCGCAGGCAGCGTTCAACAACATCATCAGCGGGCGCACGATGCAGGCGGGGCAAGTGGCGCCCGAGGTGCTGTGGCGGTCATTCGGTTTGGAGGGCGAGTAGCGGGCCGGCGCGCTATGGCTCGGGTGTATTGTCGTAGGCGCCCGGGCCGATGTCGGCGTAGGTAAGCGTGAAGCCGGGGCCGAACCACTTGGCGGCCAACCGGTCGAGCGTGCCGTCGGCGCGCAGAGCGGCGAGGGCGGCGTTGAAGGGGGCCACCAGCGGCGAGCCTTTGGGGAAGATCAGGCCAAGTTCCTGGCTGACCAGCACGCCGGGGAGCAGCTTGAGGTCGTCGGCGTTGACGCCGACGTAGCCTTGCCCGGCCACATCATCAATGAGCACGGCGTCCACATCGCCGACGATGAGGGCCTGCACGGCCTCGCCCCAGTCCTCAAAGGTGTGGACACGGTCTGCGCCGACGAGGTCCACGGCGGTGACGTAGTTGGTGGTGCCAAGCATGGTGCCGACACGCAGGGCGGCGTTGGCTTGCACTGCGGCGGGGCTGTCCACGCGGGTTTCGTCGCGGCGGACGATGAGGCGCTGATCCACGCGCATGTAGCTGTCGGAGAAGTCCACCAACTCGGCGCGCTCAGGCGTGATGGTGATGCCCTCGGCGGCGACGTCGTACTGGCCCGCGCCGACGGCCGCGACCATCGCATCCCAGGTGACCTCGTAATAGGTGAGCGCGCAGTTAAGGCGGGCGCAGATGGCGCTGAGCGCGTCGTAGTCCCAGCCTTCGGGCTGAGCGCTGCCAAGGCGCACGAAGCTGAACGGCAGATAGGCGTTGCCCACGGCGACGGCCACCTCGCGCCCGCCGAGGTCGGCGGCGGGGGACGACGCGGGGTCGGACGGCGTGGGGGCGGCGGAGGGCGCGGCACAGGCAGCCAGCGCGGTGGAGACGATGAGCAGTAACAAGCGTTTCATGCGGACTCCAGGTGCGCGACGAGGCGGGCGGCGATGTCTACAGGAGTGACCTGCCGCAAGCCCTGCCAGCCAGGGATGCCATTGACCTCAAGCACGTAGAGCGAGCCGTCGGCGGCGGGCAAGAGGTCTACGCCGGCGTAGTCGGCGCCTACCGCGGCGGCGGCGCGGAGGCAGAGATCGGTCTGCTCGGGCGTCAGGTTCACCGGCTCGGGACGGGCGCCCTGGGCGAGGTTGGTGCGCCAGCCCGGGGCGACACGGGCCATGGCGGCGACGACCTGCCCGCCGATGACGAAGGCGCGCAGGTCGCGACCGGGATGCGGGATGGTCTCCTGGACGTAGTAAACGGCGCGCTCCAACTCCAGGGCTTGAAAGACGCGGTAGGCGACGGCCTCATCTTGAAGGCGGGCGAGGCCGAGGCCCATGGACCCAAACAGCGGCTTGACGATGACATCGCGCCCTAGCTCGGCAAACGCGGCGAGGGCCGCGGCCCGGGACTCGCACACCAGGGTGCGGGGCGTGGGCAGGCCGGCTTGCGCCAGCAGACCCGAAGTGTAGTACTTATCTACCGTGCGCTCGAGGGCGGTGGGCGAGTTCACGACGCGCACGGCGCGAGCGGCCAGCAGGTGCAGGGCATCGAGCCGAAAGATGAGCTGTTCGAGCGAGCCGCGCGGGATGAGGCGCACGAGCACGACGTCGAAGTCGTCGAGCGATTGGCCGGCGCTATCGAGTTGAGAGGCCGGGCCGAGGCGGCCGGCCAGGTGCGTGATGGGCAGCAGGACGCCGACATGACCGCGGGCCGCGAGCGCGCGCTGGAGGTCATCGGTATGCCAGCCGCGCCCACGACTGAGGAGCGCGACTCTCACCGTGCCACCCGTTTCATGGCGCGGCCTCGCCAACGGCCCTAGACCAGGGCCGAGCCGCCATCCACATGATAGACGCCGCCGGTGAGAAAGTCATTCTCGATCAAGAATACCATTAAGCGGGCGGCATCCTGCGGCGTGCCCATGCGATCCATGATGATCATGGCCATGGCTTTGTCGGTCTCGGCCGGCGACGAACCATCGGGCGGCAAGATGGGGCCGGGCGCGATGGCATTGACGCGAATGCGCGGGCCAAGCTCTTTGGCCATGTAGCGGGTGAGCTGAATGACCCCGGCCTTGCCGACGGCATGGTGGGCAAAGCCCGGCCAGACCTTGAAGGCGGAGAGGTCGGTGACGTTGACGATGACGCCGCCGCCCTGCGCCAGCATGGTGGGCGCGACGGCCTGGGAACAGAGGAAAACGCCCTTGACGTTGACGTCCACGCTGGAGTCCCAATCGGCCTCGGTCATTTCGAGGAAGGGGCGGCGGGTAATGACGGAGGCGTTGTTGATGAGCACATCAATTCGGCCGAACTGGGCCTTGGTGGCCGCCACCCAGGCGCGGATGCCGGCGGGGTCACGCACGTCGAGCGGGGTGGCGAGGCAGCGAACGCCGAGGGCCTCGACTTCGGCCTGCGTCTTGGGGCCAGGCTCGCCCGGCAGATAGGAGAACGAGAGGTGGGCGCCCAGGCCGGCCAGGTGCAGGGCGACCTGCCGACCAACGCGGATGGCTCCACCGGTGAGCATGACGACCGAGTCTTTGATTGGCATGGTTTCGTTCCTCCAGGCCCGGGCCGTGCCGGGCGCTTGCCCGAATAAGTCAGATTGGGTCGTTTCTATTGACAGCCCGCAGCTTCTTGCGTATTGTTGTATACATATTATAAACAGAGTTTAGAGCAGCTACACTTCCCCAGAGCAAATGCCGCCGCGCAGCTGGGGGCGAGTAGCAATTGGCGGCGGCCCAAGGGGTTTCCAGCAGACTATGGTCGGAGAACGCATTCGAGTCCGCCGGAAGGAATTACGCTTGAGCCTGCGCGAGTTGGGCGCGCGGACTGATTTGACGGCCGGCTTTCTCAGCCAGGTGGAAAACGACAAGGTCGCGCCCTCGCTCAACTCGCTGCAACGCATCGCCGCGGCGCTCGACGTGCCGATGTTCCGCTTTCTGGATGGAGCGCAGACGGCGAGTCCCATTATCCGCGCCGGCGAACGGACGCCGTTTCTGCTGCACGGGTGGAATACCAGCTACGATGTGCTCACCGCGCCAACGGTGCGCGCCTTCATGGTGGTGCTGGTCCACTTGCAGCCGGGCACACCGGTGACGGCCCAGAAGCTGGTCCGCCCGACGGAAGAGTGGATGATGGCGCTGGAGGGGCAAGTGGAAGTCCGGCTTGAGGACGCGACGTACACGCTCCAGCGCGGCGACACGCTCAGCTATCAGGGGACGGCGCTGCGGCAGTTCGCCGCCGTGGGCGGCCAACCAGCGGCGGTGGTTTGCTGCATCGCCCCGCCCGTCTTGTAGCATCCCCGCAAGTACCACGAAAACTGAGCCGCGATACCGTCCGATCTCGCCAGGAGCGGCCGGGAGAGTTGGCGCGGGCGGCGGCACGGCCCCCCCGGGCGCGCTCAGCAGCGCCGACCATCACGCGGAGGGCGCCGCCGGCGATGAGGAGGGCCGGCGCAACGTTCGGCCGAGAGGTCTTGCTGGGCATTCCAGGCGGGTACGGGGAGGCCATCAGCTGCCCAAGTATTGACTCAGGTCAACGGGGTGATAGCGCACGCGCTCGCCGTATTCACGGCGGCCCTTGTCAAAGGTGGCGTCTATCCCCAGCTTGGTGCCAATGCCGCGGGCATCGTTGGCCGGGTCCATCTCGTGGCCTTGCGCGCCCGGAACCATGAAGACATCGCGGCCCCAATCCACGCGGCTGACCATGGCCCACTGGACGTCGGCGGGGTCGTAGATGTTCACGTCGGGGTCTACGACCAGACAGATGCGGATATTGACATGCGCCGTGAAGGCCGCCAGGGCGACGTTGCGCGGCTCGCCGGGGTTGCGCTTGTCGAGTTGGATGATGACCATAAAGCCGTTGCCGTAGGGCGGGATGTGCAGGGCCTTCACGTTCGGGCTGGCGTGGCGCACGAAGCGCAGCAACAGCGGTTCGCGCGGCAGCACGTTGCCGAGGTAGATGTGCTCAGTCCAGCCGGGGATGGTGGTCTGGAAGATGGGCGCATGGCGAAAGGAAACGGCGGTGACTTCCAATACCGGGCTGTGCCATAGCTCGCCGTAGTAGCCGTGGAACTCGGCTAGCGGGCCTTCGTCGGCGCGCGCGCCCGGGAGCAGGCGGCCTTCGATGACGATTTCGGCTTCGGCCGGGATGAGCAGCGGCACGGTGACGCCCCGCGCCACGGCGATGCCCTGGCCGCGGATCGCTCCGGCCAGCTCCATTTCGTCGCCGTCGTACTTGCAGCCGGCCGCGATCATGAGCGCGGGGTCCACGCCAATGGCGACGGCAACCGGCAGCGGCTGGTTATGGCCTTCGGCCTTGGCCAGGAACCGGCGCAGGTCGCGCCATTCGTTGATATTGCAGCCGAAAGTGCGCGGGCCGAGCACCTGCAGGCGGTTGTAGGAAAGATTGCCGCGCCCGCCATCGGGGTCATGGCTGATGACGACGCCGGCGGTGATGAACGGCCCGCCGTCATTCTGGGCGTGGATGGGGATGGGCAGCTTGCGCAGATCAATGGCTTCGCCCAACAGGACGTTATCTTGCCATTCGGCGCGCTCGACGACGCGCGGCGGCAGGGCGGCGGCCGGGTCGAGCGCGCGGCCCATGGCGGCGGTAACGGCTTCCGGGGGGCAGCCCAGGGCCAAGGCGACGCGCGTTTGGTGCGCCAGCCCGCTGGAGAAGATCGGCCAGTCAAAGACATCGGCCGCGGGCGCAAAGGCGCTGAAGAGCGGGGCCGGGCCGCCGCTACGCTCGAGGGCGGCGGCGACGTCGGCCAGCTCGTGCGTGCGGCTGACAGGGCGGCGGATGCGGGCCAACTGCCCCGCCGCCTCCAGGGTGGCAATGAAGGATCGCAGATCGTGGATGCCGCTCATGGGCTTGCTTGCCTGCCTGCCACGGAGGCCCGCCGCCTAGCGCGCCGCCGCGACCTGTTCGACTTGTTCGTGGATGGACAGCCCCTGCGCCTGGACCAGTTTGAGAAAGGCTTCGGCGGGCAGAAAGGCCTCCGGCGCGTCTACGCCGACGCCTTGCTGGGCGCCCTGCGCCAGCAGAAGCGCCCCGGCGACGAACGGCCCGGCCACGCAGCGCGCCCAGGCCGCCGGGCCAGACCAGCCGGGCGTTTCGGGCGAGGGCTGCTCGGTCCACAGCCGGCGACGAATGCGCCGGCCATCTCGCCAGCCCGTGACCTCAACGTGCAGGCCATAGCCCCAAACCGGCTCGTGACGCGCTTCGGGCACCTGGGCAAGATAGGCCGCCAGCAACTCGCGGCGCTCGACAGGCTGACCAGCCACCTGCACCGTGCCGGGCGCGAAGACGCCGTAGTCAGTCAGGGCTTGCATGAGGCGCATGGCCTGGGGCGTGAATGTGCCCCGGACGGCCACGGAATGCGCGCCCAGGTTGCGCGGCAGGCTTTCGACCTCACTGTGCGGCACATAGTAGACCGTCTGCGCGCCAATGGGCGGAGCGAACTCGACCTGGCGCGCGCCCTCGAACCAGCCGGCAGACTGGTAGGCTCCGTCGGCGTAATAGCCGCGGGGGGTGTCAGGCCCGAACTCCCAGAACACGCCGCGAATGGAAGCAGGCGAGAGGGCGATGGCCCGAAAAGAGGCGAAGGCAATGTCAACCGCCTCGACACGCTCCAGGCCGCGCGCGCCGTGCTTGGCCAGCATGTTGGTCAAGCCGGAGCTTGACCCGCAGCCCGCGACATAGAGCGCACCCACGGCCTGGGCGTCGGCATGGAGGGCGCGCAGCGCCGGGCTGAGGCTGCTGAGGTCAATCGTCGGCACGCGGGTGGCGAGGGCGGCGCGGGCTACCGGCAGAACGAACGGCTTGGGCAGCGCGTTTACCACGACGCCGGCGCCGGCCATCAGACGAACGAGCGCCGCGTCGTCACCGGCATCGAGTGCGACCACGCTTGTGGGCGGCAGATGCCAGGCGGCCGCCTGGGCGCGGGCCTTGGCGACATCTATGTCGGCCACTACCACTTCGGTGAACAGCCCGCTCGCCAGCAGCGCCGGAGTGGTGTGGATGCCCATCGCGCCGACGCCGCCCAAGACGACCGTTTTCATAGCGACCCCAGGCGGGGCACTAGGCGGCGGAGCGCGCCGGCACGAGGGCAAGCCCGGGGAGAGCGCCGGGGCCACGACCCACCGCCGAGCGCACGCCGGGCGGGCCAGGCGACTAAAGCGACGATGGCGCGGTGGGGAGGGTTAATCAGGGGGGTCATGCCGACTCGCCCGCCGCGGCTGGGTGGGCCTCAGCCGCGCGCAGCGCCCGCCAGACGCGCTCGGGCGTGAGCGGGATCTGACGGATGCGCACGCCGGTGGCGTCTTTGACGGCATTGGCCAGGGCGGCCGCCGCGCCGTCGAGCGGGATTTCGGCAACGGCCTTCGCACCGAACGGGCCGCTGGGTTCTTCGGTTTCGACCAGAATGACCTGCACCTCAGGCATCTCGTCCGCGGCGAAGATGCGGTAATCGCCGAAGCGGGTGGTTAGCAGGCGGCCGTGCTCGTCATAGGCCATTTCTTCGCAGAGGCCGTAGCCGAGCGCCTGGATCATGCCGCCTTCGACCTGGCCGCTGGCCGTGGCCGGGTTCACCGCGACGCCGCAATCTACGGCCATGACGACCTGCTTGACTTCGACGACGCCGGTCTCGGTATCCACCTCGACTTCGGCGAACTGGGCCGCGAACGGCGGCGGACATTCGGGGGAGACGTAGGAGGCCGAAGCCATGATTTGATGCTGATTGTGCGTGTGCGTGGCGTGCAGGCCCACGCGCTCCAGGCTGACGGCCTGGCCGTCAGCGGTCCACACCTGGCGACCTCCGAGGCGCAGACCAGCCGGGCTGGGAAGCTTGAAGATTTCAGCGGCGACGGCGAAGATCTGGTCGCGCACCTGCTCGGCGGCTTTCTTGACAGCCGTGCCGGAGATGTAGGTGGTGCTGGAGGCATAGGCGCCGGTGTCGAACGGGGTGAGGTCGGTATCGGACGAGTAGATGTTGATGTCGTCGAGCGCGACGCCGAGCACTTCGGCCGCGATTTGTGAGAGGACCGTATCGGAACCAGTGCCGAGGTCGGTGGCGCCGACGAGCAGGTTGAAGCTGCCGTCGTCGTTGAGCTTGAGGCTGGCCGCGCCCATGTCGAGGCCGGGGATGGCGGTGCCGTGCATGCAGATGGCGACGCCCAAACCGCGCTTCCGATGCGGGCGGCCGGGGACAGTGCGCCAGGCGGGGTCGAACTTGCGGCTCCACCCGATGGCGGCCATACCCTGTTCGACACATTGTTCCAAACCGGAGGACAACACGGTGGGGATGTTGCTTTCGCTGGCGCTTTCACCCAACTGACCACCGACGGGCAGCGGATCGCCGACCTTGACCCAGTTCTTGCGGCGAAACTCCAGGTTGTCCAGGTTCAGGGCTTCGGCAATCTCGTCCATCAGGCTTTCGAGCGCGAAGTGAGCCTGAGGCGCGCCGTAGCCGCGGTAGGCGCCGGGCACCGGCAGGTTGGTGTAGGCCACATCACAGTCAAAGCGCCGGGTGAGGCAGTTGTAGGTGCTCAGCCCGCGCAGGCCGGTGCAGTTCTGCACGGTAAGGCCGTGGGTGCCATAGGCGCCGGTGTTGGCGACGACGCGCATGTCCAGGGCGGTCAGCGTGCCGTCGTTCTTGACGCCGGCCTTATAGCGGATGACTTGCGGGTGCCGGCTGCGGCTGGAGCGAAACTCCTCGGCCCGCGTGAACTCCAGCAGCACTGGGCGGCCCGTGGCGAGGGTGAGATGCGCGGCGATGTCTTCGATGAGCATCTCCTGCTTGACGCCAAAGCCGCCGCCAATGCGGGGCTTAATGACGCGAATGCGCTTGGCCGGCAACCCTACCAACGGGGCCAACATGCGGCGCACATGGAAGGGGACCTGGGTGGAGGTAAGCACGTTGAGGCGTTCGTCGTTATCCCACCAGGTCATGACGACATGCGGCTCAATGGGCGCCTGCTGGACTTGGTGGACGCGGTACTCGCGCTCGAAGATGTGGTCGGCGGCCGCAAAGCCCTCCGCCATGTCACCAAGCAGCGCGCCGATGTGCGCCACCAGGTTGCGCTGGGCATCGGGGATGCCAATGGCATCCGCCTCGGCGTGGACGATGGGCGCGCCGACTTGCAGGGCCGCTTCTGGGTCGAACACCGCCGGGAGCACTTCGTATTCCACTTCGATCAGCCGGAGGGCCTGCTCGGCGATCTCGAGCGTCTCGGCCGCCACAGCCGCGACGCGGTCGCCGACGTAGCGGACGGTGTGGTCAAAGCTCACCTGATCCCAGGGCTTGGGGTTGGGGTAGGACTGGCCGCCGGAGGCATAGTGGACGCGCGGGACGTTGAGGTGCGAGATGACGGCGTGAACGCCGGGCAGGGCCTCGGCCCGGCGGGTATCGAGGCGCTTGAGGCGGGCGTGGGCGTGGGGGCTGGTCAGCAGTTTGCCATGCAGCAGGCCGCGATGCTCCATGTCGGCGGTGAAGCTGGGCGTGCCCTTGACCAACTTGAGGGCATCCTTTTTCTTCTCGGCCTGCCCGACGGTTTTGCGCCCGGCGGCCCGAATGAGGGTGTCGGGTATGACTTTGGCCAACAAGGCGCTGGAACCAGCGCCGCTGCCCGATCGCGGGACATCATCGGGTTCGGCCGGGCGGCCTTCGAACAAGCCCGCGGGCGGGGAATGCCCCTGACCAAAATCCACGGGCGGCAGGGTCTGGCCGCGCAGCGCCGCGGCGGCGCGCAGCACGGCCAGGACGGGCTTGACATAGCCGGTGCAGCGGCACAACACACCGGAGAGAGTCTCACGCGCCTCGGCCTCGGTGGGGTTGGGGTTGCGCCGGAGCAGTGACAAAGCGGCCATCACCATGGCGGGGGTGCAATAGCCACACTGGATGGCGCCGGTATCCACGAACGCTTGCTGGATGAGGTGTAGCGGCTGGCCGGGCCGCGACAGCGACTCGACGGTCTCGAGCCGGTGGCCGTCGGCCTGGGCCGCGAGCTGCGTGCAGGTAACCACCGGCCGGCCGTCGAGTAGGACGGAACACGCCCCGCATTCGCCCGTCTCGCAACCATGCTTGACGCTGTACAGACCTTCGCGGCGCAGCACGTCCAGGAGGCGTTCGCGTGG
This sequence comes from Anaerolineales bacterium, assembly GCA_020850595.1. Taxonomy (GTDB): domain Bacteria; phylum Chloroflexota; class Anaerolineae; order Anaerolineales; family UBA6663; genus JADZEK01. The sequence goes on from JADZEK010000147.1 coordinate 42,091, forward strand.
GCCGACCGACCAGGTCTGGCGCTCGCCGTTTACCCACAGGTGGATATCCATTGGCTAGGCCTCCAGCCCGGCGGCCGCGGCCAAAACGCGCCGCACCAGCACGCTGATCATCGCCCGCCGGTACTCGGTGCTGCCGCGAAAGTCGGCGGGCGGTTCCAGGACGGCAGCGGCGGCAGCGGCGGTGGCCTGGTCGCCGGGGGCGAGCGCCAAGGCGGTCTCGACCGCGGCCAGGCGGGTGACATGCCGACCCACGCCGCCCGCGGCCAGGCGCGCGCCGCCGGGGCCGACCCAGGCGGCGACATGCACGATGGGCGCATCGGCCGGGGTGCGGCCGATGGCCTCGGCCGCGCCACTGCCGGCGCCGGGCCAGGGCACAAGGAGAGCGCAGAGCAGGCCGCCGGGCGCCTGGCTGAGGTAGTCTTCCAGCGGCACGACCGAGGCCGACGGCCCAGCTAGTTCCACCTGGGCGCCCAGGACCAGGAGCGCGGCCAGCAATTCGGACACGGCCGGGCGGCCGGCGACAAGCCCGCCGAGGGTGGCCACATTGCGGTGCGTGTTCGGACCAGCGTGGCGCGCGGCCTGGCGCAGCAGATCGCCTGCTGCGCCCATGACGACTGGGGAGGTTTCCAGGTCGGTCAGGGTGACCAGGCTGCCGAGCCGCAGGCGGCCGGGCTGCGCCTGGATGGCACGCCAACCGAGGGCCTGCAGGTCTACGACGCTGCGCACATCATCGTCAGGCGTCGCCAGCAGGCTGGTTCCGCCGGCCAGGGCCGCGGCTCCCGCCTGACGCAGCAAGTCCAGCGCCGCTTCGGGCGTCTCGGGCCGGTGGTAGTCACTGAGATTGGGCAGCATCGCTCACCATCCTGCGAAGGCATCCACCACGGGGCGGATGTCGTCCATGAGCGGGTAGAGGATCGGACAGGTCACACCCGCGTCTATATATTGTTGCACTTTTTCCTGACATTGGCGCGTAGTGCCGGCAGCCATCACGTGATGTACCACCTCGTCGGGGATGAGCCGCATGGCGGCGTCGTAGCCCGCGCGCGTGGGCGGGTAGGAAAGCACCTGCTGCACCGCGTCTATCAGGCTCTGGTCTACTCCGCTGGCCTTCATGATGTGCGGCTCCATGGCCAGGTAGTTGGCGACCAGGCGCCGGCCTTCATCCACGGCAGCGGCGGGGTCGGTGTCGGAGAGGGAGCACACCAGCAGTTCGGGCCGATCTACCTGCTCCAGGGTCTTGCCGGCGCGCTCGGCTCCGCGCCGCACCAGTTCGACGGCGCGGCGGATGTAGTCTACCGAGACGATGTAGTTTAGGACGACTCCGTCGCAGATCTCGCCGGTGAGTTCGAGCATCTTGTCGCCGGTGGCGCCAATGTAGATGGGAATATCACGCGGGCCGGTCTCGCCGAAGACTACATCGAGCCGCACGCGGTCGAGCTGGACGAACTCGCCCTGGTAGGTGACTTCTTCCAGGGTGAAGAGGCGGCGGCAGGCTTCGACATACTCGCGCATGGCCTGGAGGGGCTTGCGGCGCTGCTCGCCGACGCGCGAGGCGATGGGTTCCCACCACGCGCCCAAACCGAGCATCACCCGGCCACGGCCATCGGCCAACCGCCCGCCAAGCTCCCACAGGGTGGACCAGGAGGCCGCGATCACGGCGGCGTTGCGGGTCCAGATGGGCAGCACGCCTGAACCCAGCCGCAGTCTTTTGGTGTAGGTCAGGAAGGCCGACATCATGACAATGCAGTCACGGGCCAGGCGCGTGTCGGCCTGCCAAATCTCGCTAAAGCCGCGGTCTTCGGCGTACTGGGCCATCTCAAGCTCGTAGCGGAGGTCGTGTTTGTCCTGCATGTAGAGGGCGAAGCGCGTCTTCATCGGTGTGTCTTGGCCTCTTGTCGGGATCAGCGCGCGGCGGTGCAGCGCCCTGCGCAGAAGGGGCACAGGCGGCTTTGGGCGGCCGCGCGCGACCGAGGGTGCGGACCTAACTTATACGGCCTTTCGCCTATCCGCACAACTCGCCGACAGGTGTCGTGCCGGCACAGCCTGGGTCTCGAGGACGCAGGCGCCAGACGGCTGAGGCGGTGGAGCCGGCCTGCGCAGGCTCGACCGCAGCGCGTAGTCAGGCCGGCTCGATCACCGCCAACTCAGCGCCCACGTCCACGGTGCCGCCGGCCGGCACGCGGATTTCCTTGAGCACGCCGGAGGCCGGCGCGGGCAAAACGTTAAGCACCTTCTCGGTTTCCACTTCCACCAGGTCGTCGCCCTGGTTTATGTGGTCACCGACTTGTTTGAGCCAGGTAAGCACCGTACCTTCGGTCATAGTCAGGCCCCACTTGGGCAGATAGACGATCTCAGACATGGGCGGCCTCCGACGCGCCAAGCATGACGGCCCGCAGCGCCGCGGCGAGGTGCGAGCGGCCGGGCAACAGCGCCTGCTCTAGCACCGGGGCCATGGGGATGGGGGCATCGAGCGCGCCGAGGCGCTGTACGGGCGCGAGCAATTGACCAAACAAGGCCTCGGAGAGCGTGGCGCTGATTTCGGCGGCCGGCCCGCCGAGGCGCGGCCCTTCCATGGCCACGACCGCGCGGCCGGTCTTCGCCACGGAGGCCAGGACGGTCTGGTGATCCCAAGGCCGGAGGGTACGCAGGTCAATGACCTCGACCTCCAGGCCTTCCGGCGCGAGTTCGGCGGCGACGGCCAGGGCGTCAACGACCATGCGCATCGTCGCGATGACGGTCGCGTCGCGGCCGACGCGCGCCACGTGGGCGCGGCCGAGGGGCACGGTGTAGAGTTCCTCGGGCACTTCGCCTTTGAGACCGTAAAGGGCCTTGTGTTCGAGGAAGAGCACAGGGTTGTCACTGAGGATGGCGGCGGCCAACAGGCCCTTGGCGTCGGCCGGGTTGGACGGCGCGACGATGACCAGGCCGGGCACATTCATGAACCAGCCTTCAATGCTTTGGGAGTGGTGGGGGCCGCCGCCAAAGCCGCCGCCGGTGGCAGTGCGGATGACGATGGGGGCCTTGAACTGGCCGTTGAACATGTAATGCAGCTTGGCGGCGTTGTTCACGATCTGGTCGTAGCAAGTGGTGATGTGATCGGCGATCATGATCTCGGCCACCGGGCGCATCCCGACCATGCCCGCGCCGACGGCCGCGCCGATGATGGCGGCCTCGGAGAGGGGGGTGTCGCGGACGCGCTCGGGGCCAAAGCGCTCCCATAGCCCCCGGGTCACGCCAAAGTCGCCGCCCATCCGGCCGATGTCCTCGCCAAGACAGAAGACTTCGGGATGGGCAGCCATGATCTGGTGCAGGGCCTCGTTCAGGGCCTGGATCATCGAACGGCGCGTCACAGCGTCAACACCTCCGGATCGGCGTAAACGAAGTCGAGCGCGGTGGCCGGGTCGGGCAGCGGGCTTTCGTGGGCGAACCTGGCCCAACCCGCCACGGTCTCCCGCACTTCAGTCGCTATAGCGTCTAACTCAGCAGCGCTCGCCGCGCCACGCAGGAGCAGATCAGCGCGCGCCCGGCGCAGCGGCTCGCGGTCTTCCTTCCACAGCCGCACTTCGTCAGGCGAGCGCATCTCGCCAGAGAAGATGCCTTGCCAGCGCCAGGTGTGGAATTCCAGAAAGTATGGCCCGCGGCCCGCGCGCACATAGGCGGCGGCCAACCGGGCGGCTTCGGCCGCGGCCACGATGTCGTTGCCGTCTACCATGGCTGTGGGGAGCTGGTAGCCGGCGGCCAGATCGCTCATGTTGGCGCTGGGGTGCGCGGCGGTGACGTGGGTGGAGATGGCGTATTGGTTGTTAATGCAGCAATACAGCACCGGCAGTTTCCAGACGCTGGCGAGGTTGAGGCTTTCGTTGAACTCGCCGCGGCCCACCGTGCCGTCGCCGAGGATGACGGCCGAGATGTGGCGCTCGCCACGCATCTGCCAGGCCAGCGCCGGGCCGAGGGCGGTGGCGAGCATGGAACCTTCGACGACGTTGCCGCCGAAGTTGCCGACGGAACGGTCGGCGAGGTGCATGCTGCCGCCGCGCCCGCCACACACGCCGGCGGCCTTGCCGAGGATTTCGGCCATGAGCCGATCGCCGGGCGAGCCGGCCAACAGACACAGCCCGTGGCAGCGATGATCGGGGAAAAAGGCGTCGGCCGGATCGAGCACATGGGCGATGGCCGCCAGGGTGGCCTCTTGCCCCACGCCGGTGTGCAGCAGGCCGGGGACACGCCCACGCTTTTGATCGTTCTCAAGCTGCTGCTCAAACTCGCGCACCAGCAGCATGTCGCGATACAGCTTCAGCAGCACGGCGTCAGTCAGGCCTGTCACGGCATACCTCCAACGGGCGGAGCGCGGCGCGCAACCCGCCGGCCGGCGCGGGCATCAGGCCAGGGGGTGTGGCGGCCCACCGCGCGGTAAGGCAGGCGAAGGCGGGTGTCAACAGACATGAGCCTAGCTCACAGTCGTTTGGGTGAACGAACGGAAGAGCACGTCTTCGTCAACCCGGCCGGCGGTCGTGACTGTGCCGGTGCGAATGTTGGTCATGGTCACATGAGCGGGCGAGTCGAGCCGGGCGGGGATGTTGAACAGGCTGCGACCGTAGGTGTTGTAGATTTCGGCATAGCCCTTGCCGTAGTCAGGGCCGGCCTGAGCCGAGAAGGGCAGGTTGAGCGCGGTTTGCCGGACGGCTTCATCATTGGGGTGCGAGACCCACAGGCCGCTGCTGCCGCCGTAGACGAGCGCGTCGTTGATGCGGCCCATGGCGAGGACTTCGTCCTTGATCACGGGGGGAATGGGCGCGCGGCCGTAGCCGTAGACGATGCTGGTGATGTCGAAGTCGGTGTTGCGGCCGAGGGAGATGATGGCCTGCTCAAAAGACCGGCTGGCGACCTGGACCCCGCCGACCAGGGAAGCGCTGGGCGCGACCATGACCACGAGGCCGCTGACGGGGATCGCGCAGGCGTTGGCGACGAATTGCAGCGTCTCGTCGCCGGGCATACGGTTCATTTGCAGTTGAAGCACGACATTGGGCGAGGGATCGCTGTACTCTACCCGCTGGGAGAAGCGGTCGGCCCGAGCTTTGGCGCGCGCCGGGCCGGAGCCGATGGGCACGAACTCGCCCTCGCCCAACTTCCATGCGCCGGATTCGCAGGCGATGACCGAGAGCATGGGGTCGTCCATGATGACCTCGGCGGTGGGCACCTCCAGGTCTTTGATGCGCATGCGGCCGTAGTTGAAGACGGCCATGCCGCCGTGCGCGGCTTCGACCCACAGCTTGGCCGCCAGCCAGCCGCCGGGCGCTGCCAGGCCCAGGTCTACCAAGGTGGCGCCATCGGCGGATCGGCTGAGGAAGGCGCCATAGCGCGCTGGGTCGTCCAGCAGCGGGCTGATGATCTCCATGGCGGCCTCGTTAAGGCTCTTAGGCATTCGGCTCCTCCTGAGCTAGGCGGCGGGCGCGCCCATAGATTTCGCCGGCCCGCCGAATGAGCGGCAGGGCGTATTCCGGCTCGAGCGACATGACGGGAAAGATGAAGTGGCGGTAGTGCTCAAGCTGGGCCAGGCGCACGAGGTCGGCCACACACTCGTCGGGCGTGCCGGCGACGGTCAGGCGCCGCAGCAGGTCGTCGCCGATCAGCCGGGCCGCAGCGTCGGTGCCCTGGGTCTCGCGGGTGCGCTTGAGCGCAGCGACCCACTCGGCCGAGAGGCCCAGGCGGTGCAGCACCGGCGTGGGGGTGTCGGGCAAAACGTAGGCGTAGTGTGGGCGCATCTGGTCAATCATCTGTGGGTCGAAGGCCAGGCTGCCGAGGTAAGCCAGAGCTAGCGGCCGGGCACTCAGGGCGGCGCCCGCCTGGGCCTCGGTCAGGGCCGTGGGACCGCCCAGTTTGCCGGTTATCACGGTGACGTCGGCGCACTCGCCTGAGAGCCGGATCATCTTCGGCCCGCGGCCCATGCCCCAGATGGACACCGGCTCGGCGTGGACGTGGATTTGGGCGTCGTCAAGGCCAAACTGGGCGCCGGTGTGGGACTGCTTTTCGCCGGTACTCAGAGCGCGCACGATGGTGATGAGGTCGCGGCAGGCGGTCAGCGGCTTCGCGCCAGGCAGGCGCATGGGCTTGAGCACCAGCGAGCCGCCCGGAACAACGGTGAGGAAGGCGCGGCCGGGAGCCAGGGTGTTGAGCGTGGCCAGGCCCACCGCAGTGACAGCCGGGTGGCGCGTGAAGGGGTTGGTGATCGGGGCCACGCGCAAGCGCTGAGTGTTGGCCAGAACCAGGGCCATCACCGCGTAAACGTCGTAGAGAAACCCCTCATCCGCGATGAGGCAGAAATCAAAGCCGCCGGCCTCGGCCGCTTGCGCCGCGCCAATCACGTCACTGAGCGGCCCTTTGGGCACGAGCATGATCCCGGACGTGAACATGCAGAACTCCCAGCGGCGACGCGCCGGTCAGGTGAATATCGGCTGCGGCAGCCAGGCGGCGGCCGTGGCGCGGGCCTCGCGCAGGACTTCGGCTTCATCCACGCGCGTGGGGCGGCCGCGGGCCACAACGACTTGCCCGTCTACGATGACCGTGTCCACATCGCTGCCGTGGGCGCAGTAGACGAGCAGCGGCACGATGTCATGGTCGGGAACCAGGTGCGGCCGGTTGAGATCAATGAGGGCCAGATCGGCCAGACGCCCCGGATCGAGCGTGCCGGCGTTCAGGCCGGCGGCGCGCGCGCCGTGTTCGGTGGCCATGACGAAGGCAGCCTGGGCGGTGAGGGTCTCGGCGTCGCCGCGCACTTTGTGCAGCAGCGCCGCCGCGCGCATCTCCTCAAACATGTCGAGCAGGTCACCGGAGGCCGGGCCGTCGTTGGCGAGCGCCACCGGCGCGCCCCGCGCCCGCAGCCACGGCACTGGGGCGATGCCCTGGCCGAGCTTCATGTCGCTTTTGGGGCAGTGGATGACGGTGGCGCCGCTGTCCACAATTAGGTCCAGGTCGGCGGGAGACAAATGGGTGCACTGCGCCAGCGAGGTACGCTCGTTGAGGAGCGCGGCCTGGGCCAGCCAGGACAGGGGCGATGGCTCACCGGGCAGCGGCGGGCCGGCAGCGTGGGTCTGTACGCGCAGGTCGAGGCGCTCGGCGAGGTCGGCGGCCCAGGTGAGGAACGCCTGACTGCACAGGCGGGGCGCGGCCGGGGCCAACAGCACGCCAAGGCGGCCGGTGCGCACGGCGGCGGCGCGGGCCGCTTCCGCCAGATCGAGCAGGCGCGCCTGGCACTCGGCCAGCGCCACCGGCAAGGCGGGCGGCAAGTGCTCATCCGCAAAGGTCAGGGCGACGGCGCCGCGAATGCCAAGCTCTTCCCAGGCGCGCCAAGCTTCGGGCGGGGAGGCCTGCATGTCAATGAAACTGGTGGTGCCGTTCTTGAGCATCTCCAGGCCGGCCAGGCGCCCGGCGCTGTAGCCGATCGCCGCCGCGGCCGGTGGGTGGTGGAGCGTCGGGCGGAAGGGATAGATGACTTCGCGCAGCCAACCCTCCCGGTCGAGGGTGTCGGAGCGACCACGCAGAAAGGCCTGGTAGAGGTGCGTGTGGGCGTTGATGAGGCCGGGGATGACGGCATGGTTGCGGCCATCAATCATGACCGGCGCGCAGCCCGGGGCCGACTCCGCTTGCAGGTTGGGCGCGATGGCGCGAATGTGCCGGCCCTCGATCAGGAGGTCTACATCGCGTTCGATGCGATGGGCGTCGCGAATGACGTAGCGCGCTTGGCGGATGAGCAACGACATGGCAACCAGAGACTCTGACAGGGCGCAGCGCCACCGGCTAGAAGGCGGGCGGTGTCATGCCCCCAACCAACACAACTTCCTCGGTTCCGAGCGCGGTCACCCCCTCCAGCTCCCAGCCTTCGTAAGCAATTGAGTCACCCAAGGCCAACTCGTAGGTTTCGCCGGCGACGCGGATCTGCACGCGGCCGGCAACCACCAACAGCCACTCCTCAGTGGGTTCGGACAGGCGGATCGGGTGGATGTGATCACCAGCGCCAAGCCGGATGAGGAGGCCCAAGCTTTTATGACTGAGCGTGGGGTGCAGCAGTTCATAGGTGATGTGGGAATCGGGGAGGCGAAGCTGTTTGCGACCGTCGGCGCGCACCACCCGTTCGGGCGCGCGCTCTTCGGTGAAGAAATAGAAGATGGGGACTTTGAGGACAGCGGCGATTTGCTGGAGGGACTCGATGGACGGGTTCGCCAACGAGCGCTCCACCTGGGCGAGAAAACTGGCGCTCAGGCCCACCTGGGCCCCCAAGGCGCGCAGAGTCAAGCCCAGGGCCTCACGGCGCGCCCGGAGGCGCTCGCCCAGGCCGTTCACTGTCTTCCGTTCAGGCACAACTGTTGAAGCCATCGTCCCTTCCGAAAGCCAACGACTACAGGTTAGTTGTTGCAGTGTGAGCGAAAGTCTATTACCATGTGACCAGGATGTCAAGTAAGCAGACACAAAGAGTCTATTTGTGTATCAGGGGTTCACAGAATTGCGACTTCTACCCTGCACGAAGTGAAGAATGGCCAAACGGCTGGTTCCAGCAGGGGGCGGGGTGTATAAACAGTCGTAAGCGCGAGGACACCCGCCCCGCTCTGTCACTCAAGGAGTAGCGAATGAAGGGCGTTACGGTCGGCCGGCCGGGTGAGGTGATCTGGTTAGACTATCCTGATCCCGCGCTCGGCCCCGGCGAGGCACTGTTGGGACCACTGGCCTGCGGCATCTGCACGACGGACGTGAAGCTGGTGAAAGCCGGGAGCGATGGGAAGAACCACTATGCCCTCGGCCATGAACTAGTTGGCCGCATCGTCGCGGTGGAAGGCCCCAGCCGGTGGGCGGTCGGTCAGCGCGTGGTGGCGGCGCCGTACGTCAACTGCGGCGCGTGCTACTACTGCCAACACAACCAGCCCACCCTGTGCACGCACCTATTCGAGAACAGCCTGAACCCGGGCGGCCTGGCGCAACAAGTGCGCCTGCCGCGCGGCCTGGCCGAGCGCGGCCTGATGGCTGTGCCCGACCAGGTGAGCGACGAAGCGGCGGCCTTGTCGGAGCCGGTAGGCTGCGCCGTCAAGGGCGTGGAGGACTCGGGCGTGCAGCCGGGTGACGCGGTGCTGATTGTCGGTGACGGCCCCATGGGGTTGATCTGCGCGGCCGTCGCGCGCGCGTATGGCGCGGCGCCGCTGATCGTGGCTGGCCTGACGCCGCACCGCCTGACCGCGGCAACCCGGATAGCCGAGGCCGTGATTGACGTAAGCCAGCAGGATTTGCGCACGGCGGCGCAGGCGCTGACGGGCGGCCGCGGGGCGGACGTGGTGATGGCCGTGGTGTCGGAGGGCCAGCCGCTGGAGGCGGCGATGGCGGCAGTGCGGCCGGGGGGGACGGTCAATGCGTTCGCGGGCGTCCCCAAAGGCACCACCATCCCGCTGGATGTGCGCCGCCTACACTACGAGCAGATCCACCTGACCGGCTCGTTCGGTGTCGGCCCGGAGCACCTGGCTAGGGCGCTGCACTTGCTGGCCACCGGCCGCGTTGACGCATCTCTGCTGATCTCGGCGCGCTTTCCGTTCGCCCAAACCCCGGCGGCGGTGGCCTACGCCGCCGACCGGGTGGGCCTGAAGGCCATGGTCATTTTTGACGGTCAGCCGGTTGAGGAGCAGTAACGATGGCGACCAATCGCACACGGCGGCTTTTCGGCCCCGACGGCCGCAGCGTGATCGTAGCCATGGATCATGCCATGTTCATGGGCCCCAAGGCCGGATTGGAGGATCCCGGCCGGCTGATTGAGTCCGTGGCCGCGGCGGGCGCGGACGCTGTGCTCACGTCCTATGGGGTGGCGCGCACATTCGGTGAGCGGCTTGGCCGCATGGGGCTGATCTTGCGAGCCGACGGCGGCGGCACCACCCGCAACCCCACGCCCGGCGACCTGCGCCGCGTGTTCGGGGCGGCCGACGCCCTGCGGGTGGGGGCCGATGCCGTCATCGGCATGGGCATGGTCGGGTTCAATGAGGAGGCCGCGTCGCTGCGCGTGCTGACGGACCTGGTGGCGGAGTGCGCGCCGTGGAACCTGCCGGTCATCGCCGAGATGCTGGTGGCGGGGGCGGACGGCAAGGCCGCTACCGCCGCCGATATCGGCTATGCCATGCGGATCGGGGCAGAACTCGGGGCGGATTATATAAAGACCGCGTATGCCGGGCCGCCGGCCGAGTATCGAGAGGCGCTGCGGCACTGCTACCGGCCCGTCGTCGTGCTCGGCGGCGGCAAGGCCGACAGCGACCAGACGCTGCTGGAGTCGGTTGCAGAGGCGCTAGACGCAGGCGCGGCGGGTGTGGCCATGGGTCGCAACGTTTGGGGCCACCGCAACCCCGCCGGCATCACGCAGGCCCTGGTGGCGCTTGTGCACGGCGGCGCCAGCGTAACCCAGGCGCTTTCGATCGCGGCCGCGTGAAACCGCTGCTGGCCGGCGTAGACCTGGGCACGTCGTCGCTGAAAGCGGGCCTGTATTCGCCGAACGGCGAACGGCTGGCCCTGCAGCGCGTGCCGTACCCCTTGCACGCGCCGCAGCCCGGCTGGGCCGAGCAAGACCCCGCGGATTGGTGGGCGGCGGCAGTGCAGGCCCTGCGAGTCGTGGCCGCCGCGGCTGAGGGCGCGGGGGGCGCGATCGCGGCTTTGGGGTTAGCCGGCCAGTGCCCAGGCCATGTGCTGCTCGGCCGGGAGAGTGAGGCGCTGGGCCGGGCTATCATCTGGCGCGACCAGCGAGCCACGGCTGAAGCTGCCTGGCTGGGAGAGCATATTTCTGGCGAGGACGCCGCGCGTTGGACCGGCTTGAACCAACTGGCCCAGGCCACGCTGCCCCCTGCCCGGCTGCTGTGGCTCAAGGCTCACCGGGCTGATGACTGGGCGGCGACACAGGTGGTTTTGCAGCCGAAGGACTACTTGGCCTTCAAGCTGACCGGGGCGGTGCTCACCGACATCAACAGCGCGTATGCCCTGGCACATCCTTCGCCGCCGCACTACGCAGCAGACTACCTCGCGGCCCTGGGTATCGCGCCAGGCAGCTTGCCGCCGCTCAGCCCCGCACACGGGGTGGCGGGGCGGGTGACGCCCGAGGCGGCGCGAGCCACCGGCCTGCCCGCCGGGCTGCCCGTCATCATCGGCACGATTGACGCTTTTTGCGATTTGCTGGGCAGCGGCGCCGTGGAGCCAGGACTGGCGGTGGATGTGGCCGGCACGTCGGAGATGATTGGGCTGGCCGTGGGCGCGGCCACGGCCGGGGAGGGTGTTTTCGCCGCCAGCCTGGACGGCAGGCTGAATTTCCTGTGCGGGCCGACCCAGGCGGGCGGGGATGCGCTGCGGTGGCTGGCGCAGGGCTTCTTTCCGGAGCTCAATTGGGCGACCGGCCACCCGGCGCTGGAGCAGGCGGCGGCGAGCTGCCCGCCCGGCAGCGCGGGGCTGCTGTTTCTACCCTACCTGGACGGCGAACGCGCGCCGATTTGGGACCCGCAGGCGCGGGCCGCGTTCATCGGATTGACGCTGGCGCACGGCCGCGCCCATTGCGCCCGAGCAGTATACGAGGGGGTTGCGTTCGCAGCGCGGCATGTGCTAGAAAGGTGTGAGACCACCAGCGGGCAGCCGGCGCGGCAGGTGCACGTGTGCGGGGGCGGCGCACGCAGCGAATTTTGGAACCAGTTGAAGGCGGATGTGTTCAACCGCCCGGTCGTGGCGGCCGATATCGAGGCGGCCTGCCTGGGCGCGGCGGCGCTGGCGGCGGCCGGGATCGGTCTGCAACCCACCACAGCGGCGGCGGCGCGCAAACTCGCCGCGGCGCGGCAGACGTACCGGCCCCGGCCGGAGGCCGCCACCGTCTATGAACAGGCCTTTGGGCTATATCGTGAGTTGTACCCGGCCCTGCGGCCGGCGTATGGACGGCTGGCCGCCCTGACGGCCTAAGACGGCGACGACACTGCTGCCGGCGAGGAAACGGGGACATGCGGCGACGTGACAAGATCGAGCAAATGCTCCAGGCGGCCCGGATGTACTACCAGGACGACTTGGGCCAACAAGAGGTCGCCGCTAACCTGAATGTCTCGCGGCAGACAGTCTCGCGCCTATTGAGGGAGGCGCGGGCGCAGGGCATCGTGCAGGTGCGGATCAGTGACCCCTTCGCGACCGACCCCGACCTGGAGGCGCGGTTTCAGGCGGCGTTCAGCCTGCGGCAACTGGTGCTGACGCCCGGCGCGGGGCTGTCGGCGAGCGCGCTGCGGCTGCGGCTGGGCGTGGCCGGAGCCGAGTACCTGGCGCAGACTGTTCAGGACGACTGGCTGGTCGGCCTGGGCTGGGGCCGCACGCTGCACGAGGTCATCACGGCCCTGAACACCGAACGCCAGGTGAACGTGCAGACCATTCCTTTGATCGGCGGCATCGGGCAACTGGCCCCGTCGTTTCAGGTGAACGACCTGGCGCGGCGACTGGCCGAAGCCTTTGGGGGTTCCTGGCGCGCGCTGTATGCTCCCGCCTTCATGGACGACCGCGCAGCCTGGGGAACGCTGGTCGCACTGAAGGACGTGCAGCAGGTGGCCCGCCTGTGGCCGCAGATGCAAATGGCGCTGGTGGGCATCGGCCAGTTTGAGCTGCAACGCTTCGCCGGCATGTTTCTGGCCAACAGCCTGTCACAAAGCTCGCTGGCTCAGTTCGAAGCCGCCGACGCGGTCGGGGACATTTGCGGGCGCTTCTACGACAGCAACGGCCGCCCGGTTGACGAGATCGGCGGCGTCATCGGCATCGGCCTGGAGCAATTGCGAAAGCTGGATAACGTGGTGGGCATTGCCGGCGGGGCCGACAAGGCGGCGGCCATCCTGGGCGCCCTGCGCGGCGGCTATCTCAAGACGCTGATTACTGACACGGTGGCGGCCGAGCAAGTGCTGGAACTGCACGGGGCGGCCCGCTAGCCGGGGATAAAGCCATGCACGCTCTCGTCGTCCGCGGCGGCACGCTGGTGACCCCCACGGACATCTTCGTCGCGGATATCGGTATTGATGACGGCGTGATCACGGCGTGGGGAGGCAGGCTCGCCGGGCGGCGCACGCTGGACGCCGACGGACTGCTGGTCATTCCCGGCGCAGTGGACCCGCACGTCCACCTGGAAATGCCGGTCGGCCCAACGCAGAGCAGCGACGATTGGGCAACGGGCACCCGCGCCGCGGCCGTGGGCGGCACGACCACGCTGATTGACTTCGTCGAGGCCGACCTGGGCGCAGCGCTCCTGGGGGCGCTGGCCGCCCGCCGCGCCCAAGCCGACGGCCGGGCGGTCATTGACTATGGCCTGCACATGACGCTGCGCGAGATGACGCCGGCCACGCTGGCGGAGATCCCGGCCGTGGTGGCCGCGGGGTGTCCGTCGTTCAAGACCTATCTGACGTATGCGGGGTTTTACCTGGACGACTCGACCTTTATCCAAGCCCTGGAGGCGGTCGGTAAGGCGGGCGGACTGGTGCTGGTGCACGCCGAGAACCACGGCCTGGTGGAGCATTTGCGCCGGCGCCTTCCGGCGGAGGGGCACACCGGCCCGCGCTACCACGCGCTATCGCGGCCAGTAGCGGCCGAAGCGGAGGCGATTGAACGCGCCACGGCGCTGGCCGAAGCGACCGGCTGCCCGTTGTACGTCGTCCACGTCTCGACGGCGCGCGGCGCGGCGGCAGTAGCGCGAGCGCGGGCGCGCGGGCAAACGGTGTACGGCGAGACTTGCCCGCAGTATCTGCTGCTCACCGAGGCCGAGCTCGACCGGCCGGGGTTCGAGGGCGCCAAGTTTGTCTGCTCGCCGCCGCTGCGCCCAGCCGGCAACGGCGAGGCGCTGTGGGCGGGGCTGGCGGCAAGCAGCCTGCAAACGGTTGGCACAGACCATTGCCCGTTCTTCTACCAGGGCCAGAAGGAACTGGGGCGCGAGGTGTTCACGGGGATCCCAAACGGTCTGCCGGGGATCGAGACGCGGTTGGCGCTGCTACACACTTTCGGCGTTGGCGCGGGCCGGCTGTCGCTCAACCAGTGGGTGCAGGTATGCTGCGCCAACCCGGCGCGCATCTTCGGGCTGTATCCGCGCAAGGGCACGCTGGTGCCCGGCGCAGACGCAGACATTGTCTTATTTGACCCGCAGGCGACGGTGACGCTGACCAAAGACCGGCTGCATGAAAACGTGGATTACACCCCCTATGCCGGGCTGACGCTGCGCGGCTACCCGCACCTGACGCTGGCACGGGGCGAGGTGATCGCCGCCGAGGGTAACTACGTCGGCCCGGCGGGCGGCGGCCGGTTCCTGGCCCGCCCGCTCTAGCTGAAAAGGACACGCCAACGTGGAGAACACACGCCAGGGGATGCTGATCTTGCCACAGTTCCTCATCGCCCAACCGGGGCAGCCCCCTCTCCACGATTGGGGCGTGCGCGTGGCGGGGGCGGTGGTTACCGACGCGGCACCGAACGCCGACCTGCGCGCGCGTTACCCGGGCGACACGGTGTGGGAAGCTCCGCGGCAGGTGCTGGCCCCCGGCTTTGTCAACGCTCACGCGCACCTCTACGGCGTGCTGGCGCATGGCCTGCCGCTGGAGCACGCGCCCGCGGGCTTCTGGCCGTTCTTGAAGGACTTCTGGTGGCCGCTGGTGGAGGACCGGCTGGACGAAGAGATGATCTGCGCCGCGACCGATACGCTGCTGGTGGAAATGCTGCGCAGCGGCATCACCACAGTCTACGACTGCCTGGAGGCCCCGCATAGCCTGCCGGGCTGCCTGGCGGCGCAGGCCGAGGTGGCGAGGCAGCGCGGCCTGCGCACGATCCTGTCGTTCGAGGCGACGGAGCGCGTCAGCGCCGCGAACGGCCAACTGGGACTGCGCGAGAACGCGGACTTCGTGACCGCCATGCGGCGCGAGGGCAGCCTGGTATCGGGGCTGATGTGTTTTCACACCACGTTCTCGTGTTCGGCGCCATTCATCCAGCAGGCGTTTGGGCTGGCGCAGGAGTTGGGCAGCCTGGTACACTTCCATTGCGCCGAGGGGGTGCACGAGCCAGAGTACGCCCAGCGGCATTTCGGCTGCGGCCCGCTAGAGTATTATGACCGATTGGGGGTGGCCGGCGCGAACGCCCTGGCCTCGCAGTGCGTGCAGATCAGCCCGGCAGAGATCGGGTTGATGGCGGCACGCGGGATGCGCATGACGCACATGCCGCTGAGCAACTGCGAGGTGGGCGGCGGCGTGGCGCCGGTGCCCGATTTGATAAGCGCGGGAGTCACGGTGGGCCTGGGCAGCGATGGGTATGTGAACGATTTCTTTGAGGTGATGCGCGGGGCGTTCCTCATCCACAAAGCCTACCGGCAAGACCCGCAAGTGATGCCGGCGGCGCTGGTGTGGCAGCTCGCCACGGAGGGCGGCGCGCGGGCGCTGAACCTGGACAAGGTGGGCCAACTGGCGCCCGGTTGGCAAGCCGACTTGCAGCTCATTGACGCGAACTTTCAGACGCCGGCAACCCGGCACAACCTGTATGATCAACTGCTGCTGTATCGCAATCACACGCATGTGCGCGCGGTGATGGTGGCGGGACAGGTGCGCGTGCGCGAGGGCGAAGTGCTGGGGGTTGAGCACGACGCGCTTCGCGCCCGCACGCACGCCGCCGCCGAGCGCCTGTGGAGCCAAGTATGAACACAGAGCGTTTGTTGGCCTTCACACAATCACTGGTCCGCCAGCGCAGCCTGAGCGGCGAAGAGGGGGCGGTCATTCAGCTGGTCGTGGCCGAGATGCGCGCCCTGGGTTTCGACCACGTGTGGGTTGACGCGAACGGCAGCGCCATCGGCGTGGTGGAGGGCGCGCAGGCCGGCCCGACGCTGCTGCTGGACGCGCACTGTGACACAGTGGGCATCGCGGCGGGCGTGCCCTGGCAGGATGACCCATTCGGCGCGCAAGTGGCAGGCACGCGGCTGTATGGGCGCGGCACGTCCGACATGAAGGGGGCGCTGGCGGGCATGGTGCAGGCCGCGGGCAGCGTCAACCGCGCAACCCTGGCCGGCCGCGTGGCCGTCAGCGCGACGGTGATGGAAGAGGTGTTGGAGGGCGTCGCGCTCCGAACGGTGATGGACGCCGTGCGGCCCGCAATGGTCATCATCGGTGAAGCGACCGAGCTGAGGGTAAACCACGGGGGGCGGGGCCGCGCCGAAATTCACCTGGAGGCGATCGGCCGCCCAGCGCACTCGTCTACGCCGCACCTGGGCGTGAACGCGGTGCACTTGATGCTGGCGGCGGTGCAGGCGGTGGAGGCGACGCCGCTGCCCAGCGACCCGCTGCTCGGCCCGGCGCTGCTGGCCCTGACCGACATCATCTCTGACCCCTACCCGGCTTACTCGGTCACGCCCAGCCGCTGCCGGGTGACGTACGACCGGCGCTTGCTGCCGGGAGAAACCAGCACGGGCGTGCTCGCGGCGCTGCAGGCCCTGCCGGCGCTCAAGCAGGTCAACGCCAAGCTGGCGGAGGGCGCGCACGACAGCTACACCGGCGTGACGCTGCGAAGCGAGAAGTTCTTCCCGGCCTGGAAGCTGGCGGCTGACCACCCGCTGGTGGCGGGGGCTATGGCCGGGCTGCGCGCGACGGGCCAAGACCCGCAACTGGGCGCATACCGCTTCTGCACCAACGCCGCCTACAGCGCCGGGAGCGCCGGGGTGCCGACCATCGGTTACGGGCCGTCGGCGGAGGGCATGGCCCACATCATTGACGAGTATATTGAGCTGGACCAGCTGAACGGCGCGGCGCTGGGTTACGCCGCGATCATCGCGGGCCTGCTGACGCGCTGAGGCTGCCAGCGCGGCCGGGGGCTGGGCATCCGCGAACTTTGGCGCGGTGGTTTGGTATAATGGGCGTTATCTGAGCTGCCAGCCGCGCTCGGCTGCCAGGCCGCCCTCGTAGCTCAACTGGACAGAGCACTTGACTTCGGATCAAGTTGTTGTGGGTTCAAATCCTGCCGAGGGCACAGAAATCACCTGACGCGATGGGTGATTTTTGTTTGGCCCCGGGCAGCGGGGAAGTGGCGCGATGGGCCTGAGGCTTGTACAATCTAGATATGACTCGACAACGCATAATGCTAGTAGACGATCATGAGGTGGTGCGCCTGGGCTTGAAGGCGCTGATTGACCGCCACCCGGAAATGGAAGTCATTGCCGAAGCCGATTCGGCCGAAGAGGCCGTGACCAAGGCGTTGGCTTTTCAACCCGATGTGATCGTGATGGATATTCGGCTGGGCAGCAGCAGCGGCGTGGACGCCTGCCGCGAGATCGTCAGCCAACTCCCCAACATCAAGGTCATCATGCTGACCAGCTACGCCGAGGACGACGTGCTCTTCGCCGCCATCCGCGCGGGCGCGGCCGGTTATGTCTTGAAGCAGGCCGGCGGGCAAGATGTCGTGCGGGCCTTGCAAGCCGTGGCGCAGGGCCAAGCGCTGCTCGACCCGGCGCTCACGGAGCGGGTCTTCGCGCAGGTGCGTCGCGCCGCCCACGACCAGCAGTCGGCCGCCTTTGCCATGCTCAGCGAACAGGAACGGCGCGTGCTGGCGCTGGTGGCGGAGGGCCAGACCAATCGCGAGATCGCGCTCGGGCTGCACCTGGGGGAGGGCACGGTGCGCAACTACGTCAGCAATATCCTCGGCAAGCTGAATGTGGCCAATCGGGCAGAAGCCGCCGCCTACGCTACCAAACACAACCTAAAGATAGCTAAATAGCGCGCCGGCCGACACCCGGTGGTGGTCGGGGGCGAACGGCGGGACGACTTCGAGCGCGGATGAGCGGCTGCCTTTGCGCGCACCGCCGTTTCCGTTACAATTCAGACATGGCTGACCAAATAGTCAAGGGCGAGGGGGAGGCGCTGCGCGCCGAGGAGATGGCGCGGCAGCTGTGGGCCTTGCGCGAGGCGGCCCTGGCCGTCGCCGGCGACCTGTCGCTGGCCGATACGCTGCGCCGGATTGTGATGGCGGCGGGGCAAC
Organism: Anaerolineales bacterium; assembly: GCA_020850595.1. Lineage (GTDB taxonomy): Bacteria > Chloroflexota > Anaerolineae > Anaerolineales > UBA6663 > JADZEK01. Next base: position 60,097 of record JADZEK010000147.1, read on the forward strand.
TGGCCAACGCGCGGTATGCCGCGCTGGGCGTGCCCGACGAAACCGGCGAATACCTGGCCGAGTTTGTCACGATGGGTATGACGCCGGAAGCCGAAGCCCGGGTGGGCCACCGCCCACGGGGCCACGGCATCTTGGGCATCATCTTGCGCGAAGGCCAGAGCCTGCGCCTCAAGGAATTGCGGAACCACCCCCGCTCGGTCGGCTTCCCGCCAAATCACCCGCCGATGAAGAGCTTCTTGGGCGTGCCAATCACCCGCAAAGGGGCGCGCCTGGGCAACCTCTATCTCACCGATAAGCGCGATGCGGATGAGTTCAGTGCCGACGACCAGCACCTGATTGAGATGCTGGCCGTGCACGCGGGCGCAGCGATTGAAAACGCCCGCCTCTACTCACGGGTACAGCACCTGAGCGTGGTGGAGGAGCGCCAGCGCATCGGCATGGATTTGCACGACGGCGTCATCCAGTCTATTTACGCGGTCGGCCTGATGCTGGAATTTGTGCGCGCGCAACTGGATGACGGCGAGGTCGCTTCGGCGCAGGAACGCCTGGGCGGCGCAGTGGAAGCCTTGAATGCGACCATTCGGGATATTCGCGCCTACATCCTCGATCTGCGGCCGCGCCGGTTCGAAGGCGATAACCTCGTGGTTGGGCTGGAACGGCTGCTGACAGAATTTAAGGCCAATACGCTGATCAGCGTGACGTTCGCGGCGGACAGCGAGGTAGATGCGGACTTGCGCCCAGAGGCGCGCCTGGCTTTGTTTCACATTGCCCAGGAGGCCCTCAGCAATGCCGCCAAGCACAGCCGCGCGGTGCAGGTCATGGTGACTCTGAAGACTCAGCCAGACGGCGTCGCCCTGACCGTCAGGGATAATGGGCGTGGATTCGTACTGTCGCGCGAACAGCAGCGCGTGGGCCACGGCCTGATGAACATGCGGGACCGCGCCCAGGCGCTGCACGGCGAACTGACGGTCGGCCCCGCGGAGGGCGGGGGCACCGAAGTGCGCGTGTTCATGCCCAAGTAGCGCATCCTGCGCTCCGGCTGCCCCGCCACTCCTCCATGGGCCGCTACCGACCCCGTCGCTTACTCCGACACTCGCCAAAACTGGATATCGCAACTTGCGAAGCGGCGACCGACGCCAGGGGCATGGCCGTCCGCGGCGCTAGCAGCAGCTCGGCCGGCAGGTGGCACGGGCAGCGTTATGTCAAGTGAAATGGGCTATTTTCCGGCCGAATCCGGCGGGTTTTGAGCAGGTTAGACTTTCTGAGGGAACCCCGTCGGCGCACCAAAACCGGCCTGGGGGCTGGTATAATCGGGGAACGAAGCAGGGGCGGGCAACGACAGATCACTCGGCGGCAGCCGCCCGACGGCGGCGGGCAGCACCCACCCTGTTCAGCGCTTTCCTCGAGCGCGACTGAATCGAACACGACAGAATACAACCCGATACGGCGCCTGCGGCTCGTGAGCAGGCAGGCCACCGACCCTCGGCTAGGATGGTTGACTGACGATGCGTCGCTCACGCGAGTTGTTGTTCAATCGCGACACGCAGAAGCTCGAACTGCTGTTGACCCCGCTAAATCGGCTGGGCGTCACGCTGGAGGGCTGCGAGTTGGCCGAGGCGATCCGCCTGGCGCGCACCGACATGAAACGCGCGGGCCTGACCAAGCTTCAGCCGCAGTTTTATCTCTCCACCGGCTACGGCACCATCACCGGGTCTACCAGCATCGCGCTGGGTTTCTACGATTGCGCCCCGCTGCTGAAAGACCTGAACGAGGAGTTCCGCGGCTTCCGTTACAGCTTTGAGGACGTGGTCAACATCGTGCGCCACGAGGTCGGGCACGCCTTCGCGTATGCCTATAAGCTCTACCGGCGCAAAGACTTCCGCGAGATGTTCAAGGTGCGCGGCAACTATTTCACCACTTACCCGGTGACTAACCGGTACGTGGAGCGCGCCAACCCGTGGAGCCGCGACTATGTGAATCCGAACGGCGACCACTACGCCCAAAAGCATCCCGACGACGACTTTGCGGAGACGTTCAGCGTGTGGCTCCAGCCGGACTACGACTGGCGCGAGGTGTATAAGCTTTACCCGGGGGCGCTGCGCAAGCTGGAGTTTGTGGAACAGCTCGTTAAGGAGCTGCGCCGCGAGGAGCCGCTGATTGACCAGCGGCTGGTGGCCTGGGAGCCGCTGGAGGAGTTCAAGCTGCCGCTGGCAAAGTTTCTGTCGGCGCGCACCTCGGCGTACCGGCGCAAAGCCACCGGCTACATTGACCCGGAACTGAAGGAACTGTTCTGGAAGTCGCCGACGCCGCGCAACGGCCGCCGCCGCGAGCGCGACTACGCCCTCGCGGATAACTTCATCCGCAACCACAAGCGCAATATCGTGCAGCAGGTGAGCCGCTGGGTGGGCACCGGCGATACCGTCGTGAAGGACCTGCTCGACAAGTGCAGCGCCCGGGCGCGCGCGCTGGATTTGTGGGTGCGCAAGGACGCGCGCGAGAAGAAGCTGGTGGAACTGACCTCCTTCGTGTCGTATCGGTGCGCGCTGTTCGCGCTCAACGACAGCTACGTGAACGGCCACCACAAGTAGGGCCGGCGCCCTGCCCCATCCACGGTCAGAACGACGCGAGCCGGCTGAGTGTCTCAGCCGGCTCGCTGCATGGCGGGGGCACGTGAGCGACGGGCGGCGGACTCCAACACGGCGGTGTACACGACCAAGAGGCGCTCGGCGATGAGCTGCCAGGAATAGGCCTGGGCATGGCGGGCGGCCTGCTCACCAAACTGCCTCCGCCGAGCCGGGTTGGAAAGCAGGCGGCAGATGCGGTCGGCCAGGATTTCGGGATCGCGATCGGGCACGTGGAAGCCGGTCTGGCCGTCGCGGACGAGATAGGCCAGGCCGCCGACTTCGGAGGCGATGACGGGCGTGCCGCAGGCCATGGCCTCGAGCGCGACCATGCCGAAGGACTCGTAGTGCGAGGGCATGATGACCATCTCGGCGGCGGCGTAGTAGTCGGGGAGGGCGTCTTGATCTTGCGCGCCGATGAAGGTGACCAGCTCGGACAGGTTGAGCTGCTCGCGCAGCGTTTTCAGGCGGGCCAACTCGGCGTTGTAGTCGCCCGCGGCCTCGGGCGCGGCGGGGTTGCCGCCCACAAGCGCGACGCTGGTGCGGCGGACGTCGCACATGCCTTCGTCGCGCAGGCGGGCGACAGCCTGGAAGAGGGTCTCGATGCCTTTGAGAGGCTCGATGCGGCCGACGAACAGGATGAGGTGGGCGTCGGGGTCGAGGCCGAGACGGGCGCGGGCGGCGGCGGCAGGGCGCGGGTAGAAGTGGGTGAGGTCAACACCGGGCGGGATGACGGTGACGCGGCGGATGTCGGCGCGGTATAGCCATTGGAGCTGGGCCAGTTCGGCGGGGGTGGCGGCGATGATGCGGTCGGCCTCGCGCAACAACTCGGTTTCGACGCGAATGCGCAGGTCGCCTTCGCGTTCACCGGGGGTCTGGGCGACGCGGTTCTTCATGATGCCGAGGGTGTGGAACATGTGCACGAAGGGCGCGCCCCAGGCGGCCCGCAGGCTGCGGGCGGCGACGCCGGAGAGCCAGTAGTGGCTGTGGAGGAGGTCGTAGGCGATCCCCTGGGAGCGGGCGAACTCACGCACGCCGCCGACAAACTCGGGGACGTGGGTGAAGAGGATGTCTTTGGGCAGGGGCACCTCGGGGCCGGCGGGGATGTGGATGACGCGGTTGCCGTAGCCGAGGTCTTCTTTGACGTGGGGCTGGTGCTGATCTTGGGAGCGGGTGAAGACGTCGAGTTGGACGCCACGGCGGCCAAGCTCGCGCGAGAGGTCGCGCACGTAGACGTTCATGCCGCCGGTGTCTTTGCCGCCGAGCGTGGCGAGGGGGCAGGTATGGAAGGACAACATGGCGAGGCGCATGGCGGCGATTATAACGCCGGTGAGGGGCGGTGCGGGTGCGGCGTTGGCCGCGCGGGCGGGGTGCGCGAGGCGTGGGGCGAAGGCGTGGGCGCGGAGGATGGGCCGGGGTTATTTTCGGAGCGACAGAAAGCACGGCACGAATTTCGCAATCTGGGGTCCTATGCTAGACTCAACGCTGCCCAACGGCCGAGTTGTCATGATGTCACCCAAGCCTCCTGCCACCGTCCCACTCAACGCTCCCGTCCTGCTCCAGCGCCTGGAGCGGCTGATGGAGATCACCCAGGGCCTGGCCTCCACATTAGACCACGGCCGGCTGCTGCGCAAGATCGTGGAGGCCGCGTGCGAACTGACGGATTCGGAGGCAGGCTCGATCATGCTGTTGGACCCGGCTTCGGGCGAACTGCGCTTCGAGGCGACGAGCAACCTGCGTGCCGGGCAAATGGACGACGTGGCCGTGCCGCTGCACAACAGCGTGGCGGGCTGGGTGGTGACGAACAATAAGACGCTGGTGGTGCCCAACACGGCGCTCGATCCGCGCTGGAACCCCACGGTGGACGGAGTGACGGCGTTCGTCACCCGTTCGATCCTGGCGGTGCCGCTGAGCGCGCGCACGCAAACGCTGGGCGTGCTGGAAGCGCTGAATAAGCGCACGGGCACCTATAACGATGATGACCTGACGATGCTGCAATGGCTGGCAGCGCAGGCAGCGGTGGCGATAGCGAACGCGCGGCTGTTCCAACAGTCGGATTTGGTGGCAGAGATGGTGCATGAGCTGCGCACCCCGCTGGCCGCCCTGACAGCCACCAGCCACTTGCTGCTACGGCCGGAAATGACAGAGGCGCAGCGGCGCGAAATGGTGGTGACGATTCAGCGCGAGACAGGCCGGCTGGCGCAGTTGACCACGGACTTCCTGGACATGGCGCGGCTGGAGTCCGGCCGGGTGCGGTTTGTGTACAGCCAGTTCGCGCTGGGCGATCTGCTGGCCGAGTGCCAACAGATCGTGGCGCCGCAAGCGGCCGAGCGGGGGATCACGACAATGCTGGAGGCGGCGGCCGACCTGCCGCTGCTGGAGGGCGACCGCGACAAGCTGAAGCAGGTGATCCTGAACCTGTTGACGAACGCGGTGAAGTATAACCGGGCGAACGGCGAGGTGGTGCTGCGGGCCGAAGCAGCGGGCCACCTGTTCCGCGTGTATGTGGACGACACGGGGCCGGGCATTCCGCGCGAGGTGCAGGGCCGGCTGTTCGACCGCTTCTACCGCGCGCCGGGCACGGAGGACACAGCCCCTGGCACGGGACTGGGCCTGACGATTGCGAAGCGGATCGTGGAGGCGCTAGGCGGGGAGATCGGCGTGCAGTCTACGTTGGGCCGCGGGAGCACGTTTTATTTCTTTGTGCCGGCCGCGCCGCGCAGCACGGGGCCGCTGGCAGGGTGAGAGTGGCAGCGGAGGGCGCTACGCGCCAACAGATGTAACGGATAAGCCAAAGGCGAACGGCGCGCGTGTTGGCAAGCCATGGGCGAAGGTTGGGGCGGTCAAAATAGCGATTAGTAGCGGGCGCGGGGCGTTCGGCCGAGCGAAGCGCGCTCGGCTGACAAACGCCCCTACGCCAAGCTGAGTAAGGGCCGGCAGGTGTGAGGCCGGCATGGGCAGTCGAGCACCAGCGCCGAGCCGCAACGCTCCATCGGGCCTCAATTCAGGAGTCAATACGAAATGAAGGTCTTGCTGATCGGCACGGGCGGCGTGGGCGAGGCGCTGGCAGTGGTGGCGCAGCGGCGGCCGTGGCTGGAGAAGTTGGTGCTGGCCGATTACAACTTGAAGCGCGCCAGGGAAGTGCGGCAGCGGTTGGACAACCCGCGGCGGTTTCCGGTGGAGCAGGTGGACGCGCGCGACAAGAAGCAGATTGTAGCGCTGGCGCGCAAGCACGGCGTGGACCTGATTATGAATGCGGTGGACCCGGTGTTCAACGAGGCGATCTTCGACGCGGCGTACGCGGCCGGGTGCCACTACATGGACATGGCGATGACGCTCTCGGCCCCCCACCCGACCGCGCCGCACAGCCAGCCGGGGGTGAAGCTGGGCGATTATCAGTTTGAGCGCGCGGCGAAGTGGGAGAAGAAGGGGCTGCTGGCGCTGGTGGGGATGGGGGTGGAGCCGGGACTGGCGGATGTGTTCGCGCGCTACGCCGAGAAGCACTTGTTCGATGAGATTGACGAGGTGGGGGTGCGCGACGGGGCGAACCTGGTGGTGCGCGGGTATGCGTTCGCGCCAACGTTCTCGATCTGGACGACGATTGAGGAGTGTCTGAACCCGCCGATTATTTGGGAGCAGGGGCGCGGCTGGTACACGACGCCGCCGTTCTCGGAGCCGGAGGTGTTTGACTTCCCCGAGGGGATTGGGCCGGTGGAGTGTGTGAACGTGGAGCACGAGGAAGTGCTGCTGGTGCCGCGCTGGGTGAAGTGCAAGCGCGTGACGTTTAAGTACGGGCTGGGCGATGAGTTCATTGGGGTGCTGAAGACGCTGGCGCTGCTGGGGCTGGATAAAAAGGAGCCAGTGCGGGTGAAGGGGGTGGCGGTTGCGCCGCGCGACGTGGTGGCGGCGGTGCTGCCAGACCCGGCGAAGCTGGGCGGCCACATGAGCGGCAAGACCTGCGCCGGGACGTGGGTAACAGGCACGAAAGACGGCAAGCGGCGCGAGGTGTATTTGTACCAGGTGGCAGACAACGCCGCGTGCATGGAGAAGTATGGGGTGCAGGCGGTGGTGTGGCAGACGGCGGTAGGACCGGTGATGGCGATGGAGTTGCTGGCCGAGGGCGTGTGGCAAGGGAAGGGCGTGCTGGGGCCGGAGGCGTTTGACCCGGACCCGTTTATGGCGCGGATGGCGGGGTACGACTTCCCTTACGGGGTGCGGGATAGCTGGGCGGGAGGGTAGATAAGCGGGGACTTTTGCCACGAATTGACACGAATGGGGATCAAATGAACACGAATGGGGGGCGGGGGCGATGCGACTGATGCCAGATTGTCAGAACGGTGTCAAGCCAGTTAAGCCGATGAATGGCAGACTGGCGGCATGAACACATTTCGACGCAGTCTGCGCGCACTGGGGCACCCGGCGAGCCTGGCGGCGATTGGCTTGCTGCTGCTGAATGACCATGTGTTGAAGGCCGCCTACCCTTCATGGGTGACGGGAAAGCTCAGCGACTTCGCTGGGCTTTTCTTTTTCCCATTCTTGTTGATCGCGATTGGGGCTTTTCCAGCGCGCAGCCTGGGCCAGGACCAAGCGAGGAGCTGGCTGCCACGCGCGGCGTTCGGCCTGACGGCGGTGTGGTTTGCGGCCATCAAGCTGTGGCCGGCGGCCAATGCAGCGATGGAAGCGCTGCTCGGCTGGGTGCTGCGGGCGCGGGTGGCAATTGCGCCGGACCCGACGGACGTGATGGCGCTGGTGGTATTGTGGCCCGCGTGGGGGCTGTGGCGGCGGGTGGGGCGACCGGAGCTGGAACGCCTTGCCGCGCGGTCCTTACCGTTCGGGTGGAAAGGCGGGGCAGCGCTCATCCTGGCAGCGGTGGCCACCATCGCCACGTCACCGTGCGCGCCGCCGGTCAAGGTCATGCGAGTGACAGAGGTGGACGGCACGCTGTATGCCCTGCTCACGGATGCCTACGGCAGCAATGCACTGGCAGAAAGCAGCGACGGCGGGCGGAACTGGGCGCAGGTGGCAGAGCTGCCCGGCGCAGTGGCGACCCGGTTCCAGGAGGCCATTGTCTATCCGCGCGTGGCTTGCAGTCCAGAAGACCCGAGGCACTGCTTCCGGGTTGCGGCTACGGAACAGGTTGAGGAGTCGCGCGACGGCGGCAGCACCTGGGGGGTGGCCTGGCAGGTCCCGGCTGGGCGGCGGGCGTTCATGGAGCGCTGGCTGAGCCAACCGCTGAGCTGCGGCGCTGACGTCAGGATGGAGATGGGGCCATATGACCTGGCGTTCTTCCGCGAGCCGGCGGGCACCACCCTGGCGGTGGCGATGGGGGGACAAGGCGTGCTGGTGCGGACGGCGGCGGGCGAGTGGGAGCGGCTGGCTGTGTTGCAGGCCTCCCCGGTGCCATTCAGCGGGGGCGGCATCTTCGTCCTGCTTCCGGAGGTGGTCTGGAGCCTAGTCGCAAGCCTGCTAGTAGTGCTGGGCTTGACCTGGTTGGCGTGGCAGAAGGTGCTGGCGGACAATACGGCCGGGTGGGATCTGGTCCTGAGTCGCGCCTGGGTCGTCATCGCTGGGATTGGGGTGTTCGTACTGTCGCTGCTGAGCGTTGGGTCCCTGGGCACGGCCGCGCTGGGCGGGATGGGCGTGGGGGTCGTGCTGGTGTTGATTGGGCTGCTGCTGGCATGGGGGCGGGCAGCCAGTGTGGCCGTGCTGCCCGACAACGTCTGGGGCATGGCGGCAGTGACCGCCGCGGCGGCCGTCCTGATTGGGCCAGCGGCGATTGGGCTGTTCAGCGCATGGGTCGCCGGGAGCATCGCGGTCTACGAGACGGCGCTTGGGATGGCGGCAGGTATCGCTGCCGCGGTTCTGGCCGGGAGCGTGGCACTGATTGTGAGGCTGGCGAAGGGAGCCGGCGCGTAGTCCCGCCTGGAGGCTGCGGCAGGCACAGGCGAGACCCTTCGCGCGCCGCGCGAGTTAAGGCGGCCGCCGACCCTCACCCCGGCGGAGGGCCGGCGACTTCTTATGTTATCTCCCGAAATTGTGGCGCTTTTTAGTCCATCAGTCACGTATGCCCTTAATAACCCAACCCGGTACACAGATCCAACAGGGCATAGCGTGGATTGCGGTGTCGGTGAACGACAATGCCAAGCGGGAACGTAGTTGCCAAAGGTGCGCGTGTACTATCTCAATCATATTGGCTATGGTAGTGATTCAGGGCCCATTAATCCATCCCCAAATCCGATCATGGCTGAGGGCTATCTGGTATATCAACTGCAGCAGGCAGTGGGTGCAGAGAATGTGAGTCATATACCAATCTTTACCGGTGGAACCTGGGAAACTCGCATCGACATGTTCCAGGAAATGTTTGAGATCAACCACGACTGGTCTTCGCGAGTAGTAGATGCCATTGAGGCAGATCAGCACAATTCACCACTTGAACCAGGGCAACCGCTAGTACTGGTTGGTAACAGTGGGGGAGGCACAGTGGCAATTGAGGCACTGGATCAGTTGGCAAAACGCGGAATTGCCGTTGATCAAGTAGTGTTGCGTGGCTCACCTGTGTTGGAGAAGAGCCTGTCCAATGTTCGCGATGTAGACTACATTACTGCTGGACCTTCCGACTACTACTACAGTCAAGACAGCAACCCGTTTGACGGTGTCCAGGTGCAAGAGCATCGGGTCGATATGTGGTTTCACACAATACCAAACCCTCAGGCGTGGAAGCAAGTGGGGCAGTTAATTGCCAGCCTGGTCGTGGAGAATAGATAGATGCTCAAGCCACTGCCGTTGGTCGCTGTGGTCATTGTCAGTGTTGTTGCTTGTTGCGCCCTCGGTCTTTTGTTTTGGGATGGTTATTACCTGCCGCAAAAACCGTGTCGGCCTATTGCCTATCCCAGTGGCCAGCGGCTAGGTGGTGACCAATTAGCTGACAACTCCGACGACCTGCAACTTGTGGAAACCTTCTACGACGATCGGCTTGTACCTAAGCCGATCGACTATCCCAATTTTGGGGTTTGGCACAAGGATAAGCTTGACAAAGGTGTAGTGCGCTACTGGTGCTATGCCAATGACATCAATGGCCTGACAACTGAGACGGGATGCATCGATATTAAACGTGTCAACGATGACACAATCATAAAATACACGCTACGACGTAGCGAAGGCGGATTTTCACCATGCCCATCGAAGTGATTTGTTGGCTCTGCATCCACCCGCTCGTATAGATCGTGACCGTTCCATGTGCGCTATCCATGGAGCCAAGGCCCGGTACGAAGATCATAAAAGGCTTGGAAACCGAGTTTAGCGCTTTGGGGACAGCGCAACGGTTGGCCTGTCCCCTCAAAATAATAGCGGGCAGGGCCTCATGGGAAGCCCTGCCCGGTCGCGCTGTCGCCGTGCGGCGCTCGGGTCGCGCTTGAAAGCAGGTGGCTCGGAGTGGCATCCACCATTCTACTTTCCAGGAGGTCCGCTTCACCCGCCTGGCAAGTCACTCAAACTGGTTAAGATAAGTGATCTTATGTTGAAGCCGACACTCTCCGGCTGACAGGGGTAGGTTCTAAATAACGGTGTGACTGGCCCCCATCCTCCGGCCCTTCCCCGGTCGAATCGCTTCGCGACGACATGGGAAGGGGTGTCCCCAGGCGCAGGTGTCTGGAAAGAAAACAACCTACCCCTAATAGCGCACCCCTGGCCGCTCCCGTTCTCCGCTGCACTACGCCCCTACGCTTCGCTCGGGGTGCTTCGCAGGGTGCTCCGCTGAAGGGCTAGCGCCCCGCCGGGAGAGGGGAATCTGCTGCGCGGCGTGGAGGAGTACAACCTGGTGGACGAATCACTCAGTTGGCGGCGGGGGCAGGATGTGAGCGAGGGCGTGGAGGCCGAGCCAGTAGGAGCGCCAGCCGAAGCCGCGGATGCTGCCCTGGCAGACGCGGGCGACGTAGCCGCGGTGGCGGAACTCTTCGCGGGCATCTATGTTCGAGAGGTGGACTTCGATGACGGGCAGGCCGATGGCGGCGACGGCGTCATGCAACGCGATGGAGGTGTGGGTGTAGCCGCCGGGGTTGAATATGACGCCGCCGGCCCAGGCGCGGGCGGCGTGCAGGGCGTCAATGAGCGCGCCCTCGTGGTTGCTTTGGGCGCAGCGGACCTCAATGCCGAGCGCGGCGCCTTCGGCCACTAGGCGCGCCTCGATGTCGGCCAGGGTGGTGTGGCCGTAGATGGCAGGCTCGCGGGTGCCGAGCAGGTTGAGGTTGGGGCCGTTGAGGACGAGCACGGCGCGCGGGCGGGCGGTGGTGGTGTCAGACATGGGTGAGGTCTTCCAAGATGGCGTTCAGGTCGGCGGGCTCGACGGTGAGGCCCCAGCCGCAGTCGCCCACGCGGCGCGGCAGGGCGTAACGCAGTCGGCCGCCGGCTTTCTTTTTGTCGGTACTCATCAGGCGCACGATGTCGGCCGGGGCGAGGCCGGGGCAGCGCGTGGGCAGGCCGTGGCGGGTCACGCAGGCGGCGATCTCGTCCGCCAGGCCGGGCGCGGCGAGGCCCAGGCGTTCGGAGAGGCGGGCCTCGGCGACCAGGCCGATGCTGATGGCCTCGCCGTGGCGCAGGGTGAAGTGCGAGGCGGCCTCGACACCATGGCCGAGGGTGTGGCCGAGGTTGAGGGTAGCACGAGCGCCCTGCTCGAACGGGTCAATATTGACCACGGCCACCTTGACGGCGGCAGCGCGCATGATGGCGTCTTCCAGTGTCAGTGAGCCGTCGGCGAGGCCGTAGAAGAGCACCGGGTCGCCGATGAGGCCGCTCTTGATGACCTCGGCCAGGCCGGCGCGGACTTCTTCGGGCGGCAGCGTGGCGAGGGTGGCGAAGTCGGCAACGACGACAGTTGGCGGGTGGAAGGCGCCGACGAGGTTCTTGCCCTCGGGCAGGTCCACCCCGACTTTGCCGCCGAGGCCGGCGTCGGCCATGGCGAGGACGGTGCTGGGCAGGTTGGCCCAGGCCACACCACGCATGAAGGTGGCGGCCACATAACCAGCCGTGTCGCCGGCCACGCCGCCGCCCAGGGCGACGACCGTGCCGCCGCGCTCCATCCCACTCGACACACACGCTGTATAGAGACGCGCCACCGTGGCGAGGGTCTTGTGCGCCTCGCCGGAGGGGATGGTGACGACTGGCGCCCCGAGCGCCTCGGCCAGCGGGCCGCCGTGCGCCGCGGCTGCGTTTTCGTCGCCGATGAGGAGATAGGGTGCGCGCAACCCCTTGCCTTGCAGCAGCTCCGGCAGGCGGGTGAGCAGGCCGCGGCCATAGAAGGCAGAGGTAGGGCCAAGCTCAAAGCGCGGCCCGGCCTGGGCGGACTCAAAGCAGGCGAGCACGGCGGCCAGCGCGTCGGGCAGCGGGCCGGCGGTGTTGACGGTGTTGGCGAAAGAGGCGTAGAGCGCGGCGCGGTCGCGCAGCAGGACGGCGAGGCGGGCGCGGGCGTCGCCGGCGACAAGCGGGCGGACGGGGCTACCGGCGGCCTCGATGCGCTCGTGGAGTGTCACCAGGGGCGCGGTGAGGCCGATGAGGACGCCGGAGCGCTCCAGCGCGGCGCGGGTGCGGGCATCGAGCAGAGCACCGCCGCCGGTGGCGATGACGAGGTTGGGTTGGTCGGAGAGCGCGCGGTAGGCTTCGACCTCGCGGGCGCGGAACAGGTCGGCTTCGCCGGCCGCGAAGTAGTCGGGCACGGGACGGCCCCAGTGGGCGGCGATCCAGGCGTCGCCGTCCACGAAGGCGCGGCCAAGGGCGTGGGCGGCGGCCGCGCCGAGGGTGGTCTTGCCTGAGCCGGGCGGGCCGGCGAGGACGAGGTTCATGGACTTGTCAGGGCCACCAGACGCGGGGCTGGCCGAGTTGGGGCACGTCGTCGAGGCTGGCCCGACGCAGGGCGGCGAAACGCGGCTTTAGCTCGACGAGGGAGTCGCCGCCGAGCTTTTCGAGCAGGGCGTCGGCGAGGACGAGGCAGACCATGGCCTCGCCAACGACGCCGGCGCGGGGCACGGCGCAGAAGTCGGAGCGCTCATAGTCGGTGGCAGCGGGCGCACCAGTGGCGAGGTCCACCGAGGCGAGCGGGTTGAGGGTGGTGGAGATGGGTTTCATGGCGACGCGCAGTACAAGCGGCTGGCCGGTGGTGATGCCGCCCTCCAGTCCGCCGGCGCGGTTGGTGCGACGGGTGAGTGAACCGGCGTCGTCCCGGATGATCTCATCGTGGACCTGGGTGCCAGGGAGGCGGGCGTTGGCGAAGGCGCTACCAATTTCCACGCCCTTCATGGCGTGGATACTAAGCAGAGCGCCGGCGAGGCGGCCGGTGAGGCGGCGGTCGTAGTGGACGTGGCTGCCGAGGCCGGGCGGCAGGCCGAGGGCCACGACCTCGAAGACGCCGCCGAGCGTGTCCCGGGCACGGATAATGGCTTCGACGCGGGCGCGCATGGCCTCGGTGCCTTCTGGGCTGGGGCAGTTCATCTCGGAGCGCAGAGCGGCGTCGAGGCGCTCGGTAAGGGGGAAGGCGCTCAGGTCGGCCTCCACGCCGCCGATTTCGGTGACATAGCTGCCAACGCGAATGCCGAACTCGGCCAGGAGCTTGCGGGCGATGGCCCCGGCGGCCACGCGGGCGGTGGTCTCGCGGGCCGAGGCGCGCTCCAGGCTCTGGCGCAGATCGTCGTAGCCGTACTTGAGCGCCCCGGTGAGGTCGGCATGGCCGGGGCGCGGGATCGTCATGGGCGCGACAGCCCTGCCTTGCCACTTGGTGTGATCGAGGTTGCGCACCTGCACGGCGATGGGCGCGCCGATGGTCTGGCCCGCCATGACACCGCTGAGAAGCTCGGCGGTGTCGTGCTCCAGCTTCATGCGCGGGCTGGCGCCGGGATGCGGCTTGCCGGCGGGGCCGAGACCCTGGCGGCGGGCGAGGTCGGGGTTGATGTCCTCGGGAGCGAGGGGCAGCCCAGCGGGCATACCCTCCAGGATGGTGAGGACTACCGGCCCGTGCGATTCCCCTGCGGTGAGTGTGCGTAACGGCATGGAGCGTGCCTTTCAGTGCCGAACGCCCAGTTCGGCCAGTGCGGCCTCAGCGGCACGGCGCATAGCGGCGCGGGCCACGGTGCGGCCGGTCCAGCGTTCCAGGGCCAGAGCGCCCTGCTCCACCAACATGCCCAGGCCGGTGGCGGCGCGCAGGCCGGCGGCTTCGGCGGCGAGGGTGAGGCGCGTGCGCGGCGGGTTGTAGACGAGGTCGTAGACGAAGGCCTGGGGTGGGAAGGGCGTGCCCGCCAGCCAGGGGGTCGCGTCTACGTTGGGGGCCATGCCGACGGAGGTGGCATTGAGGATAAGCGCGGGGCCGTCGCAAGCCGCCAGCCAGCCGAGCGGCGTCCAGTCGTAAATATCAATGTCGCCGAGGGCGCACAGGCGCTCGGCCTGGGCGCGCCGGCGGGCGAGGACGCGAACACGAGCGCCCACGCCGAGGCAGGCGGCCACGGCCGCGCGGGCCACGCCACCACCGCCCAACACGAGCACCACGCGCCGATCTAGCTTGACCGCGTGATTGTATAGGTCGGCCAACAAGCCGGCGGCGTCGGTGTTGTGCCCGAGGAGCCGACCTTCGTGTTTGAGAATGGTGTTCACCGCGCCAATGGCCTGGGCCACGGGCGTGAGGCCGTCGAGGTGCGGGATGACGGCGGCCTTGTGCGGGACGGTGACGTTGGCCCCGGCGTAGTCGGGTGCGCGCAGGCGGGTGACGGCGGCGGGCAGGTCGTCAGGCGCGACGGGCCAGGGCTGGTAGGCCCAATCGGTCAGGCCCAGTTCGGCCAGCGCGGCGGCGTGCATGGCCGGCGACACGGAGTGCGCCAGCGGATAACCCAGGAGGGCAAGCTGCATACGGTTGATTATGCCCGATTTCGCTGGATTATGCCGGACGGAGCGACTCCAGGACGGCGAAGTAGTCGGGGAAGGTCTTGGAGACACAGGCCGGGTTGTCAATGACGATGCCGGGCGCGCGCAAGCCGATGAGGGCGAAGGCCATGGCCATGCGGTGGTCGTCGTAGGTTTGGATGACGGCCGGGCCGAAGCGCTGGGCGGGGTAGATGGTCAGACCGTCGGTGTGTTCCTCGACGGCCACACCCAGGCGCTGCAACTCGACGCACATGGCGGTCACGCGGTCGGTCTCCTTGCGGCGGGCGGAGGCGATGCCGCGCAGGCGCGTGGGCGAGGCGGCAAAGGGGGCCACGGCGGCGAGGGTTTGCGCCGTATCGGGGATGTGGCGCAGGTCCACGTCCACACCGCGCAAACTACTATCGGCGGGCGCACTGACGGCGAGGCCGCCATTGACCTCGGCCACGCGGCAGCCCATTTGCGCCAGCACGTCCACGAAGGCCACATCACCCTGGCGGGCGGCGCGGCTCAGGTTGGCGACGCGCACCGTGCCACCGGCGATGGCGGGGGCGGCGAAGAAATAGGATGCGGCGGAGGCGTCGCCCTCGATGACGTATTCGGGATGGGCCACGTAGTGCTGGGGCATGACGTGGAAACGGGCATAGCCTTCGCGCTCGACAGTAACGCCGAAGTCGGCCATGACACCGAGGGTGAGGTCTACATAGGGCGCGGAGTTGAGGACGCCGCTGACGACCAACTCGACGGGGGAGCGGGCGTACGGCGCGGAGAGCAGCAGGCCGCTGAGGAACTGGCTGCTGACCTCACCACCGACCGTGGCGCAGCCGCCGGGCAAGCCGTTGGCGATGACGCGCACCGGCGGGCAGCCGGTGTCGCTCGCGACGGTCGCGCCCAACTGGGTCAGGGCCGAGAGGAGGTCAGCGAGCGGGCGCTCGCGCATACGGGTGTTGCCGTCGAGGACGTATTCGCCGCGGCCAAGCGTGAGCAGCGCGGTGAGGAAGCGCGCCGCAGTGCCGGCGTTGCCGATAAAAAGCTCGGCGCGCGAGGCGGGGAGGCGCCCACCCTGGCCCACGAGGTCTACTGTTTGAGCGTCAGCATCGCGCCTGACAGCAAAGCCGAGGACGGTGAGGGCTTCGGCGCAGTAGCGCGAGTCGTCGGAGAACAGCGCATCGCGCAGGCGTGTGGAGCCATCGGCCAGCGCGGCCACGATGAGGGCACGGTTGGTCAGGCTCTTGGAGCCGGGCACGCGCACCACAGCGTTCAACGGCTGGGTGACCGGCCGAATCGCCAACTGAGGGGGCAGGGGTTCGGTCGTCATTCGGCCGGGGGAAAGAGCAGGCGACGACGCTGCTGGGGCGGCTCGAGGAAGGCCCGCAGCGCGTCTTCATCGCCCTGCGCCACCAGGCCGGCCAGGGTGTCCAACTCGGCGCGGTAATCGGCGAGGGCCTGGCGCACCGCGGCGCGGTTGGTGAGCAGGATGTCCACCATCATCGTCAGGTCGCTGGCGGCGAGGCGCGAGGTGTCGCGGAAGCCGGAGGAGGCCACGGCCCAGAGCGCGGGGTCAGGGGAGGCCAGGGCCACGCGCACGAGCAACGCCGCGACGGCGTAGGGCAGATGACTGGCCAGCGCCACGACGGTGTCGTGCCGGTCGGGCGGCAGCAGCAAGAGGCGCGCGCCCAGGGCCTGCACCAGCGCCTCGGCCAGCCGCCAGGCGCCAGGGGCCGCCCGCGGCAGCGGCGTTAGGATAAAGAGCTTGTCGCGGAAAAGCTCGGCCTCGGCCTGGGCCAACCCGCTGACTTCTTTGCCGCACATGGGGTGGCCGCCGAGGGGATGCCACCCGGGCGGGAGAGCCGCCATGGCCGCCGTGATGGCGCCTTTGGTGGAACCGAGATCGAGCAGGACGGTCGGTTGAGCGGGCGGAGGCCGCCGGGACAGGTCGGCCAACTGCGCGAGGATGACGCGCGGCGGCGCGGCGAGCACGACCAGGTCGGCGCGCAACGCCTCGTCCAGCGAGACCGCCCGGTCAATGGCTCCGAGGGCCAGGGCGGAAGCGGCCGTGGCGTGATTGATGTCGTGGCCGGTTACCTCGCCGCACCGGCCGCGCAGGGCCAGCGCCAGCGAACCGCCCATGAGGCCCAGCCCCAACACCGCCACACGCGCCGCGGAGAGGGGCTTAAAGTCGTCCTCCGACATTTAAGAACGCCCGACGGCCTGAGCGATGCGCTGCACCTCGACGACCAACTGAGCGAACTTCTCAGGCCGCAGCGACTGCGCTCCGTCGGACATGGCGTCGGCGGGGTGCGGATGGACCTCGACAATGAGGCCATCGGCGCCGGCGGCGATGCCGGCGCGAGCGACGGCGGTGACGTACTCCCACTTGCCGGTACCGTGGCTGGGGTCGAGGATGACGGGCAGGTGCGATAACTGCTTGATGACGGGGATGGCGTTAATGTCGGTGGTATTGCGGGTATATTTCTCGAAGGTGCGGATGCCGCGCTCGCACAGGATGACGCGGCTGTTGCCTTGCGCCAGGATGTATTCGGCGGACATGAGCAGTTCTTCGATGGTGGAGGACAGGCCGCGCTTGAGGAGCACGGTGCGGCCGCTCTCGCCGACAGTGTTGAGCAGCGCATAGTTCTGCATGTTGCGGGCGCCGATCTGGATGACATCGGCGTAGCGGGCGACGAGGCCGACCTGCTCGGGCGACATGGCTTCGGTGACGATGGGCAAGCCGGTGGCCTCGCGCGCTTCGGCCAGAAGCTCCAGGCCCTTTTCGCCCATTCCTTGAAAGCTGTAGGGGGAACTGCGCGGCTTGAAGGCCCCGCCGCGCAGCGCCACGGCGCCGGCTTCCTTGACGGCGAAGGCCGACTCGAGGATTTGTTCGCGGCTCTCAACGGAGCACGGCCCGGCGATGACGGCGATGCGGTTGCCGCCGACCTTCATGCCGTCGAGAGGGATGAGCGAGTCGAGGGGATGCATCTCGCGGGAGGCGAGCTTGAAGGGTTTGAGGATGGGCACGGTCTTCTCAACGCCGTCCATCACTTCGAACTGAGTGCCGTCGACCGGGCGCTCGTCGCCGATGACGCCGATGATGGTGCGTTCTTCGCCGCGGGAGATGTTTACGCGGAACCCGCGCGACTCAACGCGGGCGACGACTTCGGCGATTTCTTTCGCGGATGCTTCGTGACGCATTACGATAATCATGGCGCTATCTTTCGGAAGGGAGGTGGGTTCGGCCTCAGCCAGCCGCGCGGCTGGCGCGGTCGGGCCGGAGCTGAACGGCGGCGTGTAGGTAGACATGACGGATCTCATCCGGCCACTTTTCGGTGTTCCAATGGATCAGCACGCGGATACAGCGCGGCAGGCCGCCGGGCACGGTCATTTCCTGCATGCAGAGCATGGCCGCTTCGGCCCAGCCCAGCTCGCGGGCGGCGCGCGCCGGGGCTTCGGCGGTTAGATCGGGCGTGACGGTGAAGATGACGCTGGCGAAGTCGTCCGGGTCTAGGTTGTTGGCGTCAATCAGCGCGAGCAACAGCTCGCGCGTGGCGGCGCGAATGGCTTCGGGCGTGTCGGCCGCGGCGACGGTGGCGCCGCGGATTCCGTGAACGTGCATGCTGCCTCCGAGACGAAAAAAAACCGCGAGGCCGTTGGCCTCGCGGTTCTGAGTGTCAGCTCCTGTGGCGTCTACTCAAACGCAAGCAACGGCTTCGCCGAACGGCGACCGTAAAAGTAGAACGCATAAAAGGAGAAGGCTCGACTGGCGATCATTGTGCTGTGAGCGTATGCGATTTCGCCTCGAAAGTCAAGCGTATGGCTCGGCAATCTGCCCAAAATCTGGGCGGGAGTTTAGGTTGTTGACGGCCCGGCACCGCTATGTTAAACTGCCGCCGTGCTTAAACACGGCGATTCGCGGCCCGGTGGCGGCTGCTGGCTGGCCACCACCACTACCGACACGACTAATCGTAGCCCCCAATGAGGGTGTGTCGGTAACGCCTGCCTGTTGCGTAACACAGTTGGCCCCGGCATACCCGCCGGGGCCTTTTTTTGCGCCTCACCCGCCACACGGCTGCCGCGTGGGCCGGGGGCGCCCGGAAAGGTCGTGCCCAAATGCCCGCTGCGCTCGATAACCCCGTCTACGCCGTCCCCGAGGCGAACCTGATCCCGGTCGGCGACTACTTGCGGAACCTGACGCCGATTCCGCCGTCGCGGATGTTTCTGATCAACAAGAGCCTGGCGGTGTATCGCCAAGCGCGGCCGGGCGAGGCGACCTTTGACGCCTCGCAGGGCGACGGCGGCGCGAGCCTGCCGGGCGTGCCGCGCAACGTGCTCGAGCGCGCCCAGCAACTGCAACTGGAGCACGGCACCAGCTATGATATGCCGTATGGCACCGACGCCTACCGCAGGAGCGTGGTGGAGCAGTATTGGAAGCTCGACCCGGCGACCGGGCTGGGACCGGCCAACGTGATCGGCACACAGGGCGGCCGCGACGCACTGGTGAAGGCCTATCAGGCCATGCTGGCGCTGGGGCATGGGCGGGTGGGCGACCCGGTGATCGTCTCGCGCGTGCCATGGATCAGCTATAACTGGGGACCGTACGGCGTGGGGGCGAATGTGCTGCGCGCGCCGGGCCGGCCGGAGAGCGCCTGGGCCTACACCGAGGACGGGCTGGCGGCGTGCGTGGAGTTCGCGGCGCGCAGCGGGCGCAAGATCGCCGGGCTGGTGATTACCAACCCAGACAACCCGACGGGCGCGACGATCAGCGTGGCGCGGCAGGTGGAGCTGGCGCGGGCGGCGCTGAGGCTGGGCGCAGCCTACGTGCTGTTCGACTGGATGTACCACTTCGTGACCGACGAGCAGCCGATGGACTTGAACAGCTTCGTGCAGCAGTTCGACCCGGCGGAGCGCAAGCGGCTGATGTTCCTGGACGGGCTGACGAAGTCGTTGGGCGGCAGCAACGTGCGCAACTGTCACCTGATCGCTTCGGAGGAGGTGGTGAAGTTCACGGTGGCGCGCGCGTCGCATAACGTGATTCCAAGCTTCTACTCGCTGGCGGTGGCGATGGCGGCCTATGAGCTAGGCTATGCCGAGGCCACGCGCGGCATCGTAGAACCAACCAACGCCAGCCGCAAGGCGCTGCGCGACTTTCTGGAGGAGCACCAGTTCCAATTTGTGCTGGGGCAAGGCTATTACGCGTTCATCAATGTGGGCAAGTGGCTGGCGGCCAAGGGCTGGGCGGACAGCGAGGCGCTGGGCCAGTACCTGGCCGAGCAGCACGGCGTGGCGGTAGTGCCGGGCGTGTACTTCTCGGAGGACGGCGCGCAGTGGATTCGGTTTTCGTACGCCACGCCGGTGGAGAAGACGTTGGGCGCGGCGCAGCGGCTGGTGGAAGGCCTAAACGCGCTGGCGGCCTAGCGCGGCGGCCAAATTGAATGATGCGGCTTCTGTGGTAGCGGGGGGCGGGGCGTAGCACGCTACGCCCCCACACGAGGCAGCGCCACGGCCGGCGGGCGTGGGGGAAGACCAGGGGATGGTGTTTGCGTGTGTGTGCCGGCTGGCGGGGGCGGCGAGCGAATTGGCGGGGGGTCAGGGCCAGTATAGGCACCTGGCCGCGTCGTGAGGCCGGCGGCACAATCTGTATACAGCGGGCCGGCGCGGCCGCGCCGGGAACACTAGCGGAGCTTCAATGTTGTTATCACCTGCATCTATTTCGCCTGCCAAGTTTGCCGAGAAATACTGCCTGGCCCGTGAGGCCGCCGAGGCCGCCAATTTTAGGGGCGGATTGGCGGGTTTCGAGCTGGAATGGAACATGTACGATGGCGATTTTAAGCCGGTGCTCACCGTGGGCAGCGGGCCGGGCCGGCTGAGCTTCGTGGATTATCTGCGCCAGAACGCCATACCGAGCTGGCTGGGCGACCGCATTCAACTGGAAGTGTTCCATTGGATGATCGAGTGGGCGACGCGGCCGTACTACTCGGGCCTGGGCGCGATTTACGAGGCGCGGCTGCTGGAGGGCTTTCTGTACAACGCGCTGTCGCAAGCCGGGCGGCAGTTTGGGGAGCGGCTGTATGCCTTCCCCGGCATCCTGCTCTACCCGGCGCAGGTGGGGCACGACTCGATTCCGGGCGGGTGGCACCTGGCGAAACGCCGCTACCTGGAGCGCTGCGTGGACATCTACGGCGCGGCGCTGGCGACGGCGGGCATCCATGCCAACCTGTCGCTGCCGGAGCCGCTGCTGAGCTGGGATTTCATGCACCTGCCGCCGAGCGAGCGCGGCGACAACACCGGGCACGCGCACCTGGACGATTACAAGAACCGCGTCTACGTGGAGGCCACGCGCCTGATGCGGGCGTTCGCCGCGCTGTTTATCGCTACCAGCGCGGCGACACCGCTGCGGGCCGAGCTCAGGCCGGACGGTGAGCCAGTGGTGGTGTTGACGGAGGTGGACTCGAACCGGAGCTACACGTTCCCAAACCCCGAGACGCTGGACGCGCCGAATCTGTATCGGTCGCACGCCGACTATCTGCGCGCCTCATACGCGATGGTGGAGAGCGGGGTGCGCTTTGGCAACAACAACTGGACGCCCATCCGCGCGCGGTCGTTCGCGGAGCCGGTGGAGCGCCTGATCTTGACGACCAGCGATCAATTGCACGCGATCTACCATCACGGTCTGTACGCGGCGGGCGAGGCGACCTCGGCCGAGACGATGGCCAAACAGATCGAGCGCGAGAATCTGTTGGCGCGGATTAACATCCCGATGGCGCGCGTGGAGGTCCGCACGGACGAGGGCGGGCATCCGCTGGAGCTGGACGCGGCCAACCTGGCGCTGAAGGAACTGCTGCTGATCCAGTTTTACGCGGACGCAAGCTTCGCGCGGGCGTTCCGGTACGACCACGAGGACATCGCGCGGGCGCGGCGCAACGAGTCGGCGACAGCGCTGCGCGGGCTGCGGGCTGAGATCGAAAACCCATTTACGGCCAAGCCGGTTGGGGTGCGCGAGTTTTTGAAGTGGACACTGGAACAACTGCG
Source organism: Anaerolineales bacterium (assembly GCA_020850595.1). GTDB lineage: Bacteria > Chloroflexota > Anaerolineae > Anaerolineales > UBA6663 > JADZEK01. The sequence goes on from JADZEK010000147.1 coordinate 81,639, forward strand.
GCCGCTGGCCGAGGCGCTAGAGTTGTGGCCGCGGCTGGCCCCGCTGGTGGAGATGGCGAAGGGCGCGCCGAACACTGCCGAGCAGATGCGGGCGCGCATCCGGCGGGCGCTGGGCGCGACGGACGAGGCCGAGCCGGCGGTGCCGACGGAGGTCTTGAAGAGCCTGGCGAGCGAGCGCGAGGCGCAGGTGGCGCGCGAGGTAGAGGCGATTGCGGCCTCGGTGGGCGCGCTGGAGCCGGAGGCCGCGAAGATCCGCGAGTTGTTGCAGCGCGCGCGCGACGACGTGCGCCGCGACCCGGCCGCGCCGATCCGGTTTCGGCCACGACTCGAGACAGTGGTGTCGCAGCGGTATGAAAGCAAGACGGAGGAGGTGCTGGACCTGGCGCAGCAACTGATCCGCATTCCATCGGTAACGAACTGCGCGGAGGAGCGGCTGGACGAGGTGCACCGCGCCGGGACGCTGGTGTTCGACTACCTGCGCGACAGCGGGCTGGAGGTGCGTTACTACGACCAGCACCAGTACCCGGCCGTCGTGGCGGGGTTCCCCAGCGGGCTGACCGCGCCGGTGATGCTCTCGGGCCACTTCGACGTGGTGCAGCCGGAGCCGGATGATCGGCAGTTTGAGCCGCGCATTGAGGGCGACTACCTGTGGGGGCGCGGCGCGGCGGACATGAAGACCGTGGTGGCGGCCAATCTGGTGTGGATGAAGGATGCCCTGCGCGCGGGACCGCCCTATCCAGCCATTAACCTGTGCCTGGTAGGCAACGAGGAGAACGGCGAGGCCGACCCAATGGGCACGCCGTACGTGCTGGCCGACCTGGGCGAGCACTTCGACGGCTACGCGCCCAAGCTGTTCATCGCGGGAGAGCGCACGGGCGAGAAGGGCACCGAGCTGTTCGGCGAGGTGTGCATTCAGAACCGGGGCGTGATGCGGTTCGAGGTGGTGGCGCGGGGGGCGCGGGCGCACAGCGCGCTGGCGGCAGCGAACGCCGACCTGGGTGAACGGCTGCTGCTGGCGCGGCAGGCGCTGACCGAGCTGTTCCAGCAAACGCTGACACTGAAGGCCGAGGGCGGCTGGCAGTCGCAGTACCGCTTTCCGTTCATCACGGTGGGGCTGCCGGGCGTGTACAACATTACGGCGGACCACGGCGTGCTGGGGGTGGAGGTGCGTTCCATCCCGCAGGACCGGCTGAGCGGCCTGGCCGGGCAGGTGCAGGCTTATTGCGCGAGCGCCGGGCTGGAACTGCGGGTGCAGGTGCAGGAAGAGGGCATCCGTTGCGACCCGGAGAACCCGTACCTGAAGCAGTTGATTGGGGCGGTGGAAGCCACGGCCGGGGAGCCGGCGCGGGTGGCGCGCAAGCTGCCGGGCACGAGCGCGCGCTTCGCGCCAGGGGGCCAGGGCGTGGTGTGGGGCATGACGGGCATTGGCCCGCACGCCAAGGACGAGCGCCACTACATTCCGAGCATCGAGCCGTACTACCGGGCGCTGGCGGAGTTTGGGCGGCGGCTACGGCCGGCTGGTTAAGGCAGGCCCAATGGCGCGCGGAGGCCCGGTATAATGGGGCCGCGGCAGGTGGGCGCGCCTCACCGGGCGCGAGTTGGCAGCCGCTCACGCGGGGAACGCTGATGCAGCTTCGGCGCTATGTTGACCCGGGGGATTTTCTAGCCGCGGCGGAGGCGTTTTTGCTGACGCGCGAGGCGACGAATAACGTGCTGCTGGGGCTGGCCGCCACGCTGCGGATCAGTCCCGGCTTCAGCCTGCAACCGCCATACTTTTCGGTGGTGGAGGCCGAAGGCGCGGTGGTGGCGGCGGGGCTGATCACGCCGCCTAACCGCTTGCACCTGGCCTACACCGAGGTGCCCGGCGCCCTGGACCTGCTGGTAGCGGATGTGCGCAACTACTACCCGCTGCTACCAGGGGTCACGGGGCCGGTGCCGGTTGCCCGCGGGTTCGCCGAGCGCTGGCAAAGGCTGACGGGCGCGCGCTACGCGCGGACCATGGCGGAGCGCAACTACCAACTGACCCAGGTGAGAGCGCCCACGCCGGTGCCGGGGGCGATGCGACGCGCCGGGCCGGACGATCTGGACCTGCTGGCGGACTGGTACCTGGCGTTTGAGGTCGAGGCCTTCGGTGAGTCCACGGCGGATTCGCGGGCGCGGGTGGAGCGGGTGCTGGCGACGCCCGGCCGCGCCATTTACCTGTGGGAGGCCGACAGTCGGGCGGTTTCGCTGGCGGGCTATGGCAACCCGACGCCGCACGGCATCCGCATTGGGCCGGTGTATACGCCGTCCGAGCGCCGCGGACGGGGCTTCGCCAGCGCGCTGGTGGCCCAACTGAGCCAGAGGCTGCTGGATGAGGGCCGGCAGTACGTGTTCTTGTTCACTGACCAGAAGAACGCGACCGCTAATCACATATATCAGGCGATTGGCTACCGGCCGGTGAACGACGCGGACGAGTTCAAGTTCACCTCTCGTGCAGACTGACCAATTGCTGGGGGTCTTCTCCGGTCAGAATACCGATAGACCGAGGTCGGCCCGGCCGGTATCATGAAGGTCTATGGTGTGCCTGAGCCGTCGTGACAGCCGTCGTTTCGGCCCTACCCCCTGCGGGAAGGTCGGTTGGCTGCGCGTGCGCGGCGGCTGAGGCGGTTGTAGACGCCTCTCCCAGTCAAACCAGGCCCTCCCGAGCGGAGGGCCTTTTTGTTGCCCGGTGGGCGCTGCGGCGCCGCTATGAAGGAGATTGCAGGATGACGACTAACCCCATTAAGAAGATTGTGCTGGCCTATTCCGGCGGCCTGGATACCAGCGTGATCGTGCCCTGGCTGAAGGAGAACTACCCCGGCGCGGAGGTCATCTGCTTCGTGGCCAACATCGGCCAGAACGATGACCTGACGGGCATCGAGGCCAAAGCGCTGGCCTCCGGCGCGGCGAAGTGCATTGTGAAAGACCTGCGCGAGGAGTTCGCCAAGGATTATCTGTACAAACTGGTGCAGTCCAGCGCGATTTACGAGCGACGCTACCTGCTGGGCACGAGCATCGCGCGGCCGCTGATCGCCACGCACCAGGTGCGCGTGGCCGAGGCGGAGGGCGCGGACGCGGTGGCGCACGGCTGCACGGGCAAGGGCAACGACCAGGTGCGGTTCGAGCTGACGTTTACGGCGCTGAACCCGCGGCTGAAGGTCATCGCGCCGTGGCGCGAGAGCGCCTGGCACATCCGCTCGCGTGAGGATGCGCTGGATTACGCCAAAGCCCACAACGTGCCGGTGAGCGCGACGCTCAAGTCCATCTATTCGCGCGACAGCAACCTGTGGCACCTGTCGCACGAGGGCGGCATTTTGGAAAGCCCGGCGACCGAGCCGGAAGAGCGCATGTTCCAGTTGAGCGCCTCGCCGGAGAAGGCGCCGGACGAGCCGGAGTATGTGTCCATCCAGTTTGAGCAGGGCGAGGCGGTGGCGGTGAACGAGCAGGCGATGTCGCCGCTGCAGGTGATCAACACGCTCAACCGGCTGGGGAGCAAGCACGGCATTGGGCGCGTGGATTTGGTGGAGAACCGGCTGGTGGGCATGAAGAGCCGGGGGGTGTACGAGACGCCCGGCGGTACGCTGCTGAGCGCGGCGCACCGCGAGCTGGAGTCGCTGTGCCTGGACCGCGATACGCTGCACTACAAGGACGTGATCGCGCAGCGCTATGCCGAGCTGGTGTATTACGGACAGTGGTACACGCCGCTGCGCGTGGCACTGCAAGCGTTCGTTGACCAGACGCAACTGCACGTGAGCGGGCATGTGCGCCTGAAGCTCTACAAAGGCAATGTGATCGTGGCGGGGCGCACCAGCCCGTACAGCCTGTACCGCGAGGACTTTGCCACCTTCGGCAAGGAAGATGTGTACGATCAGTCGGACGCGCAGGGCTTCATTACCCTGTTCGGCCTGCCGATGAAGGTCAACGCCCTGCTGAATTTGGGCGGGGACGGCAATCACTTCAAAGAGCCGGATTACTCGAAGTTCAAGCGGGATTAAGTTGATTCGCGACGAAGTCGTCCAATGGATTGCCGCCGGCCTGGCCCACGCCAGGTCGGCGGGCGTATTACCGGAACTAGACGCGGCCATAACGGTGGAGCGGCCGCGCCAAACAGGCCACGGCGACTATGCCAGCAACCTGGCACTACAAGCTGCGCGCAGCGTCGGCTTGTCCCCGCGCCAGATTGCCGACGCATTAGTAAGGTACTTGCCCCAGGAGGAATTTGCTGGACGGGCCGAGGTTGCTGGCCCAGGCTTCATCAACGTTCGGCTCGATGCTTCCCGCCTGTATCAGGAAGTTGGAAATATCCTCGCTTCACCAAGCGACTGGGTCAGGCTCGATTTGGGCGCGGGCCAATCTTTTTTGTTGGAGTTCGTCTCCGCCAATCCAACCGGTCCTCTGCACGTTGGGCGTACTTGGGGGGCGGTGCTGGGCGACACCCTGGCGCGGCTGTTCGAGGCAGTGGGCTACAAGGTCACCCGCGAGTATTATTTCAACAACGCCGGACGCCAGATGCGCTTGCTGGGGCAATCCACGCAGGCACGCTACCTTACGCTTCTGGGCCGTCCACAAGGGTTGCCAGATGACGGCTACCAAGGCGAGTACGTGCGGGAGATTGCCCAGACCTTGGTGGCGGAAGCCGGTGCTGCCTACGCCGCACAGGACTGGCCCTTCTTTGCCGCCCGTGCCGAGGCCTGGTTGGTGAACGACATCCAGGCCACACTCCAACGACTCGGCGTACGCTTCGACCAATGGTTCAACGAGCAGGAGCTGATCGCTTCGGGCCAACTGGACGAGGTTCTGACCGGTTTGAGTGAGCGTGGCTTGATCTATGAAAACGAAGGGGCGACCTGGCTGCGAGCCACGGCTCTAGGGGGTGAGAAAGATCGCGTGCTGGTGCGCGCCACCGGAGAGCCTACCTATCGCCTGCCCGATATCGCCTATCATCTGAGCAAGCTGCGGCGTGGTTTCGACCACTCGCTTACCGTCCTGGGCGTTGACCATCAGCATGAGTTCCCGGATGTATCCCGCGCTGTGACAGCGCTAGGGTACGACGCTTCTCGCCTGGAGGTGTTGATCCACCAGTTTGTCAGTCTGGTGCGTGACGGCCAACCGGTACGGATGAGCACTCGCCACGCTGACTACATCACCCTGGACGAGTTGCTTGATCTGGTGACAACCACGCATCCGGAAACGGGTGTCACCCTTCCGGGCCGCGACCCAGTGAGGTTCTTGCTGCTCATGCGCGCACCGTCAAGTCCTATGGCCTTTGACATTGAGCAGGCAGTGCGCCAGAACAGCGATAATCCCGTTTACTACGTGCAGTATGCTCACGCCCGTCTGGCAAGCCTGCGGCAGAAAGCCGAAGCTGAAGGTTGGACGGGGTGGCGTTCCGCCGACCTGGCGCTGCTCGTTCAGTCAGTCGAGCTGGATCTGGTTCGCACCATGGCCGAGTTGCCTGAGGTGATTGAGCAAGCAGTTCACGAACGTGCCCCTCACCACCTAGTTACATATGCCAGCAGCCTGGCAAGCGCCGTACACACTTTCTACCGTGACTCGCGCGTGCTGTCGCCCGTGCCGGCCGAACGGCAGCTATCCTTGGCGCGGCTAAAATTGGTGGTGGCGGCGCAAATCGTATTAACCCAAACTTTGAGTCTTCTGGGCGTCTCCGCGCCCGAGCGAATGTGAGCAATATGAAGTTGTGGGGCGGGACTTTCGACGAAGCGCCGGATGCATTGGCCTACCGCTACAACGCCTCGCTGCCGGTGGATCAGCGGATGTGGGCGCAGGACGTGCGCGGCAGCCAGGCGTGGGTGCGGGCGCTGGGCAAAGCCGGCGTGCTGGCGGCCGACGAGGCGGCGCAGATTGAGGCCGGGCTGGAGCGCGTGTACGCCGAGTTCGCGGCGGGCAGCTTTGTATTCGCGGCGGGCGATGAGGACATCCACACGGCGGTGGAGCGGCGGCTGGGCGAGCTGATCGGCCCGGTGGCCGGGAAGCTGCACACCGGGCGCAGCCGCAACGACCAGGTGGCGACGGACTTCCGGCTGTGGGTGATGGAGGCGGAGGGCCGGGTGCTGGCGCATCTGCGGAAGGTGCAGGCGGCGCTGGTGGAGCAGGCGGAGGCGCACGCCGCCACCCTGCTCCCCGGCTACACCCACATGCAGCGCGCCCAGCCGATCACGTTTGGGCATTGGCTGTTGAGCCACTTCTGGGCGCTGGAGCGCGACGTGGCGCGCTGGCAGGCCTCGCGGGCAGCGGCGGCGGTGTGCCCCCTGGGAAGCGCGGCGCTGGCGGGCACGGCCTACCCGATTGACCGGGCGGCGCTGGCGGCCGACCTGGGCTTCACCCGCGCCGCCGAGAACAGCCTGGACGCGATTGGCGACCGCGACTTCGCGGCGGAGTTCCTGTTCAACGCGGCGCTGTTGGGCACGCACCTGAGCCGCGTGGCCGAGGCGCTGGTGATCTATGCCACGGCTGAGTTCGGCTTCGTGTCGTTAGCGGATGCTTACTCCAGCGGGTCGAGCCTGATGCCGCAGAAGAAGAACCCGGACGTGCTGGAGCTGACGCGCGGAAAGGCCGGCACACTGCTGGGCCACCTGACGGGGCTGCTGGCGATGCTGAAGGGGCTGGCCTCGGCTTACGACAAAGACTTGCAGGAAGACAAGGCGCCGGTCATCGCGGCGTTCGACGCGCTAGACGTGATGCTGCCGGTGATCGCGGGTACGATCACGACGTTGAAGGTATACCCCGAGCGTATGGCGGCGGCGCTGGACGCGGCGCTGCTGGCGACGGAGCTGGCGGACTACCTGGTGCGCAAGCGCGTGCCGTTTCGCGAGGCGCACCACCTGGTGGGCCTGGTGATAAAGCTGGGACCGCTGAACGCGACGCCGCTAGCGGCGATGCAGGCGATCAGCCCGGCGTTTGAGGCCGACGTGGCCGAGCTATGGGACTTCGCGGCGGCGGTGGAGCGGCGCGCGGCGCTGGGCGGGACAAGCGTGGCGTCGGTGCGGGCGCAGCTAGCGGAGGCGAAGGCGCGGCTGGCGGCGGCGGCGTGAGAGCAGCGGGGAGACAGAAATGCAAACGCGGGAGGCTGATGAGCCTCCCGCGTTTTTGTTTCCAGCAGACCCGGCGACGAACGCGAGGCGGTGGCGGAGAGGGCGGGATTTGAACCCGCGACGGTTTTACCCGAACGCGCTTTCCAGACGCGCGCCATAGGCCAGACTAGGCGACCTCTCCAGATGCGGCCATTATACCAAAGACGCTTGGCCGGTTGAATGCCTCACTGCCGGCTCATTGCCCCCTACCCTGGAAACATGGCCGGGACCAACTGCGGCGCGTACTGCGCCACGAGGTTGGTGGTGAGCGCCCTGCCCCGCGCAATGGCGCTGTAGAGTTGGGCGGAGGGGCGCGCAGTGCGGGCCTGGGTGTCGCGGTCGAGGGCGTAAAGGCCGAAGCGGTGGGTCCAGCCGCGCTCCCATTCGAAGTTGTCCACCAGCGACCAGTGGAAGTAGCCGCGCACGTCCCAATTGAAGTTGACGGCGCGCCAGAGCTGGCGCACGTGGGTCAGCAGGTAGCGCCGGCGCAGCGCGTCGCCGGCCTCGCCTTCGCCGCCGATGCCGTTCTCGGTGACGTAGATGGGCAGGCGGTAGCGATGCGCCCAGCGCAGCGCCTGGAAGAAGCCTTCGGGATAAGAGGCGTAAAAGCCCGCGTCGTCAACTTCGGCGCCGGGCGGGAAAGCGCGGCGGCCAAACAACTCGCCGGGGTTGGTGAGGTCAAAGCGCACCAGGTCGGTGGTGTAGTATTGCAGGGCGATGTAATCCTGCGTGCCCTTGGCCTCGGGCACGGCCAGCGCCGGGCCAACGATGCGGCGCAGCCTGCCCGTGGCGATGGCGTCAGTGAAGAGGGCGCTGAAGAAGTTGAACTGTGCGCGCGCAGCCCACACGTCCGGCGCGAAGCCGGCGTGCGCGGGCAGCGTGGGCCGCAGGTGGATGGGCAGGCCGACCATGGCCTCGGGCTGGAGGCTGTGGATGGCGCGGTAGGCGGCGGCGTGGGCGCGCAGCACGTTAGCGGCGACGCGCAGGGCGAGGCCGATGTCTTTCTTGCGCGGCGGCAGCACGCCTTCGGCCCACGAGCGGAACGTGAAGACGTTCGGCTCATTGAGGGTGCACCACAGGTTGACGTGCGCGCCCAGGGCAGCGGTCACTTTGCGGGCGTAGCGCTCGAAGAGGGCCACGACTTCGCCGGCCTCCCAGCCGCGGCGCTCGGCCAGCCAGCGCGGGCTGGCGAAGTGGTGGAGCGTGACCAGCGGCGTGAGGCCGCGGGCGCGGAGGCCGGCGGCCATCTGCCGGTAGTGGTCGAGCGCGTCTTCGTCCCACTGGGCGGGGGTGGGTTCCACGCGACTCCACTCCACCGAGAGGCGCAGGGCGGTGTGGCCGTCCGCAGCAGCGCGGTCGAAGTCCTCGGCCCAGCGGCCGCCCCACCAATCGCAGGCCAGGCCCGAGCGGTGCCCTTCGGCCACGGCGCCAGGCTGCTGCTCCCAGTCCCAATAGTCGGCGTTGCGGCTGTTGCCTTCGACCTGGTAACCGGACGTGGCCGTGCCCCACAGGAAGGCGTCGGGGAAGCTATGGGCGGCTTGGGCCATGACGGACAGCGGCGGCTAGCCGGGGCGAATGGCCTGACCGACGTATTCGCGTTGGCCGGTAGGCACAAAGCCGACCGAGTCGGCCAGGCGAATGGAGTATTCATTGCTCTGAGCGACGACATAGAGCGGCATGCGCCCAGCCTTGAGGATGTGGGCGACCAGGGCGCGCACGACGGCTTTGCCCCAGCCGCGCCCACGCACGGCCGGCTCGGTGTAGACGTAAACTTCGGCGAAGCGCGGCGACTGCCAGTTGATGCCCGCGACGGCCCCGGCGCGCTCGCCGGCGCGGATCTCGCAGCGCGGCAGGCCGTCTGGCCCGGTGTGGGTGGTCACCAGCACATTGATCTCGGGGCTGAGGCGCTCCGGGTCGAAGCGCAGCACGTCGTGCAGCTCGGCTGCGGAGATGTCGAGGTATTGATTGGCCCAGCCCGCGGCGGCCTCAGGCACGGTGAGGTAAACCGGCCGGCCAGGCAACAGCCCGCGCGTGAGGAGCGATTGGGCGGCGCTGGCGCTGGGGGCGCGAAAAGTCACCAGCGGCCGGAACAGGTCTAAGCCGGTGCGCGCGCGCACCAGGAAGCCGGTGGCGGGGGCGGCGTAGTTTTCGGCGCTTTCGGGGTGCACGAACAGGTCAGTGCGGTCAGGGGCGTGGTAGAGCGCGTAATAGAAGGCCAGGGCGTCGGCGATTGAAGTTTCATTGAGCAGCGGCCGGACGACGGCGCGCTGACGTTCGAGGGAGGCTCGCAGGGTCATAGGCGGCATTCTAGCACAAGGGCCGGCTCAGGCGGCGGGCCGCGCGCGCAGGAACAGCCCAAAAGCGAGGAGGCGCAAGCCCGCGCTCGCCAGGAGCGCCCCGCCCAGCCCGACGTGATCGGCCAGGAGGGTGCCGACCAGGGGCGCAGCGACGGCGGACAGGTTTTGCAGGCTCTGCGCCAGCGCCGCAAACAGCGCCGTCTGCTCAGGCGGCACGGTCTTCATCAACTCATCGAAGAACACCAGGTCAAGGCCGGCTTGAAAGACGCCGGCCAGCGCCGCGAGCGCGATGAGCAGCTCAACCTGCTGAGTGGCGGCTGTGAAAGCGGGGTAGAGCGCCAGTCCGGCGGTGGTGCACAGCAGCACCAGCCGCGAACCGCGCCGCTGCGACAGGCGGGTCCAGAAGCGGTAGCCGATGAGGAGTGTGACCGAGCCGGCGGTGCTGATGAGGCTGATGGCGGCGTCGGAGGCCTGGGCCGCGCGGACGTAGTAGAGCGGGAAGATGGGCGCGGCCAGCGCGATGCCCGAGAGGAACACGAAGCGCTTGCCCGTGAAGGTTAGGAAGGCCGGGTGCGCGGCGAGCAGGTCGCGGGCGGCGCGCAGGCGGTCGGCCAGCGGACGAGCCGGCGCGGGCGGCGCGAGCGGCAGGTTGGGTGGCAGCTCCAGGCGGCTGGAGAAGATCAGGCTGACCAGGCCGCCGACCGAGAAGCCCATGAAGGTTACCTGGAAGTTGAGGGGGAACGGCAGCCACTCCAGGACTTGCCCGGCCAGCAGCACGGCCAGCGAGGCGGTCAGCCCAAGCACCGACCAGCGGCGGCTCATCAGCTCGTAGCGGCCTTCCGGCCCAGCCACGTTGTTCATGACCACCGAGAAGCCGACGTTGGTCATGATTTGCGGGACAGTGACGGCGGCCCAGATGAGCAGGGTGACGTTGACGGCCCAGGCGGGCGGCACCACCAGGGTGACCAGGCCCGTGGCGGCGTAGGCGAGGATGGCGAGGAAGCGGGCGCGGCCGTACCAGGGTACCACGTTGCGCTGGCGTTGCAGGAAGTGGCCGATGGCGAGCGAGAGCAGCAGCCCGGCGACGGCCGGCATGACGGTAAGAAGGCCAACCTGAAGGTTGGTGGCGCCCAGATGCGCCAGGAAGACGGGGATGAACGGGGCCGAGGCGCTGGCCAGGCCGACGCCGACGCCGTCTATCTGCACGTTGATGAAGTTGCGGCGTTGAAGCGGGGAGGCGTCAGCCGGGGCGGCCGACCAGCGGAGCCAGGCGGGCAGACGAACCGGCATGGCGGACAGGCGGGGCGCGCGGCCCGGCCAGCAAACCTATATTTGCTCGAAGTGCGGCATGTCCACGACAAACACGGTGGCGCGATGCTGCTCAGGCTCGGGCGCGGCGCAGGTCTCGCGGAGGAGGTCGAGCACGGGCGGCACCTGATCGGCTTCGACGCCGATCATGAGGGTGACGTTGCCGCGGCGCAAGAAGCCGCCGGTGCTGGCGACGCGCGTGACGCGATAGTTGTGGGTGATGAGGGCGTCAATCACGGCGCGGTCGTCGGTGTCGCGGACAATGGCAAGGATGAGTTTCATAGACCGTTAGAGTTGTTCGAAGCGTTCGACATCGAGCGCGAAGACGACGGCGCCGCCCACTTCAGCTTCGATGATGGCGGCGTGGAAGAGGGAGGCCGACCCCTCCAGGTGGGCGGGCAGATAGCGGCGCTGGCGCTTGCAGACCTCGCGCAGGATGGCAAGGAGCTGCGGCTGGCGCGGGGTGTGGAAGCCGACCAGATAGGAGACCTGGGCTTCTTGCAGGAGGCCGCCGGCGCTGTTGATCTCAGTCGCCTGAAAGCCCTCGCGGGTGAGGCGGGCGCGCAGCTCGGCGGCCTGCTCGCCCATGACGGTGATGATGAACAGGCGGTCAATGCGGCCTTGCGATCTCGGTTGACCTGTAGCGTCTGGTAGGGCCATGATCTCTCGCGCGCGTTGCGAGCCAGCCAACCCGGTGAAGGAGTGCGCCTGGCGGGAATCGAACCCACAACCGACAGCTTAGAAGGCTGCTGCTCTGTCCGATTGAGCTACAGGCGCGTGCCTTCGATTATACCCTGGGGGCCTCCCCCCAGGGCGCTGGCCGCCTGTGCTTATACTCAAAGTGGGCCAGAGAGTCAAATGCGCTCGAACAGCCCCAACGCGGCCAGGGCCGAACGGCGGCGCTCAGGCCAGCGGCGGCTCAATCTCAAAATGCAGGGCGCGGTGGGCCTGGCGCAAGGCGGCCTCAACGGCTTCCGGCGTCGCGCCGCGCGCGATGATGAAGCCCAGGTAGCTCTCGCCCTCGGGCAGCGGCACGAGCGGGTAGTGGAGCGGCGCGGTGATGGTGACACTTTCCACGCCGGGCACGGCCCGGGCGGCAGCCTCGCCCACAATGCCCACGAGCGTGCCGGCGGCGGGGATGGGGATCATCATGACGCCGCCCGCCTGACGCTCACGGGCGACATCGGCCACCGGCCGGCCGAGCGCCTGGCGCAGGATCAACTCTTCGAGCGTGACGGACGCGCTGTGGGTAAAGCGCAGGGTCTGCCCGCACAAGCCGCCGATGGAGCGGCCGGCGACCTCCAACAGCCACGCGCCCTGATCGTTGAGGCGGGCCTCGCCATGCACCGCGCCTTCACGCAGGCCCAGCACGGCGGCTGCCTCGGCCACACAGGCCGTGAGGGCGGCCTGGGCAGCGGGGTCGGCGCGCGAGGGCGTGACGTAGATCGTCTCTTCGAAATAGGGGCCTTCGAGCGGGTCGGGCTTGTCGAAGAGGGCCAACACGTGCAGCTGCCCGGCGCTGAGCAGGCCTTCGAGGGCGTATTCGCGGCCGGGGAGGTAGCCTTCGATGAGGAGGGTGGTCTGCCGCAGGGGCGCGAGCAAGCGCCGCACCCGCTCGACCGCGGCGGCCAATTCAGCGGCGTTGTTGGCGCGGATGACGCCGCGACTGCCGGACAGGCAGGTCGGCTTGACCACGCAGGGATAGCCGATGCGGGCTGCGACGGCTGCGACGATGGCCGCCACGGGCTGATCCACGGTAAATGCCGCGAAGGACGGCACGCGCTGACCGGCGGCCTGGAGCGCCAGCCGCATTTGCAGCTTGTCACGCGCCGCCTCGGCCGAGGCCACGGCATTGTGACGGAGGCCCAACGCCTCGCCCAGCCGGGCCGCGAGCAGCACGGTCGCGTCGTCGGTGGGAAGGATGGCGGCGAGCGGATGCCGGGCCGCGTAGGCCCGCACTTGCCGCACGGCGCGGTCGGCGTCGCGGAAGTCCAGGCCCAGCACGTCATCGGCGGCGCGCACGTGCGCGGGGGGCACGTCAAGCCCGCGCACAACGGCTACGCCGATTTTCGCGGCCGCCGCCAGGAACGGCTCCAGGCGATAGGAGTAGGCGTTCGCCAGGACGAGCACGCGCGGCACGGCGGCCGGGTCAGCAGCGGTTGGGGAGTTGAGGGTATCAGCCATAGGGTCGGGTGCGCGGCGAGCTAAGCGCGCGCCGCTGACTACATTATACGCCGCCGGCCGGGCCTTTCGCGGCCAAGAACAGCGGGCACCTTCGTGGTTGGTAATCGGCCCCGACGGGCACAGGCGCAGCGAGGCTCAGGTTCTGGGCCGGCGATGCTCCTCTCAAAGGCGCGGGGCTGGGCTAAAATCGGTCTATGCGGTCAACGACGCGGCTTAACTGGCTTGGCATCTTCTCGGCGATCAGCCTGATCGGCGGCGTGCTGCTGCTGGTGGTGCAACTGGTGCTGTACAGCCGCAGCTTCTCCAGCCTGCCGGGCGGGCTGGCGCTGGGCGGTGTGCCGGTGGGCGGGCTGACCGAGCAGCAGGCCCAGGAACAACTGATCCTGGTGTACACCTCGCCGATTGAGCTGCTGTACCGGGAGCAGCGCATCCGGCTTGACCCGGCGCGGGTAAGCTTTCAGCTCGACGCCGGCCGGATGCTGCCGGAGGTGAATCAGTTCCGCCTGAACGACGATTTTTGGTCCGGTTTCTGGGATTTTTTGTGGCTCAAGCCGGGGCAGGCGAACGACATCCCCTTGCGGTCGTCGTATTCGCCGGAGCGGTTGCGCGCGTTCCTGGAGGATATCGCGGCGCGCTACGATCGCCCCGGCAGTGACCCGCAGGCCGACATCGGCACGCTGGGTTTTCAGACCGGCGCGCCGGGCCACGTGATGGATGTGGACGCCGCCGTGAGCCTGGTGGCTGCCGCCCTGCACTCACCAACCGAGCGAACCGTGACGCTGCCGGTCGCCGAGCAAACCGCCGTGCGGCCCACGTTCGCCACACTAAACGAGCTGATCTACAACGACCTGGGGCTGTTCCAGTTCGACGGCATTCTGAGCCTGTTCCTGACCGACCTGAAGACCGGCCGCGAGCTGGTCATCAACTCACAAAATCAGGCGCCGGTGGCGGGGCCGATTGCGTTTTCGGGCATGAGCACGATTAAGGTCGCCATCATGGTGTCGTACTTTGCCCACAACGGTGACACGGTGACGCCGGAACAAAGCACCTTGCTGGCGCGCAGCATCGAGCAATCAGACAACACCGCCACCGACGCGCTGATGGGCATCATCGGCCAAGGCGATGGCTATGAGGGCACGCGCCGCATCACGGCCGACATGCAGCGCCTGGGATTGACCAGCACCTACATCAGCGGCCTACTCGACACGCTGGGCGCGGTGCTGCTGCCGATCAGCACGCCGGCCAACAGCCGCACCGACATCAACACGCAGCCCGATCCTTATAACCAGACTTCGGTTGAGGACATGGGCGCGCTGACGGTGATGATCTACCAATGCTCGCAGGGCGGCGGGGCGCTGTTGGCGGCCTTCGCGGGCGCAGTGACGGCGCAGGAGTGCCGGCAGATGATCGAGCTGCTGACGACCAACCTGGTCGGGCCGATCTTCATCACCGGCGGCTCGACGCCGGACGGCGTGGTGGCGCATAAGCACGGCTGGGACAGCACGCCGTTGAACAATGCGGGCGACACGGCGCTCGTGTTCACACCGACGAGCTCCTACGCGCTGACGATCTTTGTCCACACCGACCACACGATCCCCTTTGACGATGCCAACCGGCTGATCATCTCGGTGTCGCGGGCGGTGTATAATTACTTTGGCTGGGGCGCCGAGCCGGCAGCCGCAGAGTAGGCCCGCCGAATCAACAGCGCCGCTGACGAATTGTCAGCGGCGCTGTTTCTGTCAGCCGAACAAGGAATTGGGGCGAGGTGAGGCTTACTCTTCCAGTGTTTCGGCGGCGGCGCCGGTTTCGCGGCGCTTGACCAGCACCAGTTGATTGCCGTCGGCGGTGTGCTTGAATTCGACGGCATCCATCACCTGGCGCATGAAATAGAGGCCCAGGCCGCCGATCTGCATGTCTTCGAGCGGCACGTTGAGGGTAGGTTCGGGAATCGAGGCAGGGTTGAAGGGTTTAGCCTGATCGCTGATGGTGATGGTCAACTGGCCCTGTTCTGGTTCACCGAGGCAGGACAGGTCTATGTCACCACGGCCCTCGCCGCCGTAGCCGTGCTCGATGATGTTGGTCACGGCCTCATCCACCGCCAGTTGGCAGCGGCAGATGGCAACCTCATCCAGACCGGCAGCCTGGCCGGCCTGCTCCACGAACTTGGCGATGGTCTCGAGGCGGTCAAACCGTCCCGGAACTGTGAGCCGGCGCTCCATCCCTCAGCCGCCCAAGCCTAGAAGCTGGCGACCGCTTCTTCCTGCGTGGCGTGAATCGAGAAAATCGAGGTCAGGCCCGCCAGGCGCAGAACTTCCTCCACGCGCGGGCTGGGATTGGCGAGGCGCAGATCGCCGTTGGCACGCTTGACGGCTTTAAGGGTCGAGACCATGGCGCGCAACCCGGCCGAAGACATGTATTCCACGTTCTTCAGGTCTAGCACCAGTTGGTGCCGGCCGCCGTCCACGGCTTCGCGCAGCTTGGCTTCCAACTCCGGCGCGGTCGCGCTGTCCACGCGGCCCGACACCGAAATGACGGCCACGCGCTTGAATTCCTGGGTGGTAATTTCCATCCGGCATGCCTCCTCAGGCAGAAGTGGCGGGATTATACCCCACTTAGTTCGCAATTACCCGGATTGCGCCGCGGCGGGGCGCGGCACACCGAGGCGGGTGGCGGCGAGGCAGAGGCCTACATACAGCCAAAACAGCGTTCCGGCAGACTGAAAACTCATCTGGAAGAAGTAGTGGTCGAGCACGCCGACGGCCAGGGCCGCCACGAGGCCGGCGTGTGCGCCAAGCCATAGGGCCGGGGCGTCTACACCAGTGGGGGTCATGTCCACGGCGTACACGTAGCGGCGCTGCCGAAAGGCCCAGCCGAACAGGACTGCCAGGAGCAGGGCAAAAGCCGTGATGCCCACCAGGCCCATTTGTTCGGCCATGAGCAGATAGGCGCTGGAGACGCCGAGGTAGATGTCAATTTGCGGTGCGCCGGCAAAACCCACGCCCAGCAGTGGGTAGCGGCTAATGAGGATAAAAGCGTCTTTGTACTCGCCAAAACGCATTTGCGTGGCGAGGTCCTGCCCCTGGACGCCCTCGATGAAGCGCGTGACGTATTCACGCGTCATAGGGAGGACGAGCACGAGCGCGGCGGCCAGCAGCATGACCCAGATGAGCCGGCGGTAGCGCAGCAAGGCGATACCGGCCACGCCGAGCGCCAGCCCAGCCATAGCCCCGCGCGAATAGGTGAGCACGAGGCAGGCCAGCACTACGCAAAAGGCCAGCAGGGTGAGCAGGCGCGAGCCCAATAGCGGCCGGCGGCTAAGCAGTTGCGGGGCGAGAAGCCCGCCGACCATAGCCAGCAGACCGCCAAAGAAGTTGGGGTCCACCGAGGTTGAGATGGCGCGCTCGGCCTGGCTGGGGTCATCCTCGATGTAACGCAGGACGCCGCCGGAGGGATAGCCCACGACGCGCAGCGCCGACAGGAGGCGGTCGGCGACGGCATCGGGCAACAGGTAAAGCACGAGGCCGAGCGCGGCCGCAGCAGCGCCGCACAACACCACCACCCGCGCGAGGCCGGCGGCTTTGTCCCAGTCGTCCAGGTAATCTACCAACAGCAGGCTGAGCAGGATGTTGAGCAGCAGTTCGGCAAACTGCCGGAGCAGGTTACTGGTAAGCGGGCCGTTGTTCAGCCCGGCGACAAAGCAGAAGACCGCCAATGCCACGAACAGGAGGATGGGCGCGTGGGCCGGGGTCAGCGCCACGCGCCGGCGGCGGCCCGTCATCCAGTGCAGCGCGTACACGAAGAATACGACGCCGATGGCCAGGTCGAGGAAAGTCGGCGTGAAGACGACTTTGACCGGCAGCGCGGCGAAGGGCAAGAGCGTGATGATGGCAATGACGCCCCACAGCCCGACTTCCAGGCTGGTGAGCGCCCAGAGGCCGGCCGCTGCCGCTAGCAGCGCGGCCACACCGAGGATTGGCCCGGCGAAACCGAGCAGCGCCCCCACGCCCACGGCCACGCCGGCCAGGGCGACGCCCAGGCCGATGGCCGGACCCCAACCGCCCGCGAGCGCCCGCCCGCCGGGCTTCATCGGGTAACCAGGCCTTCCAGCACGACGGTGTCTTCGGCCCAGCGCGTGCCGTCGGGGCGGAAGGCAGGCAGGCGGGCGCCGGTCGCGGCATCGTACAAGCCCAGCCGCAGGTCATAGCGCCCCGGCGCCAGATCGGGCGGCAGCGCCAGCCGGTGTGTGTCGGTTATGGTCGTCCCAGGCAGCCAGGCCGTCGTCGGCCAGTCGCCGCTAACGGGCGGCGAGTCGGCCGGCTCGGCTACGAGGAGGTCCTGGTCGTTGGTCAGGTGCAGAAACACCGTATAGGCCACAGCCGGCGGGGGCACGGCGGCGTCAAGGTGCCAATAGAGCGTCAGCGATAAGGCGTCTGTGTTGGCGGCGGTGTTGGGGGCCGCCGCGTAGCCGACGAGGGTGATCCCATGGTCAAAAGTGGTTTCGTGCGGCACGGGCGGCTCGGGCTGGAGGATCTCCAGCCGGTTCACCCGCCCCACGGGGAACTTGACCTCGGCGAGGGTCTCACCCAGATCGGTGCTGATAGCGAGCTTCTCCGCGGGATCTTGGTCCCAAAAGTCCACAGTCAGCCAAAGCAGGCTCGGCCAGCCGGCGGTGCGGGCGACAGGCAACAGGTAGGTGTCGGCGTAGATCACGCCCGGTGTCCACTGACTGGTGGCGCCGTTGCCGCCGCCCGGCCAGGTGTCGAGCTTACTGACTTCCTCGGTGCCGCCGCGGCCGAGCACATGCAGCGCCAGCGCCAAATCGGTGGGGATGGGCTGGCGGGCGCGAAAGAACAGGGTTACGGTGAAGCTCTCGCCAGGACGCACCGGCTGGGCCTGACTGGCATAGCCCAGCAGCTCGATCTGACCGCCATAGACGGCGCGCAAGGGCTGGAAATCAGCGGGCAGCGCCTCGGGCGGCGTGGGCGTCGGCCCGGCGTAGCGCGGGGCGATGAAGGCAGGCGGGATGATGGCGGCGACGAGCGCCAGTGCGGCGGACAGGGTAAGCACAAAGCCGCCGGCCCAGCCACGCCCGGCCCGCAGCCGCAGCCCGGGGCGCGCAGCGGAGAGTAGGCCAGCCGCCAGCAGCGTGGCCAGCGCGCCAAGGGCGCCGAACATCAGCCGGCCCTGCGAGGCGGGCGTTTGCTGGCTCCAGCGCACGATGCCAGCCACGGTGAGCAAGGCATAGAGCGCCAGGAGGGCAATCGGCGGGCTGGGACGAATGGGCCGCCGCAGCAGCGCCAGCACCGCGCCGGCCAGCCCGAAGGCGGTGAGCAGGCCGTAGAAGGTGTGCACCCAGGCAGCGGGTAAGATGGAGAACACGCCAAACACGGCCCAGGCGGAAAGATAGAAGCCATACCACTCCTCACGCAGGAGCGCCGCGAGGCTGATGGCCGGGTCGCGCGGCCCGGCCATGGCGATCATGGTGTTAAGGCCGGACCAGTCGCCGTAAAGCTGGAAGTTGCGCCAATACCACCAGCCGCAGATCGCCACGGCCACGGTGAACATCACCAGTAACTGCCCGACGGCGGCAGCAAACGGGCCACGCCGGCCGCCGACCACGCCGGCCCGCCAGGCCGCCGCCAGCACGACCAGCGCCGCTACCGGCCAGAGCACCAGTCCGCTGACTTTGGTAAGGGCGGCCAGCCCGAGTAGCACGCCGGCCAGCGTGCTGCGCCACAGCCGGTGGCGGTCTGGCCGCGCCAGGAGGGCCAGCAAAATCCACAGCGCGGCGGTGCAGAGCAGCGTGAGCAGGGTGTCGTTGTTGACGGCCGCGTTGATGAAGAGGACTTGTGGGTTCAGACCGGCGAGGGCCGCGGCCAGCACCGCCAGCCAGGCGTCGCCGGCGGCGGCCAGAGCCAGCCGGTAAACCAGCACCACGGTAACGCTGCTGAGCGCTAGTGACAGCCAGCGGAGGCGGTGCACCGCCAGGGCGGTGCCGGTGTAAGGCGGGCCGCCCGTGAGGGGATGACGGTAGGCGTTGACGTTGTGAGGGTCGCCGGGGGCGTGGCGCAGGAACGGGTTCTTGACGGTGGCCGCTTCCCAATCGGGCGTAGGCAGATCGCCGGCCAGGGTCTGCATCAGGGCGTAATAGAGCGGCGGCTGGCTGCCTTCTTGTTCCCAGGGGCCGGGGTGGGCCGGGTCTTGCACGGGCAGTCCCTCGCCGCGCGCCAGGGCGCGAATGACGGCGAAGTGAAAGCTCTCATCGGGCGCCTCAAAGACGGGGGTGGCGCGGTCATAGAGCAGGCCAAGCCCAAAGTGCAGCAGCACCAGCAGCGCTACCCAGCGCTGAACGCCGGGATAGGCCCGGGTGGCGGGAATGGGCGCTTCGGGCTGGCTCACGGGGTCACTCGCACCCGGCTGAGGTAGACAAAATCTAGGTCGGTCGGGCGGCCATCATCGGCCAGGGCTTGGAGCCGCACCCCGGCCGCATCGTACAGGCCGACCTCGACATCATATTGGCCGGGGGGCGTGTCGGGCTTGACGATGACTGCGTATATGTCACGGATGACATCACCCGCGCGCCAGGTGGAGGTCGGGGCGTCACCCTGCTGGGGCCAGCCATCCTGACCACCCCAGAGCGTTTCGCCCAG
The DNA here is from genome assembly GCA_020850595.1 of Anaerolineales bacterium. GTDB lineage: Bacteria > Chloroflexota > Anaerolineae > Anaerolineales > UBA6663 > JADZEK01. Next base: position 101,190 of record JADZEK010000147.1, read on the forward strand.
GCCACGGACATGGACAAACACGGAGTAGTTGACGGCCACCGGGCGCAGAGCGCGCCAAAAGAGGGTCACGCGCAGGGTCTCACCGGGGCGCAGACTGCGCCGGTCCAGGTCGTAGCCAACAAGTTCAATCTGATTAGCAAAGTTGTGCCCAAACGGGTTGGGGATTGGGCCCAACCCGGCTACGGTGACGAGTGGCCGCGCCAGTACGCTGACCGGCGCCAGCACCAGAGCTTCGGCGCCGTCAGCCAAGGGCGCGCGCGCGCCATCGGCCAGGTCATAGAGGCCGACCTGTAGCGTGGCGGAGACCGGCGCGTAGGCCGCCTCGGGGATCGGAATAACATAGGCGTCGGCCCACGTTGCGCCGGGTGGCAGCAGCGTGGTCGCCAGCGCTCCCTGACCAGGATAACGGTCGCGCTGGGCGAGGATGACGCCGGCGTCATCTACTACGTGCACAAAGATACTCCAGTTGCGGTCCATGGCGATCAGGCTCTGCCAGTAGAGTGTGAGCCGGAGCACCTGACCCGGTTGGGCCGCGTCGGCGGCTACATCATAGCCCAACAACCGCAACTCGCCGCCAAAGTCGGCCGTCCCGGCGGAGAGCGGGTGCGGGATGGCGGAGAGAGCGCCGGCCGTCAGCGGAGGCGGCGGCGCATAGTGGGGCGCGATGACGGTGAAGGGTACCATAGCCGTGAGCAGGGCCAGGGCCGCGACGGCGAGGGCGGGCAGACCGCGCCATAGCCGCGCCAGCCCGGCCGCCAGCAGCAGACTGACGACTGCTATCGCGGGGAAGACCAGGCGGCCCTGCGACGCCCAGGTCAGGCTGGTCCAGCGCAGCAGGCCGACCATGACCAGGCTGAGGTGCGCCAGCAGCAGGCCCCACACCACAGCGCCACGCTGATCTATCGCACGCTGGCCCCGCGACAATGAGACGGCCGCGATGATCAGACCCAGGAGCGCCGCGCCGGCCAAGAGCGTGAGCGCGGTGTAGACCCAGCCTGGCAGAGGCACGCTAACGCCGCCGAACAGTCCCCAATAGGCCTGCACAAAGCCCACGCGTTCGCCCCACAGCTGGAGCAAGGTGGCGGGGTGCGGCCGAGCGCCGACGACGGCGAGGAAGGCATTCCAGCCGAGCCAGTCACCATAGAGCTGGAAGTTGCGAACGAACCACCAGCCACTGAGCGCCAACGCCACGGCGTACATGACCAGCACAGGCAGGAGCAGCGCCCGAACCAGCGCGCGCCAAGCCCGGAGGCCGCCCGGCGCGCGCAGGAGTTCCCCGGCGACCAGCGCCAGCGCGGCCAGCGGCCATAGGCCGAGGGCCGATGACTTGCTGAGGGCGGCGCCGCCTAGAAGCGCGCCCATCACGACCCACGCCGACGGGCGGGGCGGCGCGGCGGCGCACACCCAGCGGGCCATCAGCCAAAGCGTGGCCGTGGAGAGCGTGATGGCGAGCGTGTCGTTGTTGACCGAGGCGCTGATGAAGACGAACATGGGCGTGAAGGCCACGAAGCCCGCCGCTGCCAAGGCCAAATCACCTCGGCCGGGGAGGGCCTCCAGCGCCAGCCGATAAGTGCAATAGACTGTGCCCGCCGCCAGCAGCACTGACAGTATGCGGATGAGGCGCACCGCCAGAACTGTGCCGGTCCACGGCCATTGCTCGCGGGCGGTGTGGATGAGGATGTTGTTGTTGCCGTCGGCGGTGATGAGGCCGTTGTCGGCGTGCGGGTTGACCCAGCGCACCGCGGCCATGTCGCTCGTGTCAATCCAACTCGTCGCCAGAGCCATCACGGCGTAGTACAGCGGGGGCTGGCTGCCTTCCTGCCGCCACGGGCCGGGGTTGGCCGGGTCTTGCACCGGCAGGCCCTGGCCGTCGGCCAGGGTCTTGACCATGGGGTAGTGCCAAAGCTCGTCGGAAACCTCGAACAGCGGGGTAACGACGGCATAGACGGTCCCCAAGAGTATGAAGGCCGCCAGCAGCAAGGGCAGGGCCAAGCAGCGCAGGCGATCGGCCAGCGGCCGAGCAGCAGGAGAGGCGGTGGCGGGGGGCATAGAAGCGGCCAGGCGGCTCAGCCGCGGGCGTGATGGGACGCGCGACCGGCGGATGCCCGGTAAAAGTTGAGCGTTTCGGCGGCGATAGCGGCCCAGTCAAAGCGAGCCGCAAGGGCCTGGGCGCCCCGGCTCAGCTGGGCGCGCAGCGCGGGCGCGTCGAGCAGGCTGGTGACGGCCAGCACCAGCGCTGGGGCCGACTCGGGCGGCACGAGGCGCACGTTTTCGCCATCGTGCAGTTCGGGCATAGGCTGCGCGGGTGTGGTCGTGATGATCGGACAACCGTGGGCCAGCGCCGCCAGTAAGCTGCCGCGCCGGAATGATACCCCATCTCGATAGGGCAGTACGACGGCGTCGCAGGCCAGCAGAGCCGCTGACACCTGGTCCGGCGCCACAAAGCCGGTGCGCAAGATGCGGTCTTCCAGGCCATGGCGCTTGATCTGGCGTTCAAGCTGCGCGGCGAAGGCCGCGTCGGTGGGGTCGCTGGCGCCGGCGGCGCCGCCGATGAGGAGGAGCTTGGCGGCGGCCCGGCGGTCGGCCAGGAGGGCCAGGGCGCTGATGAGGGTGTCGCCGCCCTTGGACTGGTTGAGGAAGCCAAAGTAGCCGAGCAACAACTCAGCAGGTTGCACGCCGAGCGCCAGCCGCCACTGGCCGCGGTCGTAGCCGGCGGGCGGCGCGGGCGCGATGTTGCTGCCGATGGGAATGGAAGTCAACGCACGGGCGACGCCGCGCGAGGCCAATTCACGTTGGTCGGGGCGGTCGGTGGTGATGACACCGACGGCGCGCGCGGCCAGATGGTTGACGGCCCAGCGGCGCAGGCGCGCACCAGCCTTGGGGAACAAGTAAGGCTCGCGCAGATCGTGGAAGGTGACAAAGGTGGGCAGGCCCGCGACATCGGGCAGGAGGTGGATGGGGACCGAGAGGCCGTAGGCGGCGGCCTGGTACTGAATGTGGAGCAGGTCGAGCTTAAGCCGCCGAGCAAGCGCCCGCACCTGGAGCAACGCCCCCCACCCCCACCGGCCGATGACGGGATGCACCGTCACCGGCGCGAGGCCGCGCGCGCGCTGATGGGTGATGATGTGGACGTCCGCGCCCTGGGCAGCCAGCGCCGCCGCCAACGCGTGGGTGTAGTCGCCCACGCCGCCGTGCTGCGGCGGGTATTCTCCGGTGAGCAGACCGAGGCGCATCAGCCGCGCAGCCCCGAGCGCAGCACGGCCCAATAGGCGGCCACGCGGGCCTGCCGCAGCGCGCGCTTGTGGCCAAGGGCGCCCTTAATGGCTTCGAGCACCAGTTGCGCGGCGAACTGCGCCAGCAGCCACAGGCGCAGCGCCTGGGCCGCGGCCGCGCCGTGATACTTGCGCATGTAGCGCACCTTGCTGGAGTTGAAGCGGATGTGCGTCGCGGCCGGCGCTTGGGCGCTCGACTGGGCTTCGGCGTGGAGCACCTGCGCGGCGGGCAGGTGGACGATGCGCCAGCCCGCTGCCCGAAGGCGGCGCTGCCAGTCAAGTTCCTCTGAGTACATAAAAAACGTTTCGTCGAAACCGCCCACCTGCTCATAAGCCGCGCGCCGCACAAGCAGCGCCGCGCCCACCAGCCAGTCAACGTCGGCGGGCGCATCAGCGGGCAGGTCCATGGCATAGTAGCGGCGCAGCCAACGCCGCGGGGCCAGCCGCTGGAGCCAGGTGCTCTCGAAGAACAGCAGCGCGGGAGGCGGAAAGCGGCGGCGCGTGGGCTGCGGCAGGTCGTCGCCCTGCGGGCCGCGGCGGGGCCAGAGCAACTGCGGCCCGACCAGCGCCACCATTGGGTGGGCGTCAAGGTAGGCGGTGAGCGCGCTGAGCGCGCCGGGGAGCACTACAGTGTCGGGATTAAGCACGAACAGGTAACGGCCCTGCGCGGCTTGCAGGCCAAGGTTGTTACCGCGCGCGTAGCCGAGGTTGGCGGGACTGGCGATGAGGTGGACTCGGGGAAAGTCGGCGGCCACCATGGCCGGGGTGCCATCGGCGGAGGCCGAGTCAACGACGATGATTTCAACCTGTGGATCGGCGAGCGGCAGGCCGGCCAGGCAGGCGCGCAGCGGCTCGCGCACGTTCCACGAGACGATGATGATGGACAGCGCGGGAGGCGTGGGTGGAGAAGGCTGCACTGGCATCGCGCCCACGCCGGCGAGCCGGCCGACCGGCCGGGCTACAAGCTGCGGCTGACGAAGTACTCGGCCAGGTCGGCCAGCGACCGGCGGTAGCGGTTGGCCGGGGCGGCGGCCAGAGCGACCCGCGCCCGGGCTACGTAGGCCGCGGCTTCGGCGAGCGCTTCGTCTATGGCGGGCGAGGCGCGCACCGCGGCGACGACGTGGGCGACCCGGTCTGACTCGCCGGCATGGCCGTCCAGCAGCGCCGCCACGTGCGGGTCGTCGGGGTAATGGTCCAGGTAGCACAGCACCGGCAGGGTGAAGAGGCCCTGGCGCAGGTCGCTGCCGACCGGCTTACCCAGGCGGGCCTGGTCACCGGTGAAGTCGAGGATGTCGTCCACAATTTGGAAGGCCATGCCGATCTCGCGGCCAAAGTGGCGCAAGGCAGCCACGGTCGGCTCGCCGGCGCCGCCCAGAATGGCGCCGGCTTCGGCCGCCACGGCGAAGAGCGAGGCGGTCTTGGCGTAGATGCGGTCCAGGTAACCAGCGCGCGAGGCCTGGCCGCGCCCGATGAACATCTGGTTGATCTCACCGTTGACGATGATCATGAGCGTGCGCGAGAAGACGCCCATGACGCGGACCGACTCGGTCTCGGCGGCCAGCTCGGCGGCGCGTGCGAACAAGAAGTCGCCGGTGAGCACGGTGGCGCCGGGGGTCCACTGGGCGTTAAGGGTCGGCAGCCCGCGGCGCAGCAGCGACCCGTCTATCAGGTCGTCGTGCACCAGGGTGGCAGTGTGCAGCATTTCAATGGCCGCGGCCAAGGCTACGGCGTGGGCGGGGTCGGCGGCGAACAAGCGGGCGGCGAGCAGCGCGGTGGCCGGGCGCACGCGCTTGCCGCCGGAGGCCAGCAGGTGATCGAGGGCGCTCGTCAGGGCGGGATGCTGGTTTTCCAGCGCGGCCGCGCGCAGCTTGGCTTCTACCGCCGCCAGGTCGCTTTGGATGGGCAGGAAGATGTCAGCCGTGGTCGTCATTTGCGTCGCAATCACTTTACAACTCCCACCGAAACAGCCGGGCCGCGTTGGCCGTCGTCAGAGCAGCGATTTCCGCCAGCGGCCGGCCGCGCACTTCGGCCAGTTTCTCAGCGACAAACCGGACATAGGCCGGTTCGTTGCGCGTCCCCCGCCGCGCTTGCGGCGGCAGATAGGGGGCGTCGGTCTCGATCAGAATTCGCTCAGCGGGCGCCGCCGCGAAAATCGCGCGCAGCCCGGCGTTCGGTTTGTAGGTCAGCGGGCCGTCTACCCCCAGGTAGTAGCCGGCCTCAACGGCGGCGACGGCCATGGCGTGATCGCCCGAAAACGCGTGCAACACTACGCCGGTCGTCGGGGCGGCGGCGGTCAATTCGGCCATGACTTCGGCGTGCGCCTCACGATCATGAATGATGATGGGCAGCCCACGTTCTTGAGCCAGCGCCAACTGCGCGCGAAAGGCGCTGAGCTGGTCGTTGAGCGGCACCTGTTTCCAGTATAAATCTATACCAATCTCCCCGATGGCGTCCACTCCAGGATGATGGGAGAGATCACGCAGTTCCGCCAGCGTTTCATTGTCAAAACCGGCCACGTAGGTGGGATGAAGCCCCACAGCGGCGCGCACGGCCGGGTAGCGCTGGGCCAGCGCGATGGCGCGGCGGCTGGCGGCGAGATTCACGGCGGGCACCAGCACCTGGGCCACACCGGCGGCAAGGGCCGCCTGGAGCACGACGTCGCGGTCGGCATCAAACTGCTCAAAGTCGAGATGGCAGTGTGTGTCAACCAGACGTGGCAGCGGCGGTGCGGCCACAGCGCCTTACGCGGCCCGGAGGCCGGCCAGGCTCAGCCCGGCCTGCAACACCGGCTGGACTTGCTCGGGCTGAAGCACCTCACAGTAGACGCGGATAATCGGCTCGGTGCCAGAGAAGCGGATAAGCATCCAGCCGCCGCCCTCGAAATTGAACTTGAAGCCATCGGTGGTGTCAATGGTGGCCACGCGCAGGCCGCCCAACGCGAGGCCGGGCTGGGCCGTCTGGACACGCCGGCGCACATCGGCGCGCTGGGCCGTGGGGAACTGCACGTCCACACGGTCGTAATAGTGCGCGCCGACCTTGCTGAAGAGCAGGTCGAGGAGCTGCGAGGGCTTCTTGCCGGTGCGCACCAGGAAGTCGAGGAACAGCAGGTTGCCCAGGATGCCGTCGCGTTCGGGCACGTTGCCCTTGAAGGCATAGCCGCCGCTTTCTTCGCCGCCGAGGATGGCGTCGGTCTCCATCATCTTGGGGGCCACGTACTTGAAGCCCACGCCGGTCTCGTACACAGGCACGTCGTAGAGCTGTCCCAGCTTGTTGAGCATGGAAGTGGTGCTGAGGGTCTTGACGATGGGACCGCGCTGGCCGCGGATTTCGAGCAGGTAGAACGCCAGCAGCGCCATGACTTGCAGTTGATTGAGGAAGCGGCCGTGCTCGTCGCCGATGCCCATGCGGTCGGCGTCGCCGTCGGTGATGAGCAGGACATCGGCGCCGCGCGCGACGGTGGCGCGCAGGCCCACGTCGACGTTCGGGGGGATTGGCTCGGGCCGGCGCATTTCGGGAAAGCTGGGATTACGCTCGGCGTGGATTTCCTGCACAGTGGTCGCGCCGCCCGCCAACAGGCGCGGGAACCAGCCGCCGCCGTTACCCCACATGGCGTCTACCAGCACGCGCAGGCCGGCGGCCTTGATGGCCTCCAGGTCTACGAGCTTACGCAAGTTCTCGATATAGGCTGGGGCAGCGTCGAACTTCTCGATGAGCTTCTGGGCGGCGGCGGCGGCGTAGGGCAGGCGCTGGACGCCTTCGCTGCCGGGAATGGCGGCTTCAATCTGCTGGAGGCCTTCCGGGTCAATCGCGCCGCCGTGAGGATCGCGGACCTTGAAGCCGTTGTCGGTGGGCGGGTTGTGCGAGGCAGTGATGTTGATGGCGCCTTTGGCGCGGCGCTCGACGACGGCGAAGGCGATGACGGGCGTAGGGGTGGGACCGTCGGTCAGCCAGACTTTGAGGCCGTTGCCGGCCAGGACCTCGGCGACGGCGGCGGCGAAGTGTTCGGAGCCGAAGCGCTTGTCGTGGCCGACGACGACCGACTGGCCCGCCCAACCTTTGGCGAGCAAGTAGGCGGCAAAGCCCTGGGCGCAGCGGCGCACGTTGGCGAAGGTGTAGTCTTCGGCGATGACGCCGCGCCAGCCATCGGTGCCAAACTTGATGACCAATTCTTCGAGCATCGGTATCGCCTCCGGCCTAGACCTCGCGCCCGTTCTGGAGGGCGTCGAGGTCAGCATCCACCATCATTTCTACCAACTGGCGGAAATTGACTTGTGGTTCCCAGCCGAGCACGCGGCCCGCCTTCTCGGCGTCGCCGACTAACAGGTCTACTTCAGCGGGGCGGAAGTAGCGTTCGTCTTGCACGACATGCTGGTGATAGTCCAGGCCGACGTGCTGAAAAGCGACCTCGCACAACTCGCGCACGGCGTGGGTCTCGCCGGTCGCGACGACATAGTCGTCTGGCTGGTCTTGCTGGAGCATGAGCCACATGGCCTTGACGTAGTCGCCGGCGAAGCCCCAATCGCGGCGGGCCTCCAGGTTGCCGAGGCGCAGTTCGTGGGCGCGGCCGAGCTTGATGAGGGCCGCGCCGTGCGTCACCTTATGGGTGACAAACTCCAGGCCGCGGCGCGGGCTTTCGTGGTTGAAAAGGATGCCGCTGCTGGCGTGGAGGTGGTAGCTCTCGCGGTAGTTGATGGTTATCCAGTGGCCGTAGACCTTGGCCACGCCGTAGGGGCTGCGCGGGTAGAGCGGCGTGCGCTCGGTCTGCGGCACTGCCTGGACCTTGCCGAACATTTCGCTGCTGCTGGCCTGGTAGAAGCGAATTTGGGGGTTCACCAGCCGAATGGCCTCGAGCATGCGGGTGACGCCCAGGGCGGTGAACTCGCCGGTGAGCACGGGCTGCTTGAAGGAGGTAGGCACGAACGACTGGGCGGCGAGGTTGTAGACCTCGGTGGGCGCGTGCTCCTGGAGGATATCCACGATGGACATCTGGTCGAGCAGATCGCCCTGGGCCAGGGTGATGGCGTTCTGAATGTGCTTGATGCGATCGAAGTTGACGGTGCTGGAGCGCCGCACCATCCCGACCACGCGGTAGTCTTTTTCCAGGAGCAACTCGGCCAGGTAGGAGCCGTCCTGGCCCGTGATGCCCGTAATCAACGCGGTTGGCATGTTACTTCCTCAGCAGGTCGGTCAGTGGTCCCTGGCCGCTACTTGGGCGGCGACGCAGGACCGTTCATAGTCTAATAGATCGCGCAGCGTCGTTTCCAGCGGAACGACCGGCTGCCAGCCGGTCTGCGCTTGGGCTTTCCGGGCGTCACAGACGAGGTCGGGCAAGTCGCTGGGCCGCAGGCGGCCGGTGTCGTGCTCGATGCGAATGGGCACGGCGGCGAAGCTGAGCAGCGTGCGCAGCAGATCGGCAATCGCCACGGAGCGCCCGCTGCCCAAGTTGTAAACTTCTCCCGGCGCGCCGCGCTCGAGCAAGAGGCGGTAGCCGCGCACCATGTCGCGCACGTCGGTAAAGTCGCGGCGGGCAGCCAGATTGCCGACGTGGATGACCGGCGGCTGCCGGCCGGCTTCAATCTCCGCGATTTGTGCGGCAAAGTTGGCGGCCACAAATCGGCGGCTTTGCCGTGGGCCGATGTGATTGAAAGGCCGCACCCGCACCACCGGTAAATGGTGGCTGAGGTGGTATTGCAGGCCCAACAGGTCTTGCCCCACCTTGCTGACAGCGTAGGGGCTGTCGGGGCGCAGTGGGCTAGCTTCGGTCAGCGGCAGGTCGCCCGGCCCGACAACGCCATACTCATCGGCCGAGCCGATGACCAGAACGCGGGGATGTTGCCCGAGACGCACCAGGGCTTCGAGCAAATTGAGCTGGGAGCGCAGGTTGGCTTCCAGCGTGTCCCACGGGTCGTTCCAACTGTCGCCGACGTGCGCCTGGCCCGCCAGATGGTAGATGCGGTCGGGCTGGGCGGCGGCCAGGAGGTCGAGCGTCGCGGCTGGGTTGCGCAGATCGAGGGCCACCAGGCGCACGGCCGCCGCCAGGTACGGCGGGCGTTGGTCGGTGCGGTCACAGCCCCACACCCTGGGGGTGTCGTCTGCTTGGTTGTCAGGCTGCGCGAGCAAATGGTCGGCCAGATGGCTGCCGGCAAAGCCGCCCACGCCGGTAATGAGTGACCGCAACCTGCCTCCAGGGCCTTGGTGATCTATGTGTGATTATTTTCCCAGACGGGCGATATTATAACTGGTTTTGTCTTACTCGCCTAATGCGGGGCGGGTGGAGGCGGAGCGCGAGCGCGCGAGCCGATCACTTTTGACAGAATGAGCGGGTAAGGTATAATGCCGAGTACCCCTTTCATTTGCTCCCCATGCACCGGAGGTAGTGGCACGTGAGCGAAGCAGCCGCCCCCCAGCCCAAACGGCTGGAGGATTTACAGCGCAAGATGAAATTGACCGGGCAGGTCAAGAAGATCGAGCTTTTCGGCGCCTTTGTGGATGTCGGCGTCGGCCGCGACGGGTTGGTGCACATCTCGTCGCTGAGCAAGAGGCCTGTGAACAAGGTTGAGGATGTGGTCAAGGAAGGCGATGAGGTCACGGTTTGGGTGCGCCGCGTTGACACCCAGGCCGGGCGAATTGACCTGACCATGATCGAGCCAACCGCCCTGGATTGGGACGACATCAAGCCGGGGCAGATTATGACGGGCAAGGTGGCGAAGATCGAGCGTTTCGGCGCGTTCGTGGAGTTGGGCGCTGAGCGCCCGGGGCTGATCCACATCAGCGAACTGGCGACCTACCGGGTGGAAGAGGTGACGGAGATCGTTAAGCTGAATCAGGAAGTAGAAGTGAAGGTGCTGGCGGTAGATGCGCGCAAGAAGCAGATCAAGCTGAGCATGAAGGCGCTCGACAGCTACGTTGAGGAGCCGGAGGAGCATGAGGAAGCGCCGCAGACGGCGATGCAGATTGCCATGCAGCGCGCCCAGGCCCAGCGCGGACCGGGCGCCGGAGACCGCCGCAGCAAGGACAAGCAGCGTCAGCGCGACACTCAGGAAGATATCCTCAGCCGCACGCTGGCCGGCAAGCGCAAGTAAGCGGCCGCCGGGCACGATCTGAAAGACAAAGCGGACCACCTCCGGTGGCCCGCTTTTGGTTGGCAGGTGAGGCGCCGCAACCGGCGCGGGTGGTTAGTAGTCTTCGTCTTCGTCGTCCCAGGGTTCGTCGTCGTCTTCGTCGTCGTAGTAGTCGTCGCCTTCTTCCTCACCCTCGTCGTCGAGATCTTCTTCCTCCCACTCTTCGGCGGCCTGGCCGTCTTCGGCTTCGTCAACGCGCTTGTAGGTCAAGCAGCCGTTTTCCGGCTCTAACTCGATGGCAGCGGCGCCGCAGTAGCCATCTTCCAAAAAGACGCAGTCTTCATAGTGGCAGCGAATGCGGGGCATTGGCGCCTCCTCTTCCTCGTGGGGGTGATCGTCGTTTCACACCATCATTCCGCGCCGACGGCCAGCGACCGCCGCAGCCGCACCAGCGCCAAAATGAAGATGCCCGTGATTAGGATGGCGGAAATCACGCAGTAGGGACAAACTGCGCGTAGGATGAATAGCTCGACGTAGGTAAGATAAGCTGAGTATAGGGTTCCTGTCAATGCCAAACCGAAAACGGCCAGCGGGCCATAGGCGCGGAGGACCGGCAGGCGGTTCTCGGCCGATAGCAGGGCCGCGATGAGCAGGTAGGCGCCCAGGCCAAACAGGGCAATGGGCACCCCGCCGACCTGTGAATAGACGGAGTTGTTGACGCTTTCACAGTCGCCGACGCCGGAGCAGAACACGGGAGCGTTGGCGTATTTGATGTAGGTGAGGTAGACCGAGTCGACGGCGCCGAGCAGAGCCAGGAGCACGCCCAGCCACCGGGCGCGATCGGCGGCGAAGGCAGCGGCCAGGGTGGCGCGGGCGGGGCTAGGGGTCGGCATCGAGGATCGTTTCTCCCCCATCAAGCAGCCAAACGGTGAACTGATCGCCGGGTTGGGCGCGGGTGACGCCTTCGGGCAGGATGAGCAGGCCGTTGGCGCGCGCCAGGGCCGAGAGCACGGCGGAGCCTTGGTTGCCGGCAGTGCGAGCCACATAGCCGCCGCCGGGCCACCGGGCGACGACCACCCGCAGGTAGGTCTCGCGCCCGTCCGACTCCAGCGGGTCGGCCAGGGCCGCGTGGACGGCCAGCTTGTCCCAATGGCGGCGGCCGGCCAGCTTGAGCAGCGCCGGGCGCGCGAAGACCTCAAAGGTCATCAGGGCGGAGACCGGGTTGCCGGGCAGGCCAAAGTAGGGCACGCCGTGGACGTGACCGAAGGCGAGCGGCTTGCCGGGGCGCATGCGCACGCGCCAGAAGTTCAGCACGCCGTCTAGCTCGATGGCGGCCTTGACGACGTCGTAGGCGCCCACCGAAACGCCGGCGGAGGAGAGGATGAGATCAGCCCCGTGCTCCTTGGCCGCCAGCAGGGCAGCGCGCACGGCCGCTAGTTGGTCGCCAACGATGCCGAGGCGCAGCGCCTGCCCGCCGTATTGCTCGATGGCGGCGGCCAGGGTGTAGCCGTTGGTGTCGTGGATCTGGCCGGGGCCGAGGGGCACATCCACGGGGCGCAGTTCGTCGCCGGTGCTGAAGACGGCGACCGACGGGCGGCGGTAGACGGGCACCTGGGCGTAGCCGAGGGCCGCGAGCAGGCCGAGAGCCGACGGGCCAAGCGGCGCGCCGGCGGCCAGCACCGGCTGCCCGGCGCGCAGGTCTTGCCCCACGGGCCGCACGTTGGCCCCCGCCACGGGCGCGGTGTTGATGGTTACGCGGGCAGGTGGCGGCTCGCCGGGACGCTCACGGCGGTCGTCGGTGTCTTCGACCGGCACGACGGCGTCGGCCCCGGATGGCAAGGCGGCGCCGGTCATGATGCGGGCGGCGGTGCCCACGGCTAAGGGGGCCGGCAGGCCCGCCCCGGCGGGCACGTCGGCGCTGACGGGCAGGCTGGCGCCGGGCACGGCCTCGGCGCTGCGGACGGCGTAGCCATCCATGCTGCTATTGGCGAAGGGCGGCAGGTCGTGCGGGGCGGCGAGGTCGGCGGCGAGCACGCGGCGCGCGGCGGCGGCGAGCGGCACGGTCTCGGCTGGTAGGGGCGAGAAGTGCTCCAGGATGCGGGCGCGAGCCTCGCTGACGCTCAACATGGGTTGGGGGTTGGTCATGGGTGGCAGCCCAAAAGGGGGGGCTGGGCGGCAGAATTATATCATGCGCGCTCGGTCGGTGGCCGAGAAGTGGGGCGCGGGGGCGTTAGCCGGCCTTCCAGCGGCGGGCTTCGATGACGTTGGGCAACTGCTCGATGCGAGCCAACACGCGGGACAGCACGCCGGTGTCGGCGATTTCCATGGTCACCTCGAAGGTGGCGAGGCTGTTCTTGGTGGCGACGCTGATGGCCGTCATGTTGATGTGCTCTTCGGCCACGACGGTGGAGATGTCTTTCATGAGGCCGCCGCGGTCGTAGGCCAGGATGCGCACCAAGACCGGGTAGGTCTGCTGCGCCTGGCCCCACGAGACCTTGATGATGCGCTCCGGCTCTTTGTGGTAGAGCACGTTGGGGCAGTCTTGGCGGTGAATGGTGGCGCCGCGCCCGCGGGTAATGTAGCCGATGATGGGGTCGCCGGGCACGGGCTTGCAGCAGCGCGCCAGGTTGGTGAGAAGATTCTTGGTGCCGAGGACGGCGACTTCGCCGGACTGGACGGCGCCGCGCGGGTCTACGGCGGGCAGCACCTGCGAGGCGGCGGCGGCCTCGCGCTCGGCTTCCATGAGGCGGGCGGCGATTTGACGGCCGTGAATGTCGCCCGCGCCGAGGGCGAAGAGCAGTTCTTCCGGCTTGGCGAACTCAAACATGCGGGCCAGGGCGTCGAAGCTGTAGGTTTCGATACCGAGGCGTTTTAGCTCTTTTTCCAGGAGCTCACGCCCCTGGGTAATGAGCAGTTCGCGGTTTTGCCGCCGGAAGTACTGGCGGATCTTCTGCACGGCGCGATGGGTGCGCACGAGGCCCAGATCGGGATTAAGCCAGTCACGCGAGGGGCCGCCGCGCTTGGCGGTGACGATTTCGACCTGCTCGCCGGTCTTGAGGCGGTAGTCGAGGCTGACGAGCTTGCCGTTGACCTTCGCTCCACGGCAGCGGTCGCCAATGGAGGTGTGCACGCGATAGGCGAAGTCTATGGGGGTGGCGCCGGCCGGCAGGTCAATGATGTCGCCACGCGGGGTGAAGGCGTAGACGCGCTCTTCCAGGACTTCGGTCTTCAGGGCGTCCACGAATTCGACCGAGTCGGCTACGTCTTGCCGCCACTCCATGAGCGAGCGCAGCCACTGGATGCGGCGTTCGTAAGCTTCGTCGTGCCGGACGCCTTCCTTGTAACGCCAGTGGGCGGCGATGCCGTATTCGGCGTTGGCGTGCATTTCGGGCGTGCGAATTTGGACTTCGAGCGTCTTGCCGTCGTCGTACTTGACGGCGGTGTGGAGCGACTGATAGAAGTTGTCTTTGGGCGTGGCGATGTAGTCGTCGAACTGGCCGGGAACAGGCCGCCACAGGTTGTGGATGACGCCCAGGACGTGGTAGCAGGTGGGGTTGTCCTTGACGATGATGCGCACGGCGCGCACGTCGAAGACCTGATCGAAGTCAACTTCCTTGCGCTCCATTTTTTTGTAGATGGAGTAGATGTGCTTGGGGCGGCCGGAGACTTCGGCCTCGATGTTGGCGGACTTGAGCGCCTCGCGCACCTGGGCCACGATGGCGGCCATGGTCTGTTCGCGGTCGGCTTGCTGTTCGGCGATGTGACCGGCGATCTCGCGAAAGCGGGCGGGGTTGGTGTAGCGGAAGCTGAGGTCTTCTAGCTCGGATTTGATGGACCAGATGCCGAGGCGGTTGGCAAGCGGGGCGAAGATCTCCAGCGTCTCGCGGGCAATGCGGGCCTGTTTTTCGGGCTTGACGTGCATGAGGGTGCGCATGTTGTGCAGGCGGTCGGCCAGCTTGATGAGCACGACGCGCACGTCGTCGCTCATGGCCATGAAGGTCTTGCGCAAGCTTTCGGCGTGCCGGTCAATGGGCGTGTTGCCGTCTTTGGAGACGCGGGGGAGCTGGGCGAGCTTGGTGACGCCGTCTACCAAGACGGCGACTTCGGGGCCGAAGTTGGCGCGCACGTCGTCGAGGGTGTAGGCCGTGTCTTCGACGGTGTCGTGCAGCAGACCGGCGACAAGGACGGCGGTGGGCATGCGCAGCTCGGCGAGGATGTAGGCGACGTTGAGGCAGTGTTGGACGTACGGCTCGCCGGAGGCGCGCTTCTGCCCGCTGTGGGCGACCTCGGCCGCCTCGTAAGCTTTTTGGATGAGGGCTTTGTCGGCCGGCGAGGTCTCGGCCGGCAGGACGTTCAGCAGCGTTTCGAGTTTCACGGTCGGTTAATTGTAGCCGCCCGGGGCAGGGACGACAAGGGTGCGCGGCAGAGGGGAGTTTTGGGCGCGAAGTGAGAGGTGCGAGGTGAAAGGCGGGAAGTGAGAGGGTGCGCGGGCGGGCAAATGGGTGTATGGTTGCGGCCATTCGCGACCTGGACTAACCGCCGCGCTGAACGCGCAAGGAGTGCACTATGGCGATGCGCCCCACCCTCACCTGCCGCGCCCTGCGGCTGTTTGTGCTGCTTGTGGGCCTGGCCCTGGCCGCCTGTACGTTCCAGGTGAACACGACGATTACAGCCACCGGCGCAGGCGAACTGCGCAGTGAGATCGGCTTTACCCAAGAAGACAAGGAGATGCTGAAGACGATCGCCACCTCGCCGGACAAGTTCTGCGCCGACGCGCAGAGCGGCGGCGACCTGCCCGAGGGCGCGCCGGTGACGATTGAGGAACGCGGCGACGAGACGTGGTGCGTGGTGACGGTGGGCTTCGCTAGCCTGGATGAACTGACGAAGGTGTACAGCGACATGCAGGGCGTGAAGATCAACGCGCTGACGCTGACGCCCAGCGGCCTGACTTACGACGTGGACATCAGCTTTACGGGCGAGCAGACCGAGCAGGTGGGGGCCGACCAGGTGCTGTTCAAGTGGCAGGTGACGGCGCCGGGGACGATCAGCGAGCACAACGCGGACGAGGTGGACGGCAACACGCTGACGTGGAACGTGGGCATCGGCGAGACGGTGAACGCGCGCGTGGTGACGACAATTAGCCCGGTAGAGGCGCTCACCGGCGGAGGCGGCGGGCTACCGAACTGGGTGATCCCAACGGTGGTGGGGCTGTGCTGCTGCCTGCTGCTGCTGGTAGCGGCCGTGGTCGTGGGGGTGGTGGTGATGCGCCGGCGGCAGGGGGCCGCGCCGGGGAGCGCGCCGCCCGCGGCCTGAGGCGGGTTGGCACCGAAATTGCACCCCAAGCCGGCATGGCACTTACCGGCAAGGGTTGGTTCATCTGGCAGGTCTCACGGTGCGAGGGCGGCGACCCGCAGGCGGTGGCGGACAAGGCGGTGGCGGGCGGGGCCACGCATGTTCTGATCAAGGTCGCGGAGCGCACCTACACTTACAATATTGACCGGAAGGGCCGCGACCTGGCTCGGGCGCTGGCCGACGAACTGCGCGCGCGCGGGCTGCAGGTGTGGGGCTGGCATTATGTTTACGGCGATAAGCCGGTGGAGGAAGCCGAGGCGGCGGTCAGGCGCGTGGCGCAACTCCAGCTCGACGGCTACGTGATTGACGCCGAGGCGGAGTATAAGCGCCCCGGCAAGGCGGCGGCGGCGCGACGTTTCATGGCGACGCTGCGGGCCGGGCTGCCGACCGGCACGCCAGTGGCGCTGTCGTCGTACCGTTATCCCTCGTATCACCCGCAACTGCCGTGGGCGGCGTTCCTGGAGGAGTGCGACCTGGCGATGCCGCAGGTGTACTGGGAGCAGGCCCACAACCCGGCGCAACAGTTAGCACGCACGGTGAAAGAATATAACAGCGAAGCACTGGTGGGCACACCGCGGCCGATTATCCCGACGGGGGCGGCGTACGGCTCAGGCGGATGGCGGGCCACACCGGAGGAGGTGCGGCAGTTCTTGCGGGCGGCGCAGGAGCTGGATTTGCCGGCAGCGAACCTGTACAGCTGGGATTACGCGGCCACGGGCGACAACGGTGATTTGTGGGACGCGGCGGCGGGCTTTGAGTGGGGGGGCGTGGCGAGCGGGCAGGACGTGGAAGGGCCGGTGCGGCGCTATTTCGAGGCGCTGAACGCGGGGAGCCTGGAACGGGTGCTGGCGGGCTATATGGCCAACGCGGCGCTGGTGACGGCCGAGCGCACGCGGGTGGACCGCGGGGCGCTGGAGGAGTATTTTAGGGACGTGTTGGAGGATTTGAGCGGCGCGACGTTCACGATTCAGCATATGAGCGGGCAGGGCAATTCGCGCGAGGTGCAGTGGACGGCGCGGAACGAGCGCGCACAGGTGCTGGACGGCGAGGATATTTTCGGCGTGCTGGAGGGGGTGATCGTTTATCACTTCACGCATTACACGCTGGCGCCGACGCCAGATGCAACACTGGTGCCTGCACCAGAGGCGGAGTTGGTAACGGCCTGAGGGGGAGGTGCGGGCAGAGGGCCAGGAGTAACGGGCAGGCGCCGCAAGCGCTGGCTATTTTTGAGGACGAGTGAAACCGCCGGGGCGAGTGTGCTCCGGCGGTTTTGATTCGGGCAGGCAGTGGGTCGGCGCGAAGGCGGCTAGGCAGCGGGGTGGCCGTCTTGGGCGAGGGCGCCGGGCCGCGACTGCTGGGCGGCCTGGGCCAGAGATTGCTTGAGGTTCCAGAGCTGCTCGCTGAGTGAGACGTGATAGATGTGCGGGTTGACGAGGCGTTTGACGCCGGGGTCGAGGCGCTCCAGGTCGGCCAGGCGGGCGGCGCGCATGGCCTCGATGTCGGGCAGGTCGTAAACGAGCTGCCCCGCGACCAGGATGTCAACCAGGAGCGGCTCGACGGCCGAGAGATCGGCGCGGCGCAGGTTGCGGTAGCGCGTGTGGTTCACCGGGTGGTGCAGGACGACCGGGTCCATGAGGTCAGGCGTTTCGGTGCTCAGGCCGAGCAGGTCAGTGGTGGCCTTGCCGCGCTGGTCATACAGCCGCCAGACGCGCTTATGGCCGGGATTGAGGGTTTTCTCAGGCGTCTCGGAGACTTTGATAGCCGGGAGCCAGGCGCCCCGCTGCTGGATGGCGACGAGCTTGTAGACGCCATCGAGGGCGGAGGCGCCGCGCGAGGTGATCAGGCCGGTGCCCACGCCGTAGACCAGGCGCTTGATCAGGCGGTCGGCATCCACGCCGTACTGGGGAGCCTCCTCCTGAATCTGGGTGATGATCTGCCAGATGATAAGCTCATCCAGGTTGTTGGAGAGCACGATGCTGGTGTTCTCAAAGCCGGCGGCGTCGAGCTGCTTGGCGGCCTGAATGCTCAGATAGGCCAGGTCGCCGGAGTCGAGGCGGATGCCGACGGGCACGTGGCCCCCGGCGCGCAACTCCTCAAAGACGCGGATGGCGTTGGGCACGCCGCTTTCGAGCGTCGAGATCGTATCCACCAGCAACAAGCAATCGTCGGGGAAGACCTCCGCATAGGCGCGGAAGGCGCCCAACTCGCCCTCGCCCAGGGCCATGAACGCCTGCACGAGGCTGTGGGCATGGGTGCCCTTGGGCGGGTAGCCGAGCACATGCGACAGGCCGACGTTGCTGCTGAAGTGGGCGCCGCCGATGAGGGCGGCGCGCCCGCCGGCGTTGACGCCCTGGGCGTGCCCGCGGCGCATGCCAAACTCTAGCACGGTACCGCCGCGCGCTACGTCGTGGATGCGGGAGGCCTTGGTGGCGATGAGGGTCTGGTAGTTGAGCAGGTTGAGCAGGGCCGTCTCGAGGATTTGCGCCATGGCGAGCGGGCCGCGCACCACCGAGAGCGGCTCGTTGGGGTGGACGACGCGCCCTTCGGGGATGGCGGCCAGGCTGAGGGCGTCGAAGTTGCCGTACTCGCCCAGCCAGCGCAGAAACGGCTGATCGAAGATCGGGCGGCCGGCGCGGTCACGCTGGCCGCGCAGGTGGTCTAGGTCGGCGGGGCGCACGCGGGCCTGGCGCATCCAATCGAGCAGCCACTCCAGCCCGGCGTTGATGCAGTAGCCCGCCTGATGGTCGCCATAGTCGGGATAGTGACGGAAAAAGTGGTCGAACTGCGCGGGCGTTTCGTGCAGGCCGAGGCGAAAGTAGACCTGGGCCATGGTGAGCTGGTATTCGTCGGTGTAGAGGATGCCTTCGGCGGTGGCTTCGGACTGTGGGTTCATGGGCGCGGGTCGCGGGGGGTGGGCGGGCCAGGCTATTCGCCCGGGCGTTCGTAAAAGCAGAGCAAGGTCGTGCCGTATTTGCGCTCGTCCACGAGCGTCAGGTGCTGAAGCATTTGCGGCGCGTATTCCTTGGGGTCAATCTGGGCCACGACGACGCCGTCGGGGTTGATCCAGGCGGGACGAGCGTCGAGCGCGGCGAGGGTCTGCGCCCACAGGCCGTGGTATTGCGGCGGGGCGACATGAATGTAGTCGAAGCCGTCACGCGGCGCGTTGCGCAAGTAGACGAACACGTCGGTGCGCAGCACGCGCGCCTGGCGGTCGAAGCCCACGGCGCGTAGGTTGGCCTCGATGGTCTTGACGGCTTGCCGGTCGCTTTCGATGAAGGTGGCCCGGGCCGCGCCGCGGCTGAGGGCTTCGATGCCCACGCTGCCCGTGCCGGCGAACAGGTCGAGCACGGCCGCGCCGTCCAGGTCGCCGGCCAGGAGGTTGAAGAGCGACTCTTTGGCGCGGTCGGAGATGGGGCGCGTGCCGCTGCCGGGGACGAGGGCCAAGCGGCGCCCCTTGGCGCTGCCGGCGATGACGCGAATACCGGGCATGAGGTTGAACTGCCTTTCGGGCGCCGGCTGGGCGCAGCCGGTACAACAAAACGGCGCGCCGCCGCGCTCTGGACGAAGCCGAGCGGACGCTTAGCCCCCGACAGCGCCGTGCTCGGCGTCCAGGCGCCAGTTGCCGCTTTCGATTTGATTGATGTGGCCGCGGGCCAACCGCGCCAACATGCCGGCGCGGACGGTGTTGTCCATCTGCGGGGCCAGCTTGAGCACGGCCTGGAACTCCGACACGGCCTTGGCCGGCGCGCCGGACTCCTTGAGCGTCAGGGCCAGGCCGTAGTGGGCGTCAACATAGAGATTGTCGAGCGCGAGGGCGGCCTCGAAGGCCCGGACGGACTCGTCGAAGAGTCTCTGGCCGTAAAGCCCCCAGCCGAGGTTCGATTGGGCTTCAGCGCTGGTGGGGTTGGCGCCGACGGCGGCGCGGTAGTTGTCGAGGACGTTGGAAACAGCGTCGGGCATGGGCGGCCTCTCAGGCAGAAGGAGTAATGTGGAGATTATACTCGGGCGAGGCGGGGGCGGCCAAGACGGGTTTCACCCAAGAACGGGAACGCGGAGAATGCAAAAGATGAGTTGGGCCGGCAGTCGAAGTAGCCGGCGGCTAGCGCGAGACTTCGAAGGCGTCGGTGAGGAGGATGCTGTCCTGGCCGGTGGGCCGGCCGGCCTCGTCGAGAAGCGGCATACGCTGGTTGGTGGCCGGGTCCCACAGGCCCACCCAGACCTGATAGCGCCCCGGCGGCGCGTCGGGCCGGAGGAGCGCCTCGTGCTCGTCGCGCACGTAGCGGTCGAGCGGCCAGCGGCCGGTGGGAAAGTCGGCCGGGTTCCACTTGTCCGACTGACCCCAGAGTTGGCCATCCGGTCCAATGAGGTGCACGAAGACGCGCAGGTTGACGGGGACGGGGGCGAGCGCCTTCCAGTAGAGCGTGACGGGCACCTCGTCGCCGGGGCGCGCAGAGGGTTCGGGCAGGTCGTAGGCGAGCAGCGCCACATTGTTCTGAAGCGGCGCGTAATGCTGGACCTGGGCCACGAGCACGTCGCGGCCATACGAGTGCACTTGCCACCAGCCCAGCCCGACGGCCACGGTGCGCAGGCCCAGGCCGCCCAGCACGACTAAGGTCAGGGCCAGCGCGGCGGGCCGCCAGGGCAGCTCATCGCGGGCGGGCGGCGTGACGGGCAGGCGCAGCCGCCAGACCACGAAGACAGCCAGGCCGATGACGGCTGAGGCCGCCAAGGCCCAGCCCAACAGGCGCGGCCAGGTGTCTTCCAGCCGCACCAGCACGTCGTGGTCGCCGGGAGGCACGGTCAGCGTGATCCAGCCTTCCGGCTCGGAGAGCACGATGGGGACGGGCCGGCCGTCCACGTAGGCCTTCCAGCCGGGGAACCAGAAGGTATACAGGCGCAGCACAAATTCGTTCTGGCCGCGGACATTGAAGCGATCGTGCTGCGGGCCGTGCTCGGCGACGGTGACAGTCGTGCCGGCGGGCAGGGTGGCATGGTTGACTTTATCTACGAGGCCGGCGGCGTAGGAATCAATTAGCGACATCTGGGGGGGCGGCACGACGAGGGCGCCGACGGGCAGGAAGTCGTTGGCGGAGGTCGTGCCGATGCCGCGGCCGTTCAGTTCGGTCTCGAGGATACGACCCGCGTCGGCGCGGCCGAAATCGCCCCAGGCGGGCGGGGAGAGTTGGGGCATGGCAGCCAGGAGGCAGCCGGCCACGGCCACGACTGCGGCGGCGAGGCGGGCGCGCTTCCAGGGCAGATAGTCGGCCCAGCCCAGCGCGGCGCCCGCCAGCACACCCAGCACCACGGCAGCGGGGCCGAGGAAGCGGTAGGGGAACTGGAAGAACGCCATGGGCGAGACGGTTTCCCAGACGGCGATGGAGGCGGGCAGCATGAGGTAGACCAGCGCGAGGGCGGCAAAGGCGAAGAAGAGCACCGAGAGCCGCCGCAGCCGGGGCCGGAAGACGGTGAGCAGGCCGAGCAAGCCGAGCACCCATTGGGCCACACCCAGGCCGTAGTTGAAGCGCATCTGGGTGGCGCCGAGGTCGAAGATCAGCGTGGGGCCAAAAAGCTCGGGCACGCCGATGAAGTAGCGGCGAAAGTCGAAGTAGGTGCCGGCGGCGACGTTGCGGAACTGGACCGCGTCGCGTTCGAGGACGGCCGGCAGCCACATGAAGGCGCTGAGGCACAGGCCCAACAGCACGGCCCGGCCCAGGGCGCGGACAGCAGGCCAGCGCGTGGCGGCGGTGGAGGGTTGGCCGCGCTGCACCCAGGCGCCGAAGAACATCTGCCCAAAGACGACGTCCCAGGCCAGCCAGGCGAGCAGCAGGCCGAAGAAGACCAGGGCCATGAGGTTGTGCGCGGTGACGAGGGCGGCCAAGCTGACGGCCGCGATGGCGATATCGCCGGGCGAGGCAGTGCGGCGCAGGCGGGCGAAGGCCCACAGCACGCCGGGGGCCAGAGCAATCGCCAGCGTCTCGGGCGAGTCGCCGCGGGCGTGCGGGTCAATGTAGAGGAGGTAGGGGGCGAAGGTGAAGGCGGCGGCGCTGACTACACCGGCCAGCCCGCCCCAGCGGTCGCGCACAAAAAGGTACATGCCTACCGCGCCCAGGTAGGCCGAGGCGACGAGCACGAATTTGACGCCGGCGACAGCGGGGGCGACGGAACCGCCGAAGATCGCGCCATAGGCCGCGCCGAGGTAGTACGAGAGCGGCGCGTAGTAGTTGAAGACCGGGTAGCCGAAGGCGTAGAAGAGGTCGGGCGCCCAGCGCAGGTAGGAGACGCCGCCCTGCCAGCCGGCCAGGATTTCGTAGGTGCGGTAGACGTGCATCTCCGCGTCGGTGAAGGTGGGCAGGCTGGCGCGGGTGAGGAACGGCCAGGCGGCCAGGGTGGCCAGCAGCAGGGCTACCAGCAGGCCAGGATCAGCGCGGAACGGGCGACGGGGCGAGGTGGGCATGACAGCAGCGGGGGCCGCGGGCGCCTGGGCGCGAACGCGGCCCCCGCTCAGGGGAGCGAGGTGTGCCGGCGACGGTCAGCCCAAGAGACTGGGAATCTCTTCCGGATGGGCGGCGACTTTGACGTTGGCGGCGCGCAGGGCGGCGATTTTGTCGGCGGCCAGGCCGGAGCCGCCCTCGATGATGGCCCCGGCGTGACCCATGCGCTTGCCAGGCGGCGCGGTTTGCCCGGCGATGAAGGCGACGACGGGCTTGGTCATGTGGTCGGCGATGTACTCAGCCGCCAGTTCTTCGTCGTTGCCGCCGATCTCGCCGATGAGGACGACCGCGTCGGTGTGCGGGTCGCTGTTGAAGAGTTTGAGCACGTCTATGAAGTTCAGGCCCTTGACCGGGTCGCCGCCAATGCCCACGCAGGTAGATTGGCCGCGGCCGGCTTCGGTGAGGGCCTTGATGACTTCATAGGTCAGCGTGCCGGAGCGGGCCACGATGCCGACGTTGCCGGGGGTGGCCACGTGGCCGGGGATGATGCCGACCTTGGCTTCGTCAGGCGTGAGCAGGCCGGGGCAGTTGGGGCCGATGAGGCGCACGTTGTTGTGGTCGAGATACTGGCGCACCTTCATCATGTCTTGCACGGGCATGTTCTCGGTGATGGCGACGATCAGCTTGATGCCGGCGTCGGCGTCCTCGTACATGGCGTCGGGGGCGAAGCGGGCCGGCACGAACAGCAGCGCGGTGTTGGCGCCGGTGGAGTCAACGGCGGCTTTGACGGTATCGAAAACCGGCACACCTTCCACCCATTCGCCGCCCTTGCCAGGGGTGACGCCGGCGACTACCTTGGTGCCGTAGGCGATCATTTGCTTGGTGTGGAACAGGCCTTCGCGGCCGGTCATGCCCTGCACCAGCAGGCGCGTGTCTTTGTTGACCAGGATACTCATTAGTTTTGGCTCTCGATTGGCGGCGGGCTAGACGGTGCGCGCGGCGGCGACGGCCTTCTGGGCGGCATCGGCCAGCGAGGTGGCGGTGAGCATCTGGGCATCGGCCAGGATGCGCCGGCCTTCGGCTTCGTTGGTGCCGACCAGGCGGACGACGAAGGGCACGCGGCGGTGCTGCGTCTCCAGCGCGGCGATGATGCCATGGGCGACTTCGTCGCAGCGGGTGATGCCGCCGAAGATGTTGATAAGGACGGTCTTAACTTTGCGGTCAGAGAGGATGATGCGCAAAGCCGCGGCCACCTTGTCGGCCTGGGCGCCGCCGCCGATGTCGAGGAAGTTGGCCGGTGAGCCGCCGAAGAGTTGGACGATGTCCATGGTGCCCATGGCTAACCCGGCGCCATTGACCATGCAGCCGATCTCACCGTCGAGCTTGACGTAGGAGAGGCCGTATTTGCGCGCTTCGGTCTCCTGGCTGGTTTCCTCGTCCAGGTCGCGCATCTCGGCCAGGTCGGGGTGGCGGTAGAGGGCGTTGTCGTCGAGCACGATCTTGCCGTCGAGGGCCAGCAGGCGGTTGTCGCCGAGGATGACGAGCGGGTTGATCTCGGCCAAAGTGGCGTCGGTATTCTTGTAGACCTGGTAGAGGCCCTGCGCGATTTGCTCGAAGGCGCGCCAATGCTCACGCGGCAACTCAATGGACAGGGCGATGTTGCGAATCTGGTAGTCGCGCAGCCCAAGCATGGGGTCTACGTATTCGCGGATGATCTTATCGGGGTCGGTGCGGGCGACTTCTTCGATCTCCACACCGCCGGCGGCCGAGGCGATCATGACTGGGCGGCGCGAGGCGCGGTCGTTGGTGAGGCCGAAGTAGATTTCTTTCTTGATGTCGGCGGCCTCGTCCACCAGCACCTTGCGCACCGGCAGGCCCTTGATGGTCATGGCGAGGATTTTGGCCGCGAGGTCTTCGGCTTCACCAGCGGTCTTGGCGACCTTGATGCCGCCGGCCTTGCCGCGCCCGCCGACCAGCACCTGGCTCTTGACGACCACGCGCCCGCCCAGCTCGGTGGCGATGTCGCGCGCTTCGCTGGCCGAGGCGGCAATCTTCCCTTTGGGGATGGGGATGCCATGCCGGGCAAAGATGAGTTTCGATTGATACTCGTGCAGTTTCAAATCAGCCTCCGGCCAATCGGCAGGGTAAGAGACGCGATAAACCGCGAGCCCCGGCGACGCCAATGAGCATTGTAGCGCACTTTCGGGCCGCCGCCGGTCGGGCTGGGGCGGTGAGCCGTTGCCAAATTGAATGAGGCTGCTTTGGGGGCCGCGGGCGCGGGGCGTAGCACGCTACTCCCCGACACAAGGCGGCGCTGGGCGGGCGTAGAGCGAGGCGGCCGGGCCGCGCCCAACCGCCTCGCCTTAGAACGCCCGGAGCGCCCTGCCCTATGGCGCGATGGTCAGCGGCGCGAATTTCATCAAGCGCTGGTTGCCGGGGTCGGCGACGTAGATGTCGCCGGCCGAGTCGAGGGCCAGGCCGCCCACCAGGGCGAAGCGTCCCGGCTCAACGCCGTAGTCACCCCAGGTAGTCAGGAACTTGCCGAACTGGTCGAAGACCAGCACGCGGTAGCCTTCGGGATCGGCGACGTAGACGCGCTTCTGACCATCCACCGCCAGGAACGGTTTGTTGTCGAGCGATTGGCCGTACCAGCCAACGACGGGCCACTCGCGCACGTAGAGGTAGGTGGCGTTGGCGGAGTCCCATTGGAAGACCTGCACGCGCTGGTTCCAAGTATCGGCCACGAAAACCGTGCCGTCAGCGGTCACAGCCACGCCCACCGGTTCGTCAAACTGGCCGGGGTCGCTGCCACCACCGCCAATGGTGTTCAGGCTGACACCGTTGGAGTCGAAGACGACGATGCGCTTGTTGCCGGTGTCGGCCACATAGACGCGGCCTTGTCCGTCCACGGCGATGCCGCGCGGCCCCCAGAAGGCGGCAGCGGTTTCACCTTGGCCGAACGTGCCCCACATGGTGAGGAAGTTGCCGTCGGCGTCGAACTTTTGCACGCGGTGGTTCCAGGTGTCGGTGACGTACAGCGAGCCATCCGGCCCGACGGCAACGCCCCACGGCTCGTTGAAGGCGCCGGGAGCGGCGGTGCCGGCGTCGAGGCTGCCGAACGCGCCCCAGGTGAGTAGCAGGTTGCCCTGGCTGTCGAACTTCTGGATGCGGTTGTTGCGCGAGTCGGCCACGTACACGGAGCCATCGGCCGCCACGGCCACGCCGCGCGGCGCGTTGAACTGGGCCTGACCGACGCCTTCGCTGCCCCAGAGCGTGATGGCCGCCAGGTCTTGCCGGGCGCCGATGTATGGGTCTTCGGGCGCGGCGTTACCTTCGAGCACGGTCGGGCCGACGCCGTAGGACCAGATTTGGCTGGCGACGTCCTTGCGGACGTACAGGCGCATGCGCTCCGACACGGGCCACTCCGAGAGGTCGAAGTTGGTGGGCGGGTCGGTCAACTCGCCGTAGAGTTTGTAGTCGCGGTTGAACCAGATATTCCACAGGGCCTGCCGCCACTGGGCGTTGCCGAGGGCGTAGCTGACGCGAGGCCAATCCAGGCTGAAGTAGCCCTGGTAGGGCCAGACCATGCGGATGTACTCAAACATGTAGTAGCGGTCGCCCAGCAGCGCCTCGACCTTGCTCCAGTGCTTGGGGCCGGCGATGACGACGGGCGCGTCTACGCTCTCGCGCGTGGGCTGGTCGCCATAATAAGACTGGTTGATGAAGTCGCGGAAGTACCAGGTCATGGGCCAGGCGACATCGGAGTCGTAGGCGACCTTCAGGCCCAGGCCGTCCTCAATGCGGTAAGAGAGGTCTTCGATCTGGGTCATGACGGTCTTGACGCCGCGCGAAGCGTGGGCGTAGACCAGGAACTCGTTGGCGTAGTCGTAGTTGATATAGGCGGCGATGAAGGCGGCGCGGGCGGTGAGCAGCGCCAGCAGCCCGAAAACCGACAGGCCGGCCAGCCGGAGCACATGGTGGAAGCCAAGCTGCAGCCCCAGGCCGTAGAGCGCCACCAGGCCGATGCCGGCCACGAGCGCCGAGGAGATGAACAGACCGGTAGCTTGCAGCTGGGCCAGATCGCTGCCCTGGAAGGGCGGGGTCTGTCCGAGCAGCGCCCCCAGGGCGGCGGCGAGGGCCACCACGGTGAGCGGGAGCAGCAGGGCCACCAGCCAGGCGCGGCGCTCGCGGAAGGCCGGCCAGTTGGCACCGTCTATTAGCTTGCCGATGGACCAGCCGGAGGCCAGGATGAGCGGCAGCGTGATGTGGGTGGTCAGCCAGGGCATCTTCTCGCCGGCGATACTGAAGGCGACCAGGGCGGCGACGGCCCAGAAGCCAAAGTAGCCGATGACGGGGAAGCGCAGCGGCTTCTCGGCGGGCGGCTCGACATCCGCCGTGTCATCTGCCGGGTCGCTGACGCGCAGCCACTGGCGCAGGCCGTAGTAGGCGGCCAGCAGCGCGCCGATGGCGGGCAGGAACTCGTAGAGGGGGATGTTGATGGCGGCGTAGTAGTACCAGGGCTGGTTGCCGCGCTGCACGCCGTGCTGCTCGAGCCAGTAGGCCAACGAGCCGATGAGACCCGTGGCGAGGCCGGCGCCGTTGGTAAAGAAGGTGGTGAAGAGCGTGACAAAGAGGCTGTAGAAGATGGCGGCGCAGATCAGGAACGTGCGCGTGTCCCACAGCAGGCCCAGCGCCAAGGTGAGGCCGAGGAGCACGAGGCAGGTGAAGATCGTAAAACCCGCGTCGGTGTAGAACAGGAACTGAAACAGGCCGACACCGCTGGGGAGGGTGTAGCTAAGACCGGTGAAGTTCTGACCAATCAGCCGGCCCCACAAGCGCACTGGAAACGCGGTGAGCTGCGGCAGGACGAACAGGCCGAAGATCATGAGCACGTCGAAGGCGGCGAAGCGGCGCAGGCCGCCCCGGAACTCGGCCAGGGCGAAGCCGCAGACGCCCAGGAGCGCGACGGCCCCGATCCCCAGCGCCAGGCGCACGCCCTGCTGACCGGGCGTCAGCGGCGCAGGCGCGGCGGTGGTCGCCGCGGCCTCGGGGTCGGCAGGCACGGCCGTGGCGGTGCCGGTGGCGGCAGGTTTCTCGAAGGCTTGCAGGCCGGCGGCGGCCACGCCCGCCAGCAGCAGCAGCATGAGCGCGAACAGAAAGCCGCGGCGGAAATCGGCGCGTTGCCAGCGCACGGCGAGCAACTCGCGCACGAGGTGCAGGCCGAGGAACAGCATGGAAATGGCCACGTAAATGAACGAGGCTTCCATGGTGGCATACAGCAGGGCTGTGACGGCCGTCAGCCAATAGAGATACTTGGCGGCGCGGGTTTCCAAGTAGCGCAGCACGCAGAGCGCGATGAGCAGGCCCCAGACGACCATGTACGGCTCGTCGCGGATGTAGCGCGAGTAGTAGAGCATGTAGGGCGAGATGAGCATCAGCCCCGCCGCAACCAGCGCACCGGCGCGGCCGAGCCACTGGCGGAAGAAGTAGAGGAGCGCGATGGCGACCACGCCCAGGAGCGAGGTGGCGATGCGGGCGGTGAAGTCGTTGTCGCCGAACAGCCAGTAGGTGAAGGCGGTGACCTCGAAGCGCAGCACGCCGTGCATCAGCGGTGAGTGCTGAAAGCCGCGGCCTTGAAAGAGGTACCAGGCGTACTCGGTGTGCAGGCTTTCGTCGTGGCTCATGGCCCGCGCGCCGAGGTCGTAGAAGCGGGTGATGAACCCGGCCACGATCAGCAGCGCGTAGAGCACCTTCTCCCACGTCAGCGCCAGAGCGGCCGCCAGCGGGCGGTCGAGCAGCGAGGGGGCGGGCGGGCTTTCCAGGGTGGTGGTCGCCATAGTGGTGTCGGGTTCCTCAGAGCTATCTGTTACGACTGGGGCGAGGGCGGCCGGCGGGGCGCGGCGGGCGGCGGGTGGCGCGGGCCGGGGCAGGCACGGCTTTGGCCGGAGCGCGCAGGAGTTTGACCTCTTCGGGGCGCAGTTCGCGCCACTGGCCGAGCGCCAGGTCGCCGAGGGCCAGGCCGCCCATGCGCACGCGAATGAGGCGCTGCACGGGTAGGCCCAGCAGGCGGCCGATGTCGCGGATTTGGTGCTTGCGGCCCTCGTGCATGACGAGGCGCAGCCAGGCGCTGCCGTGGGCGCGGCCTTCGCGCTGCACCAGGGCCGGGGCGGTGCGACTGCCCTCGAGCATGACACCGCGCCGCCACGTTTCTAACTGGTCGGCGCGTGGCTCGCCGCGCACGAGCACGCGATATTCTTTCTCCGACTCGTAGCGGGGGTGCGTCAGGCGGTCGGTCAGCGCGCCATCGTTGGTCAGCAGGATCAAGCCTTCGCTGTCTATATCCAACCGGCCCACGGGGTAGAGGCGGCCGGGGAACGGCACCAGGTCGCGCACGGTCTGGCGGTCACCCTGCGCGGAGAGCGATGAAACTACGCCACGCGGCTTGTGCAGAAGGATGTAGATGAAGCGCTCAGGCGATTCCAGCGGTTCGCCGTCCACGGCGATGTGGTCACGACTGGGGTCGGCCTTCTGGCCGAGCGCAGCGCGCTTGCCGTTGACGGTGACGCGGCCTTGCTCGATGAGGTCTTCGCAACTGCGCCGCGAGCCAAGCCCGGCGCGGGCCATGAGTTTCTGGAGACGCTCTTCCATGCGGCGGCCTAGGGCTTGGGCGTGGGGGCCGGGGCGGGGCCAAAGGGCGTGGCGACCGGGCCGGCGGCGAAGGCGGTCGTGGCAAGCGGCGCGGCGACCGAGGCATGGTGCGCGACGGCGGCAGCCTCCAGTTGGGGATCAGCCGCGCGCGGGGTGAGCGCCAGGCCGGCGGGCGTTTCGACCACGCCGGCCGTGACGGCCGGGCGCAGGCCAAATGACCCAGGCACGAGCGTGGCGGCGGTGAAGGCCACGGCCAGGAGGCTGACATAGAAGCTCAGGCGCGGCAGCGCGCGCGGCCAGGCCGGGCGCGGGGCGGCGGGGCGGACCGCGGTGACGCGCGCCCACAGGACGGGCCAGTCATGAGCAGGGTGACGCTCCAGAGGGCGCAGGGCGGCCGGCAGGGCGCGCAGGTTGTCGTGCAGTGTGGCGAGGTCGGCCGCAGCGGCACGGCACGCGGGGCAAGCGGCCAGGTGCGCCTCGAGCGGCGCGGCGCGGTGCGCGCTGAGGCGGCCTTCGGCATAGGCCAAGAGATCGGGCTGGACGTGCCAGTTGGTCACACCCACTGCTCCGTCAGTTCGGATTCCGGCTCTACCCCCAGAGCGCGCAAGTGCACCCGCAGGGCCTGCAAGCCCTGGCGTGTGCGCGACTCGGCGGTTTTGGGGTTGCAACCGAGGGTCGCGCCGATTTCTTTGTAGCGCAGTTCGAGCAGGTAGCGCAGGGCCACCGGCTCGCGCAGGCGGGGCGGCAGGGCTTGCAGGGCTTGCCACACCTGGGCACGGACGCCGCGGCGCTCGAGCACGCTCTCGATCAGGTGATCGGGCTGGCGGCGGCGATCATTGGCGGCGCGCTCGAGCGGCAGCAGGGCCAGCCACTTGCGGCGGCGCTTGTTGCGGCAGCGGCTGAGGGTGATGGTGTACAACCAGGTGGAAAAAGCGGAGCGAGCCGGGTCGTAGCGGCCGAGGTTGCGCAGCGCGTACACAAAGGCGTCCTGCGCCACTTCTTCGGCATCCTGGAGGTCGCTCAGCAGACCGAGCGCCAGGCGCAACACGGCCGGGCTGAACTGGGCGTAGAGGGCGGCGCAGGCGGCTTCGTCGCCGGCGGCCCCCCGCGCCAGCCAGTCGGCCAGGTGCGCGGCGGGAGGAGAAGGGTCGGCCATCAGGATGCGGTTTCCAGGGCGTTATACACCCAATGGGCACGAAAGGCGCGGACAGTCCTGCCAGTATCGCACAGTCAGCTTACGGCAGGCTTAAGGCGGCCACGGCGCTAACCCTTGAGCAGGCTGTCAGCGGTCGGCGCGGCCAGACCCGGCTCTGGCAGGCTGAGCGGCGGCAGGTCAGACAGCGAGGCGAGGCCAAAGTGCTGCATGAACTCGGGCGTCGTGGAGTAAAGCACGGGGCGGCCCGGCCCTTCGGCACGGCCGCCTTCTTCGACCAGGCCCTTGCTCAGCAAGTTCTTGATGACGCTATCCGAGTTTACGCCGCGCACGGCCTCGATTTGCGGCCGCGTGACGGGCTGCTGGTAGGCAATGATCGCCAACGTTTCCAGGGCGGCGCGGCTGAGGGGCGTGGCGGCGGCCAGGCCAAGGAAGCGCTCCACGCGGCCCGCGGCGGAGGGCGCGGTGGTGAGCTGCACTTTGTCGCGGAAGCGCTGCAAGCTCAGGCCGCGCGAGCGGTAACTTTCGGTCAGCGCGACCAAGGCGGCTTCGACTTCGCGCGGGTTGACCTCCAGGGCTTCGGCTAGCCGGGCAACCGGGGTCGCGCCATCGGCGACGAACAGCAGCGCTTCCAACTGCGCTTCCAGGCTCAGCGGCACGACCTGGGTGAGGGCGGCCTCGTCCACCATTTGGAACAAGGAGGGGAGGGCAACCGGGATGTCAGGGCCGGCCGCCGGCGCTGCTTCGGCCGACGGCTCTGGCGCGGGGACTGCTGTTTCGGGCGCCTGACCGCGCCGGGCGCGCTTACGGCCCTGGGCGGGGGCAGCGGCGGGCGGAGACGGCAAGCTGACGGGCGCGGCGGAGACGGCGCCTTCCGGCGCGGCGATCAGCACGTCTTCGGGCGCGCTTGCGACTACTGACGCCTCGGCCGTGGGTAAGGTTCCATCGGCCAGGGCTTGCAGCTCGGCGGCGGCCTCCTGGGCTAACTCAGGCGGTTCGACTTCAGGAGCGACGGCGGGGGTCTCCGGGCCGATGGCCTCGGCCAGGACAGCGGCGTCGGCATCGTCGCCGAACACGTCCACGACCTCCACGGTTGCGCCCGCGCCGCTCAAAAGCTCCAGCAGCGCGTCGGGGTCAGCGGATGGTTCGGCCTCCAGGAGGACAACGACGTCGCCTACTGTGCTATCGGCCTCGGGTTCGTGCGGGTCTTCGTCGTCATCATCGTCGTCGTCTGCTTCTTCATCTTCATCGTCGTCGTCATCATCAGCATCGTCGTCGTCGTCGTCATCATCATCGACATCGTCATCGCCAAGGTCATCGGCGGCGCTGACAGCGAGTGCGGCGGGCGCAACCGGCGGCTCAGGCAAGGCTTCTGGCTCCGGGGCGGCGGGTTCAGGCTGAGGCTCGGCGGCAGGCGGCTCCGGCGCGGCGGGCGTGGCAGCAGGTTCAGGCGGCAGATCGCCGGGCAGCCAGGCGGGCATCCCTTCGGGTTGGGTCGAAGTGGGCATGTTATAATTTTCGCGACGTAGGTCTCGTGAAGTAGATGATCGGTGGAAGGATGGGCGGGGCGGCTTTAGGCCTGCCAACGCCCAACAGTTAGTGAGTGTGGAGGGTAAACAATGAACCTTTCAATCCGCGCGCGGCTGCTGGCCGTCGCAACCGTTCTGAGTTTGGCCGGGCTGGCCTGCGGCTCGGGCCTTGGTGTCGGGGCGCCCACGGCCCCGGCTTCGCCCATCCCGATTTCGACCGAGGCCGCCGGGGAGTTCGAGAACCTGTGGGAGAATGCCCTGAAAAACGCCGGCCCAAATGGCGAGGTGACCGTCGTCATGACCGAAGAGCAGGTGACGTCTTTTGTCGCCCTCAAGCTGGCAGAAGAGGCGGATAATCCCCTCACGAACATCCAGATTTATCTCCGCGACGGCAAGATGACGCTCACCGGCGACGCCAAGCTGGGCGCGATCTCGGCTCCGGCCACGATTGCGATCAGCGTCACGGTAGATGCGACGGGCGACCTGGTGGCTGAGATCGAGGACGCCGATTTCGGACCGGTGCCGGTACCGCAGTCGGTGCTCGATCAACTCAATGAGAGCATCGCCCAATCTATCACCAACGAACTCTCGTTTGACGAGACGCAGGTGACGATCCAAAGTATCGCCATCGCGGACGGCAAGATGTCGTTCAGCGGCATCGTGAACCAATAGCCGGCGGCGCCCGACATTATACCATCGGCCTCCGGCCGGTCTGGCATGCCGCGCGTCCGTCTCTGGTTTGACCTACGCCTGATCGCACGGCTGGCGGGCCGGCTGGTAGGCTATCTGACAATGGCGGCGCTGCTGGTCACGGGCTGTCGGCCCGTGATCAGCGCGCCGCCGACTGCGCCAAGCGCCATCCATCTGACGATTTTGGTGGACGGCGACGTGCAGACCTACAGTTTTGAGGCGGGGCTGACGGTCCGGGAGGCCGTCGCGACCGCCGGGATCACCCTGGGCGAGCTGGATCAGGTTTCGCCGGCGCCCTTCACCGTCATCAGCAACGGGCTGGCCATCGTCATTACGCGCGTCAGCGAACGGTTTGAGACCGAGACGGTGCAGATTCCATTCGCATCGGAGATCGTGCACAACGAGGGGCTGCCGGCGGGCGAGCGGCGCTTGCTGCAAGTGGGCCAGGTCGGCACCGAAGAGCTGACCTACCGCACGGTGTTCGAGGACGGCGTGCAGGTGTCGCGCAGCGTGGTGCGGCGGGTGACGCTCACCAGCCCGGTGAGTGAGATCATCATGGTGGGGCAGCAGGGGTCGTTCACGCTGGTGCCCATCAGCGGCACGCTGGCCTACATCAACGGGCGCAACGCCTGGGTGATGCGCGGCAACTCAGGCCAGCGGCTGCCGCTGACGACCAGCGGCGACCTGGACGGGAAGGTGTTTGAGCTGTCGCCCGACGGCCGGTGGCTGCTGTTCTCGCGCGAGGTGACGGCCAGCAACGCCGGCAACTTCAACACGCTCTGGATCGTCGCGACGACGCCGGTAACGACCACGCGCCCGACCACGACCACCACGCCGGCGCTGCCGTTTACGCTGCCGGTGTCGAACGCACTTTACGCCGAGTGGTCGCCGATTGATGCGCGCACACTGATTTACAGCACGGCCGAGCGCATCAGCCGCGCACCGGGTTGGCAGGCCAACAACGATCTGTGGCTGCTGCGCTGGGCGCCGCGCGCCGGGAACCGGCAGACCTTTACGACCACGCAAATCCTCGACAGTTCGGCGGGCGGGCTGTATGGCTGGTGGGGCACGGGCTTTGCCTTCGCGCCCGACGGCCGCTCGCTGGCTTACAGCCGGGCCGACTCCATCGGCCTGCTGAGCTTCAGCTTCCGCAGCGCGCGCGCCATCACCGCCACGGTGGTGATCTCGGAGTTGGTGCAGTTCACAGCCTATAACACGCACAGCGATTGGGCCTGGTACCCGCCGATGCGCTGGGCGCCGAACGGCACGGCGCTCTACACCATCACGCACGGCGGGCCGATTGGGCTGGAGGCGCCGGAGGACTCGCCGGCCTTCGACCTGGGCGCGGTGAGCGTGCCCAGCGGGCGGCAATACACCCTCATTCCGCGCGCGGGAATGTTCGCCAACCCACAGCCATCACCGGAACGGGTGCTGCCCAGCGGCGAGGTGAGCTACCGCATCGCCTTCCTGCAAGCCACGGACCCGAACAACTCACCCTTCAGCAACTACCGGCTGGGGCTGATGGACCGCGACGGCAGCAACACGCGGTTTGTGTTTCCGCCCGAGGGCCAAAGCGGTCTAAGCCCGAACGAACAGATCGCCTGGTCGCCCAGCGGCGACCGGCTGGCCCTGATCTACCAGGGCAACGTGTGGGTGATTGACCCAGACACGGGCCTGAACCAACAACTGACCGGCGACGGGCTGAGCGCCGAGCCGCGCTGGTCGCAGTAAAGGCCGAGCAGCATGCGCCGAATTTACTTCTTAGGCTGCCTGGCGCTGTGCGCGGCGGCGCTGGCCGGGCTGGCCGCCGCCAGCCACGCGCACGCCGCGCAGACCTTCGGCACCACTGTGGGCCTGCCCGACCCGGCATTGGCCGTGCGCCCAGCGAGCATCCGCGGCGTGAACGTGGCGCTGGAGCAGTATGGCGACCCCGCGGCGGTGGTGGCGCAACTGACCGGTCTGCCGTGGCTGCGGCAGACCTTCGCCTGGGACGAGATTGAGCCACAGCGCGGGGGGTATGCGTGGACGACGTGGGACCGCGTGGTCGGCGCGGCCACCAGCGGCGATCACCAACTGATTGCCGTCCTCAACTACTCGCCCGAGTGGGCGCGGCCGGCCGGGCGGCCCCGCAGCGCGCCCCCGCTCGCGGTGGAAGACTTCGCGGCCTTCGCCGGGGCGTTCGCGGAGCGCTACGGCGAGGCGGTGAGCGTCTACCAGATTTGGGACGAGCCGAACCTGGCCTCGGGCTGGGGAGACCAGCCGCCCTCGGCCGGCGACTACGCCGCGCTGCTCGAGGCCGCGTATGGCGCCATCCACGCGGCCGACCCGTCGGCCACAGTGCTGGCGGGCGCGCTGGCTCCCACACTGGAGACCGGCCCCGACAACTTGAGCGACCTGCTCTACTTGCAGCAATTGTATGACCAGGGGGCGGGCAGCGCGTTCGACGGAGCGGCCGGCAAGCCGTTTGGGTTCTACACCGGGCCGAACGACCGGCAGGCGGACGCGGCGCGGCTGAATTTCTCACGCTTTGCCCTGCTGCGCGAGGTGATAGAACGGAACGGCGACAGCGCCAAGCTGTTGTGGGGTGGCAACTTCGGCTGGAACACGCTGGACTCGCCGTGGGGCAAGGCCACGCCGGAAGAACAGGTGGACCATACACTGGCGGCGTTCGCGCGGGCCGAGAGCGAGTGGCCGTGGGCAGGTGTGCTGGCGCTGGAGACGCTGCAGCCGCCGCTGCCGCCCGGTGACCCGCACTGGGGCTTCGCGCTGCTCGACCCCAACGGTTTACCCACGCCGCTGCTGGCCGCGCTGACCCCCGCGCAAGCCGGGCCGCCGACGGCCGCGCCCGGCAACTACAGCGCGTTCTACCCCGGCCTGCGCTACGCGGGTGACTGGCAGTTGGGCGAACTGGGCGCAGACATCCCAGAAGACTACGCGGGCGCGTCGGTGACGCTGCAATTTGAGGGCACCGACCTGGCGCTGAAGGTGCGGCGCGCCGACTACCGCGGCTATCTGTACGTGACGATTGACGGCCAACCCGCCAATGGTTTGCCGCAGGACGAGCGCGGGGCGTACCTGGTGCTGACTGCGCCCGAGGCGGGCGCGCCGCAGGTGACAACTATTGCGGTGGCGACCGGGCTGGCGCCGGGCCGCACGCACACCGCGGTGCTTGTGCCCGAGCGCGGCTGGGGGCAATGGGCGTTCGTGGGCTTCTCGGTCGGTCTGACCTTACCCGATGCCGGCTATGCGCAGATTTGGGCACTGCTGGCCGCCGTGGCGCTGGCGAGCGCGGGCTGCGGCTACCACTTAGGGCGCGGGCTGGCCTGGGGTGAGGCGGGCAAGGCGGCGCGGCGGCAATGGGAGCGGCTGGGCGGCTTGGGCCAGGTTGCGCTGACGGGCGCGGCCGGCGGGCTGCTCTACCTGAGCGCTTTCCTTACCTGGGGCAACGAGGCCACGGCCGTCTCGCGCCGCTTTGGCGACGCCGCGCCGATTGCGCTGACGGCGCTGACGGCTGGGCTGCTGTACTTCTCGCCGTCGCTGTGGCTGGCGCTGGCAGCGCTGGCAGTGTTGTTCGGATGCATCTATTTGCGGCTGGAGCTGGGCCTGTGGTTCACGGCGCTGTTCGTGCCGTTCTATTTGCAGTATCGCCTGCTGTGGCAGCGCGGCTTCGCGATGGTGGAAATTTGCGTGCTGCTGACGCTGGCGGCGTGGCTGCTGCACAACGCGCGGCCACTGCTGGTGCGCCTGGCGCGACGCGGCAGCGGGCCGCCGCTGCGCCTCTCGGGACTGGATTGGGCGGTCGGCGCGTATTTCATCGTTGCTACACTGAGCACGTTGAACGCCGGGCTGCTGGGCGTGGCCTTGCGCGAATGGCGGCTGGTGATGCTGGAGCCAGTAGTCTATTATTGCCTGCTGCGCGCCACGCCGCTCGACCGGCGCGGCCTGTGGCGGCTGGTGGATTTCTTTATGCTGGGCGCGGTGGCGGTGGCGCTGGTGGGCGTGTATCAGCACATGACGGGCACGGGCCTGATTACGGCCGAGGAGGGGCTGGCCCGCATCCGCAGTGTGTATGGGTCGCCCAACAACCTGGCGCTCTACCTGGGGCGGGCGCTGCCGGTGGCCGTGGCGGTGCTGGTGTTGGGGCGCGAACGCGGGCGGCGCGCGCTGTACGGGCTGGCGGCGGCGCTGCTGGCCGTGACCCTGGTACTGACGTTCTCGAAGGGCGCGCTGCTGCTGGGCGCGCCCGCCGCGCTGGCCGTGGTGCTGATCGCGTGGCTGGGGCGGCGCGGCTGGTGGCTGGTGGGCGGCGGCGCGGCGGCCGGGCTGGCGGCGCTGCCACTGTTGGCGCGGACGCCGCGCTTCGCCGGGCTGTTCGACTTCAGCGGCGGCACGTCTTTCTTCCGCGTGCGGCTGTGGGTGTCGGCGTGGCGCATGTTCCTGGATCACCCACTGCTGGGCGTGGGGCCGGACAACTTCCTGGCGCTATATCGGAGCCGCTACATCCTGCCGGAGGCGTGGCAGGAGCCGAACCTGTCGCACCCGCACAACATCTTGCTCGACTTCTTGAGCCGGCTGGGCGTGCCGGGCTTCGCGGCGGGCGTATGGCTCATCGGCGGCTTCTGGGTCACGGCGCTGAGGGCTTACCGGCGGCTGGCGGCGGCCGCGGACGCCGAACATCGGGCGATGCTGCCGCTGGCGGTGGGGCTGATGGGGCTGGTGGCCGACATGCTGGCGCACGGGCTAGTGGACCACAGCTTTTTCCTGGTAGACCTGGCATACGTGTTCTTCCTGGCGCTGGCGGCGGTGCAGCACCTGGCCCGGCTGGCCGAACCGGCAGCGTCGCGAGGCCCGGAGGCCGCTGTGTTACAATCGCGCGGATTTGCCGGCACTCAGCGCCGCTGATTCCACACGCGGCACCCGACACGGCCAATGACAAGGGACTCGCAAAGGACGGTCGCATGCGTATTTTGATTACGGGGGGGGCCGGATTTATCGGATCACATCTCTGCGACGCTTACCTGGCACAGGGCCACGGCGTGATCGCGGTGGACAACCTGCTCACGGGCAGCGCGCGCAACATCGAGCACCTGCGCGGTCACGCAGGTTTTGAGT
This sequence comes from Anaerolineales bacterium, assembly GCA_020850595.1. Taxonomy (GTDB): domain Bacteria; phylum Chloroflexota; class Anaerolineae; order Anaerolineales; family UBA6663; genus JADZEK01. Next base: position 138,438 of record JADZEK010000147.1, read on the forward strand.
TTCGCCAGCAGGATGTGACTACGCCGCTCAACGTGGACGGGCCGCTGGAGGCGGTACTGCACTTCGCCTCGCCCGCCAGCCCATCGCTGACGGCGCCGACCAGCTATATGCAACTGCCGATTGAGACGCTGCGGGTCGGTTCACTGGGCACGTTCAACGCACTAGACCTGGCGAAAGCCAAGGGGGCGCGCTTGTTGATGGCCTCGACCTCGGAGGTCTACGGCGACCCGCTGGAGCACCCGCAAAAAGAAACGTATTGGGGCCACGTGGACTCGATTGGGCCGCGCTCGGTTTACGATGAGGCCAAACGCTTCAGCGAAGCGTTGACCATGGCCTACCACCGCAAGCACGGCGTGGCGACGCGGATCGTGCGCATCTTTAACACTTACGGCCCGCGGATGCAGTTGGACGACGGGCGCGTGGTGCCGAACTTCGTGGGCCAGGCGCTGCGCGGGCAGCCGCTGACCGTGTACGGCGACGGCAGCCAGACGCGCAGCTTTTGTTACGTGGCCGATTTGGTGGAGGGGTTACAGAAGCTGCTGGCCAGCGACGAGCCGACGCCGGTGAACTTGGGCAACCCGCGCGAGGTAACTATTCGCGAATTCGCGGAGGTGATCAACGGGCTGACGGGCAACCAGGGCGGAATCGTCGTCATGCCCGCCAGCCGCACGCAGGGCGACCCACAGCGCCGCCAGCCGGACATCAGCAAGGCCAAGCGCGTGTTGGGCTGGGAGCCGCGCACGCCACTGGAAGCGGGCCTGCGCCGCACGATTGAGTATTTTCGGGGCGTGATCGCCTAGCCGGGGGGCTGTCGCTCGTGGTGCGCGCCGCCCTACCTCCGCTACCCCGACTAAGCGCGCCCACCCTGGCGCTGGGTTGGGCGGCACTGGCCGCGGCGGTGGGCCTAATGCTGGCCCGCCTGCCGCTGCTAACCGGGGCAGCGGTGCTGGCTGGCGCGGCAGCGTTGTTCTTCGCCGCCTGGGAGCCGGCGATTGGGCTGGGGCTGGCGGTGCTGCTCGGCCCGGCGCGCGCCTACCTGGCGATTGCAGCGCCGGACGTGCCGGACCCGGGCCAGTTGTTCTTTGGGCTGGCAGCGGCGGGCTGGCTGGCGCGCGGACTGCTGAGGCGCGACCTGCGCCTGCCGCGCAGCCCGCTGCTGGGGCTGCTGGCGATCTACCTGGGCGTGGGGCTGGTGTCACAACTCAACGGGACCGCGCTGGAGGAGGGGCTGAAAGAACTCATTAAGTGGGCCGAGATCGCGCTGGGATTGGTGATCGGGGCGGACGAGGCGCGGCGCGGCCGGGCGCGCGGGCTGGTGGCGGCGCTGGTGTTGGCCGGGCTGGCACAGGGCGGGCTGGCAGTGTATCAGTCGCAACTGCGCGGGACCGGGCCGGAGCACTTTCGGCTGGGCGACGGCAGTTACCGCGCTTACGGCTCGTTCGAGCAGCCCAACCCGCTGGGTGGCTTCTTGGGGCTGTTGTGGCCGGTGGCGGCCGGGCTGGCCTGGGCGGCGCTGGAGCCGCTGGTATGGGCGAGGTGGGGGCAGGTGCGCGCCCAAGTGCGCGCGTGGCTGCGGCTGGACTGGGAGCGGACGCCACCGCCCGCCCGCCCGCCCGCCTGGCGACGCTATGCGTTGGGCGTGAGCCTGGGCGGCGCGGCGCTGGTGATGCTCGGCGGGCTGTTCTTCTCATATTCGCGGGGGGCGTGGCTGGGTGCGGCGGCGGCGGGGGTGGCGCTGGTGGCGGCGCTGCCGCGGCGCTGGTGGGCGGGGCTGGCGCTGGTGACGGCGGGGGGCGCGCTGGCGCTGGGGCTGCGGCAAGCAGGGTTGCTGCCGGCGGGCATCGCCAACCGGCTGGCCGATGTGGCGGACTTCACCAGCGTGACGGACGTGCGCGGGGTGAACATCAACGACGCGAACTTCGCCATCGTGGAGCGGCTGGCGCACTGGCAGGCGGCGGAGGGCATGGCACGCGACTACCCCTGGCTGGGCGTGGGGCTGGGCAATTATGGCGCGGCCTACCCGCGCTATGCGCTGCTGAACTGGCCCAACGCGCTGGGCCACGCGCACATGATCTATCTAAACGTTCTGGCGGAAACGGGGGTGGTCGGTCTGGCGGCCTATGTTCTGCTGTGGGGGTTGGTGTTCGCGCAGACGCTGCGCCTGATCGGCCGGAGCCGTGGCTGGGAGCGCGGGCTGGCGCTGGGCCTGCTGGGCGCGTGGGTGCACTTGAGCGCGCATCAGGTGGTGGACAACCTGTACGTCAACAACATTCATTTCACGCTGGCCGTGCTGCTAGGCTTGCTGGCCGCGCCGGCGGCTTTCGGCCCCACGCCAGACCGCAAGGAAACTGTGACCGCATGTCTCGTCTAATGACCGCGGCGCCCGCCGCCCGCAAAGAAGCCGGGCGCTTCGCCAAGTTCCTGGTCGTGGGGGCCATCGGGTTTGTGGTGGATGCGACGGTCTTCAACCTGCTGGTGCACGTTATCAACCTGCCCGTCATCATCGCGCAGGCATTTTCGTTCTGCGCGGCGCTGATCAGCAACTTCACGCTCAATCGCTACTGGACCTACCCCGACAGCCGCAGCAAGCGGATTCGGCATCAACTGCTGCAATTCGCCCTCATCAACGTGATTGGGTTGGGCATCCGCACCGGCGTGATCGTGCTTATCAACCAGCCGTATCACTTGCTGGTGGCCAACCAGCCCTTCGTAACGCTGAGCACCGACGGCGTGGAGTTCTTCGCGGGCAACATGATCCTGGCCACGGCCGTGCTGGTGGTGCTGCTGTGGAACTTCTTTGTCAACCGGTATTGGACTTATAACGACGTCAGTTGACGCCGATGCGTATCGGCTTTGACGCCACTTCCGCGGTGCGGCAAGGGGCCGGCATCGGGCGCATCACCCGCGAGCTGCTGCGGGCGCTGGCCCAGCGCGACGCGGCCCACAGCTACCGCCTGATCTATGCCGCACCGCCCGGGGCGGCGGCCCAACCGCTGCCGCCCCTGGGCCGCAATTTTCATGTCCGCCGGCTGCCGTTCGACGACCTGTGGCTGGCCCGCGTGTGGCACCGCGCGCGGCTGCCGCTGCCGGTGAACCTGGTGACGGGCGGCATTGACCTGTTCCACGCGCCCGACTTCACGCTGCCGCCGGTACTCCCCGGCACGCGCACGGTGCTGACGGTGCACGATCTGTCGTTCGTGCGCGACCCCGAGTCGGCCCTGCCGGTGCTGCGCCGATACCTCAACCAGGTGGTGCCCCGCTCGGTGCGGCGCGCCACGCACGTGCTGGCGGACTCGGAGGCCACGCGCAACGACCTAGCGGCGCTGTACGGCACGCCGCGCGAGAAGATCACGGTGCTGTACAGCGGCGTAAACGCAATGTTCCAGCCGGTGCGCGACGCCGACCGGCTGGCCGCGGTGCGGTTGCGCTACGGCATCGGCGCGGCCCCGTACGTGCTGGCGGTGAGCACGCTGCAACCGCGCAAGAACTACCCGCGTCTGATCCAGGCCCTCGCCCGCCAGCCAGACCCAAGCCTGCGGCTGGTGATCGTGGGCGGCAAAGGCTGGCTGTACGACGCGATCTTTGCCGAGGTGGGCCGCAGCGGGCTGGAGGGCCGGGTGATCTTCGCGGGCTTTGCCGCCGACGAGGACTTGCCGGCGCTGTACTCCGGCGCACGCGTGGTGGCCTATCCCTCCACCTATGAGGGCTTCGGCCTACCCATCCTGGAAGGCTACGCCTGCGGCACGCCGGTGGTGACCTCGACGGCCGCGTGCCTGCCGGAAGTGGCGGGCGGCGCGGCGCTGCTGGTGGATCCGCTGGACGTGGACGCTATCGCTACCGCGCTGCACCAGGCCGCCAGCGACGAGACCTTGCGCGCCAGCCTGATCGCGCGCGGCTTCGAGCGCGTGCGCCCCTTCACCTGGGACAACGCGGCCAAGCAATTGTTGGAGGTGTACGGGGCCGTCGGAGGCAAGTGATTTCTGATTGGGGGAGAGCCATGTTCGACATTGCGCATGTCAGCGAAGCAGGATCGGTGAACACCGCGCCAACGCCCATAAGCAATGGTCAAACAACCCCTACCAATCCATAGAGGTGATCACCAGATTAGGCACGCTGTGAGCGAGTTCGTGTTGATATACGTGGTAATCTCAAGTGACGTAAACAGATAAGGTTAGGGATGATTTAGGTATTAATGACTACTGGTTTGGGATTGACTGTAGTGCAGGTCAATACTATTCTCATTGTAGCTCTTTGTAGCGCCCCATGGGGGGGCCTCCACAATGCACATTCAATTAAGGACCGGGACAAGGCTTAGCTTGCGGAGTTAGTAGGCTTCGGCTGTCACTTCTGGGATTCAAAGTGAATGGACACGCTAGCGGACTCCATTGCCGATACATCGGTCACTGTCATCCGATTCATTATAGGCTTTGTGCTCCTGGTATCTGGCCTGCTAAAACTTCGTGACAAAAATCAGTTTCTATTCGCTGTATTGGGCTATGCGTTTTTGCCCCGAAAGCTTGGGGGAGTGATAGCTATGTGCCTCCCCTTTGTCGAACTAGGTGAAGGCGTCTTGCTCTTGAGCGGTTGGCAGATCCAAGTCTCTACTACTTGTGCTTTCGTTCTTCTGCTGCTTTTCTCGTGGGCGATGTCTATCAGTTTGGTACAGGGTCGAAACCATTCGTGTGGCTGCTTTCACGCCCTTACGCCCATTAGGTGGCGATTGGTCTATAGAAATATAGCCATCATGGGCCTGCTTTTGATCGTACTCATGCACGGTGAACTCGGAGGAAGTAGACTAATAATCCCCAGCAACTCGCAAGACAGTCTGTCGTCACTATCAGTATTCAGCTACATCCTTGCGTTAACATGGCTCATAGCTATCCTAACAACGATCATCTTCCACAAAACCCTTAAGGTTGGAAAACCAACTGGCAATTGAGCCAGTTTCGGGCCAAGCAATGAAAGGGGATATACGTCATGTCGAACAAGCACCTATCGCGCCGCGTATTCTTGGGTAGTTTCGCCAGAGCTACCGCTGCGGCCGTTCTGGCGAGTTTCGCAAGGCTATTTCCAGAGGCCGATGTCGCTCTCGCTGTCAAGGGGAGCATGGCCAAGCCCGTATCGGGTCAGGGACCCACTCCAATGGACCCCGGAGATCCTCGAGCCGTTGCCTTGAAATCTCTAGCGGAAGCACAATTGGGTAGTGTCCCTGTAACGTGGGAACACTGATTACCAAAGCGACTTGGGCGGCACGCGAAAGCTGAGCAGTTCGTCCATGGTCCACACATGATCCGTGAGTCCCGCCGCCATGGCCGGGGTGACCAGTTTCCATTTCTTGTACGATCCGGTGCGGCCTTTGGTTGGAAGGGCGCGCGGCAAACGTTGGCGCAGGCCGCGATGCGGAACGACGAAATGGTAGTAAGCAAACGCCAGGGTCAATTGGTGCTCCAAGTAGTCCGGGTCTTTCGAGAAGGCATTCACCTTGCGGCTCATTCGGCGCGAATGCTGACGCACCGTCAGGTTGTTGCGTTCCACCCCGTACGTATTGATGATCCGGCTGACGGGCGAGGCTTGCAGCGCGGCCTCAACCTGCTCGGTCGAGCCATACACAATCCGGGTGGTGACTTCCACGACCCGCCCGTTCTCGCGCTCCTTAACGACCACGGCATAGCACAAGTCCGGCGGCGGGATGCGGCGCGGTTTAGGAAAACGGCCTCGGGCCCCATGGCGCGCGGGCTGCACCCACTGCCCATAGACCTCCAGCAGGGCGTCGGCATAGTGCGGCAACTCATCGCTGGTGAAGAACGGGATCTGCCCATCCGTAGCCGATTTCAGCCGAAAAACGAGCCGCCGGGCATGGGCCAGGGTGCGTTTGCCTATCACCCAGGCCGGCACCAGTTTGCACACCGGGCTGAAAGCAATCCACACCCAGGCATCGCCATAGACTTCGGCCAACTGCTCCAACGGCGTCAGGTGCGCTTCCTTCTTGTAAATGAACGTCCACAACTCATCCAACTGGCACTCGGTCAAATGCAGATTACGAAAAAAGTAGCTCATCACGGCCTGGCCGTGTTGACCCAAGATCGGCAGCCAACGCTGGACCGTGTCTTTGTCGACTTCGATCAACCGGCCCGTGGCGCGAATACTGACGCCTTCTGCCAGCGCCTTCGCCCCACGACGATAGATGTTCAAATCGGTACGCACGCCCGCATAAGCGGTGCCAGTACTGGCCGAGATGACGACCCGACAGGCCTGGCATTGAAACCGCGGCCCGGCCCGTTGCCAATCGTACCGCTTCAGCCGCGCGGCCGATCCGACTTTGCCGAACAAGACGCACCGGGGGTTCAGACAGCAGCATGTCGTGTAGTCCATCCAGTAGCTCCTCGACCCATTGCCTCGGGTCGAGGATACTGGCTGTCAGCACCACCGGGCGCCTAATTCTGCGCCATTCCACGTTACAGGGACACTACCCACAATTGGGGGTAGATTTCTTCGGTACGGACATCGATTGGGAACATCCATACTACCAAGGGGCAGTTTCGAGCGTCCACGGATCTCAGGAGGCCGTTGGTTTTGCATTTCGTACCTCAGCCACCGGACAAGCGCAGGTCCTCAGTGCGTCCCTCTTGAACAATCAACCTTCGCGGGCTGTGGTGGTCGCGTTTGACCCTGCTGGCCTGGTGCCAGGCCAAAAGTACACTGGGGAAATCACAGTGTATCGGCTGAATGGGAGCGTGATTCAGGTCATTGCAGCCAAGCATGGGGAGGTTGCGGCGCGTGCTAACCCGATCAAAGCTCCCGGTTTGGCGCGTCCCAACGCCTATTGTTATCCAGGGATTGACAGTTGCATCCAGGGTTGGTATTCATCCTGTGCTCCGTACCTCCTACTCGGTACGACGCTCTACCTGATGTGTGTATCACTCGGTGTTGGGGCGTGCTATGCGCAGTACTGTTACTGAGTACAAAGTCTCAGCCACGGGCGATTAATGCTGTTGCCCCCTTACGTAGACTGGACAGATGCCCAGCATTCACCGGGCATCTGTCCAGTCGTGTCTATCGGCTCGCTGATTGCTCACACATGCCGCCCATGGCAAGACATTCCGGAACTTGAAATTCGCGGGGTGCTATCGTAAGAAAACGACTGAGGTTTTCATCAGTGAACATCGGAGGCAAGATGAGGGCGAGTAAATCCAGCAAGTTTATCTTCAAGGATGAGTCAGCAGCGAGCCGCGTAATAGTAGAGTTGCTGACTAGATTGTCCAAGTTTCCGGATCCCCGCCCCTGGGGATGGGCTATCGTCCTGCTAGTGTTTATTTTTGCTCTTCGTTCTGCATTATCGGGCCAATACTCGGCAGAAGATTCACTAAAACAAGTTTCCTTACTATGCTACGCGTTGGCGATTGCAAGCACAGAGCCGAGATTTCGATGGCCTTACATACTTGCAAGACCATTAGCAGTCGTCATGTTGGTGATTGGTTTCATCTTCATGATTCTCTGGATCGTGTCAACCCCCTTGAACCCTTCATTCGATTTCCTCTCATTGAGCTTAGTGTTTATCCTGACTCTGCGGGATGTCAGCCGCACTTTCATGTTCCGGCATACGCCTTAAGGTGGCTTGGTCTAAGTAGCTGATCTGTGTGAGCCCACCCTAGTTGCAGTCTAGAGCTATAGCATACCCCGCTCCAGCTATTACAGCCTGCCTCGATCACTCAAAAGGATGCGCGCGGCTTCGAGCGCGTGCGCCCGTTCACGTGGGACAACGCCGCCAAGCAATTGTTGGAGGTGTACGAGGCCGTCGGAGGCAAGTGATTTCTGATTGTTGATTGCTGATTGTTGATTGGGGTTTGGCGACCTACTGAATCAAGTCACGCTGACTTCAACAATTACGCCGACCTGGTGCTTTTCAAATCAGCAATCAGAAATCTACAATCACAAATCGTCACTCAAAAATCTCTCCGCCCTTCTGCTATATAATCCTCGCTCATGTCCACCACACAATTCCCCATCTACACCTCGGCCGGCGATTGGGTGGCGATGCTCATTGGCCGCTACCTGTACAATACGAGCGGCGAGTGGATCGGCTGGATTGACGCCGAGGGCCTGATCTTCAACACTCGTGGCGAATACGCCGGGTGGCTGGCGCGCGACTTTCGGGTGCTGCGCAAGCGCGAGGGCGGCAGCCAGCACCCTCGCCGCGACCCGCCCGCCAAGCCCCCGCGTGTGAAGCTGCCCATGTCGGTCAAGCTGCCGCCCATGATGAGCAGCGTGCCCTACGACACGATGGACGTATTTGAGGAAGCTCCCTACCGCCTGGACCCGATGGACATGGACCAGGTGCAGGACATTGACTGACATGAACGACACCCCGGCCCGATCGGACGCCGCCCGGCACGTGGGAGAGTCGCGGGTGACGCTCTCGATGCTGATGGGCCCCACCGAGGCCAACCTCAACGGCAACGTCCACGGCGGCTACATCATGCGCTTGATGGATGAGGCGGGGGCCTCGGCTGCCATGCGCCACGCCCGCCGCCAGGTGGTCACGGTGGCGGTGGATCAGGTGTTGTTCCGCGAGCCGATCCACCTGGGCGATTTGGTGACGTTCACCGCCGAGCTGACCTACGTGGGCCGCACCTCGATGGAGACGCGCATTGAGGTCCTCGCGCAGAACCTATTCACCAGCGCCACCACGCACACCAACACCGCCTATTTCGTTTACGTGGCGCTCGACCCAAACGGCAAGCCGGCGCCCGTGCCGCCACTGGAACTGACGACGCCCGAGGAGCAGGCGCAGTGGGAGGCGGCCAAGGCGCGGCAGGCTTATCGGCTGGCCCAGCGCCGGACACCGGCCTCGCGGGCATGACCGAGCCTGTCCCTGCGTCGCTCAAAGCGCTGATCGAGCAGGCCTCGGCCGCGCGCTACCTGCGCGCCGAGTCGCCCGAGCCGCGCAGCCTGAGCGAACCCACGCCCTACCCGTTCCTGGCGCTGGTCGGCCAGCGCGAGATGAAACTGGCGCTGCTGCTGACGCTCATCAACCCGGGCCTGAGCGGCGTGCTGCTGGTGGGGCCGCGCGGCACCGGCAAGACCACGGCGGTGCGCAGCCTGAGCGACTTGCTGCCCATCGTGGCCCGCTCGGCCTGCCCGTACGGCTGCCTGCCGGAGGATGTGGAGACGGGCGGCATGGAGGCGGTTTGCCCGGACTGCGCCAAGAAGTATGGCGAGGGTGAATCGCTGACTTATCCCGACCCGGTGCGGCTGGTGGAACTGCCGCTGCATAGCCGGCTGGAGGACGTGGTGGGCGGGCTGGAGGCGCGCGCCGCGCAGCTCAACCGCATGGCGCTCCAGCGCGGCATCCTCAGCCACGCCGACCAGAACCTGCTCTACATTGACGAAGTGAATCTGCTGCCGAACGAGATCGTGGACGCCATCCTGGATGCCTCGGCGCAGGGCGTGTACACCGTGCGGCGGGGGCCGCTGGCCGCCACCTATCGGTCACGTTTCGTCTTGATTGGTTCGCTGAACCCGGAGGAAGGCCGTCTGCGCCCGCAGATCCTGGACCGTTTCGGGCTGCGGCTGATCGTCCACGGCCTGAGCGATCCGGCCGACCGGCTGGAAGCCTACCATCGCGTGCGGGCGTACACGGCCAGCCCACAGGCCACGATTGCGGCTTACGCCGACCAGACCCTGGCGGCCAGGGCGGAAATTCAGGCGGCGCGCCAGCGGCTGCCGGGAGTGCGGCTGACGTCTGCGGCCGAACAAGCCGGGCTGGACCTGGTGCGGCGGCTGGAGATTGACTCGCTGCGAGCGGAGTTGACGCTGTTTGAGGCCGCCCGCGCGGTGGCCGCCGCCGACGACCGCGACACCGCCACCCCCGCCGACGTGCGGGAGGCAGCCCCCATGGCGCTGAGGCTGCGGCGCTCGCCGTTCATGCAGGAATACTTCAACGCCCAGCAGCAGGAGGAGCACCAAATCGGCGCACTGCTGGATGAAGTAATCCCCCCGACCCCGGGCGCGGAGGCGGCATGAGCCGCGCGCGCCCGGCGGCGCTGCTGCTGGCGCTGGCGGGCTACTGGCTGCCATGGCTGACGCACCCAGCAGCGGCCTTGCGCCTCAACGGGTATGAACTATCGGAGTGGGTGACGTTCCTGCCCGCCGTGCGCGACGGCAGCAGCTCCCTGACGCGGCTGGCCTTTCTGCTGCCACTGGCGGCGCTGGCGCTGCTGTGCGCTCTGGCCGCCGCGCGCCCCGCCTCCACGCTCAACCTGCCGCCGTTGGGCGAAGGCGCGGCGCGACGCCCGGCACCCGCCACCCGCGCCAGGCTGTGGGGGCTGCTGCCGAATATGGCCGGACCGCTGGGCTGGCTGTTCCTGGCCCTGGGGCTGCTGTGCGCGTTGATTGTCTTCCCGCCGTACCCCTATCTACTGACCGCCTACGCCGACCCGGAGTATCAGCCGCAGTTGCTCGCTGCTGCGCTGACGCTGATTGGGGTGATGGTCGTGGTGTTCCTGCCCGCCGACCTGGGCGCGGCGCTGCAAACGCTACTGGCGCTGGGCGCACTGGCGCTGGGCGCGTGGGCGTTGGCGGCGGTGCAGCCCTCGGCCTCCGATCTGTTGGGCGCGCCGTGGGCAGTTGGCCTGGGTTGGTGGGCCATGCTGTTGGGCTTGGGCTGGCTGGCGCTGTTGGGGCTGCGGCGGCTGTTTGGCCCGCGCGTGTAAGCCGCGGCCACGGCGACTGCAACTTTAGCGCGGCCGCGCCTGTAGTGCTGGTAGGAGATGGCCGGATTAGGTGAGGCGGGCGACGCGAACGACGGGGAGTTGGCGCAGCGCGCCCACGCGGGCGACGCGGCCGCTTATGGGGCGCTGGTCGAGCGCTACCAGGGGGCGGTGTTCAACGTTTGCTACCGGATGCTGCACGAGCGCGCGGCCGCCGAGGACCTGGCGCAAGAGGCTTTCCTGAGGGCGCACGCCCGGCTAGAGTTGTATGACACGGCACGGCCGTTTGGGCCGTGGATCAAGCGCGTGGCGGCTAACCTGTGCCTGAACCATTTGGAGGGGCAGCGACCCAGCCTGCCGCTAGACGAAGAACGCGACGCGCCCGACCCGGACCCGCTGGGGCAGGACCCGGCGGCCGTGCAGGAAGCGGCCGAAGCGGCGGCGGCGGTGCGGGCGGCCATTGCCGGGCTGCCGCCGCATTACCGAGTGGTGATTGAGCTGCGACACTTTCAAGACCTGAGCTACAGCGAGATCGCCGCCGCGCTGGGCAAGCCGGTGAGCGATGTGAAGAGCCATTTGTTTCGGGCGCGCAAGCTGCTGGCCGATGCGCTCGCCCAGCAGCGGGGATAGCCATGCACCCCCACCTGACCGACGAGACCCTGAACGAATACCTGGACGAGGCGCTGCCCGCCGCCCAAGCGGCCGGGGTGGCCGCTCATGTCAGCGCCTGCGTGACCTGTGCGGCGCGGCTGAGGGCGCGGCGGGCGCTCTTTGCCGAGCTAGACGGGCTGCCAGAAGCGCCAATAGCGCATAGCCTCACGCCGGGCGTGTTGGCCGCCTTGCCGAGGCAGGCGGCTATGCGCAATTCGGCCCACGGTAGGCGACCCGCGCTGCGCTGGCTGGCTCTGGCCGAGGTCGCAGCCGCGCTGGCGCTGTTGGCGCTGGCCTGGCCCATCATCGGGGCGTTGCTGGCTGAGGCACCGACGCTGGCCGCCGAGTGGCTGGCCCGCCTGCCCACGCTGACGACGATTGATTGGCTGGCGGCGGCGCAAGGCTGGCTTGCCGCCCTCAAGCCACCGGCCCCGAGCAACTGGCTGCCCATTGGTCTTGGCCCGCTGACGCTTGGGTTGGCGGTAGCAGCGGCGGCCGCGGTGTGGCTGGTGGGCAACGCCGTCATGCTGCGCCGGTCAGTCAGCCTGCGCCCCCGGAGAAATGTATGAATGAACTGTTCAGCGGCGCGGTCGTAATTTGTCTGGCGGCGCTGGCGCTGGCCGCCTTCTTCGTGGTACTGGGCGCGCTCTTCCCCGACCGGCTGGCCCGAACGCGCGCCATCGCCGCCCGCGCCCCGGGCCGCGCCTTTGTCATTGGGCTGATCAACGCTTTCTTCGCGGGTGTGGTCGTGCTGGCGCTGCTGGCCGTGGCGAGTTGGACCACCATCCAGCTAATCGCCGTGCCGGCGCTGGTACTGTTGAGCCTGCTGGCGCTGGGCCTGGCGTTCGGGCTGGGCGGGGTAGTCGCGCTGCTGGGCGAACGGCTGCTGCCCGAGCGCGGCGTGATCGTGCGCCACGGCGCGACAGCCATCTTGCTGGCGCTGGCCTGCGCCCTGCCCTACGCGGGCTGGTTCCTGCTCGGCCCATATGTTGCGCTGCTGGGGCTGGGCGCATTCCTGCTGACGTTCTTCGAGCCGGGCACGCCCGCCGTCTGAGCGCAACACCGCCGCGCCAACTCGGCATCGCATGTTCTGGAAACGCAAGCCCAAGGCTCCGCCACCGCCAGCCGACCCCGAGCTGGCGCGCCTTCAGGCGGACCTGGCCGCACGCCAAGAGGCTGTGGCCGAGCTGGAGCTCGACCTGCTCAATTCGCAGCTTGATCTGCAGACTTTCAACGCCGAAATCGAGCGCCGCCTGGGGCCGCTGCAGCGCCGCATCGCGCAGCTAGAAGCCGAATTGGCCGAGGCCCGTACCGGGGCCGCGCGCCGGATGCTGTACGGCGACCGAGCCGCCGCGGCCGACCTGCCTGACGATGTGCTGACACAGTATCGGCGCGCCTGGGGCACCGGCCCGCAGCCAGACCCGCCGCCACACCCACCGCCCGCGCCAGCGCCACCCGACACCGCCACCGAAGCGGAACTCAAGCGGCTCTATCGTTTGCTCGCCAAGCGCTACCATCCGGACCTGACGACCGCCCCGGCCGAGAAGGAGTGGCGCGCGGCGCGCATGGCCGAGGTTAACGCGGCCTACGCCGCGCGCGACCTGACCGCCCTGCGCCGGCTGAAGGCGCAGCCGAGCGCACCGCCCGGCCCGCCTCCGCCGCCGGCCCCACCTAGCCGAGAGCAGTTGCTCAGCGACCTACGGGCCGAGATCAGCCGCCTGGAGGCGCTGGGGGCACGGCTGGAGCAGGAGTTGGACGCGCTGGCGGCTTCTCCGGCTGTGCAGCTTAAGCTGGAGGCCACGTTCGCGCGGCGCGCCGGGCGCGACCTGCTGGGTGAGATGGCCGCCGACCTGCAAGCCGAGGCCGCCAAACTTGAGGGCGAGCTAGCGGCGCTGCGGCGCTGACACGATCACTGCCGCCCCACCTCGCTCAACGCCATCGGCCCCCTGACATCAGCCCGGTCACAATCACATACCCGGCCCAGCCCGTCACCGCAACATTCGCGCCGCCACGCCTGTATCTCTGGCTAGAAGGACAGAGAACGGTTCGCACGCGAAAGGAGCGGTGCAGGCATGGCAGACGTATCGGCGATTTTCGGCATTTTGTTGGCGCTGGGGTTGGTGTTCCCAGGCTTGCTCACGGCCTGGTGGCTGCTCTTCCCAGCCACGGTGGAGCGCGCCCGGCTGAGGCTGGAAGTCAGCCCGTGGCCGTGTTTCTGGCTGGGCGGCGTGGTCACGGCGGCGCTCGTCATCCCCATTGTGATCTTGCTGGCGCTGCCCATTGGCCCGGCCAAGCTGGCAGGCTGGGTGCTCATGGGCGGCGCGCTGGCCGTCGCCAGCCTGGGCGCGGCCGGGCTGGCGGCTAAGATGGCCGGGCGGCTGGAGCGCTTGGGCGGGACGGCTTCGCCGCTAGGCGCCTTCGTGCGCGCCGCCGTTGCGTTGGAACTGGCGGCGGCCTTCCCCATCATCGGCTGGCTGGTAGTGATCCCATTCGCCACGGTCACGGCGCTGGGCGCAACTGTGTTCGCATTGCTGCGCTGGACGCCTCGCACGGCAAGCGCGCCGGTCGTGCCCGCGGCCGCGAACGCCGTCTAAGCCATGACCGCTTCACGCCCTGTGTCCCGCCTATCGCGCCGTGACTTTCTGCGGCTGGCCGGACTGGTGAGCGCCAGCGCGGCGGTGAGCACGGCGGCGGCCTGCGCCCCGGTCTACGCACGGATCGGCGGACCGGCAGAACCGGAGGCCGCCGGCCCCGCGCTCGACCTGGCCCCCGCCGATGAGCGGGCGCTAAACCGCCTGACCTTTGGCCCGCGCCAGGCCGAACGGGCGCGGGTGGCCGAGATCGGCGCAGTGGCGTGGGTCGAGGAACAGCTCGCCCCGGCTGCGCTCGACGACGGCCCGGCCGATTGGCGGCTGCGGCGCTTTGAGACGTTGGGAATGAAGGCGCAAGACCTGGCCGACCTGGGCGACCAGCTTTTTGACGACGTGGACATGCTGAGCGTGCCGGACGAATTGCGGCAGGCCACGCTCTTACGCCAGGTATACAGCCGGCGGCAGTTGTACGAGGTGATGGTCGAGTTCTGGAGCGACCACTTTCATCTAAGCACGGCTAAAGGCGACTGCTGGTTCCTCAAGACGGTGGACGACCGCGAGGTCGTTCGGCCGCACGCGCTGGGCCGGTTCCGCGACCTGCTGTGGGCCTCGGCGCACTCGCCCGCCATGCTGACGTACCTGGATAACCAGGTCAATGTGGCAGGCGCACCCAACGAAAACTATGCTCGCGAGCTGCTGGAGCTGCATACGCTGGGCGTGGACGGCGGCTATAGCCAGGCCGACGTGATGGACCTGGCGCGCGCCCTGACCGGCTGGACGGTCAAGCAGCGCTTCTGGCGCGGCCAGTTCACGTTCAACCCGGACGTGCACGACCAGGGCGAGAAGCGCGTGCTGGGGTTGCGCCTGGTGCCGGCGGGCCAGGCCGAGGCCGAGCAGGTGGTCGAGCGGCTGGCGACGCACCCGGCCACGGCCCGCTTCATCAGCACCAAGCTGGCGCGGCGCTTGCTGGCGGACGAGCCGTCGCCGGGGCTGGTGGCGCGCGCCACCGCCGCCTTCTTGAGCACACGCGGCGACATCCTGGCCGTGCTGCGCGTGCTGCTGCTCGACGGCCTGCTGGCCGCCGACAGCCCAGCCGCGCCCAAGTTCAAGCGGCCGGTCAACTTCGTGGCAGCGGCGCTGCGACAACTTAACGCGGAGACGGACGCCGGCCCGGCGCTGCGCGAGTACCTGGTGCGCATGGGGCAACCGTATTTCCTGTGGCCCACGCCCGATGGCTACCCCGACCGCACGGCGCCGTGGGCCGGCAATCTGCTGCCGCGCTGGCAGTTTGCGCTGGCGCTGGTGCGCGGCGAGATCGCGGGGACACGGGTGGAGCTGAACGCAGGGCCAGACCCTGCTGCCACCGCCGACGACGTGGCCCGGCGCTTGTTGGGCCGGCCGCTGGCAACCGCCGGCCGCAATTCACTGCTGGCGGCGCTGACCGCCGGCGGCGCTAACGACGAGGAACTGCCCGCGCTGCTGGCGGCGGGCTGCCTGGCCGCGCCCGCTTTTCAGTGGCGCTGACAAATGTTATCTAGTCGGCCCCGAATCGTGGTCATTGGCGCGCTGGCGGCGGCGACGCTGGCCTGCGGGCAACCGGTGGTCAGGGCCGGCGTGACAGCAACCGCCCCAGCCGCCCCCAGCGCGACGGCGACGGTGCGGCTGCCCCTTGCCACCGTTGGCCGGCCCGCGGATTTCACCCTGGCGGTGGAGTATGGCGTGCCGGGCCTGGCCGCGCTCTACGCCGGCACAGGGGTCCAGAGCGTCAAGCCCCAGATTGAATTTGGCGTGTGGGGCAACCTGGAACCAACGCCGGGCGAATACAACTGGCAGGCGCTCGACCAACTGGTGGCCGAGTACCAGGCTCAGGGATTCACGCACCAGCAACTGTTGATCTCGGCCGATTCGCCCTGGGCGGCGATTGACCCGCGCAAAAACCCGATGCCGCGCCCCGAGTACCTGGATGAGTATGCGGCTTTTGTGGGCCGGGTGGTCGAGCGCTACGACGGCGATGGCAACGCCGATGCGCCCGGCCTGCTGACGGGGATACACGACTACGGCATCGAGCGCGAGTTTACCGGCTTCTTCGGAGGCAGTGCCGCCGAGTACACGCAACTGCTGCGGACGGCCTACCCGGTCATTCACGCCGCCGACCCGCAGGCGCGGGTGCTGCTGGTGGGCCTGATGATGGTGGACGTATTCGACGGCGCGCCCGACCCGGCCGAAGTTGAGCGGCGGCTGGCCACCACGCCCAGCTATCGCAAGAGCGCGGCGGACATCCGCAGCATCCTGGCGGCCTGCGACGCTTATGACCTGGTGGACCTTCACAGCCTGGGCCATTACACCGAGATCTCGCCGACGACGGCATGGTTGCAAGCCGAGTTGGCCGCCGCGGGGTGTGACCGCCCGATCTGGATCGGGGACAGTTTCAGCATGTCACTGTTGCTCGGGTTCGACCAGCATGTGTTTGCGCCGGCCACGGCCGCGGACCGGGAGGCCGTGAGCGCCGTGCTGCAGGCCGCGGCCGACCCCGGCTCGCCGGATCACGCGACGGCGTTGGCCTGGCAGCAGGCCGAAGAAGCGCGTGGCCTCGTCCAGAAGGCGGTCGTGGCCGCCGGGGCAGGGTTGCGCGGAATCAACCTGGGCAACCTGGAGGATTGGGCCACCCACGTTCCGGCCTTCGACAAACTGCTGGTCTTGGGCATGGGCACGGCGGTCAACATGGGCATGGCCGCCAGCGAGGTCACTTTGGAGCGCTACGGCCGCCTGCCCTACGAAGGCGATGCGTTTGCGCGGGTGCGGCTGCCCGCCGCTGTCCGCCCGGCGTATTCGGCGCTGAGCCTGGTCAACGAGCAGATCGGCGCGCACTCGGCAGTGCGCGCTCTTGACCTCGGCCAGGGGGTGTGGGCCTACGTTTTCGAGACCCCCGCCGGGCCGGTGTGGGTGCTGTGGTACGACGACGGGCATCTGTATCTGCCGGGCCAGCCGCGCCCGACCACAACGGTGGTGCTGGAGGTGGGCGGGGATCAGGCGCGTGTGACGCGGACGCCCACCGTAACCAGCAGCAGCCCGCCGCTGGGTGAGATGATGGCCGCGCCCGGCGGGACATTGAACCTCACACTCGACTCGACCCCGGTGTTCGTCTCCCGTCCTTAGGAGCTGCTATGTCTCTCACGCATACCCGCCGCCGTTTCCTGGAGACTGCCGCTGTGCTGGGCGGGGCCGTCGCCTGGCCGGCCTGGCTGCCGCGCCTGGCCTTTGCGCCGGAACGAACGGCTCCACGCGGCGACACGCTCGTCGTCGTCTTCCTGCGGGGCGCGGCGGATGCGCTAAACATCGTCGTGCCGCACGGCGAGGCCGCCTACTATGCGCGCCGCCCTACGCTCGGCATCCCCCGGCCGGACGACAGCCGCGCCGCACCCGGCACGCGCACGGTAGACCTGGACGGTTTCTTTGGCCTGCACCCGGCGCTGCGGCCGCTGCTGCCCGCCTGGCAGGCGGGCCACCTGGCGGCGGTGCACGCGTGCGGGGCGCCCGACGAGAGCCGCAGCCACTTTCGGGCGATGGAGTTGATGGAGCGCGGGGTGGATGACGAGCGCGGCCCGGCCTCGGGCTGGATTGGGCGGCACCTGGCGACGCTGAACACGGGCAACGCCTCGCCTCTGCGCGCAATTGGACTGGGAGCCATGCCGCAGCGGAGCTTGAGCGGCGCGGCGCCGGTGAGCGCGCTGCGCTCAATCACTGAGTTTCACCTGGGCGGCGACGCGCGGGCGGCGGCGCAGTTTCAAGCGGGACTGGCAACGCTGTATGCGGGGCCGGCCGCGCTTGACGCCACCGGCCGCGAGACGCTCGGCATCCTGAACACGCTGCAAACGCTCGATCCGACGGCCTACGTGCCTGCCGGAGGCGCGCGCTACCCGGACAGCGAGTTCGGCCTCGGCCTGAGCCAGATTGCGATGCTGATGAAGGCGAAGGTAGGGTTGGAGGTGGCGGCGATTGACGTGGGCGGGTGGGACACGCACTTTGCGCAGGGCGGCAGCGAGGGACTGATGGCAGGCCTGCTGGCCGACCTGGGCGCGGGCCTGGCGGCTTTCCACGCCGATACCGAGGCGCAAGCGAGCCGGCTGACGGTCGTGGTGCTGTCGGAGTTTGGGCGGCGCGTGCAGGAGAACGGCAGCCTGGGCACCGACCACGGCCACGGAAGCGCCATGCTGTTGTTAGGTGGGCACGTGGCGGGGGGCCGGGTGCACGGCCGGTGGCCGGGGCTGAGGCCGGAGGCCCTCATCGGCCCTGGCGACCTGGCAGTGACCACCGACTACCGCGACGTGCTGGCGGAGGTGATCGCGGCCCGCCTCAACAACGCCGCGCTAGCCGAGGTCTTCCCTGGTTACGCGCCGCGGCCGGTGGGCGTGGTGGCAGCGTGAGGGGCAGATAGGGAGGCTGGGGGCGTGTCAGGATAGTCGCTGCGTAGGGGGCGGCGGCCGCCGGCGTTTGGCCGGGCGAGGCGCGCTGCTTGGGTGGCAGAATCAAAAAATGGGCGAGCCAAACGCTCGCCCATTGTATTGCGGGTGGCGTCCAGCGCAGCTAGGCGGCCTTGTTGAGCTTGCCGTCGAGATAGGTCACGGCCTCGCCGACGGTCGTGATCTTCTGGGCATCTTCGTCCGAAATCTCGCCGCCGAACTTCTCTTCAAAGGCCATGATCAGTTCTACGAGGTCGAGCGAGTCGGCCTCGAGGTCTTCGCGGAAGCGGGCTTCCGGCACGACCTTCGCGGGGTCGGCGCCGAGCAGTTCGACGATGATGACTTTCACTTCTCCGAGCGTATCAGCCATGGTCGGTCTCCTTCACGAGTTGTTTGCCTGGGTAAAGTTCGGTTCATTGTATGGTTTGGAGGATGGTTGTCAAGGCAACCGCCCGATTCACTGACTGACGGTCATTTTATTTGACAGGCATCCTCCCGGCTGGTAAGATACTGGCCGCACCCCACTATAACCCCGGATCATGACAGAAGTTACGGGCACCGCCTCGCGCAAGGCCGATCACATCCGTATCAACCTGGAGGAAGACGTGCGTTCGGGCCTGACGACGGGCCTGGAGCGCTATCGTTTCGTTCACCAGGCGGCGCCGGAACTGGACCTGGCGGCGGTGGACAGCGGGGTGACGGTGTTTGGCAAGCGCCTGAACGCGCCGGTGCTGATCTCGAGCATGACGGGCGGGACGGCCGAGGCGCAGCGGATTAACCGGACGCTGGCCGAGGCCGCGCAGGGGGCCGGCATCGCCATGGGGTTAGGATCGCAGCGCGCCGCGGTGGAGGACCCAACGCTGGCGGCCACCTTCCAGGTGCGCTCGGCCGCGCCCGACATCCTGCTGTTCGCCAACCTGGGCGCGGTGCAGCTGAACTATGGCTACGGGGTCGAGCAGTGCCGCCGCGCGGTGGAGATGATCGAGGCCGACGCGCTGATATTGCACCTCAACGCGCTGCAAGAGGCGGTGCAGCCCGAAGGCGACGGCAACTTCGCGGGGCTGCTGGGCCGGATCGAGGCCGTCTGCCGGGCGCTGCCCGTGCCGGTGGTCGCCAAGGAAGTGGGGTGGGGGTTCTCAGAACAGGCGGCGCGCCGGTTAGCAGAAGCCGGGGTGGCGGCCATAGACGTGGCGGGCGCAGGCGGCACGTCCTGGTCGCAGGTGGAGATGCACCGCGCCCAGAGCGCCAGCCAGCGCCGGGTTGCCGCAGCGTTTATTGATTGGGGCATCCCGACGGCGGAGGCGATTGGCAATGTGCGCCGGGCCGCGCCACAACTGCCGGTGTTTGCCTCCGGCGGCCTGCGCGACGGAATTGACATTGCAAAGTGCGTGGCCCTGGGCGCGACACTGGGCGGGCTGGCCGGCCCGTTCCTCAAGGCGGCGGCGGTCTCGGTGGAGGCCGTGGCCGAGACGATTGGCGAGATCGGCCGCGAATTACGGATTGCCATGTTCGCGGCGGGCGCGGGCAGCATCGCGGCCCTGCGGACCACGCCGCTTCAGCACACACCCTAGCGGCGCGCCGGCTGCGCGCCGGCCGCCTGGGCAGCAACCATGTCGCTCGCCGAACTCGCGCCCACCTACCTTGCCGCGCTGGAAAGCGAACTGCGCCAGGCCATTGGTTCGGAGGCGCAGCACCGCCAACCCCATCGCGGGGCCGAAGCTCCCGCGCCCGCCTCGGCCTACCTGGACGAGTATTACGCCATGCTGGCGTATCACCTGGGCTGGACGGACGGCGGCAAGGGCGGCAAGCGCATCCGCCCGCTGCTGTGCCTGCTGACCTGTACGGCAGCCGGGGGCGATTGGCGGCAGGCCCTCCCCATCGCCGCGGCGGTGGAGCTGATCCACAACTTCTCACTGCTGCACGACGATATTCAAGACAACAGCCCGCTACGCCACGGACGCCCGACGGTGTGGACGCGCTGGGGGGCGGCCCAGGCGATCAACGCCGGCGATGCGATGTTCACGCTGGCCTACTTGGCGCCGCATCGCCTGCGCGCGGCGGGCGTCAGCGCGGAGGTCGCGCTCGACTGCCTGGCCGACCTCACGCAAACTTGCCTGTTCCTGACGCAAGGGCAGTACCTGGACATGGCGTATGAGCAGCGCGCCCAGATCAGTGTGGCTGAATACCTGACGATGATCGAAAAGAAGACGGCGGTGCTGATTGCCGCGGCGGCCCGCCTGGGGGCGCGCGTGGCGGGCGCGGCGCCGGCGCGGCTGGAGGCGTTCTACCACTTCGGGTGGAACCTGGGCATGGCTTTCCAATTGCAGGACGATCTGTTAGGGATTTGGGGCGACCCGGCCGTCACGGGCAAGAGCGCCGCCAGCGACCTGGAGAAGCGCAAGAAGAGCCTGCCGGTAGTATTTGGGCTGGAGCGCTCGCCCGGCTTCGCGGCGGCCTACGCCGCGCCCCACCCGGCCGGCGCACCCGTGGCGGCGCTGGCCGCTGAACTCGCCGCGCTAGGCGCGCGCGAAGAGGTCGAGCGGCGCGCCCAGGCCACCACGACCGCCGCCATGGAAGCGCTGGAAGTCTGCGACGCGGCCGAGCCGGCGGCGCGGGCGTTGAGCGACCTGGCCAGCCAACTGCTGCGTCGCAACCAATAGACGCCTAGATTTGCACAAGCGAGGTGGGCCGCACGCCCAGCGCCTGACGAATGGCGGCGGCTTTGGCTTGCAGTTGAGACCGGTCGGACGTGGCCCCGTAGTCAATGCGCACACGCTCGCCATCGCGCAGGGTGAAAGCCAGTGAGAACGTGCGAGTGCCGGTTGACATCAGCCCCACGTCGGCGATGTCGGCGACGGGGTACTCCGCGACCTTCCGGCTCAGGGGCCGCACGTACTCCACGGTGACCATGCGCCGCGCCTGGTCGTAGCGGGTGATGATGGCGGGCACGATCAGCCAGAGCGCCAAGGCCCCCAGCGGCAGGCCGAGACCCAGCAGCATGCCCAACCCGGTTGAGAGCCACATGCCAAAGTCCATCTCCGGCTGAAGCAGGAGGGGCAGACCCACCCCGATGACCACCAGTGCACAGCCCAAGACGGCGAACAGCAGCATCAGCCAGATGAGGAAGTTGGTCTTGTAGTGGTGGAGGAGCATGGCGACCTACACGAACTCCTGAAAGGCGCGGTTGCCCAGCAGGCGCCCGCCGGGGGTCAGGCGCGCGCCCTCACTATCCCACGCCAGCAGGCCCAGCGCCATCAGACGGCGCAGTTGGCGGCCAAAGGCGGCGCGCAGATTCAGGCCGTAGCGCGCCGCGAAGTCGGCCTCACGCACGCCTTCCGCCGTTAGCCGCAGGCCGAGCAGCATGGTCTCGTTCATGGCTTCTGCGTGCGTCTGCGCGTGGCGTTCGACCGCAACGGCCGAGAAGGGATAAGGCCGGACCTCGCCCCCAGCCAGGCGGTTGATGTAGGCCGCCGGGGCAAGCACGTTGGAATAGCGCCAGCCCGCCGCGCAGCCGTGCGCACCCGCGCCCAGGCCAAGGTAGGGCCAGTTGCGCCAGTATTGCAGGTTGTGACGGCACTGAAAGTAGCCGGGCGAGTGGCCGTCGGAGCGCGCCCAGTTGGAGATTTCGTACTGGGCATAGCCCGCCTGCGCCAGCGCCTCGGCCGCGAAGTGGTACATGTCGGCGGCCAGGTCGGGGTCGGGGAGCGGCAGCAGGCCCTGGTACACCCAGGCCCGCAGGGGCGTGCCGTTTTCGAGCGATAAGGCGTAGAGCGAGAGGTGTTCGGGCCGCAGGGCCAGCACGCGCCGCAGCGTGGACTGCCAATCGGCCAGCGTCTGATGCGGGAGGCCAAAGATCAGGTCGAGATTGAGGCCATAGGCCGTGGCGTCGAAGCCGGCCGCGCGGGCCCAGGCCACGGCGTTGAGCACATCCTCGAAGGTGTGCAGCCGGTCGAGCAGCTTTAGCTCAGCTGGATGGGCCGACTGCACGCCGAAAGACAGCCGGTTGACGCCCAGCGCCCGCAGCCCGGCCAGGTAGACGGCGTCTACGGTGCCGGGGTTGGCCTCCAGGGTGATTTCGCAGCCGGGCGTGAGGTCAAAGCTCTGGCGCAGCGCGGCGAAGAGCGCGGAGTAGTGCTCCAGCGGCACGAGCGAGGGCGTGCCCCCGCCGAAGAAAATGGTGTGCACCGGGAGCTTGGCCCCGGCGGCTTGCCCGACGGCGCGGATTTCCTGCTCCAGCGCGGCGGCGTAGGCGGGGATGAGGTCGTTCAGGCCGGCGTAGGTGTTGAAGTCGCAGTAGGCGCAGCGCACCTGACAAAAGGGAAGGTGCAGGTACAGGCTAAGCGGCGGCGCGACCCACCCGGCGACGGCGGGTGGGCAGCCGGGGGCGCTGAGAGGAGTATCCACAGGGGGATTCTACAGTATCATTGCGCGCAAGTCCGATTTAGCCAGGAGAGTCTTGCATGACCGCGACTGCCTCCACCGCCCAGGCGGTGTTCAATGTGCGCGCCTTTGGCGCGACGGGCCGGAAGGCCGATAGCGCCCAGACCGCCAGCCAGGCCGCGATTGACGCGGCGGCCGCGGCCGGCGGCGGCACGGTCTATTTTCCGCCCGGCGATTACACCACCGGCACGCTGCGGCTGAAGAGTCACGTGCGCATCTTCCTCGAGGCGGGCGCGACCATTTGGTCAAGCAAGAACCCGGCGGATTTCGATAAGGCGCTGTTCTTCGCCGACGGCCAGCACCACATCGGCCTGGACGGCTTCGGCACCATTGACGGCCAGGCTGAATATGCGTGGCGGCTGAAGGACGAGTGGACTGACTACAATATCTACGCCAACCAGTTGATCGCGGAGGAGGTGGGCATCCCGCTGACGCGCTCATTCCCCACGCCGGACAGCGTGGGGCACCTGGTGCTCTTCCTGCACTGCGCGGATGTGCGCATCGAACGGCTGCGGTTCCTGCACTCGCCCTCGTGGAGCATGCACCTGTACGACTGTGAGCGGGTGGTGATTGACGGCGTGTACATTTACACCAGCCAGCGCGACGGCGTGTGGGCCGACGGCATTGACCCGGACGGCTGCCGCGACGTGCATATTAACAACTGCACCATCGAGACCGGCGACGACGCCATTGTGTTCTACTCGTACACCATCTACGGCCCGGCGCTGCCGTGCGAGAACATCACCATCACCAACTGCCGGCTGTCATCGTCATCCAGCGCGATTAAGTTCTGTGACTGCAACTTCAACGCCATCCGTAACGTGGTGATTAAGGACTGCGTGATCACCAACTCCAACCGCGGCATCGCCTTCATGGTCTTCGACGGCGGCGTGGTCGAGAACGTCACGATCAGCAACGTCACCATCCAGACCAGGCGCTTCGACTGGTTCTGGTGGGGCGACGCCGACCCGCTGCACTTCAACCTGATTCAGCGCAGCGAGATGCATCTGAACTGGGACAAAGACAAGGATAGGCCCGTCGGCGCAATCCGAAACGTGACGCTCGCCAACCTCATCGCCGCCGGGCCGGGGCCGAGCCTGATCCACGGCAGCCGCCAGTCGCCGCTGGAGAACATCACGTTTGACAACGTGCGCCTGACGGTGGACGCCGACCCGGACTCGCCGTGGCAGAAAGCACCCGTGGCGCTGACCGTGGAGAACGCGCGCAATTTCACGCTTAGGGACTTTGAGATCGGCTGGACGACACCCAGCCAGCCGCACCTGACGAGCGCCCTACTGATAGAAAACGCGCAGGGCCTGACGCTCGAGGGCGTGAGCGCGGGGCCGGCCCCGG
Source organism: Anaerolineales bacterium (assembly GCA_020850595.1). Taxonomy (GTDB): domain Bacteria; phylum Chloroflexota; class Anaerolineae; order Anaerolineales; family UBA6663; genus JADZEK01. The sequence goes on from JADZEK010000147.1 coordinate 162,642, forward strand.
CTAACCTGGGCGCGCCGGCCATTGTGCTGCGCGACGTGGCGGGGGCGGTGGTGGCAGACTGTCGGGCCAACCCGAGCAGCGGCGCGTTCCTGCACCTGGAAGGCAGCACGCAGAACGTCTTGCTGCGCGGCAACGATACGCGCAAGGCGGCTCAAGCCGTGACCCGTGCGTCGGGGGTGGCAGAAACAGCTGTGCGCGGGGTGTAGCACGAGAAACGACAGCGGCGGCGCTCCCAATGGGAAGCGCCGTCGCTGTGTTTATGCTCAGGCAATGACGGGTCAGGCTTCGAGGACCAACAGCCAGTCGGTCAGTGTGGGCGGCAGCGGAATGAGCCACTGGCCGTGGGCGTCGGCCGTGGTCGTGCCCGCAGGCAGTTCCTCGCCCGTGCGCGGGTCCCACCAGAAGGCGCGGTAGCTAACGCCCGGCTCTAGCTGCAACAGCGCCAGTTTGGTACCGCCCCAGATGGGGCCATACAGGTAGATCAGCCGCAGCTTGCCCGGGATACCGGCCGCGAACGGCAGGTCAAGGCGCTCGGGCGAGCCGGCCGGGTCCAGCCAATCCTGATGCGGGGCGAAGCGCCACCACTCATAGCGCTCCAACAGGCGTTTGCCCAGAGCCTGGTGCGCCGAGCCGGGCAGGCACATGGCCTCATCCCAGGGCAGGTTCCCCCAGGTGGCGCCGTGCGGCGACGCGCCATAAGGCTCCTCGCGTGTGTTTATCTGCCAGAGGCCGTTGGCGCCGTAGGTATGGCCCGCCGCGCCGCTCAAGATGGCGGTCCAGAAGACAAAACGCTGCACCTCCGCGCCGGAGTAGTGCAGGATACCCTCATAGCTCACTTCGTCAATGAGCGCGGGCATAATCGGCTGGTGCTGGTACTCGCGCTGGATCTGAGTGACGGAGGCCACCAGCGTCTCGGGGCCGCCGTGGGCGGGCTGGATCAGGTTCACATCCAGCAAGCCTTCCGCCTGCACCAGATCGCAAATCTCCTGCGCCGAGTGCAGCGTCAGCGGGCGGTGGTAGGGGTCGAGCGCCTTGACGTAGCGGCCCACCTCGATCCAGCCGTGAATCTGCTGCTGCGTGTCGCCGGGCTTGTCTTCCGAGTTGTACCAGGGCATGGCGGCTTCGCCGGCCAGGCACCACATGACCGGGTAGGCGCCCCAGCGGGCGATCAGGTTGCGCCAGTGCTGCTTGATCTTGTGCGCGCCCATGATCGGCAGGTAGTAGCCCCAACTGCCCACGAGCACCGGCACGAGGCCGCTGCGCACCACCCAATTGATGCGCAAATCGGCCTGATCGAAGTAGGCTGGGTTGAGGCGGGCGTAGTCCGCCTCCCAAGGGAAGCCCGCTTCATTCATGCCACGCGGGTCAAACCCGGGCATGTCGGGATACAGGCCGGCGACGATCTGCACCAGGGTGAAGCCTTTGCGCACCCGGTCGGCCGTCAACTGCTGAAAACCCTCTGGCCACTTCAGGCGGCGGCAGAGAGCCATCCACCAGGTGTCGCCGAACCAAAAGAACGGCGTGCCGTCAGCATGTTCGAGCGTGCGGCGCGAGGCAGCGACGCGCAGCGGGCCGTGCAACAGCAGGGGGTTGCGGCCGGTGTAGGGCCGGGCCACCAGCGTGGCCGCCTGGCCGTGCAAGTCGGGGTTGGCCGGGTCGGTCGCCTCGGTCGTGATGGCATACGTGCCCGGCGCGGGCGGGGCGAAGCGCACGCGCCATTCGCCGCCGCCCGCCCAATAGGCGGGCACGCGCCAGGTCTGGCCGGTTGGTCCGGTCACGAGCGCGTCAAGCTCGACCTGGTTGAATGGATCGGCATAGGGCCGCAGGGTGGCATAGGCCCACTCGCTGACCTCGTGCTGGACGCCGTAGAGTTGCAGGGCCACAGACCTAACCTCCAGCGGCCGGCACGGGGCGGGCCGCAATGCGAGTGAGAGGGCAACCGGGCCGCTCAGCCCAGGTCGGCGACGTTGATGGGTTGGCCGTTCTGCGCCGTCGAGCGATAGGCCGCGTCGAGCAGTTCGACGACGCGCTGTGCGATGGAGCCGGGCGAGCCGTTGGGCGCGCGGCCCAGCGCCACGTCTACCAGGTTGGCGGAGGTGGCGAACTTGGGATAGCGGTCATCGGGCGGCAGCGGCCCGTAGTTTTCCTCAGTGCCGTCTTCCAGCCGGACGTACAGCGTGCCGGCGCCCTGGTCGAGCAGCAGATAGCCTTTCTCGCCGTAGATGGACAGGAGCAACTGCCCGCCGTCGCCCTGGCCGAGGTTGCCGGTGCTGCTGAGCGTGCCGATGGCGGCGCGGCCGTTGGCCGGCTTGAAGCGCACGCTGACGGCGTCAATCACGTCTACCGCCACGTCGTAGTTGTCCATAAAGCTGGAGACGCGCTCGGCCTGCAAGCCGGTGATGAAGAACAGCGCCCCGGCGGAGTGCGTCATTTGCAGGTGCCCCTGGCCGCCGCCCGCCAGCTTGGGGTCGCTGTAGGCCTGGCCGGGGCCGGTGACGGGATAGCCGAACACGGGCGCGTAAGCCTGGTCGTTGCCCCGGTAGAACTCGATGACCATCGAGGCGAAGTGGACGTTGACGAGTTGCAACGCGCCCAGCCGGCCGGAGGCCACCACGTCGCGCGCCCGGCGGGTGACGGCGGTGTAGTTCCAGGGGTAGCCCACGATGAGTTCGCGGCCCTTTTCAGCCGCGAGGCGCACCAGGTCGTGGGCGTGAGCAGCCTCCAGCACCATGGGCTTTTCAAGGAGCACGTGCACCCCGGCCTCGAGACAGGCCTTGGCAACCGCGTAGTGCGAGGTATGGTTGGTGGCAACGATCACGCCGTCCAGCCGCTCGGCGGCCAGCATGGCGTGATAGTCGGTGTAGGTTTTTCGCGGGCCAAAGACGGCGGTGGCCCGCGCCAGGGCCGCTTCGGAGCGGTCGGATAGGGCGGCCAGTTCCGCCGCCGGGTTCGCCAGCAGGCCAGGGATGTGGGCGGTGGTAGACCACCAGCCGGTGCCGATGATGCCGATACGGGCTTTGGGATCAGACATGGTGACCTCGCGGTTAGGGTCGGGTTAGCGCTTATACCACGTGATCGAACAGGTACTTGTGAACGGCTTCTTCGCGAATCTCGATGCCCAGGCCGGGGCCGTTGAGCACCGGCACCCACCCACCCTCTTGCGTGATGGGCATGACCACCAACTCGTTTTGGAGCGGGCTGGGCAAGGGCTTAAGCTCGAAGACGATATAGTTGGGCGCCGTGGCGGTCAGGTGCACCGCGGCGGCGGTGTTGATAGCGCTGCTCCAGGTGTGGGCGTTGTAGAACAGGTGCGCCGCCGCCGTCATCTCGATGACTTCCTTGACAGCGGTGATGCCGCCGATGCGGCCGGGGTCGGCCAGGTAGATATCGGCCACGCCCAACTCGATCAGGCGCTTGTAGGCGGCCGGGGTCCACTCGCGCTCGCCCGCCGCCACCTGCGTTTGGATGGACCGGCGCAGGTGTTGGTAAGCCTCGATGTTGGTCGGCTGAAAGGGGTCTTCGATCCAGCGCAGGCCGTATTGCTCAAACTCGCGCGACATGCGCACGCCCATGGCATAGTCCCAGCGCGTCTTCTTGCCCAGGTCTACCATGAAGTCCACGTTGGGGCCGATGGCCTCGCGCACGGCGCGCACGTAGGCGATGTCGCGCTTCTCGTCGGTGCCCAGGTTGGCTTCGCCCATCTTGCCGAAGCCAACCTTCACGGCGGTGTAGCCGTTCTGGGCGTGATCGGCCAGCTCCTGGGCCAGGTCGTCCAGGCCGGCCTTGCTGGGGTGCGTGCTGGCGCAGGCGCGCAGCCGGTCGTGCAGCTTGCCGCCCAGCAGGTTGTGGATCGGCAGGCCGAGCGCCTTGCCCTTCAGGTCCCACAGGGCAATGTCAATGGCGCTGACGGCGAAGGTCGCCATGCCGGTATCGCCGTACCACCAGCAGTGGTCTTTAATGAGGCGATAGAGGGCGTGGTTTTCGGTGGGGTCGCGGCCGATTAGCAGGGGCGCGAAGCCCTGCTCGATGAGGGTCTTGACCGCCAGCGCGGCCTCCGGCCACTGCGAGATGCACTCGCCCCAGCCGACGAGGCCGTTGTCGGTCTCGATCTTGGCAAGCGTGACGTGCCGCATGACCATGCGGTCGTTGGGTTCGGGGTAGCGCAGCGGGTAAGCCGTAACTTTCCTGATGTGCATGCGAGCGCCTTTGCGAGAGTTGGTTGAGACTAGCGGTTAGGGCATCACCGCCCCGCCGTTGACATCCAGGATGGCGCCGGTCATATACGAGGCCAGGTCGGAGGCGAGGAAGACGATCACCTTGGCGATCTCGGACGGCTCGGCCAGGCGCTTGAGCGGCACCTGGCTCACGGCGGCGTCGAGCGAGGCCTGCGGCAGGTTGGACATGAGGCGGGTGTTGACCGTGCCGGGGGCGATGCAGTTGACGATGATGTTGTCGGGCGCGAAGTGGCGGGCAAAGGCCTTGGTCATGGACATGATGCCGGCCTTGGAGGCGCTGTAGACGGTGGCGTTGAAGATGCCGCCGGTGCGCCCGCCGGTGGAGCTGACGTTGATGATGCGCCCCCAGCCGGTGGGTTTCATAGCGTTGCCGGCCTCGCGCGAGAGGAAGAACACCGACCGCAGGTTGGTGTTCATGATGCGGTCGTAGCTCTCCTCCGTCATGCCTTCGATGGAGATGCGCGGGCAGATGCCGGCGTTGTTGACCAGAATATCCAGCCGGCCGTAATGCGCCAGCGTCCCCGCCACCAGCCGCTTGATCTCGGCCAGCGAGGTGATGTCGTGGGCGAGCGCCAGGGCCGAGCCGCCGTTGGCCCGGATACGCGCGGCCTGATCCTCGACCTCGGCCTGGTCTATGTCGCAGAGCACCACGCTCGCGCCGACCTCGGCCAGGGCCACCGCCGCCGCCGCGCCCAGGCCGCGCGCCGCGCCGGTGACCAGGGCGACGCGCCCGGTGGCGCTGACGCCGCTCATGCCGCCACCCCGTTCGGGGCGTTGGCGCGCAGCAGGTCACGCAGCATGATGGTCTCGGAGAGGTTGTCAACCTCTTTCAGGTTAATCCAATCTTGCCACACGTATTCGACCCCCACATAGCCGGAATAACCCGTCCGCTCCATAGCGCGGAGCACGCGCGGATAGTCAATGGTGTTGCGCGTCGAAAGCGACTGCAGCGTGCCCTTGTGGGCGCAGCGGGCATGAAAGTGGCTGGCGTGCGGGATGAGCTTTTCGCACTCGTCATCGCTGATACCGAGGTAAGTGAAGTGCGTGTAGTCCACCGTCAGAGTCAGGCCAGGAGCCAGGCTGACCAGTTTCAGGGCCTCCTCCGGGGTGGGCGCGATAGACCCAAGATGCGCTTCCACCGAGTAGACGATGCCCGCCTGTTTGGCGTGCTCGGCCCGCCAGGCCAGCTCCTCGGCGCTGCGCTGCAGCGAGGTCTCATGGGGCACACCGTCCCACTCCACCCCCGGCAGCGCAGTCATGTGTACCGCGTTGCAGCGCAGGGCAAATTCCAGCATCCGCCGAAACAACTCGCGGCCCTTGGCGCGCTCGGCCTCGTCGGGGTGATTCGCCGCCACCACCGGAAATTCGCTGGCCTGATAGAAGATGTCGGCAATCTGGAGGCCACACTCTTCCACGAGGGCAGATAACTCCGCGGCGGCCTGCGGCAGGCGCCCAAGCACGTGGGAGGGCTGCACGTGGCTGCGATCCTGAAAAATGCCCAGGTCCACGCCCTCGAAGCCCAGCATGGCGATGAGCTTGAGGGCGTCGCGATGCGACAGCAACGGAAATGAGAAATCAGCGCTGGCGAGACGTAGGTTCATGATTTTCCTCCGTAATCAAATCACGATCTCCATGTGGCGCTGCAAGTGACAATCCAGGTTAATCGCCAGCGGCACGGCGGCGATGTGCGTAGGGTAAGTTTCAATGCGCACGTCGAGCGCGGTGTTCACCCCGCCCCAGCCCTGCGGCCCAATGCCGGTGCGGTTGACGAGGTCGAGCAGTTCCAGCTCGAAGGCGGCGTAGCGCGGGTCGGGGTGGCGCTCACCGACTTCGCGCATCAGGGCGCGCTTGGCGAGCAGCGCGGCCATCTCCAGCGTGCCGCCCAGGCCCACGCCGACCACAATCGGCGGGCAGGCGTTCGGGCCGGCATCCTGCACCACACTGAGCACCTCGCGCTTCACGTTCTCCAGCCGGTTGGCGGGGGTGAGCACCTTCACGCGGCTCATGTTCTCGGCCCCGAAGCCCTTGGCCGCGACCGTCAGGCGTAACTGATCACCGGGCACGAGGTCGAAGTGAATGACGGGCGGCGTGTTGTCGCCCGTGTTGCGGCGGTCGAAGAGCGGCTCGGCCACGACGCTCTTGCGCAGGTAGCCTTCCTGGTAGCCCTGCCGCACGCCGGCCGCGATGGCGGCACGCAGGTCGCCGCCTTCGAGATGCACATCCTGGCCGAGGCGGACGAAGACGACGGCCATGCCGGTATCCTGGCACATGGGCACCTGGCGCTCGGTGGCGACTTGCCGGTTCTCCACGATGTCTTGCAGGGCGAGCTTGCCCGCGGGCGAGGGCTCCAAGGCCCACACGTCTTTGAGCTGCGCCAGCACCGGCGCGGGCGTGTGGAAGTTGATGGCCTGCACGGCGCGCGCGACGGCCGCGGTGACCTCCGCCACGTTGATCGTCCTCATCGCGCCTCCGCGCCGGGGAGCGGGCGCTGGTAGGCGGCCTGACCTTGCTCATACAGGTCGCCGCCGATTGCGTCGTTGGCGACCACCATCGGCAGGCCCTCGACCTCGTAGCGAGCGATGGCCTCGGTGCCCAGGTCGGCGTAGGCAACGGTGGTGACGGAGCGGATGTGCTCAGAGATGAGGGCGGCCGCGCCGCCGACCATGACGAAGTAGACGGCGCCGTGCGCCACGATGGCGGCGCGCACGGCGGGGCTGCGCTTGCCCTTGCCCACCATGCCCTTGAGGCCCTGGGCCAGCAGCGCGGGTGTGTAGAGGTCCACCCGGCCGGCGGTGGTTGGGCCGGCGGGGCCAATAATGGCGCCGGGTTTGGCCGGGGCCGGGCCGACGTAGTAGATGATCTGGCCGGCTAGCGGGATGGGCAGCGTCTGCCCAGCCGCCAGCGCGTGAGCGAGGCGCTCGTGCGCGGCGTCGCGGGCGGTGTAGAGCGTGCCGGTGAGGGTCACGCGCTGCCCGACGCGCAGGCCGCGCGCGACATCGTCGGTGAGCGGCGTGGTGAGGGCCAGCACCGGCTCGGCGCTCATGCGGCGGCCTCGGCGCTGCGCTGGGCCAGGTAGACGTCCAGCGCGCGGGCGCTAAGCTCGATGTGCTCGCGCATCAGCCCACCGGCGCGCTGGGCGTCGCCAGCTTCCAGGGCGGCCAGCAGGCGGGCGTGCTCGTCGGCGGACATGAAGGCGCGGTTGGGCAGCACGTGCAGCGTGTCCCAGGGGAACTTGGTCCACAGGTTGCGAATGAGCCTGAGCAGTTCAGGCATGGCGGCCGCCTGGTAGATGGTGAGGTGCAAGTCGTAGTTGAGGCGGCGCAGCTCTTTCAGTTCGTGGCGTTGGATGCAGGCGACGATTTGGGCTTGCAGGCGGCGCAGGTGGGCCAGGTCGGCGGAGGTCAGGCGCGGCACGGCGCAGCGCGTCGCCAGGGCTTCTAATTCGGCGCGGATCTGGTAGATCTCACGCACCGCGCTGAAGTTGACCTCGACCACGCGCACGCCGCGGTTGGGCGAGGATTGGAGGATACCCTCGCTTTCCAACTGGCGCAGGGCCTCGCGCACAGGCGTGGAGCTGACTTGCAGGCGCTCGGCCAGGTCTTCTTGCAGCAGGCGCGCGCCCGGCTCCAACTCGCCAGAGAGGATCGCCTCACGGATCACGTCCACCACTAGGTCTTTCTTGCTTTTGTACATGGTGGTGTCAGTCGCCGGGTTGTGATCGGGCCGCTAGCCGCGCGCCACCAAGTTCTCGCCGCTGTAGCGCTTGTGGATAACGAGTGATCCAGCGGGCGCGGGCGCCAGACACAATTCGCAGAGTGTACACTCATCTTCATTGGCGGGCCGCACCACCAGGTGGCCGGCCTCGACCGCGAAGATATCCACCGGGCAGAGGCCCGCGAGCCGGCGGGCCGCCTCGAGCGGGATCAGGTCGGCGTCAAGCGTGATCTCGATAAACTCGCCCATCTCAGGCCTCCGGGCGGGCGACCGCCGGGCGGACGGCGGCCTTCAGCAGCGCCGCGCGCAGCAATTCGGGTATCTGCTGGAGCTTGTCGGCCACCAACACGCCCGCGGCCCGCAGCGCTTCGATCTTGCGGGCGGGGCTGCCGCTGGCTCCCTGCACCAAGGCCCCCGCGTGGCCGAAGCGCACGCCGGGGTTGCGGTCGGCGAAACGTCCGGCCACAAAGGCCACAATGGGCAGGCGGCTGGGCCGGCCAGTGAGGCGCTCGGCCAGGCGCTCTTCCATGCTGCCGCCCGGCTCGCAGAACAGCGCCAGCCCCTCGGTGGCCGGGTCAGCCTCATAGAGCGGCAGCAGGTCTTCAAAGCGCGTGCCGATGAACTGGTCGCCGCCGATGCTGACGCAGGTGCTCTGGCCGAAACCGCTTTGCGTGAGCAAATTGGCGATCTCGGTCATCATGCCGCCGCTGCGCGAGACCACGCCGATGCTGCCGGGCTGGTAGGCCAGGCGCACGCTGGCCGCGTCGCCGCCGGCCATGCCCACGCGCGTCTGCCCAGGCGTGATTATGCCCAGGCTGTTCGGCCCCACGAGCCGCGCCCCGGCCGCGCGGGCCCGCTCTAGCAGAGCCAACCCGTCGGCGCGGGCCAGCCGTTCGGTGACGACCACGAGGAGCTTGAGGCCGTTCGCCATGGCCTCGCCGGCGGCGTCGAGCACCATGGGCGCGGGCACGGAGATGAGGGCCGCGTCGCAGGGGTGCGCGGCCACGGCCGCGGCCACCGTGTCGAGGACGGGCACGCCATGCACTTGCTGGCCGCCCTTGCCGGGAGTGACGCCCGCCACCACCCGCGCGCCGTAGCGCAGCGACTCGAGCGTGAAGGTGGCGGCCTCGCGGCCGGTGATGCCCTGCACCAGGATGCGCGTGGACGCGTCGGCTAAGATCGCCACTCGATCGCCTCAACTACCTGATTGATCGTCGTCGTGCGCCCAAACGATGGCACGCCGTAGTGGCGCAGCACCGCCTGGCCTTCGGTCTCCCACGAGCCAGGGATGCGGAAGGCCGCGATCACGTCGCGCGGCTGCTTGCCAAGTTCCAGAATGCCCTTGATCACGCCGCGCGCCACGAGGTCTACGCGGGTGTTGCTGACCACGTTCATGATGACGGCCAGCTTTTCGACGTTGGGCTGCGAGAGGATGAGCTTGGTCAGCTCCTTGATCTTCCACACGCTGGGGTTGCCGCCGATCTCGCAATAGTTGGCAGGCTCCAGGCCGGCGTCGAGCACGGCATCCATGATGGTCAGGCTCGCGCCGCCGCCGCCGATGAGCAGGCCCAGGTTGCCGCCGAAGGGCACCAGCCGCCCGGCCACGCCGCGATGGTCGGCGCTGTCAATCTCGGCGGCCTGGCGCTCGAACTCGGAACGCTGGTCGCGGTAGCGCTGGCTGGCGGGGAGGCGGGCCAGCAGCGCGCCCTGGCGGTAGGCGGCGTCGTCATCTAGTTCAAGATGGGCATCGGCCAGCCACCATTGCCCCTGCGGGTCGAGGAGGAGCGGGTTGATCTCCAGCAAGTTCGCGTCCCACAGGCGGAAGCAGCGGGCGAGGTTCGCCAACAGCCCGCCGAACTGCACCAGGGCGCGGCCGGCGAGGCCGAGCGAGGCCGCCACTTCGCGGCCCACGTAGTCGCTGAGCGGGGCGCTGGGCGAGAACGGGCGGCGCATTACCTGGCCGTTGCTTTCCACCTCGATGCCGCCGGCGCGGCTGGCGAGGAGGACGGCTGCCTGCGCCTGGTTGTCGTAAGTGACGCCGACGTAGACCTCGGCCGCGACGGTCATCTGTTGCTCCACCAGCACCGAGTGCACGGTGAAACCTTTGAGCGGGTTGGCCAACAGCGCGGCGGCGGCTTGCCCGGCCTCGGCCGGCGTGGCCGCGAACTGTATGCCGCCGGCCTTCATGCGGCCGCTGGCGGGCACCTGCGCCTTGACGACCACGCGCCCGCCCAACTCGGCGGCGGCGGTTTCGGCCTCGGCGGCGGAGGCCACCAGGCGGCCCGCAGGCACCTTGAGGCCTTGTTCGGCCAGGAGCGCCTTGGCGTCAGCTTCGAGGACGTTCATGCGGCGCGGGCGCTAGACCACGCCGGGCGAGTGGATGGCGAGCAACTCAACCGGCGCGCTGCTGACGTTGCGGATGCCGTGCAGCGTGCCGGGATAGATCGAGACGCCGTTATCCACCTTGAGCAGCACGACCTGCTGAGCTTCGCCTTCGCCGTAGAGGAACTCGACCTCACCGCTGACGACGACGGCGGTCTCAGTCTCGATGGGGTGAATGTGCATGGCAATCGCGCCGCCCGCCTCCAGCTTAACCTTCATCAGGCTGAGGTGGGCGTGGGTGGCTTTGGTCTCGAGCACCTTGGTCTCCACCGTGGGGAAGCGGTTGTGCGGAACCCAGGCGGCAGAGTTGATGTCAAATAAATGGATCAAATTGCTCATGCGAGGGCCTCCAGGGTGCGCTTCAGGTCTTCGAGGAACCGGGCGGATTGCCGCCCGTCCACGGCGCGGTGATCCGCGCCCAGGGTCAAGGTCGCGGCGGTGCGGGCCACAACCTGCCCTTCGATCACGAGCGGCATGGGTTGCACGCTGCCGACGGTGAGGAGGGCCACCTGCGGCGGGCTGATGATGGCCGTGAACGCATCTATGTGACCGGGGCCGACGTTAGAGAGGGTGAAGGTCGGGGCGGCCAGCGCGCTCGGGCTGAGCTTGCCCGCCCGCGCCTGGGCCACCACCTGCGCGCGCTCGGCGGAAATGGCGGGCAGACCGCGGCCGCGCAGGTCGGCCAGGGCGGGGATCACCAGGCCGTGCTCAGCCTCGACCACGATCCCGAGGCGCACCTCGGCGGCGGCGGCAAAGGCGCGCGTGGCGCTGTTCCAATGGCCGTTGAGCGCCGGGTGCTGCGGCAGCACTTGCCCCAGCGCCAGCGCAAAGTAGTCGGTGAACGTCACGCCTTCCCCGGCCGCGGCCTTCAGCGCCGCCATGCGGGTCAGGTCTACCGTGACCGACATGTAGAAGTGCGGGATGGTCTGCCACGACTGGCTGACACGCTCGGCTTTGCCGTGGGCGGCGCGCGCGGCGGCGGACGCGGGCGCGGCGGCGGACGCGGGCGCGGCGGCGGGTGAAGCCGCCAGCACGGCTTCCACGTCTTCCTCCAGAATGCGACCGCCGGGGCCGCTGCCCGTGACCGTGCCGAGGTCCACGCCGCGCTCCTCGGCCAGCCGCCGCGCGCGGGGCGAGACAATGACCTTCTGGCCGGCGGCGCGCGCGGGAGTCGCTGCCTGCGGCAGCTTAGGCGGCTCGGGCATCTTCGGCGCGGCGGGGGCCACCTTGTCAACTTTGTAGAACGGGTCAATGTCTGGCAGCGCGTCGCCGGGGTCGCCGACGAGACCGACGACGGTCTTGGGCGGCACCTCGGTGCCGGCGGGCACGAGGATCTTGCGCAGCAAACCGGCCGCGGGCGCGGGGATTTCCACCGTGGCTTTGTCGGTCTCGACCTCGCACACGGCTTCGCCCTCGGCGACGCGGTCGCCTTCGCGCTTGAGCCAGTGCGTCAGGTTCACCGTGACGGTCGTCTGGTCGGTTACCGGGAGGCTGATTTCGCTGACCATGGGTATGGCAGTTCCCGCTAGCTCGCCCGGTACCTGGCGATGATGTCTTCGTTGAGCGGCATCCCCAGCCCCGGCCCGCTCGGCAGTTCCATGTAGCCATTGCGGATGGTGGGCAACTGCGCCGGCAGCTCGAACCACATGGGGTCGCGCTTGCGGTTGGGGAAGATTTCGACGTACAGGCCATGCGGGATGGAGGCCAGCAGGTGCAGCGCCACCTGCGACTCTTCATGGTGGGCCATCTTCACGTGGAAGTGGCTGGCCATGGCCGCGATACGGCGCCACTCGGTCACACCACCGGCGATGGTCACGTCCACGTTCAGGTAGTTCACGCGGCCTTGCACCACCAGATCGCGGCAGCCCCAGCGGCTGATCTCGCCCTGCCCGGCCGTCACCGGGATGGGCGCGTTGTCGCGCACGAGGCGCAGCCCTTCGTTCTGGTCCGACCACTGCACTGGCTCTTCGATCCAGCCGATGTTGAGGCCGGCGGCGGCGCGGCAGAACTGGATGGCCTGATCGGGCGTCCAGGCCTGGTTGGCATCGCAGACGATGATGAAGTCGTCGCCCACCAGCTCGCGCACGCGGGCCACGCGCTCCACGTCTTCCTTGACGCTCAGGCGGCCCACCTTGAACTTCACGCCGGCCATCTGCAATTCCTTGTAGTGCAGCATTTCCTCGTTCAGGGCATCCTGCGTTTTGCCGGCCTGGTAGTAACCGCCAATGGCGATCACCGGCACCTTGTCGCGGTAGCCGCCGAGGAGCTTGTAGAGCGGCACGTTCCAGTGCTTGCCCAGCGCGTCCCACAGGGCGTTGTCTACCGCGGCGATGGCCTGCATGAGGATGCCGCGATTGTTCAGGTCGAGCACGTGGATCGAGCGGTTGCCCAGGTCTATGTTGCTGTGGAACATCTTCTCCCACAGGCGCTCCACGTCGCGGGCGTCTTCGCCTACCAGCAGCGGCACAAAGTGGTCGCGGATCAGGTTGACCACCTGGTCCTGGCGCTGGTCTTCGTCGCCGCCAAATGCCTCACCGACGATGCCGCTGTCGGTGTAGACGCGGGTGACGATGGTGTTGCGGTTGACGATCTTGTAGGTGCCGCCCTTGAACTCTTCCTCAAGCTTGCGGACCAGCGGAATGACTTCGATACGGGTGATTTTCATGCGGTACCGCCTCAGGCGTAAATGTCTTCGGTGAGCGCGCTCAGCTCGGGATACGGGCTGGCGAGCGCGAACTCCACCGCCCCTTCGATTTCCACGCGGGCCGCCTGCTCCAGTTCCACGGCTTCGGCCTCGTCGAGCACGCCCGCGGAGATCAGCTCGGCGCGGAAACGCGGGATGGGATCAGTTTCCTTCCAGCGGTCGGCGGCGGCCGAGCCGGCCCCGCCCGCCGCCACGGCGCTGTGGCGCGACCAGCGCACGGTCTTGGCCTCGATCAGCGTCGGGCCGTCGCCGCGGCGGGCGCGCTCAACAGCTTCGCTCGCCGTCTGGGCGACGGCGTCAAAATTACGGCCGTCAATCGTCACCCCCGGCAGGCCGAAGCCCTGAGCGCGCTGGCTGATGAACGGCACGCTGATGGACTGGGTGTAGTGTGTGGAGATGGCGTACTCGTTGTTCTCGACGACCAACACCAGCGGCAGCTTCCACAACTGGGCCATGTTGAGCGTCTCGTAGAACACGCCCTCGCACGACGCGCCGTCGCCGAAGAAGCACACGGTGACCACGCCGTCGTTATCTAACTGGTGCGCGAGCGCCATGCCGCCCGCAATGCCGATGTGGCCGCTGACGATGGCGTTGCTGCCCACGAAGCCCAGGTCTACCTGGCTCATGTGCATCGAGCCGCCCTTGCCGCCGCACAGGCCGGTGGCCTTGCCCAGCAGCTCGGCCATCATGCGGCGCGGATCAACGCCCTTGGCAATAGCCGCGCCGTGGCCGCGGTAAGTCGCCAGCACCAGGTCTTTGGGCTGGAGCACCGCGCACACGCCCAGCGCCGTGGCTTCCTGGGCAATGTAGGGGTGGGTCGAACCGCGATAGTGGCGCTCGCCGTACAACCGGATGGCCGCCTCCTCAAAGAAGCGGATCAGCCACATGCGCCGCAGCGCATCTATTTTTTTGTCCGCTGAGATATCCATGGCTGCCTCCTCCTAACGCCGCCGGAACGACTGGCAGGCGCGCACGATATCGGCCGCCTGGGGGAACACCGCGCTCTCCAGCGGGGCGCTGGCGGGCACCGGCACATCAGCCGCCGCCACGCGCACCACCGGCCCGTCGAGCGCGTCGAAGGCGCGCTCGGTGATCTGCTGGGCGATTTCGGCGCCGACGCCGCCGGTCTTGTGGGCCTGGTGGGCGACGACGACGCGGCCGGTCTTCTCGACCGAGGCAAGGATCGTCTCAAGGTCGAAGGGGGCCAGGGTGCGCGGGTCAATCACCTCCACCGACAGGCCCTGCCCGGCCAACTCGTCGGCGGCCGTCAGCGCCTGAGGCACCATCGCCCCTAAGGCGACGACGGTCACGTCGTCGCCCGCGCGCCTGACCTCGGCCTGCCCAAACGGGACGAGGTACTCCTCGTCGGGCAGGTCGCCCTTGGTGGAATACAGGCTGATGTTATCGGCAAACAGCACCGGGTTGCGGTCGCGGATGGCGGTCTTCATCAGGCCCTTGGCATCGTAGGCCGTGGCGGGCATGGCGACCTTGAGGCCGGGGACGTGCATGAACCAGCTTTCGAGGCTTTGCGAGTGCTGCGTGCCGAAGCCCAGGCCCGAAGCGATGGGCGTGCGGATGACGAGGGGGACTTCGACCTGGCCGCCCCAGAAGAAGCGCAGCTTGGGCGCCTGGTTGGTGACGGCATCCATGCAGAAGGTGACGAAGTCCATGAACTCCAGCTCGGCCACGGCGGGCTTGCCGGCCAGCGCCAGGCCGATGCCGAAGCTGATGATGGCGGCTTCATTCAAGGGGCAGTCGCGCACGCGGGCCTCGCCGAATTCGTCATACAGCCCGCGGGTGACGCCGAACACGCCGCCGTACTTGCCCACGTCTTCGCCTAAGACCACGAGGTTGGGGTCGCGGCGCATCTCTTCTTTGAGCGCCTCGTTGATGGCTTGTGCGTAAGTCAGACTGTGCATGTCTGGTCCTTCGGGAGCCGAGTAGGTGGGTATGGAAGCAATGGATGGCTGGATTATATATAATGCACAATGCGACTGTCAACAACGAAAGGATGCCGGCGGTGGGCGAACCCGCCGGCGTGTGAGAGGTAAACGCAGGGCGCAGCGGCTTAGATCAGCCTGGCGGCGTGGGCGCGGCGGACTCAGCGAGCTGCGGCTGGGTGGCGGGTTGGCGCTTGAAGA
The DNA here is from genome assembly GCA_020850595.1 of Anaerolineales bacterium. GTDB lineage: Bacteria > Chloroflexota > Anaerolineae > Anaerolineales > UBA6663 > JADZEK01. The sequence goes on from JADZEK010000147.1 coordinate 177,818, forward strand.
GCAGCAGCGCCAACAGGAGGCCCACCCCGGTGAGAATGATGGCCTGAATGAGCATCGGCCGGAACACTTCGGCCGCCAAGCGCAGAATGGCGCGCGTGGCCTCAGTGCGCACCACCGGCGGCACTTCGCTCAACGGCCCCGCGGCCAGCAGCGACGTAATCAGCACGGCGTAGAGGACGGCCGGCAGCACGGCCAGCAGGCCGCCCAGCACCAATGGCACGCCGCCCCACCGGCCTAGTTGAGGGGCAGTGCGCACGCCCAAGGTCAGGATCAACAGCCAGAGCACCAGCGGCACCACCCACGCCCAAACGTAGAGCAGCCGGATGAGGCGCAGATACTGCTTGAGCACCTCCGGCCCCACGCCTTGGGTATCGTCGCCGCTCTGCTGCAATTCGCGCGTGAGGGCAAAGGTGGCCGGGATGTTGGCGACAACGTCTTCCAGCGCGTTCACGTAATCATTGAACTGGTCTTCTTCCCACGGCTTGGGGAAGTGACAGAGGTTGTAGAGCACTTCGGTGCCGGCCGGCACTGCCGCCTGGCGCGCCAGGAAGTCGTCAATCTCGGCCTGCTGGCAGGGCGGCAGGTTATCGTAGGCGATGACGATGGCGGCGACGCCATGCTCCGATAGGACGCGAGTCTTGAAGGGCTGGAGCGACCAGGTGATGGGCGGCACGCGGTCGCTGGTATCAATCCAGGCATAGGTGGCGTCCACGGTGTCAGTCACCCAACCGGCCAAAATCTCGGCGGTGAGCACTTCGGTTTTCACGTTGCGCCAGTCGGCACGATCCATATACGACAACAGCAGCACGATGTCCGGCTCAGTAATGCCGGTGAGCGCCTCACCCATATCTACCCGTTCTTGGGCGCGCCGCTGTGAAAACCACTCCAGCACAATCGGCAGCAGCTCCGAGTTGATGACCTCATCGGCCACGACGCGCTTGATCAAGGGCGGGCTGAACACCACCCGACCGACGTTGTAAGCCAGCAGGGCCAGCGGCAGCACCAGCACAAACAGGAACGCCAAAACGTAGAGCACGGACATGACACAACCGTTGCGCCTGGGGGGGGTGGTCTCTATGTGGTTTGGCATGGGGACTCCACTCAGGTGGATGCGGAAGCGCGGGAAGTATAGCTTTGCCCGGCTAGGGCGCAAGCGCGGCCGCCGGCGCGCCCAGGCAAACTTCCCAGCCCAAAAGGGGCCGCGCCCTCATGACAGCGGGGGCGACGGGCGCGTAGAGTAACGGCAATCGGCCTTACCCAACGGAGGCACACATGCCATTTCGACGCTTACTGACCGCGGTGCTCGTCCCCGTCGCCTTGCTGCTCGCGGCCTGCGCCTCGGCCGCCGAGGCCGGGCCGCGCGTGTTCTTCATCAGCCCGGCCGATGGGGCCGAGGTGTCCAGCCCGGCGCATGTGACCCTGGGCGCTGAGAACTTCACCATTGAGCCGGCCGGCGAGGTGAAGGCCGGCGTGGGCCACCTACACATTATGTTGGACACGGCCTGCGTCACCGCGGGCGAGATCATCCCCAAGGACGCCACGCACCTGCACTACGGGCAGGGCCAACTGGAGGCTGACCTGGAGCTCGCCCCGGGGCCGCACACGCTCTGCCTGCAGGCCGCCGACGGGGCGCACACCGCGCTGGCAGGCGATGGCCTGACGCACCTCATAGCGGTCACGGTGAAGTGAGGCCATGGCTACGCGTGTTCTGGGTGTCGTGGGGTTCGTTGGAGCTGCAGCCTGGCTAGCGCTGAACACCGTGCTTTCGCCCGAGTGGGGGCCACCGGGAAGCGGCAACTACCTCGGCTATGAGACTATCAACCGGCTGTGGGGGCCGTGTTTCGCGGCCATGCTGGCGGGTTACGTGGGCTTCTTCGCGCGCCGGCCGCTGCCCGGCCGTCTGGGCCGCGGCGCGCGATGGTTCGTGTTTGGCGGGCTAACCGCCATGATCTTTGGCAACGTGGCTGAGTTTTGGTTCTTTACTGACCTGGCCCACGGCGAGTGGAACGCCCGCAGCCTGGCCTGGATGCTGGTGCTGGTGGGGATGCTGAGCCTGCTGATCGGCCTGGCGCTGGCCGCGTGGGCCGGGGCGCGCGAGCGGGTGTGGCCGCCGTGGGTGAGCGCGGCCTTTGCCCTGGCGCTCCCGGTGACGCTGGCGCTGGTCTTTACGGGGTCGGCCTATATGTTCATTGTGCTGCCGCTGGTCAGCGGGTTGGCCGGGGCGCTGGCCGTTAGGCGGGCGGCGGCGCGGCCAACTGCTCGGCCAGCGCCGCCGGTTCGGTCACCGGCAACCGGCAGGCAAAGTTGACACAGACGTAAGCGGCGGGCCGGCCGCCCACCAGCTCGCGCCCAGCCAGCAGCGGCACGGGCGAGGCGGCCTTGGATGACTTGAGCGCCGTCACCTGGAACGGCCGGTAGGGGTGCGTCACCACGCCTAGCAGGGCGCGCGTGGCCGGGTCGGCCGGGTCGCCGACCAGCGCCACTTCGCGCGGCCCGCCCAGCCGGAAGGTGAGCGCGATCAGCCATTGGGCGAAGCCGCTGGGGTACTGGCTCAGGACGGGTTGCACGCTCGTCAGGGCGGCGTCGGCGGCCTCGGCGAAGCGAGACGCGCCGCTGTAGGCAGCCAGCTTGAGCAGCGCCGTCACGGCCATGGCGCTACCGGAGGGGGTGGCGTTGTCTTGAATATCCTTTGGGCGCGTCACCAGGGTTTCGTGGTCGTCGCTGGTGTCGAAGAACCCGCCACGCGGATCGGCAAAGTGGTCGAGCGCAGAAGCAAGGAGGGCTTCGACCGTGGTGTAGTAGGCCGGGTCGAAGGTCGTTTCGTAGAGGGCCAGCAGCCCTTCGGCCAGGTTGGCGTAGTCTTCCAGGTAGGCATTGAGCTTGGCCGCGCCGTTGCGCCACGAGCGATACAGACGGCCATCGGCCCGGCGCAGCACCGTGAGCGCGAAGTTGGCGTTTGCCACGGCTGCCTGCCGGTAGTCGGCGCGGTCGAGCACGCGCCCGGCTTCGGCCAGGGCGGCCAGCATTAGCCCATTCCAACCAGCCAGCACCTTGTCGTCGCGGCCGGGATGCACGCGCCGGGCGCGCAGGTCGAAAAGCACGGCCCGCGCCGCCGCCAGCCGCGCCGCGACCTCGGCCGCGGGCAGATCGAAACGCGCGGCCAGGTCGTCCACGTCCAGCGCCGCGAACAAGATATTCTGCCCCTCGAAGTTGCCCTGAGGCGTAACGCCATAGGCGGCCTTGAACAGCGCCGCGCCGGCCCCCAAGGCGGCGTCTAGCTCAGGTTCGCTCCAGGTGAAGAATCGGCCTTCGTGCCCGTCTGAGTCGGCGTCCTGCGAGGAATAGAAGCCGCCCGCCGGGTCGGTCATCTCACGCAGCACGTAGTCCAGTATTTCCTCGGTGACGCGCCGGTAGGCGGCCGTGCCAGTCAATTGGTAGGCATGGAGATAGACGCGGGCCAACTGCGCGTTGTCGTAGAGCATCTTCTCGAAGTGCGGCACCAGCCAGCGCGCGTCGGTGGCGTAGCGGTGAAAACCGCCGCCGAGCTGGTCGTACAGGCCGCCGCGCGCCATGCTGGTGAGGGTCTTGGTGGCAAGCTCCAGCGGCGTGGCCTCGCCGGTGAGTAGATGCGCCCTGAGCAGGAACTCCAGCGTCATCGGCTGGGGAAACTTGGGCGCCCCGCCCCAACCGTGGTCGTTCCAATCGAACGCGCGCCAAAGGCTCTGCACGGCGGCGCGCACGGTGTCGAGCGAGAGCGTGTCGGCGGCGGGCGGCAAGCCGAGCAGTTCGCCCTGGCGCACGTGGTTCAAAACCTCGGCCGCGCTCTTGAGCACCGTTTCGCGCCGGTCGCGCCAGGCGTCGGTCAGCCCTTGCAGCACCTGCCGGAAGGCCGGCATGCCTTGCACCGGGCGCGGGGGGTAATACGTGCCGCCATAGAACGGCGCGCCGGCGGGCGTGAGGAACACGCTCATCGGCCAGCCGCCGTGCCCAGTCAGCGCCACCACAGCCTGCATATAGATCGAGTCCAGGTCGGGGCGTTCCTCGCGGTCTACTTTGATGTTGATGAAGTGCTGGTTCATCAGCGCGGCGGTGGCCGGGTCTTCAAACGATTCGTGCGCCATGACGTGGCACCAGTGGCAGGCCGCGTAACCGATAGAGAGGAAGATTGGCTTGTCCTCAGCCTGCGCGCGCGCCAGGGCCTCCGGCCCCCAGGGGAACCAATCCACCGGGTTGTGTTGGTGCTGCAAGAGGTAGGGCGAGGTCTCAGCGGCGAGGCGATTGGGCATGGGGCACCAGTCCTGTGTGGGGCTTCCCGTCCATGGCCATCTCAACGACGGCGGCGGGACAATAAGACGCGAGATGGCCAGGCACGGCGCAGCACGAACCCGCGCCGAACTACGGCGCCGCGGTGGGCTGAGGGTCGGGCGCAGCGGCCCGTGAGCGGCTGGGGTGCGGCAGGCTGAGCGCCAGCAGCGCCGCGCCAAGCGTACCCGCAATGGTGACGGCGAACAGCACCGGGTACGAGGTCTGCTCGAGCAAATAGCCGCCCACGATCGGCGCCACAATGGTAAGACCCGCGAGAGTATTGGTCAGCCCCATGTAGGTGGAGCGCTGGCCGGGGGCCGCGATGGCAAGGATGAAGGTGTTGAAGCCGAGCATGTAACTGCCCTCGAACAGACCGAGCAGCAGGTACAGCAGCGGATAAGCGACGCCAACGGCCGCGCCAAACACGCCGAAGTAGCACAACAGGGCGATGGCCGGGGCGGCGCAGGCGGCCCAGGTGACGATCTGCACGACGCGCTGCGGCCCGAAGCGGTCGGCCACGGGGCCAAGCACCAGGCCCGCCAGCACGCTGCCGGCGGTGGCCGCCCCGGCAAACAGCCCAAGCGCCGCCGGGGGCAACCGCAGCACATCGGTGGCGTAGACGACGTAAAAGCTGGCGGCTAGCCCGCCCAACCCACTCAGGACACGCACGAGCGCGATCTTCCGGTAGGACGAGTCGCTCCGCCACAGGCTCGCCAGCACCGGCACGAAAGCGCGCAGACTGGTGGTGGGCGCGGCCGCGGGCACGCCGTCCACCTCCGGCACTTCGACGAGCAGCAGGCAGCCGAGGGAAGAGATGGCGAAGCCCACGCAGGCCAGTCCGAAGATCGCCGCATAGTTGTACGGGAAGACCGGGCCGTTGGGGCCAAGCAGGGCTTGCAGGATGGGGGTCGCGGCGACAGCCGCTAGGCCGGTGAGCACCTGCCCCACGCCGAACAGCCGCCCGCGCCGGTGAACCGGCACGGCCTTGCCGAACAGATCCCAGTAGGCGAGCGCTACCAGCGCGTCGGTGAAGCGGAAGATGATGATCGCCAGCAAGAACAGCAGGAGGGTGAGGGAGGCGTAGCGTGTGCCGCCCAGGGCGATCCACAGTACGAACAACACAAACGCCGGCCGCCCGACCAACTGCCAGGTCATCATGATCGGATACTTGCGCGGCTTGTCGCTCAGGTAGTGGGCGGCAAAGAGCTGCGGCAGAAGCCAACCGCCCCCCCACAGCGACGAAATCGCGCCGATCAACACTTTATTGTCGGTCAACTGATCGGCGAAGGCCGGCAGCGTGGTGGTCATGTTGGCGAAGATCAGGCCGATGCCAAAGCCGACGTAGTCGGCGAGAATCGCGAAGGTATTGCGGCGCAGATGGCGCTGGCGGAGATGGTCGGAGGTGGACATGTGGCCCTCGGCTGGGGCGCGGACCAGCCGCGCTGCGGGCATTATAGCTGAGGCGGGGTGACGAGACGGGTGCGACTGGAGCAATCGGCCAAAGCGCTCCGGTGGCCCATGCGGCTAAAGGCGGCCCTGAGCTATACTGCGGGCCTCGCGAGCCTTAGCCCATGCGCGCCCGGCCCCCCACCCTGCCACGAAGCTGTTCGCCCGGACTAGCCGCCCTGACCCTACTGCTGGCGGCCAGCCTGGCGTGCCAAACGCTGCGCCCCATGAGCGCGCAGGAGCAGTTCATTCAGGGCACCTGGGGCTGGGGGCAAGACTTCGGCGACGGCCACGGCAGCTACCTGACCTGGACTTTTGCGGCCGGCAGCTTCACGGTGGAGGGCTACCCCCCGCTGCACCAAACCGGCCGCTATGCCGTCTCTGACAGCACGAACGACACGCTCACGCTGGCGCTGACCGATCAGTCGGGCGATTGGGGCACGGCCGACAGGGCAGTGATCGTCGTCATTGACGAGGCGGCCGGCTCCCTCACGATTGAAAACAACGGGCCGTACAACCGCGTGACGCCATAGCGCCGTCTACGGGCTGACATGCACCTTGAAGAACTCCTCGGTGCGGAAGGCCGCGGCGGCGATCACCTCGGCCACGGTGGCGCGGCCGTAGAAGGCCCGCTGCATCTCGTCGTCCATGACCTCTTCGATTTCGTTCCAATTGGGGTGAGGCGGCAGCGGCCAGGCGCTGGCGAGCGCATTCACGAATACCTGGGCGCTGGCGGGCCGCTGGATGGGGTCCAGGAAGGCTGGCGACTCGGCCACGCTGATGAGCGACGGCCCCACCCGGCCGGTGCGCGCCAGCAGGGTCTGCCCCGCGGCCGACGCGGCAAACTCAATGAAGCGCCAGGCGGCGGCCGGGTCGGGCGCGGCAGACGTGACACAGTAACCATCGCTGGTGAGCAGGTTGGTGTGGCGGCCCTTGTAGGAGGGGATGGGCGCTACGTCCCAATCGAGGGCGGCGGCGGCGCGGTAAGCGGCCACGCCGCGCCGGCTGTTGAGGTACAGGCCCAGCCGGCCGTTGATGAAGCGACTCTCACTGCTCTCAGCGGACTCGGCGGCGGCGTCCGGAGCGAGGTGGTGGGTTACTTGCAGGTCGGCCAGCCATTGCAGGGCCGCCGGACCCGGCGGCAAGTTCAACTCCAAGCGGCGCGGCAACAGCACGTTGTCCACAACAGTCACCTGGCGCTGCCACAGGTACGCGATGAGGCCCGCAAAGGTCACCTCCGTGCCGAAACCGTACACATCCGTCACGCCGTCACCGTCAGTGTCGCGGGTGAGCGCCTGCGCCGCGACCAGGAAGTCGTCCCAACTCCAGCGCGCCGTGGGGTAAGCCAGACCGGCCTGATCGAACAATGCCCGGTTGTAGTAGAGCACCTGGCCCGAGGCCGACTGCGGCAGGCAAACCAGCGTGCGGCCGTGGTAGTAGGGCGTGAGCGCGAGGCGGTAGAAGTCGGTGGTCGAGAGGACGGCGCTGGCTGCCAGGTAGGGGGCGAGGGGTGTGAGCAGGCCGCGGGACTCAAACTCATAGAAGCGCTTGTAGTTGACCAGCACTACGTCGGCGGGCGTGCCGGCGGTGAAGTCGGCGGTCAGGCGGCGCTCGTAGTCAAGTTGGGTGGCGACCGGGATCAGCTCAACCTGGGCGGCCGGGTCGAGTTGGCGGTACGCGGCGACCAGGTCTTGATAGGCTTGCAGGTCGGCCGGATCGCCGTAGACCATGAACGTGAGCGCCGGGCCGTGTGGGGCGGGGCTGCCTGGCGGGGCGGTGACACCGGGCGCGGTGGCGGAGGGAGCCGGGCCGCCGCAGGCCGCCAGCAGCGCCACGACCAGGAGCCAGGGCGCGCCGCGTTGGCCCAAGCATGGCCGCAGATGACCCAACCGAGTAGCACGCACCTCGGCATTATAACGCCCCCGATACGCCATGCTATACTCCGCCGCCATGACTTCTAGGACACTACAAGCGTGGGGGGCGGGCTGTGGGTATCAACTGCTGCTGCGGCTGGGCATAGGGCTGCTGCTGGTGGTGGTGACGTTCGGCTGCGTGCTGATCGTTACGGTGCTGCCGCTGCCGGCAGGCGTGGAACGCGAAGCGGTGGCCGCCATCGCGTTGGTGCTCGGGGTGCTGTTTGTGGTGGCCCTGGCCCTGGCCGGGGCGGCAGGGCTGATCATCTGGCGGGCGCGCCAACTGGACGCGGCTTTTGCGCCGCTGGGGCTGGCGGGACGCATGTTCTCGCTCAACGGGCGGCAGTATCACGGCGTGGTCGGCGGCCGGCAGGTGGATGTGTACTATTCGCGTGGGCCCACGCTGGATATTTACGTCGGCACGCCGCTGCTGACGCGCTTATCGGCGGCGCGGCGCGACCGGGTGGGCCAGGCGCTGGCGGGTCTGCTCAACCGCCAACCGCTGGCGCTCGACGACGCCCACATGAGCGAGGTGGCGCTGTACGCGACGGATGAGGCCTGGGCACGGCAGGCGCTGAACGACGCGCGCGTGCGCGACCAACTACTGCGCCTGACCGACGATCAGGCCCCCGGCGTGGGCCGTTTCGAGATAAGGCAGGTGCTGCTCCAGCCGGAGGCGCTACTGTTCCGCGTCCATCATGTGCGCACGGCAGGGATCACGGCAGAGGCGGTGCGCGAATGGCTCGACCGGCTGGCGGCGCTGCTGCGGCTACTGGAGGGGGCCGCGCCGCCAACGGTGACTGAGCCGGCCAGCGCCATGGAGCGCACGCTGCGATCGGACCGCGGCGGCCTGTTTTCGCGCGGGCTGATCATCGGCCTGGCCGTGCTGGGCGTGTTCCTGGTGTGCCTGACAGGAGCAGCGATCGTTGGCGCGCTGACGGCCGGCGCGCCCTAGAACCACGACCATGCAGCCCCCGCGCTCGGTCATTCGCGCGCCCGAACTGGCCCCGGGGGAGTGGCTGAACACGCCGCGCCCGCTGACGCTGGCCGAGCAGCGCGGCCGGGCAGTGCTGGCGCATATCTGGGACTACACCTGCATCAACTGCGTGCGAACACTGCCGTATGTCACGGCCTGGCAGCGGGCGTATGGGCAAGGCCCCGTAACGTTTATCGGCATTCACACGCCGGAGTTCGAGTTCGCCCGCGAGCGCCGCAAGGTGGCGGCGGCGCTGGCGCAATACGGCGTCACGTATCCCGTGCTGCTCGACAACGACCTGCGCAACTGGGAGGCTTTCGCCAACCGCTATTGGCCGACGACCTACTTGATTGACGCGGCCGGTTACATCCGCTACCAGCACGCGGGCGAGGGCCAGTACGCCGAAACCGAGGCGGCCCTGACGGCGCTGATGGCTGAGGCCGGAGACAAGCCGGAGGCCGCGCCCGTCGGGGTGCTGCGCGAGGAAGACCGGCCGGGGGCGGTGTGTTTCCGAGTCACGCCGGAACTTCAGGCTGGGTTTGCGCGCGGGGTGCTGGGCAACCGAGAAGGCTACGCGCCACGCCAACTGCCGGTCATTTATCGGCTACCCGCGGCGGCCGAGCAGCAAGACGGCTATTTCTACGTGGAGGGCACATGGCAGGCGGGCCGCGAGTACCTGGCCCTAGCGGGCGAGCAGGGCGTGATTGAGCTGCCGTATCATGCCGCCGGCGCTAACGCAGTGCTGGCCCCGAGCGGCGACCCGGTGGAACTGCGACTCGACTTGAAAGCGCCGGTGAGTCTAGACGTGTACCAGGATGGCGCGCCGCTGGACGGACTGCACGCGGGGGCCGATATTGGGTGGAACGCGGACGGGCAAAGTGTGCTGGTGGTAGACCAGCCGCGCATGTACGCGCTCACCCGCAACCCCGATGCGCGACCCCACCGGCTGCGACTGGAGGCGGCGGGGCGCGGGCTGGCGCTGTTCTCGTTTTCGTTTTCCACCTGCGTGAAGGCTTAGGACGAATGCTGCGAACCCCCATTCTTTATCTTTCACAGGCGGGCTGGGCGCGGCGCATCGTGACCCGGGTGGGGCCGGCACGGCGCATGGCCAACCGCTTCGTGGCGGGCGAGACGGCCGCCGAAGCCGTGCGCACTATCCAGCAACTCAACGCCCTTAACATCAATGCCACGCTCGATCACCTGGGCGAGAGCGTGACCAGCGAGCGCGAGGCCGAGCGCGCCGCCGATGACTATGTGCATGTGCTGGAGCGCATCGGCGCGGCCGGGGCGCGCTCCAACGTCTCGCTGAAGCTGACGCAGTTCGGTTTGGATTTGAGCGAGGATTTCTGCACGGCCAACACGCGCCGGGTGGTGGCAGCGGCGCAAGCGGGCGACAACTTTGTGCGGATTGACATGGAGGGCACGCCGCACACCGACCGCACCTTGCGCGTGCTGCGGGCGCTGCACGCCGAGTTTGAGAACGTGGGGCTGGTGGTGCAGGCGTACCTGTACCGCACGGCTACAGACGTGGAAGCGCTGATTGACGAGGGTGTGCGGCTGCGACTGTGCAAGGGCGCGTATCAGGAGCCGGGCAATCTCGCCTTCCCCAAGAAGGGGGACGTGGACGAGAACTACGACCGGCTGGCGCGCCGCCTGCTGGATGCGGCGCGCCACGGGCCGCCGGCCGGACACAACGGGCGCTTCCCGCCGCTGGCCGCGCTGGCGACCCACGACGCGGCTCGCATTGAGGCGGCCAAGGCGTATGCACAGCAGATTGGCCTGGGGCGCGAGTGTTACGAGTTCCAGATGTTGCACGGCATTCGGCGCGACCTGCAGGAGGGCCTGGCGCGCGAGGGCTACGCCGTGCGCGTGTACGTGCCCTACGGGACCGAGTGGTATCCCTACTTCATGCGGCGGCTGGCCGAGCGCCCGGCGAACTTGTGGTTCTTCCTGTCGAACCTGGTGAAGCGATAGGAGAGGACGGGGACCTAACCCTCGGCCCCTTCCCCGCGGGGAAGGGGTGCCTGTGGGGCCGGCTGGAATCTGGTGCGGCGGCCGCACGTGTGGCGGATGTGGGCAGGCCGGCTGGGCCACGCCGGTAGTTGCGACGCGCTGCTCAGGAGCGTAACCCTGCTTCGCAAAGCCGACCGGCTGCGTCCACTTGGAACAAAGCTTGCAATCAAGGCGTCTAATGCTAGACTAACCAAAGGGTGCTCCGCAGGCGGGGAGCAGTGGATTCAGGAGCAGGATGACATGGGAAGGATACAGCAGGCAGCGGCGGTAGCGGTCAGCGTGTTGGTGCTGCTGGCGAGCCTGGCGGGTCCGGCGGCGGCAGCGGCGCCGGGGTACGTGGTGCAGCCGGGCGACACGCTCTACCGCATCTCGGTGCGGTTCGGGGTCTCGATGGACGCGATTCGGACGGCCAATGGCTTCACGGGCGACCGAATTTACGCGGGCCAGAACCTGATCATCCCCGACGGCAGCGCGCCGGTGACGCCGCCGAGCGACAACGGCGGCGCGAACAGCGGCGGCGAGAGCATCATCCACGTGGTGCAGGCAGGCGAGACGCTGTTCACCATCGGGCTGAAGTACGGCCTAGTATGGACGAAGATCGCGGCGGCGAACAACATCGCCGGCACCAGTATTTACAGCGGCCAGCAGCTGGTCATCCCGGTGGGGGGTGAACCGACGGCCCCGCCCACCAACAGCGACGCGCCGACGGCGCCGCCCGACAGCGGGAGCCAAACGCCCCCGCCTCAGCCCTCGACCGGCAGCACGGTGCACATCGTGCAACGCGGCGAGACGCTGCACAAGATTGGGCTGATTTATGGCGTGCCGTGGCCCGCGATCCAGCAGGCCAACAGTCTGCCCAGCACGACGATCTGGGTCGGGCAGCAACTGATCATCCCGGCCAGCAGCGGCGTGACCGCGCCGCCGGCCGAAACGCCCTCGGGTGGCAGCTTTGACGGACGCTATTTCCTGGTAGACCTGTCGGAGCAGCGCCTGTACGCGTTCGAGGGCAGCACGCTGGTGCGCACGACATTGGTCTCGACGGGGCTATCGGCCACGCCAACCGTGGTGGGCACGTTCCATGTGTATGCCCGCTATGTTTCGACGCGGATGCGCGGCCCCGGCTACGACCTGCCAAACGTGCCGTACACGATGTATTTCTTTGAGGGCTACGGCTTGCACGGGACGTACTGGCACAACAACTTCGGCACGCCGATGAGCCACGGGTGCGTGAACATGCCCACGCCGGAAGCTGAGTGGGCGTACAATTGGAGCACCTACGGGACGCCGGTGATCGTGCAGTACTGAGGTGGAGGAAGGGCAAGTGAGGACGCCCGGCGAGGTTGGCCGGGCGTTTTTTTGTTAATCGCGAAAGGAGCCGGGGAATCAAGAGGGGCTGGGCCAGGGACACAGGGGTTGGGAGAGGGCACGGGGATGACGAGTAAGAAGTTCAAGGGCCAGATCGAGAGGACGCGCGGCCGGGCGGCGGACAGTAAGTTGGGCGGGCAAGAAGCAGGCGCGACGGACAGAGAGGCGTAGTGGTGAAACTGACGAACAAAGCCGCCCTCGTGACCGGCGGCGCGCACCGAGTGGGCAAGGAGATCGCGCTGGAACTGGCGCGGGCGGGCGCGCATGTGGCCGTGCACTACCGTTCGGCGGGCGCGGCGGTTAATGACACCGTGGCCGAGATCAAGGCGCTGGGGGTGCGGGCCGTGGCGGTGCAAGCGGACCTGAGCACGGAAGCGGGCATTGCGGCACTGTTCGCCGGAGTAGAGGCCGCGTTTGGCGGGCTGGATGTGCTGGTGAACTCAGCGGCGGGCATGGAGCCGGGTGACGTGCGCACGCTAACGCGCGCAGAATGGCAGCGCGTGCTCGATCTGAACCTCACCGCCCCATTCTTCTGTGCGCAGGCGGCGGCGGAGCTGATGACTAAACGCGGCGGCGGGGCCATCGTGAACATTGGCGATTTGGCTGGGCGGCAGGCCTGGGTGAAGCACCCGGCGCACTCGGTGAGCAAGGCCGGGCTGGAGATGGTGACCCAGGTGCTGGCCAAGGCGCTGGCCCCGCAGGTGCGCGTGAACACGGTGGTGCCGGGGCCGGTGCTGAAACCGGACGACTGGGATGAGGCGCGTTGGGCGCGTTCGGGCGCGCACACCCTTCTCAAACGTACTGGTTCCGGCTATGATGTGGCCCGCGCCGTCCGGTTCCTGCTGGAATCCGACTACATGACCGGCACCAGCCTGGTCGTGGACGGCGGCCGGCTGATCGCCTAGGCTGCCGTGCAGCCACAAGCCGTGAGCTTGCCGGAGCCTGCCACCATGTCTGGCGCACAAGCCCTGATCCGCAAGCGCCTGGCCGACGAGGGGGCGAAGAGCGCGGCATTCTTCCGCGGCCTGACCCCGGAACAGTTTGCCCAGCAGGTCTACACCACCGGCCCCCAGTGGCGGGTGCGCGACGTGCTGGCGCACTTCGTGAGCGCCGAGCGGACGTTCATTTACTACGGCCGCGACATCTTGCAGGGCGGCGGGGGCGCGCCGGACGACTTTGTGATTGACGAGTTCAACCTGACGCAGATGGCCGAGTATCTGGAAGCCAACACGGACCAACTGATCGCCCAATTCGAGGCGGCGCGAGCGGATACGCTGGCGTTCGTGGACCGCTTGAGCGACGCCGACCTGCAGCGCGTGGGGCGGCATCCCTGGTTCGGGCGCGTGCCGATCGAGTATATGTCCAAGCTCATCTACCGGCACAACATGCTGCACGAGCGCGACGTGCGCCGGGCGCTAGAAGCCAGGCAGCCCGTGCCCCACGTAGACGCGCAGCCGCAGGCCTAGGCCAGCGGCCACCCGCCAACCCGGAGACAACGATATGACTGATAACAGCCGCAAGGCGCAGCTGCGCCAAACGATGGAGACCGACCACGCCGCGTGCCTGGCGATCTTGAGCCGCGTGCGCGACGAGCAATGGGCTACGCCGGTGCCCTCGGAGGAGGGCGCGCAATGGACGGCCCGCGACGTGCTGGCCCACATGGCCGGCGCGGAGGCCGGGCAGCTCGGCCAAATTCAGCGGGCGGTGGCGGGGGGCGTGACCGTGCCGGAGGACTTTGACGTTAACCGCTACAACCGGCGCGCCGTGCAGAAGGCCGCCGGCGTGAGCGTGGCCGACCACCTGACGACCATCGAACGCGATTACCGGGCCGTGCTGGCCGAGCTGGACAAGGTGACGGACAGCGATTTGGACAAGACCGGCCGTCACGCGCGCGGCGACACGCTGACCGTCGAGCAATTCTTCCGTCGCATCACCGAACATCGCCGCCAGCACGCCGAGGCGCTGGCGCAAGTGTTAGGACTCTAACCCATGCCCGCTATTCACGATGTTGTCGTTAAGAAGCTGGTGACGCACAGCGACGACCGCGGCTACTTCCGCGAGATCGTGCGCGAGGATGACCATCTGCTGAAGCATTTTGGTCAGTCGTCCATCACGAAGACCTATCCGGGCGTCATCAAGGCCTTCCACTGGCACAACCACCAGGACGACGTGTGGTACGTGGTAGACGGCATGGCGCGGGTGGTGCTGTACGACCGGCGCGAAGGCTCGCCCACCAAGGGGGTGACGCAGGTGGTATACGCCGGTGAGGACAACCCGGTGGTCATCCTCATCCCGACCGGCCTGGCGCATGGGTATCAGGTGCTGGGCAACAAGCCGGTGGTGCTGTTCTATCACGTCACGCAGAACTACGACCCCCAGGCGCCGGACGAGCAGCGCATTCCGTTCGACGACCCAGCGATCGGCTTCGACTGGTCAATCCAGAACCGCTAAGCCCGCAACCCGGCCCGCATGAGCAAGGTTGTCGCTTTCCTGCGCTTGTCGCGTCCGCACTTTCTGGGCGGCGGCCTGCTGTTGTATGCCCTGGGAGCGCTGATCGCCCGGTATCAGGGTTACGCGATTGACTTTGGACTGTACTGGCTGGGACAGGCCTTTGTCTCAGCGCTGCAACTCATGGTCCATTACCTGAACGAATACTGGGATGTGGAGACCGACCGGCTGAACCAGAACCGCACACCGTTCTCGGGCGGCAGCGGGCTGCTGGCCGACGGCACGATCAGCCGTGAGACTGTGTTTACCGCGGCGGTGGCGTGCGTGGCGGTGGCGAGCGGCGCGGCCATCTGGCTCATCCTGGAGTATCGCGTCGGCCCAGCGGCCTGGGCGCTCATGGCGTTGACCTTTCTGGGCGCGTACAGCTACAGCAGCCCGCCCTTCAAGCTGATGAACACTGGGCTGGGCGAGGTGACCGCCTCGATTACCGTGGCGGGGTTGGTGCCGGCCATGGGCCACGTGCTGCAAGCCGGGCGGCCAAGCCTGCTGGTGGTGCTGGCCACCGCGCCGCTCGTGGTTTACCACTTCACTATGCTCCTGGCGTTCGAGTTTCCCGACTTCCTGGCGGACGAGGCGGCGGGCAAGACCACGCTGCTGGTGCGGCTGGGGCGGCGGCGCGGCGTGGCGCTGCACAACGCGGCGCTAGTGCTGGCCCTGGCGCTGGGGGTGTTGGTGAGCTTTGTCGGGCTGCCCGCGCAGGTGGCGCTGGCGGTCGTAATCTCCTCGCCGCTGGCGCTGCTGCAAATCGTCAACTTTCGGCGGATGCAGCGCGGCGAGCCAGTGAGCTATCCGCGCCTGACACTGCTGGCGCTGCTGATCTTCGCCCTGACTGCCTATTTCGCGGCTTTCAATTTCTGGGTGCTGGGGGGATGAGCGCCGCAGCCGAGACACCGGAGGGCGCGGCGCTGCCGGGCCGCGCCACGCCCAAGGCTACGGCGCAAGTCGCCGCGGCGACGGACACGGCCGGCTTCTATCGGCCCGGCTGGGACGGCTTGACGTGCGCCAGCCTCGGCCTGGGGACCTACCTGGGCGAGCCGGATGCTGACACCGACGCGCGCTATGGCGCGGCGCTGCGGCGGTATTGGCGGAACGGCGGCAATCTCGTTGATAGCGCTATCAACTATCGCTTCCAGCGCAGCGAGCGCGTGATCGGCGCGGCGCTGCGGGCGACGGTGGCCGCGGGCGAGGCCGCGCGCGAGGCGCTGATCGTCTGCACGAAGGGCGGATACCTGTCGTTTGACGGGGAGTGGCCCACCGACCCGAACGCCTGGGTGCGCAAGACGTTTATTGAGACCAAGATCGCGCAGCCGGATGAGATCGTGGACGGTCACTGCCTGGCCCCAGGTTATCTGCGCCATCAGATCGCGCAGAGCCGCGCCAACCTGGGCGTGGCGTGTATTGACCTCTACTATCTGCACAACCCGGAGGGCCAGCGGGCAGCGCTGGGCGATGCCGCCTTCCGCGAGCGGCTGCGCGAGGCGCTGGCGACGCTGGAGGTGGCCGTGGCGCAGGGACACATCGCCGCCTATGGCCTGGCGACCTGGAACGGCTTCCGGGCCAAGCCCAGCGAGCCGGAATATCTGTCGGTGGAGGCGGTGCTGGAGGCGGCTCGCGACGTAGCCGGGGACCGCCACCACCTGCGAGTTATTCAGCTGCCGCTGAATTTTCAGATGCTGGAGGCGGTGGGCCGCGCCAACCAACCGGGCGAGCGCAGCCTGCTGGAGGCGGCTGCTGAGCACGGCGTGAGTGTGCTGGCCTCGGCCCCGCTGCTGCAAGCGCGCGTGCTGGGGCGGCTGCCGGCCAGCCGGCAGAGCCGCTTTGCGCCGGGGATCACGGATGCTCAGCGCGCCCTGCAATTTGTGCGTTCGCTGCCCGGTGTGACGGCCGCGCTGGCGGGCATGGCCCGCCCCGACCATGTGGACGAGAACCTGGCCCTGCGCCGCTACCCGCCGCTGACGGCCGAGGAAGTGAAGATGTTTTTCGGTTGAGGCGCACGACGCGCCACCGTCAGCGCCACAAGGCAGCGCGGCGCTGACGTGCCCAACCAGCGCCGGACAGACGGAACCGCCCCTATAATTGAGCCATGCCCGAATTCTTCACCGTGCTCTCGCCGGCCGAGGCGCTGGCGAAACTGTGGCAGCACCTGCCCGCCCGCCCAACTGCCGCGCCCGAGATGACACCGGCGGCGGATGCGCTAGGCCGGGTGACCGGCGCGCCGGTGCTCGCGCCTGAGCCGCTGCCGGCGTTTGAGCGCTCGGCTATGGATGGCTACGCGGTGCGGGCGGCAGACACATATGGCGCCAGTCCCAACTTGCCCGCCTATCTCAGCCTCATCGGTGAGTGCCCCATGGGCCGCGCGCCGGCGTTCACGCTCGGCCCGGCACAGGCGGCGCTCATCCACACCGGCGGCATGCTGCCCGCGGGCGCTGACGCGGTGGTGATGCTGGAAGTGACGCAGACCTCCCGCCCGCGTGAGATCGAGGTGCTGCGGCCGGTTGCGCCCGGCGAAAACGTCATCCACCGCGGAGACGACATCGCGGCCGGAGCACCCATGCTGCCCGCAGGTCATTGGCTGCGCCCGCAGGACATCGGCGGGCTGACGGCGCTGGGGCTGACCAGTGTGCCGGTGGCGCGTCGCCCGCGCGTGGCCCTACTGGCTACGGGCGACGAGATCGTGCCGCCGGAGGCTAAGCCCGCCCTGGGCCAGGTGCGCGATGTGAACTCATACACGCTGGCCAGCCTGGTGCGCCAGGCCGGCGGCGACCCAGTGGGGCGCGGCATCGTCGGCGATGACTTTGCCGCGCTGGCTGCGGCGGCTGAGGCGGCGCTGGCCGGGGCTGATGCGCTGATCCTCTCGGCGGGCAGTTCGGTGAGTATGCGCGACATGACCGCCGCGGTGATGGATGGTTTGGGCAAACCGGGCATCCTGGTGCATGGGGTGGCGGTGAAACCCGGCAAGCCGACAATTCTGGCGGTGGCGGCGGGCAAGCCGATTTTTGGTTTGCCGGGCAACCCCGTGTCGGCGCTGGTGGTGGCGGACCTGTTTGTCACGCCCACGCTGTACCGACTGCAAGGCTGCGCCGCGCCGCCGCCGCGCCGCAGCGTGCGCGCGCGGTTGACGCACAACGTGGCCTCGGCCGCGGGCCGGGTGGACTACGTTCCAGCACGAATAGACTACAATTCAGACCGAACTGGGCCGGAAACATTGCCGAGGGCTGAGCCGGTGTTTGGCAAGTCGAATCAGATCTTCACGCTGGTGGGGGCCGACGGGATGCTGGTCGTGCCAATGGATGTAACCGGCCTGAGCGCCGGTGCGGTGGTAGAGGTTCGCTTATTCTGAGGAGGCCAGGATGCCCAAACTACAAGTCTTGGCGTGCCCGTCGTGCGGCGCGTCCTTGAGCATTGAGCAAGGCGCGGCGACTGCGCAGTGCGCGTTTTGCGGCAACACCTCGGTTGTGCCGCAAGAGCTGCGCGGGCCGGCCGCCCCGAGCAGGGCCAGCACGCCCAACCTGAGCGGGCAGAAGGCGGTGTACCTGGGCGGCGTGCCGTGGATGGACCAGCTCCCGCGCCTGCGCGAGATGGGCGACCTGGTGCGCGCCGGAAACTATGACGGCGCGGTGCGGCTCTACCAGGAGTTGTTCGGCGGCCCTGAGACCGCGGCGCGCGCGGCGGTCCAGATGCTGGCTAGCGGCCAGCCGGTGAACATCAACCAGTTCAGCGCGCTGCGCAGCGGGTCGAGCGGCGACACGGGGCTGTTTCGGTTCGACCAGGCCGGCATGCCGCAGGTGCAGATCCAGGCCATGGGCACGGGCAACCCGTTTGGAAATGCTATGGGCAGCCCGATGATGGCGGGCGGCAGCCTGTACCCCGCGCCGGTCGTTGACACGCGGCCCGCGCGCCAGGCCGGCGGCTGCATCGCCATGATCGTGGTGATCTCCGTCGTCGGGTCGCTGCTCATCGCGGGGCTGGCCGTTTTCGCCGGCTTCTTGCCTTTCCTCAACTTGAAGGACCTGGGCCTGGGCGATGTCGGAGAGAAGATCGCCGAGGTGACCAACCAATACCCGCGCGAAGTGCTAAGCATCGGCGGCGAGGGCACGGGGCGCGGGCGCTTCACGGACGCGCGCCATGTGGGCGTGGATGGTGAGGGCAACATTTACGCGGCGGACTACGGCGGCGGGCGCGTACAGGTTTTCGACGCCAGCGGCGAGTTTGTCACGCAGTGGACGATCGAAGGCGACAGTGTGTACCTGACGGGTATGGCCGTGGCCGAGGACGGCTCGCTGTATCTGGTCTACGGCAGTGACCTGTACCATTTGGACGGCCAGACGGGCGAGACGATTGAGCAGTTGGATTGGGACGAAGGCTGGGGGTTTGAGGACGCCGTGGCGCTACCAGGCGGCGGCGTGGCGGCCACTTGGTACAAGAACCGCGACGATCTGGTGATCTTCGACGCCGACGGTCAGGTCGTGGCCGACGTGCAGGAAGCTATCAGCAGCATCACCGGCAAATCGGCAGTGACCATGAAGCTGGCCCTCGACAACGCCGGCAACCTGCTGGTGCTCAACACGGACAGCGAGATGGTGTTCAAGTTCAGCCCAGACGGCGAGTACCTGAACAGCTTCGGGGGTGACGGCGACGGGCAAGGGCAGTTCCGGGCGGCGGGCGACATCGTGGTGGACAACACCGGCCTGATCTACGTCAGCGACATCAACGGCGTGCAAGTGTTTGACGACACCGGCCGCTATGTCTCGAAGTTCGACCCGCCGTTCTATGCTTACGGGCTGGCGGTGGACGAGGACAACTTCCTGTACATCGCGGGGAACAACCACATCACCAAGTATGTACTCGCCCCGAACGAATAGCAGGGCATGACTGAGCGGCGCATTTATCTGGAGGACATCCCGCTGACCGAGGCCCAGCGGCGGCTGGCGGCGGCTTTACAGGCGGCCGGCCGCTGGGAACCGCTGGGTGTCGAGACAGTGCCACTCGACCAGGCGCGGGGCCGGGTGACCGCCGGGCCGGTCTGGGCAGCGCTTTCCGCGCCGCATTACCACGCCGCCGCGATGGACGGGTATGCGGTGGCGGCGGCGGCGACGGCCGGCGCTAGCGAGCGCACGCCGGTGCGCTTGGCAGTCAGCGGCGACGGCCCGGCCCGCTATGTGGACACCGGCGACCCACTACCCGCCTGGGCCGACGCGGTGGCCCCGGTGGAAGTGGCGCAGACCAGCGGGCCGAGCGCGCAGCCCGAGGCCATTGAGCTGCAAGCGGCGCTGGCCCCCTGGGCGCATGTGCGCGCCATCGGCGAAGACATGGTGGCCACGGAGCTGGTGCTGCCCGCAAACACCCGGCTGCGCCCGGTGGACCTGGGCGCGCTGGCCGGCAGCGGTCACGCTACGGTCAGCGTGTGGCGACGGCCACGCGTGGCCGTCATCCCGACCGGCACCGAACTGGTGCAGGTGGGCCGGCCGCTCAAACCGGGCGACATCATCGAATACAACTCGCTGGTGCTGGCGGCGCAGGTCGAACAATGGGGCGGCGTGGCGACCCGCTGGCCGATTGTGCCCGACGACCTGGCGCAGATCGTGGCGGCGGTGCGCGCCGCGGCAACCGAGCACGACCTGGTGTTGTTGAACGCCGGCTCGTCGGCCGGGTCGGAGGATTACTCGGCCAGGGCGGTGGAACAGGTGGGCACACTGCTGGTGCACGGCGTGGCGGTGCGGCCAGGCCATCCGGTGATCATCGGCATGACGGCGGGCCAAGCCGGCGTGCCCATCATCGGCGTGCCTGGCTACCCGGTCAGCGCGGCACTCACGGCTGAAATTTTCGTCGAGCCGCTGCTGGCGCGCTGGCAGGGGCAGCCCGCCGCCGCGCCGCCCACGCTGCCGGCCACGCTGACGCGCAAGGTGCTCTCGCCGCTGGGCGACGACGAATACCTACGCGTCACGGTCGGCCGGGTGGGTGAGCGCGTCGTCGCCACGCCGTTGTCACGGGGGGCCGGCGTGATTACCAGCTTGGTGCGCGCCGACGGGCTGGTCATCATCCCGCGCCACCACGAGGGCTATGACGCGGGCGCGACGGTGAATGTGCGGCTGTACCGCCCACTAGAGACCATCGAGCGCACCCTGGTAGTCATAGGCTCGCACGACCTCACGCTCGACCTGTTGGCGCAGCGGCTGGCGGAGTACAGCGGGGAGGGCGGGCCGGTGCGGTTGGCTTCGGCCAATGTGGGCAGCCAGGGCGGGCTGATCGCGCTGCGGCGCGGCGAGGCGCACCTGGCGGGCAGCCACCTGCTCGACCCAGAGACCGGGCAGTACAACCTCCCTGCCATCCGCCGCTACCTGCCGGAGACGCCGGTGGTGGTGGTGGCGCTCGTGGGCCGAGAGCAGGGCCTGATGGTGCCGGCGGGCAACCCCCAGGGGCTGCGCACACTGGCGGACCTGGGCCGCCCAGAAGTGCGTTTTGTCAATCGGCAGCGCGGCGCAGGCACACGGGTGCTGCTGGATTTCGAGCTGGGCAAGATCGGCCTGCCCGCGAGCGACATCCCGGGCTACGCGCGCGAGGAGTACACCCACCTGGGCGTCGCGGCCGCGATTGCCTCCGGCACGGCCAGCGCCGGGCTGGGCATCGCCGCGGCGGCGCAGGCCTTGGGGCTGGACTTTGTGCCGCTGTTCAAGGAGCAATATCAGTTGGTGATCCCGCAGGTGTACGCCGACAGCCCCCTGCTCCGCCCGCTGCGCGCGGCGCTACTCGACCGGACCTTCCAGGCCGAGGTGGCCGCACTGCCGGGCTACGAGGTGAGCGGTATGGGGACGATAGTCGCTGAGGTGCCGTAATGACGAGTGTGCCGTTTGACCGGGCCGTGAGCTACTACGACCGCACGCGCGATCTGCCGGATGAGATTGCCCGCGCCGGCATTCAAGCCATGCTCGACCAATTGCAGGCGCATCGCTACGCCCATATCCTGGAGGTGGGCGCGGGCACCGGCCGCATCAGCATCCCGTTGTTGGAGCGCGGCGCACAACTCGTCGGCGTGGATCTGTCGCAGGCGATGCTGGGCCGCTTGCGCGAGAAATACGGCGCCGCCCGAGTGGCGCAGGCCGATGCGGTAGACCTGCCTTTCCCGAGCCGGTACTTTGACGGCCTGCTGACGGTGCACCTGCTGCACCTGGTCGGCGGCTGGCGACTGGCGTTGCGTGAGTTCGCGCGGGTGCTCAAGCCGGGCGGCGTGTATGTGAACAGTTGGAACTGGCACGCACCGAGCGACGTGGACGCGCGCGTGCGCGATTATTGGCGCGGACGCGTGGAGGCGCATGGCGGCGAGTGGCGGCGGCCGGGAATTCAGGAGCGCGAGGAGCTGCTGGCGGAGGTGCGGGATATGGGCGCGGCGGTGGAGGAGCTGAGCGTGGTACGCTTCTTCCCGCAGGTGACGGCGAGCGAGGTGATCGAGGGCATCGCCGAGCGCCTCTTCTCAGACACCTGGAACGTGCCCGACGACATCTTGGCCGCCTCGGTGCGCGAGCTGCGCGAGTGGGCGAAGGCGACGCTGGGCGATCTGAACCGGCCGCAACTGGTCGAGCGCCGCTTCCTGCTCGACGTGGTGCGATTCAGGCCATAGGCTGGAACGGGCAACCCAAACGATTCGGCGCGCCGGTCAGACACACTGACCGGCGCTTTTTCGGGCGGGCAGGTGGCGACCGGCGGGGCGGCGAGGGCTGACGGCAGCGGGGAGCGAGCGCTAGTAGCGCTTGAGGTTGGGGTCTACCTGGAGCGCCCAGGCGTCAATGCCGCCGCGCAGGTTGTAAACGCGCAGGAAGCCCAGGCGGTGGAGATAGCGGGCGGCCTGGGCGCTGCGGACGCCGACATGGCATTGCAGGACGATCTCAGCTTGCGGGTCAAGCTCTTTGGCCCAGACGGCGATCAGCATCAGCGGTTTGTGTTGGGCGCCGGCGATGCGGCAAAAGGCGAACTCGTCGGCGTCGCGGACATCAATCAGGAGCGGTGGGTTGGGGCCGGTGAGCCGGGCGGCCAGCTCGTGGACCGATATTTGGGGCAGCAACCCATTACCTCGTGAAGGTGGTGAGCGGCACGGGCATGAAGATGAGCACGAAGACCGCCAACGTCAGGAGGGCCAACAGCTTTCGGCCGGGGTCGAGCGTGGTGATCTGGTCGAGCGGCTCGGCGTAGACGCGGCCGACCAGGAAGTAGATCAAGGCGGCGTAGACCCACCAGGTGATGGATAGGAAGCCGAGGGCGATGAGGATGACCAAGATCACGGGCTGCACCTGACGCATGCGCTTGCCGATCAGCACAAACAGGGCATGGCCGCCGTCGAGCTGACCGGCGGGAATGAGGTTGAGGCTGGTTACCAGCAGCCCGGCCCAGCCCGCCCAGGCGACCTGATTGAGCTGTACATCCAGCCCGCCAAACGGCGGCGGGTAGGCCAGCAGGTAGTAACGGAGCATGTAGAGCAGCGGCGGCAGGCCGCCAAAGCCGGCCGGTTCGGGCAGCAGCCGCCCATAGGCCAGGTATTTCAAGATGACGTAGAGGAGGGAGTTGCCTTCCATGGAGAGGCTCAGGCCCGCCGGCAAGGTCGCCGGGATGCGCGACACGGGCGAGGTGAGCAGGCCGTAGAACAACACGGGCAGGCAGACGACCAACCCGGCCAATGGTCCCGCGACGCCGATATCGAGCAGCACGCGCCGATTGGTCGGCGGCGCTTTAAGTTGGATGAAAGCGCCCATGGTGCCGAGCAGGCTGGGAAAGGGGATGAAATAGGGGAGGGTGACGGCGACTTTGTGATAGCGCGCGGCGAAGTAGTGGCCGAACTCATGGGCCAGCAAGATGCCCAGGAGCGCGGCGGCAAAGGGCCAGCCGGAGAGCAGCAGGCCGACCCAGCCGACGAACGAGTTGGGCAGATCGGATTGCAGGCCGTAGGTGCCGCCGACGAGCAGCACGCTCAGGACGGTGAGCAGGAACATGACCAGGTTGATCAGGGGGTTGCTCGGGCGGGGATTGAGCGTGCCGCGCAGCGCCAGCACGGCGTGACGGTCGCCGTCCGGCCGGAAGAGGGGCGTAAAGCCTGCCGCGCGGAAGAGCCGGGCGGCCAGGGTGTAGGCGGGGATAGAGTCTTGGGTCAGCCGACCACGAAAGCGCACGGCGTAGTCTGACCCCTCACCGACGGTGGTGTCATCCACCTGCATGAACTGCTGCACGGCGGCGCGCAGCCGGTTTACGTCGTCTTCATCTACCAACGCCGGATTGCGAATAGGCAGCATGGCAACTCCACAAGCCGAATGGTTTCCTCCCGGTATTATAACAACGGGTTGACACTCGGCCTTGAGCGGTTATACTGCGCAGGGTCGCATCGGCTCGGGACCGGGTGCGGCAGGCGATTTTACCGAGTCGCAGACGAGACAATGACAAACGAAGCGCATCACATTAACACGCCCAAGATCGTGCACGAGACCATCGAGGGCGAAGTCGTGATCATCAATTTGGACAACGGCGCGTATTACAGCCTGGACCAGGCCGGCGCGGCGCTGTGGGGCGAGCTGGAAGGCGGCGCGGGCACGAGCGACCTGGCGGCCTACCTGGAGGCGCACTACGCCGTGAGCGCGGCCGAGGCCGAGGCGGCCGTGAACGCCTGGGTGGCGGCGCTGATCGCTGAAGAGCTGGTGCGCCGCGCCGGGCCGGCCGCGCCACGGCCCGCCCTCACCAGCAGCCAGCGCAGCCCGTTTGTGACGCCGGCGCTCAACAAGCACACCGACATGCAAGACCTACTGCTGCTCGACCCGATTCACGAGGTGGACGAGACGGGCTGGCCCAGCATAAAGGCATAGCCGAGCGTGGCTGAACCGGGCAAACTGCGCATCCCGCTGGTGGGGGTGAAATCAGGCAGCCGGAACGTCCGGGGAAACCCGGATGTTTTTTTTGCGGCGGTTGAGCGGGCCTATGCCCAGGCGGAGGCGACCGCGGGCCGCCTGACGCGCGAGTACGCTATCGCCGGGCGGCGCGTGCGCTTGCAGTTCGCCGGAGAGGCCCTGCTACCACATTTGACTCCGGCCCTGGCTCACCGGGCGACCACGGAACCGGGCGCGCCGGACCTGACGGTATGCGTATGGGAAACGGCGACCACCGGCAGCGCCGCCCCCCCGCCCGCCTGGGACTACACAGACTTCCAGCCCAACGGCCTGATTGATGGTTTCTCCACCGACGAACTGACGGTGGCGTTTGAATTGGGGAGTAATGCGCTGAGCGTGGTGCACCACGCCGCGGGGCGGGCCTATTACTGGGTCAAGCAGGCCAAGCAGGTGCCCTACTTCGACCGGGGCGCGCCGCTGCGCGTGATTTTCCACACCTGGTTCAGCCGACAGGGGGTGCACCTGACGCACGCCGGGGCCGTAGGATGGCCGGAGGGCGGCGTGCTGCTGGCCGGGCGCAGCGGCTCAGGCAAATCGAACACAGCGCTGGCGCTGCTGGCCTCCGACCTGCGCTACGCGAGCGATGACTACTGCTTGCTGACGGGTGAGCCGCAGGCACATGTCTACAGCCTGTACAGC
The DNA here is from genome assembly GCA_020850595.1 of Anaerolineales bacterium. Lineage (GTDB taxonomy): Bacteria > Chloroflexota > Anaerolineae > Anaerolineales > UBA6663 > JADZEK01. Next base: position 202,903 of record JADZEK010000147.1, read on the forward strand.
TCGGGCAAGACGCACGCCGCCGACCTGGAGCGCCTGCCATTCCTCCGCCCCGCCGTGAGCAACCCGCGCCGTCTAGAGACCGAGAAGGCTCTGTACTTCCTCCAGTCGCATTTCGCCGACCGGCTGATCGGCGGGTTCCCGGTGCGCGGGCTGCTGCTGCCGCGCGTGGCGGCCGGGCAGGCGCGCACCACGCTGCGCCGCGTATCTGCCGCGCAGGGGCTGGCGGCGCTGGCCCCCAGCACGGTCGCACAACTGCCCGGCATCCGGGCCAGTGACTTTCACACGCTCGTGGCGCTGGCCCGGCAGGCGCCCAGCTACGCGCTGGAGGTCGGCAGCGACCCGGAACAACTGATCACGGCCGTGACGCAGCTGGTGGAGGCTCTGAACGCGGGCGCGCCGCCGCGTTAGGCAATGAGGTGGGGGGCCGCGGCGCGCAGCCGCGCCAGGGCAGCATCGGCCACCTCCAGGGCGCCACAGGCCTGCGCCGCCCGCGCCAAGTGCCAATCTGCTCGCCAAGGGACCAGCCCGAGATGCCGCGCCTGGGTGAACTCGGCCACGGCCAGCGCGGCCCGGCCCTGCCCGGCCAGCACCAGCCCCGCCCACAAGCACAGCATCGCATCAGTTGGATCGGCGCGCCGATAGTGCAGGACACCGCCCGCCGCCGCGCTGCTCATCAGCGGCGTCGAGCGGGCAATGGCTGTGTCGGCCGCCAGCAGCGCCTCGTCGGCCGCCGCGCCGGCCAGGCTGAGGGCAAAGGGCACGGCTTCGGGCGTCGCGCCCAGGGCTTCGACGAAGCCGGCCGCGGCGGGAAATGGGCTGGGGGGTGACGTCGGCCACGCACGCGGGCGCTTGGGCAGAGCTAACAGCGCCGCGTATGCTTCCACGAGACTCGCGGCGAAGTCATCCGCGCGGAAGCGCTCCCGCGCATAGGCGCGGGCGTTAGCAGAGAGGCGCGCGCGCTCGGCGGGGTGGTGGAAGAGAGATTCAATCGCGCGTTGATAGCCGGGCGCATCGTCCACGACCAGGCCGGTTTCGCCGGGCACGATCAGCCGGGCGGCGGCGCCAGGCCGCAGCACGACCGGCGGCACGCCCGCAAACAGCGCTTCTTGCAGCACCAACTCGGCCGCGGCGTAGTTGTCGGGCGCGAGCGGATAGCCAAACACATCCAGCGCACTGAACAGCGCGCCGAGGTCACGCACATAGCCGCGATACTCAAACTGCTCGGCCAGGCCCAGCGCCTGCGCCTGACGCTGCAAGCGCGGCCAAGCGCCGCCCGTGCCGGCAAGGACGAAGCGCGCGGGCGGCACGGATACGCCGGCGTGCAGGGCGACATAGTCGGGGTGCAGTTTGTCAAAGCTCACCGTGCCAACATAGCCCACGGTGAAGCCGGTGTGCGGCGCGGGCGCCACCCCGGCGAGACGACTGAAGTCTGGCACGGGGAAGATGAGCCGCCGGCCGGCCGGCAGCGGGGGCGCGGCGCGCACGGCGGGAAGGTCGAGCGTAAAGGGGCTGGCGGCGGCCAGCATATCGGGCCAGGCGAGCAGCGCGGGCGGCAACACTTGCGGCGCGGCATGTCCGGCGATGTGCGCCCACACCAGCACGCGCGCGGGCGGCCAGGGTGCGCGCAAGAGGGCGTACAGCGCCGGTGTGTTCCAGAAATGGAGGTGGACGAGGTCGGCGGCGGCGATGGCCGCGTGCAGCGTCGGCGTGCCTGGCGCGATGACGATGGGCGGTGCGGCCGGGGCGCGGTAGCCGCGCGGCGAGGGGACCAAGGCCATCAGGCTGTGCTCACCCAGCGCGGCGGTCACTTGCGCGGCGCGGAGGGCAGACTGGGTGGCGCCGCCAGAGGAGGCCTGCGGCAGGAGGTGGAGGATGCGGAGCGTCATGCGGGCGGGTCGGCAGCCGCAGCGGCACGGCGCAGGCGGGCGCGGGCAGCCTGAAACACGCGGGTGAGTGTGCCGCCGAACATGAGTTGTTCGCTGTAGTCGTCGGCGGCGGCCCAGCGCTCCACGGCCGAGGGGTGGCGCAGCGGCCAGGTGAGCGGCTCCACGGGCAGCTCGGCCAGCGGGCTGTCGGCAGCGCTGGTGTGGGTGGCCTGGGCCCCAAAGCCAAGGTTGGTCACCAGGTTGGCGGCGGGGTGAATGTGCAGTCCGCCGGCGCGCCAACTGCTAAAAGTCCAGGGATGGTCCCAGGTGTGGCGGGTGGCGTAGGCGTTCTGAAAAATGTAGTCCCAATAGCGGCGGGAGTCGGCGTCGGGCAGTACGGTGTCGAGCCAGCGGGCCGCGCGGGCGGCGGGCCAATCCGTCATGGCGGGGTCGTGCTGCCGCCAGGCGCGCCGCCACGTGGCCCAACCCCAGATGTGCGGGTAGCGCGAGAAGTAGTAGCCGGCCGCGTCGGGCGGATCGGCCGCCTGGAAGTTGTCGCCAGAGATCGAGAGCACGCGCCGGTCACCGGCGTAGCGCGCCAGCAGCGCCTGGCAGAAGGCGAAAAAGTCCGGTCCCGGCAGACAGTCGTCCTCCAGGATGATGGCCTGCTCCACCTGCGCGAACACCCAGGCCAGCCCGCTGTCAAAGCGTGCTTTAAGGCCGAGGTTGGCCGGGGCGAATCGGGTCTGTACCGCGCACGGCCAATCTACCTGAGCCACCACGGCGCGGGCGGCGGCTACCTGGTCGGCCTCGCCGGGGACGGCGGGGCGCGGGCCGTCGGCGACGAGCAGCAGCGTTGAAGGCCGGGCGGCGCGAATGGCGGCAAAGACCTCGGCCGTCAGTTCCGGGCGGTTGAAGAAGAACAGCGCCACGGGCGTGGTGAGCGGCGCGGCGGGCGCGGTTGAGCGAGGCGGGGCCAAGCGGCGGGCAGCGCGCGGCGTGAGTGAGGGTATCTGCCAGTGGCGGCCCGCCAGGTGCAGGAAGTAGCCCTGGGCGTAGGCCGCGGCGACCGCGGCGCGCACGGCGGCGGGTTCGGGCTGAGCAAGTTGCCCGGGATGGCGCAACGCCTGGTAGACGCTGAAGAGGAAGTTGAAGCGCGGATCGAGCCAGGCCACCAAGCCGGCGCGCAGGAGTTCGTAGGACAGCGGCCGCATCTCGCCCAGACGCTGCTCATCGCGCGGAGCATAGGTATGATAGACGTGCTCGAACAGCTCCTGGTGATGACGCGGCGAGACCACCAGGACGCCCGTCTGCACGACTTGCTGAAACTCGGCGGGAAGGCCGAAGGCGCCGTAAAAGGCCGCCGGGCCGGCGGTGTCATGGAAGGGTGTACCGGTGGCACGGTAGTGGGCATACAGCCGCGCCAGCGCCACCTGAAATTCAGCCGGGCTGGGCGCAGCATACTCGTCCACCGCCCCGACGCGCTCGGGCGGCACATCGGCGGTGATGGACGGGGCCTGGGGGTTGATCAGCACATCGGCATCTACCCAAACGACCTGGTTATAGCGCTGAGTGAAGGGCGCACCCAGCACCAGCAGCTTCTGCCAACACCGCATCCGCGCGGCGGCAGCGGGCGTGGGGTCGGGCGGCTCGGTCACGCAGATCAGGTCATAGCCGTGGCGGTCGGCATAGGCCTGCCACGAGGGCCGGCAATAGCGACGCCACAACCAGCGGAACTGATGGCCGAGGGCGAGGGTGACGAGCGCGGCGCGGGCAGGCATGGCCTGATTGTGCCACAGAGCGGCACTCCCTGCCGAGAGAGGCGCAGGCCGTTTATAATGACGCTCGGTTCGCGCAGATGGACGCCAAGGACAAGCACAGATGGACGGGTTGGTCAGCCTCATCATCGCGGTGTTGAACGCCGAGCGCTTCGTGGTCCAGGCGCTGACCAGCGCGGCCGCGCAAGACTACCGGCCGCTGGAAGTGCTGGTGATTGACGGCGGCTCGGCCGACGGCACGGCCGCGCTCGTGCAAGCCTTCGCGCAGAGGCAGGGCGGCGACCTGATCGTAAGGCCGCTGCCGCAAGCGGGCACGGGCCTGGCGGCGGCCTGGAACACCGGCCTGGCGGCGGCCACGGGCGAGTTCGTGACGTTCCTGGACAGCGACGATGTGTGGCTGCCGGGCAAGCTCAGCGCCCAGGTGGCCTATCTGCGCGCGAACCCCGAGGCGCAATACGTCCTGGGCCAGGTGCGCTTTTTCCTCGAACCCGGCTGCTCCAGGCCCGCGACCATGAGGCCGGAGATCTTCACCAGCGACCATCTGGCGCGCATGCCGGGGGCGCTGCTGGCACGGCGCGGGCTATTTGCGCAGATCGGCGAATTTGATCCAGGGTATGGCATCACCACCGACATGGAGTGGTTCGCGCGGGCGGCGGCGCTGGGCGTGCCCGGCGGCGCGGTGCCGGACACCGTGATCCGCAAGCGCGTGCACGAAGCCAACCTGGCAGCGGTGGCGGGGCCAGAACGCATTATGCAGCATCTGCCCCGGTTGTTGAAGGAGGCGCTCGAACTGCGCCGCAAGCGCGCGACGCCGACAGCGGACTGACCATGGACATCAGCGTGATCGTGACCGCCTACAACATCGCCGCCTATCTGGGCGAGGCGCTCGCGTCGGTGCTGGCACAGACCTACCCCGCGGCCGAGGTGATCGTGCTGGACGATGGCTCGACGGATGAGGGCGCGACGGCGCGGGTGGCGCAGGGTTTCGGGGCGCGCGTGCGCTACGTCTACCAGCCCAACGCCGGGATTGGGGCGGCGCGCAACGCGGGCGCGGCAGCGGCGCGCGGCAGCCACCTGGCCTGGCTGGACGGCGACGATTATTGGGAGCCGGAAAAGCTAGCGACCCAGGTGGCAGCTCTGAAAGCGGACCCCACGCTGGAAGCGGCCTTCTGCTATATCCGGCAGTTCATCAGTCCCGACATCGCGGGCACACCGGCGGCCGCAGGCCTCCAGGCGCCGCTGGAGGCGATGCCGGGCCGCTGCGCCAGCACACTGCTGCTGACACGGCCGGCGTGGGAACGGACCGGCCTATTCGCAACCGGCGTGGCGGTGAGTGAGTTTCTCGATTGGTACGCCCGGGCCGGCGAAGCCGGCGTGCGCATGGTCATGACGCCCGAGGCGCTGGCCTGGCGGCGGATACACGCCGGCAACAACAGCCGCCGCCGCAGCCAGGAAATACGCGAGTACGCGCAGATACTCAAGGCCGCGCTCGACCGGCGGCGGGCGGCGGGCAAGGCCGGCGACCCAGCGAACGGCGGCGGGTGAACCGGCCGGTGTGGGCGTTCTACGCCGGCTACTATCGCGGGCTGTGGGGCCGGCTGGCGGGGGCGGTGGCGCTGGCGGTGGCCCAAAGCGTGGCGCTGCTGCCGGTGGGCCTGCTGGTGCGCGCGATCTTCGACGAGGCACTGCCGGCTGGGGAGGGACGCGCGCTGCTGCTATGGGGCGGCGCGATGTTCGGCCTGTTTGCGCTGGAGGCCGCCGCGCAGATCGGCGCGCGCACGCTGGCCCTGCACGTCACCAAGATCGCCGTGCGCCGCCTGCGCTACGATCTCCTCGCGCACAGCTACCGCCTGGGCCGGGGCGTTTATACCGGGGCCGATGTCGGCCAACTGCACACCCGCCTCGTGCAGGACACCGAACGGGTAGATGTGTTCAGCAACGAGGTGGTGGCCAAGCTGCTCCCCGGCGCGGCGACGGTGGTGGGCCTCAGCGCCGTGCTGCTCTACCTGAACGCCGAGCTGTTCGCGGCCCTAGCCGCCGTCATCCCGGCGCTGCTGTGGCTCAGCCGCACGCTGGGGCGGCGGGTGCGGCAACACACGCAGCGCTTTAACCTGGCGTTTGAGGGATACAGCCGCAATGTGCTGCTCATGCTGCAAGCGCTGGATGCCATTCACCTGCGCGGCGGCGAGGCGGCCGAACTGGCGCGGCAGGCCCGCACGCTCGACGAGGTGCGCGGCAGCAGCGAGCGCATGGCCTGGCTGAGCGCGGTCTATGGCATCAGCCAGGGCACGATCATGGCCGTCGCTACGCTCCTCATCCTGGTACTGGGCGGCCAAGCCGTCGCCGCCGGGCGAATGACGCTGGGCGACCTGCTGGCCTTCTGGGTCACGGTCGGCCTGATGCGGTCTTACGTCAACAACGTCATCGGGGCCGTGCCGATCGTCATCACCGGCGCGGTGTCGCTGGGCACGCTGCAGGGCCTGCTGCACACGGCCGAGCGCGCGCCCTATGCGGGCACGCGCCGCCTGGATTTCGCGGGCCATCTGGCGTTCGAGGGCGTGGCCTTTGGCTATGGAGAGACGCTGCTGTTTGACGGCGTGGACCTGGAGGTGCGGCCGGGGCAGACCACGGCGATTGTAGGGCCGAACGGCGCAGGAAAGAGCACGCTGGCTTACCTGGCGGTGGGCTTCTACCGGCCCGCGCGCGGCCGGGTGCTGGCGGAGGGCGTGCCGCTGGACGAGCTTGACTTGGCCCACCTGCGCCGACAGATCGGCGTAGTCATGCAGGACCCGTTCATCCTGCCGGGCACGGTGGCGGAAAACATCGCCTTTGGCGACGAGGCGCTGGGCGATGTGGAAGCAGCGGCGCGGGCCGCCACGGCCGACGAGTTCATTCGCGCGCTGCCGGAGGGCTACCAGACCGTGGTGGGCGAGCAGGGCGTGCGCCTCTCCGGCGGGCAGCGACAGCGGCTGGCACTGGCCCGGGCGCTGCTGGCGCGGCCCAGGCTGCTGATCCTGGACGAGCCGACCAATCATCTCGACCAGGAGGCCATCGCACGCTTCCTGGCGAACCTGCGCACCCTACCTGAGAAGCCGGGCATCCTGCTGATCAGCCACAACCGCGGTATCACGGCGCAGGCAGATGTAACTTACCGGCTGGAGGCGCGGCGGCTGGTGCCAGACACGCCGGAACTCGCCGCCTTGACCGCCACGGCCGTCTGAGATGCTTGACGAACAGGGCTGGCGGCTGCTGCGCGCGGCGCTGCACGACGGCGAGGCGGCGCGCGCCGCCTGGGAGGCGTGGCGGCAGGCGACGCCGCTGGAGGCGGTGACGGCGACCGCCTATCGGGTGCTGCCAACGCTCTATTACAATCTGCGGCGAGTGGGCGTCGCCACCCCAGAGTTGGCGCGGCTCGGCGGCGTGGCCCGCAAAGCCTGGGTGGAGGGGCAGGTGTGGAACACCGGCCTGGCGGACGCACTGGCGGCGCTCGCCGCCGCGGACATCCCGGCCATTGTGCGCGGCGGCCCGGCTCTGGCGCGCTACTACCCGGCCGGCGCACAAACCCGCCACAACAACGACCATGAGCTGCTGGTCGCGCCGGAACAGGCCACAGCGGCGCTGGCGGCGCTCCAGACAGCCGGATGGCGCGTGCCGCAGCCGCCGCACTTTCCAGCGCGCGCGTGGCGCGGGCCAGTGCGCTGCCTTGGGGCGGGGGCGCAGGCGTATGTGGACGTGGCGCCGCACCTGGCCTGGGAAGCTCACGGCGGCGAGCGCGACTGGCCGGCGGAGGCCCAAACATTGACGGTGGGCAGGCTCACGGCCCGCGTGCTGGCGCCCGCCGCGCAACTGCTGGGCGTATGCGTCGCGGGCCAGCGCGGCTACGGCGACGAGCAAGCGCGCTGGGCGGCCGACGCATGGTGGATCATTCGGTCAGCCGGCGCGACTCTGGATTGGAGCGCGCTCGCCGAATTGGCGGCCGCGCTGGGCGTAGAGCCGCCCGTGGCCGCCGCGCTAGAGGCGTTGGCGACGGAGCTAAACGCGCCCGTTCCGGCGGGCGCGCCGGCCGAACTGCGCGCCCGGCCGGTCAGCCACCGGGCAGCGCGATTTTGGGCGCTGAACCGCCGCCTCCGCGGGCGGCTGGGTGAACTGCCCGTGCTGTGGGCCGATTACGCGCGTCGGGTAGAATTCGGCCCGCTAGCGGGCGGCTGGCCACGGTTTCTGCAAGCCGCCTGGAACTTGCCGCACCTGTATCAACTGCCTGGCCAGGCGGCGCGGCGCCTGTGGCGGCGGGCGGTGGGTTGAGGCGCAACGACCATTCTGCGAAGGAGCAGGCACATGAAGGGCATTATCTTGTCGGGGGGGCGCGGCACACGGCTGTACCCGCTGACGCAGGCACTGTCGAAGCAAATCCTGCCAGTGTTCGATAAGCCGATGATCTATTATCCCCTGTCGGCGCTGATGCTGGCCGACATCCGGGAGATCCTGATTATCTCCTCGCCGGAGCACATTGACCTGTACCGGCAGCTGTTCGGCGACGGGACGCGGCTGGGACTGCGCATTGAGTATGCGATTCAGCCGGAGCCGAAGGGCGTGGCGCAGGCACTGCTGATTGGAGCCGACTTCCTCAACGGCCAACCCTGCGCGCTGATCTTTGGGGACAACCTGTTCTACGGCGGCGGCTTGTCGCAGGTGCTGAAGCGGGCGGGGACACTCACCGAAGGCGCGCTGGTCTTCGCCTACTATGTGAAGGACCCGGAGCGCTACGGAGTGGTTGAGTTCGACGAGGCGCGTAACGCGATCAGCATTGAGGAGAAGCCCAAGCAGCCGCGCTCGCACTATGCCGTGACAGGGCTGTACTTCTACGACGGGCAGGCCGCGGCCATCACGCAGACGCTGAAGCCTTCGGCGCGGGGCGAGTTGGAGATCACCGACGTGAACGTGGCCTATCTGAAGCGCCGACAACTCCGCGTTGAAATTTTGGGCCGCGGCACGGCCTGGCTAGACACCGGCACGCACGAGAGCCTGCTGGAAGCCAGCACTTTTGTCGAGACGATTGAGCACCGGCAGGGGCTGAAGATCGCCTGTCTCGAGGAAATTGCTTTCCGCAAGGGCTGGATCACGCGCGAGCAGGTGCTGGAAGTGGCCGCGATCTCCAAGGATAACCCGTACTGCCAATATCTGCGGGCCATGGTGGACGACGACCGCAGCGACCACACGCTGGACTGAGGCCAGGCCGCCCGTCAAGCCACTCACCGCCGGGCGGTCGCGCTGACCGCCCGGCGGTTGTCTTTGGCGCAGCGGCTGAATGGATGGGCGGCGGTCAGGCGCTGGCGAGCACGGGGCGGCCCAGCGAGGGGAGCTGAGACGGCATCAGCCGGGCTGGAATGCGGCCAAGGTCGCCCAGGCTCAGTTGCCTAAGGCCTCACCGATGTACTGGGCGAACACATCATACGGCTGCGCCCCCAAAATCGGGCGGCCGTTGACAACGAAGGTGGGGGTGCTGCGCACGCCCAACTGCTGCGCCGCTTGCGTTTGCCCGCTGACCAGCGCGCGGTAGACGCCGTTTTCAAGGCAACTATTGAAAGCGGCGGTGTCTAGCCCCAGGTTGGCGGCAAAGGTTTTCAGGTTGGCCTTGGTGAAGGCGCCCTGGTTTTCACCCGACTGGTGCGCGAACAAGTAGTCGTGGTAGGGCCAAAAGGCGTCCTGGTCGCCGGCGCACTCCGACGCCTCGGCCGCCCAAAACGACTCCTCGCCCAGGAAGGCAAAATGCTGGTAGCCCACGCGCACCTGTCCGCTGGCGATGTAGGCTTGGTCAATCTGCGGGTAGGTGTCGAGGGCGAAACGGCCGCAGTAGGGGCATTGAAAATCGGCGAATTCAATAATGGTCACCGGGGCGTCGGCGCTGCCGATGAAATGGCGCGTGCCCTGCACCAGGGCGGTCATGAGCGCCGCGCCGTCGGCGGCCGCTTGGGTCTGCTCGGCCGAACCGACCAGGCCGCTGCTGGCGGAATCTGACGCGGTGGTGGCGACCGCCAGGGGCGTGCCGCCCAGCGGCACGAAGGGGCGCAGCAGGAATCCGGCCGCCAACCCCAGCACCAGCATGGCCAGGCTCACGAACAGCGTAGCGCTCGACTGGACGATGATAGGGCCGATGACGAGCCAGGCGCGCGGCGCGGTGGGCACCGGCGGCGGTGGGGGAGCAGCGGGGAGGCGGTCGGCCTCGATGGGCGGAGGTTCAGCGGCCATAGCGCGGTCCTTTACGAGTTGGTGCAGGCACGGAGAGTCTGTCGCCGCTCATTCTACCAGCCCCGCCGGCGTCAGCGGTAGAGCAGGAACCCTAACGCGGCCGCGCCAAAGATGATCACAGCCGGGTTGACGGGGGTGAGGGTCAGCAAGCCAAACGTCACCAGGGCGATTACGACCTTATCCCAACCGCCAACAACGGCCGGCCACCAGCCCAGCGTTTTGACCTTGAACACGGTCACGGCCAGGTCGTAGGCCGTCCACAGCAGGAAGCCGACGACGACGGGCCGCACGGCGGTCAGCATGGCCTTGAGCGTGGGCGAGCCTTTGATCTGATAGAAGAAGGCAATGGCCGTCAGCATCAGGAGCGTGGTGGGCACCACGGTGCCGACCGCGCCCGCCACGGCGCCCCAAAACCCGGCCAGCTTGTAGCCGACAAAGGCCGACACCTGCGGCGCGATGGGGCCGGGCAGCGAGTTGCCCACGGCCACAGCGTCCGCGAACTCATCGGCGGTGACCCACTGGGCGCTGACGGTCTCGCGCTGCATGAGGGCCAGCGAGGCCGGGCCGCCGCCCCAGCTGAGGAACGCCACCCGGGTAAACAGCCAGAAGATTTGCCAATAGATCATGCCTGAGCCTCCTCGATGCGTATGGCGGGCATTCTAGCCTATGCCCTGGAAATTGACGCCCCAGCGAGCGTGGCGGGGCGCGTCTCGACAGCCAGGGTAATTGCAGCTTAATTCGGTTCGCTGAAGAGTGCCAAAAGTGGGGCAGAAATTGGCCACCAGCTATCAATACCCGGGACGCTGCGCGTCACCGGCCACAAGGCTGCGCCAGGATGACTGACCTGAGGCCGGGTTGCTCAGAAACTAAACCCGGTACGATCAAAGGGTCAGCCTGATCCTGGGTTGAGATTCCTCACCCCCCACAATGCCGAAGGATGGCCGGCAACCGGAGGGGGGCTTCGGAATGA
>JADZEK010000148.1 GCA_020850595.1 Anaerolineales bacterium
ATGACGCCTGACGGCCTCACGCCCCTCACTACCCAACCGAAGCGTAATCAACTTCCTGGTTGATTACGCTTTTTCGCTCGACCATCGAACATCTGGGCGTATTCAAGTTTTCTTGCTCCAACCCTCTAATTGCTGATTGAGAGTTTGGTGATTTCTGATTGCGATCAAGCAAAGCGCCTCGTCAGTGTGACGAGGCGCTTTTGATTCAACGGAGAACCCCTCGGCTTACGGCCGCTCGCCGAGGACGACGCTCACGTCTAGCGGCCGGCCCGCGCGCAGCACCGCGAGCGTGATGGTCTGCCCCGGCCGCGTGTGGTTGACCAGGTAGCTCATCAGGTCGCTGAACTGGCGCACGGTCTGGCCGTCCACAGCCACGATCAGGTCGCCGTCGCCTCGCAGGGTCTGATCTTGCGGCGTGGCCGAGTCACCGCGCAAGCCACCCTGGTCCGACGGGCCGCCGGGCGTGACGCTGGTGACGTACGCGCCGGTGGCCTGCGGCAGGCCGAGCACTTCTTGCACATGCAGCGTGATTTCGTCGCCGCTGCTGGTGATGCCCAGGTAGGGGTAGACGAACTTGCCGTCCGAGATCAGGTAGGGCACCACCTGGCGCACGGTGTTGGCGGCGATGGCGAAGCCTACGCCCGAGTTGGTGCCGGTCTGCGACTCGAGCGCCTTGTTGATGCCGACGACCTCGCCCGCCAGGTTGAGCAGCGGCCCGCCCGAGTTGCCGGGGTTGATGGCCGCGTCGGTCTGAATGATGTCGGGCGCGGTGTACGCGCCGCCGGTTTCGGTCAGGCGGTTGCTGCTGAGGGTGCGGCCCAGGCCGGAGACGATGCCGACCGTCATGGTGCCGGCCAGCCCAAACGGGTTGCCGATGGCGACCACGCGCTGCCCGACGCGCAGTTGGTCCGAGTCGGCCAGCGGCAGCGGCGTGAGCGCTTCGGTCACGCCTTCCAGCTTGATGACCGCCAGGTCGGCGTCGGGGTCTACCCCAACGACCTGGCCATGATACTTCGCCCCGGAGGGGAAATCCACCTCGATGCCGGTGCCGCCGTCCACTACGTGCTGATTAGTGACGATGTGGCCTGCGGTGTCGAAGACAAAGCCGGTGCCCTGGGCGAAGCCTTGCTCGCCGACCTGCACCAAGATTGAGACGACCGAGTTGTTAACGCGGGCGTACAGGTCAATGAGCTGGGTTTCTTCGGCGGTGGTGACCAACCCGGCGGCGGTGGGCCAGGGCGTGAGGGTGGGCACGGGGGTGCCGACGGCGTTAGGCGAACTGACGGCCTCCGTGGCGCCGGCCGGGGTGGCGGTGGCGCGGCCACCGCCGGAGCCGGCCGCGAAGGCGCAGGCCAGGCCGGCCAGGGTGAGCAGACTGACAACGAACATGGGCCGTGAAGAAGATAGACGCATACCTTCACCTGTGAAGCGCTACCGGCGACGCGCCGGGCGCCGCATTACCAGGATCGCGAGGGGTTATTGGCCCTTAGCGCGCAGAGCGGCCAGCTCGGCAAACAACTGCCGCTCGCGCTCGCTGAGGTGGGTGGGCAGCTTCACCACCACATGGGCGAAGAGGTCGCCGCGCTCGGCGGCCTGACGCAGCTTGGGCATGCCGCGGCCGGTGAGCCGGAAGCGCTTACCGGAGCTGGTCTCGGGCGGCACATTGAGCACCACCTCGCCGGTGAGCGTGGGCACACGCGCCTCGCCGCCCAGCACGGCGGTGTACAGGTCTACCGGCACGTCCACGTGCAGGTCGTCGCCCTCGCGGCGGTAGACGGCGTGCGGGCGCACACTGATGACGATAAACAGGTCGCCGGGGGTCTGGCCGGGGCCGCCCGCGCCCGCCAGGCGCACCTTGGTGCCGGTGCGCGCCCCAGCCGGGATGTTGACCTCCAGGCGGCGCTCGCCTTTTTGCAGCGTGCGCTTGGCCCCGTGAAAGGCCTCTTCCAGGCTGATGTCAATGGGCTGTTCCATGTCATCGCCGCGCAGGTTATAACTGCTGGGGCGAGCGCGCGCGCCGCTGCCGGCGCGGCGCTGGCCGCCGCCAAACAGGCTGGTGAAGAAGTCGGAGAAGCCGCCCTCGCCGAACATCTCGCTCAGGTCGGGCGCGGCGCCGCCGCCGGCTGGGCGGGCGCCACCGCCCATGCCCGCCCACTGGCTGAAGTCGAACGGGGCCGCGCCGCCGCCCGCGCGCTGCCACTGGGCATAGCTGGCGCCGAGCTGGTCGTAGCGGGCGCGCTTCTGCGCGTCGCCCAGCACTTCATAGGCCTCGTTAATTTCCTTGAACTTGTCTTCGGCGCGCTTATCGCCGGGGTTTTTGTCGGGATGGTAGAGCTGCGCCAGGCGGCGGAAGGCGCTCTTGATGTCCTTCTCGGTCGCCTTTTTGTCAACGCCCAGCACTTTGTAGTAGTCGCGGTATTCCATGGCCGAAGGGCCTCCCAGTGACGCCCTGTGATTCTAGGCCCGCGCTCGGTGTAACGTCAAGGCGCAAAGCGTGTCTCTTATCGCTTTCTTATGCGCCGGGTCGGGAGGTGGGAACTGAGAAGTGCGAGGTGGGAGGTGAGAGTAGTGTTCGGCGCACTGTGGACGGATTGCGTCAGGCGGCGTGCTGCGGACCAGGGCGTCTAGTCAAACAATCGCCGCTGACTGAACCTCCCACGTCTAACCTCTCACCTCCCCTCCGTTTCCCTTCTATCCACGCCCGTGCTATCATGGCGGCGCTATGGCGTCAACGCAACACGAACGCATCCTGGTCGTTGATGACGACCCCGCCGTGCGCGACCTGATCGTGCAGCAGGTGCTTCAACCGCAGGGCTACGTGGTCGAAGCCGCGACCGACGGCGCCACGGCGCTCCAAAGCGCCCTACGCACCCCGCCGGACATCATCATCACCGCCCTCGACCTGCCCGGCCTTTCCGGCCGCGACCTGATCACGGCGCTGCGCAGCCAGGGGTTTGAGACCACCCTCATCGCCACCGGCCCGCGTGGAGCCGACACCCAGACCGTGCAAGCCTTTCGGCTGGGGGCGCGCGACTATTTGGGCAAGCCGCTGCGCGAGGCCGAGCTGGTCGCCAGCCTCGACCACGCGCTGGCCGAGGTGCGGCTGCGGCGCGAGCGCGAAACGCTGGCCGGCAAACTGGCGGCGGCTAACCAGCAGTTGGAGAAGCGCGTCAAGGAACTGACTACGCTGGCCGGCATTGGCAAGGCGGTCACGGCCGTCACCGTGCTGGGGCAGTTGTTCACGCGCCTGCTGGAGGCCGGGCTGTTCGTCACCGAGGCCGACGTGGGCTGGCTGATGCTGGCCGAGGAAAGCGCGGGCAAGCCCATCTTGCGCGCCGGCAAGAACCTGCCCAATCTGAGCGCCATCCGCCTGAACCAGCCCTGGGACGACGGCATCTCGTCACTGCTGATGCTCTCGGGCGAGGGGCTGACGCTGGCCGGGGCCGCGTTGGCCAAGCTGCGCGCCGGGCAGGTGGTCAAGGCGGCAGTGGCTGTGCCGCTCAAGGCCAAGGAGCGCGTCATTGGCGTGATCGTGGCCGGCAATCGCACCGGCCGGCCCTTCAGCGAGCGCGACCAGGCCATGCTCTCGGCCGTGGCCGACTACGCCGTGATCGCCATCGTCAATGGGCGTTTCTTCCAGGCCATGGAAGCCCGGGTGCTCCAACTCCAGGGCAACCTGGAAGCGCTGACGGCCGACGCCGCGCGCCGCGACCAGCAAGCGCAGGCGTTGGCGCAGCGCTTGCGCGCGCCGCTGATCCAGGCGCGCAGCACGCTGGAGCCGCTGGTGCACGGCCAGGTAGGCGCCCTTACCGCGCAGCAGGCCGCCAGCCTGCACGCCGCGCTCGAACGGCTGACGGCGCTGCAACAACTGGTGGACGAACTGCCCCGGCCGAGCGGCGCGGCCCCCAAGACCACCACCTGAAGCGCCCCGCGCCCGGCCCGCCGGAGTAGTACCAGCGTCCCCCGGCGGCGCTTCCCCCAAAGACTCGTAGGCGGCAGTTTTCAATGCTATCATAGCCGCGTTCACTGCCTCTCAGCAGGAAGCAAGTATGCCCGGCGAAAAGATTCTGGTCATTGACGACTCGCGCGAGATGCGCGACCTGATGGTCAACTATATCCTGCGGCCCAACGGCTATAACACGCTCATGGCCGAAAACGGGGCGGACGGGCTGACGCTGGCGCGCCAGGCCGCGCCCGACCTGATCATCGCCGACATGAAGATGCCGCAGATGACGGGCCTGGAGCTGGCCCAGATCGTCATCCGCGAAGGGCTGGGCATCCCCGTCATCCTGGTGACGGCCGAAGGCTCCGAAGAGCTGGCCAAGCTGGCGCTGCGCAGCGGCGTGGCCGATTACCTCATCAAACCCTTCAGCGAAGAAGAACTGCTGGGCGCGGTGCGGCGCACCCTCAGCGCGGCCCAGAGCCGGCGCGAGACGGTGCGCATGCAGGCCGAACTGGCCGCCGCCCACCAGACCGCCCTGCAGCGCTTGAAAGAACTGGAAACCCTGGCCAACATCGGCCGCGAAGTGACGGCGGTGCTCGACCTGGACCAGGTGCTGTCTAAGGTGGTCGAGGCGGCGGTGAACCTGACCGGGGCCGAGGAAGGCTCGCTGCTGCTGCAAGACGAGACAGCGCACGAGTTGACCATGCGCGCCTCGAAGAACTTTGAGGACAGCTTTGTGCGCACCTTCCGGCTGCGCTCGCAAGACTCGCTGGCAGGCTACGTGGTGCGCACCGGCGAAGCGGTGCTGCTGGACGAGAACTCGCCGCAAAAGATTAAGACCGCCTACCTGGTGCACTCGCTGGTCTACGTGCCGCTGAAGGTGCGCGAGCGCGTGATCGGCGTGCTGGGGGTGGATAACCGGCGCGCGGGGCGGGCCTTCACCCGCCACGACCAGCGGCTGCTGCAAGCGCTGGGCGACTACGCCGTCATCGCCATAGACAACGCCAACCTGTACGCCCGCACCGAACGCGAGCGCGCCCAACTCGAAACCATCCTGCGCGAGACCGAGGACGGCGTGATCGTGGTGGACGCGCAGAACCACCTGATCCTCATGAACCCCACGGCGCGCACGGCCTTTGGCGTGAACAGCGCCGACATCGCCGGGCGCGACTTCGCCGGCGTGATCCGCAGCCAGGAAGTGCGCGAGTTGTTCCAGGGCAAGAGCCGCCGCACCGAGGTGACGCTGGACGACGGGCGCGTGTTCAACGCCCACCTGACGCCCATCGCCGACGTCGGGCGCGCGGTGGTGCTGCAAGACATTACCCACCTCAAGAAGCTCGACCGCATCAAGTCGGAGTTCGTCACCACCGTCTCGCACGATCTGCGCTCGCCGCTGACGGCCATCTTGGGTTACGTGGAACTGCTCAGCCGCGCCGGGCCGATCAACGAACAGCAGGCCGAGTTCATCCGGCGCGTGCAGTACAGCGTGCAGTCCATCACCTCGCTCATCACCGATCTGCTCGACCTGGGCCGCATCGAGTCGGGGTTCGACTCGCAAAAGGAGCCGACCCACCTGGGGCTGGTGGTGCGCTACGCCGTGGACGGGCTGCGCGCGCAGGCCGAGAACAAGCATCAGACGCTGACGATCAACGTGCCGGAGAACCTGCCGCCGGTGTTCGCCAACCCGCCGCGCATGCGCCAGGTGCTGGCGAACCTGCTGGACAACGCTATTAAGTACACGCCCGACGGCGGCCAGGTGACGGTGACGGCGCGCAGCGACGATGGGCTGATCTTGCTGACCGTGACCGACAGCGGCATGGGCATCCCGCCCGCCGACCAGCCCTACATTTTCGACAAGTTCTACCGGGCCTCGAACAGCCGCCAGGACTTCGCCGGCACCGGGCTGGGGCTGTCCATCGTCAAGTCCATCGTGGTCAACCAGCACGACGGCCGCATCTGGGTCGACTCGCGGCCGGGCGAGGGCACGACTTTCACCGTAGTGCTGCCGCAGCACGACGCCAACGGGCAGGCCAAGCCCGTACCAGCTAGCGCAAATTAGCGGCCGAGATAGACAATCGGGCGGGAGGGCGCGCTGCGCCCTCCCGCTTTTGTTTTAGTGGACTTCAGGCCAAGTTCAGGGATAAGGCGCGGCGGTGGGCGTCAACTGTGGTCCGGGGTAGCCAGGGGCGTCGCGCAAACTATCGGGTGTGGCCGTTGGGAGAAATGCATCGGGGGCTGGCACCGGGTACCAGGCTTCTAGGCCCGGCGCGGAGATCGAAGTCTCTGGGCCGGCCTCTAAATCCCACACATTGACCAACAGCATTGTCCTCTTGTCATCGACACCATTAATCCAGCATAGCGCCAGCCGGGTGCCGTGCTCCTGGTTAATCTTCTCCAGGATTGGGCGCACCTGTACCACAAAAGGGACCAGGTCTGATTCCCTTACACATTTCATGAAGTGCGCGTACAGACCACTGCCAGACGTTTCAAGGGCGACAGGCGCGCCATGAACGCTGGTAAAGGGCTGAGATTGGTCGAGACGCAGCGCTTGAGCCAACG
>JADZEK010000149.1 GCA_020850595.1 Anaerolineales bacterium
ATGACGCCTGACGGCCTCACGCCCCTCACTACCCAACCGAAGCGTAATCAACTTCCTGGTTGATTACGCTTTTTCGCTCGACCATCGAACATCTGGGCGTATTCAAGTTTTCTTGCTCCAACCCTCGTTATTTCAATCTGAGGCGCCGGGCGGATTTGAACCGCCGAATGAGGGTTTTGCAGACCCTTGCCTTACCACTTGGCGACGGCGCCGTTGGGCTACCCCGGCACGTCCAACAGGGTACGCGCCATTATAAAGGCTTCGAGAGGTCTGTCAACCAAGGCGCCCCCACGCCAGACAATTCAAGATAGCGTTTTTCAGAGCGATTTCGTGCAGGTGCATATGCTTGGACACATGGCAGAAGGCATCATAACCGCGCATTTTGGGCGTTTGCCACGCGACATAACGCTTATCTCAAATTGTCTGCCCCCACGCGCGCGCGCCCAGCCGCGCCGCGTCAGGCCGTCAGCGTCAGCTGCACCGACACCACCTGGCGTGGCGGCAGCGTAAGCCGCACCGTGCCCGCCGCCACCGGCAGCGCCGCGCCCGGCCGGCCGAACAGGTCGCACTGCGCGGCGGCCTGCACTCGCAGCAGCCCCGAGCCAATGGCCGCCGCCACCGGCGCATCGCTGGCGTTCCACAAGCGCACCAGCACCACCTCAGCGCCGGCCCCGGCCTGCACTTGCAGCGTCAGCACCGGCTCGGCCGGCAGCGCCAGCAGCGACCCGGCGGCGGGCCAGGGCGTGGTCGCGGCGGGCGGCTCGCCCAGGTGCTGCACCACCAGCCGCGCCTGGGCGGCCTCGGCCCCGCAGCGATGGCCGCGCGCCTCGTCGAACGCGCCCGCGTACGGCCACAGGCGGTAGCGCGCGTGCACCCGCCCCGGCTGCGCCGCCTGGAAGTTCGTCATCCAGTAGTTGTTCGTCACCCAGCCCAGCAGCTGCGCGCGCTCCAGCGTGAACGTCTGCTGGTCATCGCCAAAATGAAAGTCGCCCAACTGCACCAGCGGGTTGTCGGGCAGCGCCACCACCACGCCGCGCTCACCGTTGTTGAAGTCCAGCCAATCCTGCACGGTAAAATAATCGCGGCACGTGCCGGGCAGTTGGTCGCGGCCCGGTTCGATCACCACGCCGCCCACGTTCAGCCGCGCCGTCGCCCCCGGCAGGCGGAAGGGGAAGGCCAGGTAGGTCGCCTCGGGGAAATCGCTCGTCCCCATGCCCCATTCGGCCTCGCAGTCCACGTAGTCGGCCGCGGCGGGCAGGAACACACGCTGCGCCAGCCGCCCCACCTTGGGGTGCGCCAACACCTGCTCCACCGCCACGCCCAGCGCGGTGCGGTACACCGTGTGGCTCAACACCGCTGTCGGCCCGGTGCGCGCCGCCGCCCAGCCGCGCTGCCAGCCGGGCGGCGAGTCCACCGTGCAGCTCCAGTCCACATGGTACTGCTGTTCGCGCGGCTTCGGGTCGCGCGGGTCCGCGCCCGCCAGCGTCTCGTGTACGAAGCCGTGCAGCGGCCGGCCCGCCTCGCGGTCCACCCACTCCCAGTTGAGCGCCTTATCGTAGAGCGACGTCACCCCGCCGGTCGCCGTATCGAAACTCACCCGGAAACGCTGGTTCTCGATCACCGGCTCCGCCCCGCTTGGCTCCAGCCCCGCGGGCTGCACGGCGCTGCGCGGCACGGTCACATAGCCAAACGCCGGCACCGCCGTGGGGGGCAGGTAGTCGCCCCAGTTGTTGCTCATCAGCGCGGGCACGCGCCCGGCGTTGATGCCCGTGGCCGCGGCGCTGTGGCCCTGGAAGTGCCGCCCGCTGGCCGTATCGTCGGCGCGGCCGCGGGGGTTGAGGCTGTTGCGATCCACATGTCCGAACAGCGTGCGCGGCCAGGGCAGCGGGTTGAACAGCAGCAGGTCGCCCGCCGCCGTGCGCGCCACGTGCTGCGCCAGGTCGGCCAGCGCGTCGCGCTGCAGCAGCAGGCTCAGGCTGCGCGCCTGGTAGGCATAGGCCGCCTTGTGCCCGGCCCCGCTTACGCTGTCTTCCAGCGCCGGGGCCTCCACGCCCGTGTCGGCGCCCCAAGTGTGCTCGGCCCATAGGTTCAGCGCCCGCCAGGCCTCGGCCCGGTAGCGCGCGAACGAACGCCCCGCCCAGGCCGCCCCCGGCTGCGCGTCACGCGGCAGCGCGCGCTCGGCGGCGAACAGCGCGTCGGCGTTCAGCAGGCGCGTGCGGCTGGCGCGGTGCCCGGCCAGCTCGCGCGCCGTGCTCCCCGCGCCAAAGTTCCAAAAGTCCGTCCAGTCCCCGCGCCAGGTCGGCAGCGCGGCGGCGTGCGGCTCCACGGCCGCCCACCACTGGCGGGGCGTCGCCAGCACAATGCGCGGCGTCCGCCCGGCCGCGTTCCACGCCCGCGCGAAGTCGGCGTAGGCCGGGCAGGGCCCGCCGTTGTCGCCGAACGGGTGAATAGCGTGGATCATCAGGCTCGCCAGCGGGTAGGCCTGCCGCGCCAGCCAGTCGCTCACCGTGCTCCACCAGCCCTCGAAGCGCGTGGTGGTCGTATCGGCCAAGCCAAAATCCAGGCCCTGCGCGTAATGCCAGCCGTTGTAAGCCAGCAGCGCGCGCCCGCTCGGCCCCTGCCAGCGAAACAGGTTGGGCCGCGGCTCGGGCGCGCCGCCATAGGCCGGGTTGATGGCCATAGCGAAACGCGTGATGCCCGCGTCCAGCAGCACCTCCACCAGCGGCCAGTTTTCGCCGTTCACGTCGCAGTTCATGGCGGCGGTGATGGTCAGGCCGTAGTCGCGCCGCAGCCGTCCCACCGCCTGCAGCGACTCAACCAGTTGCGTCACGTCGTACAGCGGCGTGAGGTTGGCAAACATGCCGGTCACTTCCAGCAAGCCCGCCCGCTCCGCCGCCAGCAGCCGGTCCACGTCGGCGCTCGCGGCGCGCCGCAGCCACGCCTCCAGCACGCCGGTCGTCTCCACCGTCCAGCGGAAGCGGCTGTCTGGGTCGGCCTCGCCGGCGCGCGCCTCGATCTCGTTCAGCGCCTGGTCAAGGAAGCGGCCGTGCAGCTCCCACACGATGGGTTGGTCGTGGGTGAAGCCGATGTCGGTGTGGCTGTGATGAATCAGGTAGAGCGTCTCAATAGGTGGCATCGTTAGGCCGGTAGGGTGGGGGGCGCCGGCCCGCTGGGCGAAGCCGGCGGCCTGCTAGGAGTAGGTGCCGCCGATTGTACGCCAAAATGGGCGCGAGGCGGTTCGCCCCAGGGCACTTGCATCTAAACTGCGCTTGGGACTGATCAGCCCGATTTGGCCTGTCATTCCCAACCCGGCCTCAGGCCGGTCGTATTCGCGCTGCCTTGTGGCCGGTGACGCGCAGCGTCCCGGGTAAATGATAGCTGGCGGCCAATTTCTGAGCCACTTTCGGCACTCTCTCAGCAAACGGAAATAAGAAATAAGAGGCAATGGCCCTGCCGTTCGCCCTGGCCGGCGCTACCAGCCGCGCTGGTCTGGCAGGTCGGCGGCCAGCACGATCCAGCCCAGCACCACCAGCGCCAGGATGATCCAAAAGGGCTTCTCGGTGAAGGTCGGCGCGAGGCCCGGCGGCTCCCACGCGCTCAGGTTGCCGCCGACCGACGCGGCCACCCCGGCGATCGGCTCGCCCGTGACGCGCGCGGTCGCGCACCCGGCGGCGCCCGGCAGCAGCAACAGCACCACCGCGCACAGCACGACGGCGCGCCGGGCGTATGAGGTGGACGAGCGCCATGGCCGCATGGGTCACCTGGGAGTCGCGGGCCGGCGGGCAGGCCGCGCGTCGAGCCGCTCCTATGCTGCCACCGCGCGGCGTCCCAGGCAAGTGAGCATCATCACACAACGCGGCGCCGGACCGCGCTATTGGCTGAAACAGCCCGTCTTCGGCCTAATGCTCCACCCACAGCGAGTGCAGCAGCCGCGAGTTGGGCTTGCTGATGTCCCAGTCGGCGCGGGCGTTCACCAGCCGCAACTGGGGCATGCGGCGCAGCACGGCGGCGACGGCCAGCGGCGCCTCCACCCGCGCCAGCGGCGCCCCCACGCAGAAGTGGATGCCGAAGCCGAAGGCCATGTGGCGGTTGTTGGCGCGCCGGATGTCAAACGTGTGCGGGTCGGGGAACTGGCGCGGGTCGCGGTTGGCCCCATGCAGGAACTGCATGACGATGGCGTTCGTAGGCAGCGCCTGGCCGCCCAGCACCGCCGGCTCGGCCACCCGGCGCGGCTGGCGCGGCACCGGGCTTTCGTACCGCAGCATCTCCTCAATCGCGCTGGGCATCAGGCGCGGGTCGGCGCGCAGTTGCGCCAGTTGCGCGGGGTGCTGCAAGAGCGCCAACAGCCCGTTGCCCACCAGGCTGAGCGTGGTCTCGTGCCCGGCGATGAAAAATGTCACGCAGGTCGAGATCAGCTCCGCCGTGCTCAGGCGCTCGCCCTCGCTTTCGGCCGCCACCAGTTGGCTGAGGAAGTCGCTGCCGGGGCGGCGGCGCCGCTCGGCGATCAGCTCCGTCAGGTAGGCGCGCAGCGCAACAATCCCGCGCTGAGCGCGCTCGAGGATGGGGACCGGCGGGCGGTTGAGGCCCTGGAACGACAGGATGTCGTCGGCCCAGCCCTTGAACAGCTGCGTATCGGCCTGGGCCACGCCCATGATCTCGGCCAGCACGGTGGCGGGCAGCGGTGCGGCCAGCGCGCCAATCAGGTCCACCGGGCCGCTGTGCGCCAGGGCCTGGTCCAGCAACTCGTCAATGATGGCCTGGATGCGCGGCTTCATCCCCTCGATCACGCGCGGCGTGAAGGCCTTGGTCACCAGGCCGCGCAGCCGGGTGTGATCCGGCGGGTCGGAGTGGATCAGGCTCTTGGTGGCGTAGTGCTGCTCAAACGCGCCGAAGCGCGCCCGCTCCGCCGCGGGCAGGTAGTCCACCGCCTTGCCCAGCCGCCCCTCGTTGCTGAACTGCCGCGTGACCTTGAACGTCGTCTGCACGTCGTCGTAGCGTGTGACGATCCACGCGCCGATGCTCTCGCTCCAATACACCGGCGCTTCATCTTGCAGCCGCGCCATGAGCGGGTAGGGGTTGTGCTGAAACTCATCCGAAATGAGCGCCGCGTCAATTTCGCTGCGAGCGACAGGGGTGAGCATCGTATCCACCGTGCGGTGCGCCAGGTCGTGGGCCGCTTAGCCCAGCTTCGGGTAGTTCAGCGGCGCGCCGCGCAGCCCGGTGGCGGCGTGGCAGCCGATGTGCCAGCGGCCCAGGTTGGCCCAGAACAGCACGCCCAGGTCCGGCCCGCCAAAGCACACGTTGGTGGGCGCGCCCAGCAGCGTGCCTTCGTAGTCGTCCAGCAGCACGGTCAGCGCGCCGTCCGGCCGCAGGTAGAAGATCGTGTCCGGCCGGTAGCAGGCGATGAGCAGCCCGCCCTCGGCGGTGAAGGCCAGCCCATCCGGCACGGTGTGCGGCAGGTCGGCCACGATCTCGGCCGGCCCGGCCTTGCGCCCGGCGCGGATGGGGAAGCGCGCTACGCGGGGGTGGTTGAGCGACAAGGCCAGGTAGAGCCACTCGCCGTCGGGGCTCACCGCGCAGCCGTTAGGGAACTGGCAGCACTCGCTGTCAATCACCTCCGCCGCGCCGCCGGGCCGCAGCACATAGGTGCAGCCGTTGTCGGCCTTCCATTCGCCCGAGTCGGCGATGAACAGGTTGCCGGCTGCGTCGAAGGCCGGGTAGTTGGGCGTGATCATGCCGCGCTCGGCCGTGCCGCGGCTGTAAACGCTCACCGCGCCGTCCGGCGTCACGCGCTTCACGGCCTTGTCGCCCGGGTTGCACACATAGGCGTTGCCGGCCGCGTCGAAGGCCAGCCCCAGGTTCAGGCCGCCCCCCGTGTTGGCGTATGCCTCGGCGGCGCCCGCTTCCCAATCCAGCCGGTAGACCTGCCCGGCCTCGCCCCCCGCATACAGCTTGCCCTCCGGCCCGCGCGCCACGCCCTCCGGGTGGTCCAGCCCCGGCACGCACACGCGCGCGGCATTCAAGTTGATGAGCGGCATCGTCACAGCTCCTGGCTGACTGATTGGTTGCGCTGCGGCCGTATTGTAGGCCAACCTGCGTTCTAGCCAAAACACCCGCGCGCCCTCTGCCCTCCTGTGTCTCCCCCGCCTCCCCTGAGTCCCCACCCCCGTTATCCATTCGTGGCCCATTCGTTGCCTTTTATCCGTGCCCATTCGTGGCAAATGTCCCCGTATGCCACTTGACGCCCGGCCCACTCGGTGCGAGAGTCCGCCCATTCACCCACTGCGCCGCCTCACCGGCAGGAGCCGCCTCGTGATCGAGATCGCCGAGCTATTTGTGCCTTATCCCTCCGACTTGTGGACGCTGGCTGTCCAGGTCGGCGTCAGCCACGCCGTCACCGTGCTGCCCTACGAAGCGCCCGCGCCGGGCCGGCCGGTTCCGGCCGCCCCGCGCTCCTGGGAGCGCATTCACGGCAACCGGCCGCTGGCTGACATCGCCCGTGACGCCGACGGCCACTACCCCTGGGATTACGCGGCGCTGGCTGCCGTCCAGGCGCGCTATGCCGCCGCCGGTCTGCGCCTGGGCGTCATCGAGAGCAGCCCGCCCATGGAGCGCGTGCGCCTGGGCGTGGACGGCCGCGACGAAGAGATCGAGCAGATCCAGGTGATGCTGCGGGCCATGGGCCGCCTCGGCATCGGCGCCTGGTGCTACAACTTCATGGCCGGCGCTTCGTGGGGCCGCACCAGCACGACCACCCCGGCCCGCGGCGGCGCGCTGGTCACCGCCTTCGACCAATCCCAGGTGCCGCCCCTCAGCCTGCCCGCCGGCGTCAGCCTCACCCACGCGCAGTTATGGGACAACTTCAAATACTTCCTCGAGCGCGTCATCCCCGTGGCCGAGGCCGCCGGCGTGCGCCTGGCCCTGCACCCCGACGACCCGCCGCTGAGCGCCATGGGGCCGGTGCCGCGGCTGTTCAGCGCCGTGGAGCATTTCCAGAAGGCCCTCGACCTCGCGCCCAGCCCGGCCAACGCCCTGACGCTCTGCCAGGGCAACTTCGCCCTGCTCACCGACGACCTGCCGGGCGTCATCGAGCACTTCGGCAGCCAGCGCCGCATCGCCTTCGTCCACTTCCGCGATGTGCGCGGCACGCCCGCCCGTTTCGAGGAGACCTTTCACGACCTGGGGCCGACCGATCTGTTAGCTTGCCTGCGCGCCTACCGCGCCGTAGATTACCAGGGCCTGCTGCGGCCCGATCACGTGCCGACCCTGGCGGGCGAAGACAACGCCTCGCCCGGCTATGCCACGCTCGGCCGCCTGTTCGCCGTGGGCTACATCCGCGGCCTGTGCGAGTCCGTCTACGGCCGCCCGCCGGCCGCCTAGCTTACCCACCCACCGTTCAGTCAGGAGATCAGCCGGCATGTCTGCATCGTTTGAGGGTAAAACCGTGGTCGTTACCGGCGGCGCGGCCGGCATTGGCGAGGCTGCCGTGCGCGCCTTCGCTGCGGCAGGCGCGACCGTCTTCATCGCCGACGTGGATGAAAAGGGCGGAGCGGCGCTGGCCGCCGCGCTGCCCAAGACGACGTTCGTGCGCACCGATGTGTCGCAGATGACCGACGCCGAGCGCGTCATCGCCGCCGCCGAACAGGCCACCGGCCGGCTGGATGCGCTCTTCAGCAACGCCGGCATTCAGACCTACGGCCTGATCGAGAACGCCACCGAGTCCGATTACGACCGCAGCCTGTCGGTCAACTTCAAGGGCCATGTATGGATGTGCAAATACGCCATCCCGGCCTTGCGGCGGGCGGGCGGCGGAGCCATCGTCTGCACTTCGTCGGTGCAGGGGCTGGCCTGCCAGACCACCGTGGCGCTCTACGCCGCCAGCAAGGCCGCCACGCTGGCCCTGGTGAAGGGCATGAGCAACGACCACGCCCCCGAGGGCATCCGCGTCAACGCCGTGCTGCCCGGCTCGGTGGATACGCCGCTGCTGCGCTACGCCGCCCGCCAGGCCACGCCCGACAACCCGCAGGCCAGCATTGACGCCTGGGGCAAGTTCCACCCCATCGGCCGCGTGCTCCAGCCCGACGAAGTGGCGCGCCTGGTGCTCTTCCTGTGCAGCGACGATGCCCAGGCTATCTCCGGCGCGCAGTTTGTCATTGACGGCGGCCTGACGGCCCAACTACCCGTGCTGCTTAAGTAGCCTGGCGGCCAACGATTCGCCGGAGGCAGGCCGATGACACCCTACCGCGAACTTACCGACGCGCAAGCGCAGAGCTTCTTAGACAACGGCTATCTGCTGGTCACAGACTGCCTGGCGCAGGACGTGGCCCAGCGCTGGATTGCCAACGCCTACACCCGCCTGAACTACAGCCCCTCCGACCCCAGCACCTGGGTCAAAGACATCGTCTGGATGGACCACAACGAGCAGATGCCCGTAGCCCAGCTCGCCCCACGCGCCTGGAATGCCATCCTCGACGTGGTTGGCGGCGTGGAGCGACTGGAGCCGACGGTGCTGGAGAAGGGCCAGGGCCACTTCAGTTCCATCAACTCGTTCAACTGGTCCGACGCCTTCATCGTCAACTTCAACCGCGGAGCCGACCGGCCCTGGCAGCCGCCCTCGGCCGCCTCGCCCGGCTGGCATGTGGATGGCGCGTATTTCCGCCACTTCCTCGACAGCCGCGAGCAGGCGCTGCTGACCATTGTGCTGTGGAGCGACATGCGCCACCAGGGCGGCGGCACGTTTATCGCGCCCGACTCGGTGCGCGTGGTGGCTCGCTTCCTGGCCGCTCACCCAGAGGGCGTTCCGCCGAATGAGTTTCCCTACGCCGACCTCGTCGGCCAGTGCGCGCGCTTCGAAGAAGTGACCGGCCGGGCCGGCGACTTCCTGATCCTGCACCCCTTCATGCTGCACGCCTCGTCGCAGAACGTGCTGGGCCTCCCGCGCTTCATGAGCAACCCGCCCATCGTGCTCAAGGAGCACCTGAACTTCAACCGCGACAACCCCGAGGATTTCTCGCTGCTGGAGCGCGCCACCCTGCGCTACCTGGGCCGAGAGCGCCTCGACTTCCGGCCCACCCACGCGCGCCAGGCAGCGCTGTGGACGGCCGCGACCCGCCCGGCCCAGCCCGGCGCTGACCAAGCGTATTGAGGCTGGTCGGGCAGGCGCTCAGCGCAGCCAGAGGTCTACGTGGCTGGGCTGCATGGCGTCGGTCACGGCCCCGCGCAGCTCCGCCGCCAGCCGGTCTAAATCCACTTCGTTGCGGGCTTGCTGGGCAAACTTGGCCAGCGTCTGCGCGGTGTCGTACTTGCGGCGGTAGAAGCGCCGGTCCACGAAATCCTGCACGCGGCGGCGCAGCGGGGCGAAGAGCGCGGCAATCGCCAGGGTCGAGAGCACCGTCACCAGCGTCGAGCTGTGCCGGCTGGTGAACGCCACCGTCAGTGTTTGCAGCACCACCACCAGACCAAAATAGGTGCCTGTCAGTACTGCCGTCACGCCGGTATAGATCAGCGTCCGGCGGATGAGGACATCAATATCCCACAGGCGGTAGCGCAGCACGGCAATCGCCAGCGTCACCGGCAGGCTGAGCACCAGCACCGTGCTCACCGGCAGAAACATCAGCGTGACCTGCTGGCTGGCCGGCCCCGAACCGGCCGTCGGCAGCACCCACGTCGTCCACAGCACGCTGTCCAGGCTCAGGCCCAGTATGCCGGTGAGGCCCCACTTTAGCTGCTGCTGTTCGGTGGGGCTGGCCGCCCGCCGGTACCGGTAGACTTGCAGGCCCAGGCCGAGCAGGGTGATCAGCAAATAGAGTCCCCCGGCGCCCGCCGTCTCCAGGACGCCGCGCGCCGCCAGGACCAGCAGGCTCAACCACTCCCCCAGCAGGGCCAGGCGGCCCCACCGCGGCACAAAGCGCCCATTTGGAAAGGTGTGCAGCATGTAGAAGCTGGCGGCCAGGAAGACCAAGATCGCGCCTTGCCGCAGGGCGGCCTGCCAGGGCGAGGCCCCCAAACCAATGGTCACCACGTTGTTGCCGACGAACAGGCCGTAGAAGAGCAGGGTAGTGGCGGCCGCCAGGGCCAGCGCGCTGCGACCGCCGCGCCACACCAGGAAGAGCGCCGTACCCAGGCAGCCCAGCGGCATCACCAGGTTCAAGGTGGCGAAAAACAGCGCGTTCACCACAGCTGGGTTCAAGCCCAGGGACTGAATATAGGCGGCCGCTTCGACTGGGTCGCACTGGCCCGGGTCAATGCATAAATTGAATGGTTGGCCGAGGAGGACCAGCAAGCCCTGGACGTAGAAGTAGCAGAGGCCGGCTGCCGCGAACAGCCACACGACCCGGCCGGCGTCTACCAGAACGTGGAAACGGGGCGGAGTAGGGGTTACGCCATTCGAAACTGGCGAGAGGTGGGTCACCGATAATCAGCCTAGCGCGGCACAGTTACGACATCGTTACGGCGCGGACCCGGCCGGTCAGCGCGCGCCGGGGCGTTAAAAACAAATCGCTTATCAGGCCGCGATAAGCGATTAGCTCCGGATGGAGCGGGCGATGGGATTCGAACCCACGACCTTCTCCTTGGCAAGGAGACGTTCTACCACTGAACCACGCCCGCGCTGGTGCCGAGACACAGGATCGAACTGTGGACACCGCGATTTTCAGTCGCGTGCTCTACCAACTGAGCTATCTCGGCCAATAGCCCTTAGTTACGGCACGCAGGGCTTTCGATCGCGCGAGTAAAATTGTAGCCGAGGGCCATGCCATTGTCAAGGCAAGTGGCCCAATTCAAGACGCACGCGCTCGGCGATGGCGCGCACCAGCCGCTCCTCGTCCGTGGCGGCGGCGTCGTCCCAGGCGCGGCGGGCGGGGGCGGGCGCGCGGCGCTCGGCGTGGCGGCCTAGCGGGTGACACACGCCGCACGCGACGCAGAACTCCTCCGCGTCGTTGGGGCGGCCCAGGCCCAGGCTGTCGCGCGTGGCGAGCAGCTTGGTCACCTGCTCCGGCGGCAGCGGCGGCCCGCCGCCCAGCAACTTGCTCAGGGCGATGATCTTGGCGGTGTGCTCCAGCGTCTCCAGCCGGAAGTAGGCTTCCAGCGCGTCGCGGCCGACGGTCAGCGAGCCGTGGTATTGCAGCACCAGCGCGTCGTGGCTGACAATGACCTCGCTGATGGCGCGGCGGTTCTCGTCGCTAGAGGGCGTGGCGTAAGGCGTGGTGGGCACCAGGCCCAAAAACACAATCGCTTCGGGGATAACACACTCGGCCAGCGACACGCCCGCGATGCTCAGGGCCACGGCCGTGATGGGGTGGGCGTGCACCACGCCGCCCACGTCCGGCCGGCGCTTGAAGGCCTCCAGGTGCATGGCCAACTCGGAGGTCGGCTTGCGGCCCGGCTTGCCCGCCACCAGGCGCCCCTCTAGGTCAATGATGATCAGGTCGTCCGGCTCCAGAAAGCCCTTGGCCAGGCCGGACGGGGTGCACAGGATGCGGTCGGGGCCCAGGCGCGCAGACAGGTTGCCCGCTGAGCCATCCACCAAATCGCGCGTGTGCAGCAGGCGGCCGATGCGCACCAGGTCGTCGCGCGCGGCGGCTTCAGCTGGGTAAGTGTCGGGCATCATCCCTCAGAGCGGGTCGCCGGCCTGTAGCTGGATCAGCGGCAGCAGGCGCTCGCGCCCGGCGGTGTCGCGCACCTTCACCTGCGCGCCGATGCGTTCGGCCAGGGCGTAGTGCTGCACAACGTCGCTGTCAAAGCGCTCCAGGACGGCGCGGCGCAGCGCCGGGGCGCGCTCGGCGGCGGTAATGATGACGAACTGCTCCTCGCCCGACTGACCCAAGAAATCCTCGGGCGCGCCCAGCGTGTTGAGCACACGGTTAATGAGCAGCGCAGTGTACCGCAGCAGGTCCGAACCGGCCAGCGCGCCGTACAAGTCGCGGAACTCGCTGGTGTGTAATAACCGGAACTCGACCACGGCGCGGCCCGGCTGCTCGGCCGCCTGCGCCACGGCCTCGCGCACAATCGGCCCGGTGGGCAGGCCGGTGTGCGGGTTGCTCAGGTGCTCGCGCTCGGCGCGGCTGACGGCGTTCTGCACGCGCAGGTACAGCTCCTCCAGATCGAAGGGCTTGGAGATGTAGTCGTCGGCGCCCAGTTGCAGGCCCGCCAGCCGGTCGCTCTTGCGGCTGCGGCGCGTCAGGAAGATGGTCGGGACGTAGCGGGTGCGCACGCCCTGCCGGAACTGCTTGAACAGCTCGTAGCCGTCCGTGTCGGGCAGGCCCACGTCCAGCAATATCAAGGTGGGCAGCGCCTCGCGGATCAGGCGCAGGGCGCTGGCGCCATCCGGCGCCACCGAGACCTTGAGGCCCCGCGAGCCGAAGAACAGCACCAACATCTCGGCCACTTCGGCGTTGTCTTCCACGATGAGGACGCGTGCGTCTTTCATAGCCCCTCGGCAGGTGCGGCGGCAGGTTGGCCCGCCAGCAGGCGCTGGATGAGGCCGCCCAGGCGCTCGGCGTGCAGCGGCTTGGCGGCCCAGGCGTCGGCCCCGGCGGCGCGGGCCAGTTCCGGGTCTGGCCCTTCCAGGTGCGACGAAACCAGCAGGATGACGGCGGCGGCGGTGGCCCCCTCGGTGCGCAGGGCGCGGATGAGGTCGTAGCCGTCCAGGTCGGGCATGCGCAGGTCGGTGAGCACCAGGTCAAAGGCCGGGCCGCCGGGCTCACGGGCGGCGGCCAACCCCGCCCGCCCGCCATCGGCGGCAGTCACAGCGTGGCCCAGCCGCCGGAGCAGTTTGCCCAGCAGGGCCAGGAGCACGGGGTCGTCATCCACCAGGAGGATGTTCGCCATCGGTGAGGGGATTTTATAACAGAAACCTAACCAGGGCGAATGGCCCTCGTCCCCCGTGGCGGCCCCCCGTATTCCCCGCCCGCCGATCTTTGGTTACAATACGCCGCACGTCCCGACTTTTCTGGCCTGAGGAGCATACCGATGTCGTCGACCACGCCCATCGTCCCGCCGCGCAGTGCCATTGCCCCCGAGCACACCTGGAACGCCGAGAGCGTGTACGCCGACGCGGCGGCCTGGGCGGCCGAGCTGCAAGCGGTGACGGCCGCGCTCGACCCGTTGGCGAGCTACGCCGGGCGGCTGGCCGAAGGCCCGGCCACGCTGGCCGAGTGGCTAGAGGTCTCCGACAAGCTGGCGCGGCGGGTGCAGACGCTGGCCTTCTACGCCCGCATGTCGCAGGCGGTGGAGACGACCAACGCCGCCGCCAACGCCATGGTGGGGCAGGCGGGCGCGCTCGCCAGCCGCTTTGGCGCGGCCACGGCCTTCGCGCAGCCGGAGATTTTGGCGCTGGGCGAGGCCACCGTGCGCGGCTGGGCGGCGCAGGAGCCGCGCCTGACGGTCTACGCCCACGCCTTCGATAACCTGTTCCGGCGGCAGGCGCACGTGCGCTCGGCCGAGGTGGAAGAGGTGCTGGCGCTGGCCGCCGACCCGTTTGCGCAGGTGGAGAACACCCAAGAAATGCTCATCGGCGCGGACATGCAGTTCCCGCCCGCCACGAGCGCCACGGGCGAGGCCATTCCGCTGGCGCAGGGCAACGTGGAGACGCTGCTCGACGGCGCGGACCGCGAGGCGCGGCGCACGGCCTGGGAAAACTACATGGATGGCTACCTGGCGCTGAAGCACACGCTGGCCAGCAACTACCTGGCCTCGGTGCGCCGCGATGTGTTCTATGCCCGGGCGCGGCGCTACCAGTCCGCGCTGGAGGCGGCGCTGTTCGCCGAGAACATCCCGACCGAAGTGTTCTACAGCCTGGTGGACACGTATAAGAAAAACATCCCCACCTGGCACAAGTATTGGGCCATCCGGCGGCGGGCGCTGGGCGTCGAGACGCTGCACCCCTACGACATTTGGGCGCCGCTGACCAAGCAGGCCCCGCAGCTGACCTACCCGCAGGCGGTGGATTGGATTTGCGCCGGCATGGCGCCGCTGGGCGAGCAGTACGTGGCGGCGCTGCGCAAGGGCTGCCTGGAAGACCGCTGGGTGGACATTTACCCCAACCAGGGCAAGACCAGCGGCGCGTTCTCCTACGGCAGCTTCGACACGCACCCCTTCATCCTGATGAGCTTCGACAACGGCCTGTCGGCGCTGAGCACGCTGGCGCACGAGCTGGGCCACTCGCTGCACTCGTATTTCTCGCGCAAGCACCAGCCCTTTGTGTACGGCGACTACTCGCTCTTCGCGGCCGAGGTGGCCTCCAACTTCAACCAGGCCATGGTGCGCTCACACCTCTTCCAGGCCAACGCCGACCCGCAGTTCCAGATCGCGGTGATTGAAGAGGCGATGAGCAACATTCACCGCTACTTCTTCATCATGCCGACGCTGGCGCGCTTTGAGCTGGAGGTGCACACGCGGGTGGAGCGCGGCGACGGGGTGACGGCCGACGACCTGATTGAGCTGATGGCCGACCTGTTCAGCGAGGGCTACGGCGGCGAGATGCACGTGGACCGCCAGCGGGTGGGCATTACCTGGGCCACGTTCGGCCACCTGTATGCCAACTATTACGTGTTCCAGTACGCCACTGGCATCTCGGCGGCGCACGCGCTGGCCGGGCGCATTTTGCAGGGCACACCCGGCGCGGCGGACAGCTATCTGCAATTCCTCAAGGCGGGCGGCTCGCTCTACCCGGTGGACGCGCTGAAGCGCGCGGGCGTGGACATGACGATGCCGGAGGCCGTGGAGCGCACGTTCGCGGTGCTGGCGGAGTATGTGGAGCGGCTAGACAAGCTGACGGGGTGAAGGCGGACGTTAACTGTTCTGACCAGCTTATGGTTCCATCAACAGCCGATACAACTCCCCAGTAGGCCAGGTTGCCGCGGCGGCGGCAGGCTCGGGTTTGAGTCGCAGGCTGTGTCCTTGCAGCGAAAGCGTGCCCGTCCGGCGAACTAGCTGCCCGTCTTCCCATTCAAGCAGGATGGTTTGCCCATCCGGCAGCGGCTGCGGGCTGGTATACACCGAGCGGGCCGGCAGCCACTCCAGCCGCCCTCCCACCAGCTGCACCCCGGCTTGCCAGCCGGGCGGCTCCACAAACACCTGCGGGTAGTCGGCAGCGTCCCAACTCTCCGGAAACTCGTAGAATAGCCCCAAGAGGATATTGGCTTCCCAATCGTGACTGATGATAAAGCGCGAGTCCGGCAGGCCGCTGCGGTCCACGATGACGACGGTGCCGGGTTCCACGTCGGGGATCAGCGGCAGCACCGCCTGCCAAAACTCGCGCTGATAGCGCCAGCTCAACGCGAAGTCCTGCTGGATGAGCACGCCATAGCCGGCCAAAACCCCGAAATAGGCCGTGCAGCCAGCCAAGAACACATTGCTCAGCCAGTCGCGCCGGACAATCGCCAACACCCCGGCAGCGAGCGCCGCAATGGTCACGCTAGCCCCGAAGGCCGCCGCCAAATGGACTGAAGTGAACCGCCCCAGGGTGTTGTACGGCGGAAAATGCGTGAACGCCAGGGAGTAGGCAAGCATCCACATCACCGCCCCGGCCAGCAACAACTGCCCCAGGCTCGCCAGTGGTGGTTGATCCGGTCTACGCCGGGCGGCCCGGAGCAGCCACGCGGCGCACAGGCCGCCGACCAGCACGCTGGCCGCGATCATCTCAACGTTGAGGCCACGCAGCACGCGCACTGGCGCGATAGCCCACAACTTGCCGCTGACCCACGGCCCGATGAAGAGCGACAGGCCGATTCGATAGAGCATCTCGGCCGGGCTCACGATCTGGTCGAGTCGGTTATCCAGCATCCAGCGCCGCACGGCGATGTCAACGAGGAGGATGCCGGCCATCACTGCCCCATGCAGCACCAAAGTCCGCAGCAGGCGGGGCCGCCAGGGTCGCACCAGCAGGGGCACGGCGAGGAATACTGGAAAAGCTGACTCGTAAGTCAGCAAGGAGCCGGTGATGAGCACGTAAGCGAGAACCCGGTGCTCCGTCAGATAGGCCAGGGTCGCCAGCAGCAGGAAGGTCAACGAGGGCTGTAGGCCTGTGGCGTGCATCAGGTAGCCGTGCGTGGTGTCGGCAGGGAAAAGCGTAAACGCGAGTGCTCCAATGAAGGCCGCTGCCCCCAGACCTAGCCGCCGAAAGACGAAATGGGCGAGCACTGCGTTCAGCGCCACGATCAACGCCGCCAGCATGTAGACACCGGGCAGGCCCACCGTGTGGCTGCCGATGAAACCCAACAAATAGGGCAATGAAAAGCCGATGGGCCGGCCCTGCGGCCAATAGCCCCAAAACTCGCGCAGCGTTGTCCCAAGCTCCGCCCAATTGTAGTCGAGCGGCTTGCCGATGAAGTAGTAATCGTCCTCGTAGAGGCCCAACTGCCGGAAATATGAGTAGTAAGCGAGCCATGTAACGAGCGCCAGGCAGAGGACCGGCCCCCAACGGGTCACAAAGGTGTGACCCCACGTTTCGCGCGGCGGCTGAGGGCGAGCCGCGTCGGTATGGTTTGTAACGGTCATTGAGGTTGTCCGGTGAGGGGGTGTAACAGATCCCGACGTTGCCCCAAGGCTGTCAGCGCTGGACAGTATACCGCATCTTGGGCAGGCGGTCCTGCCTGGGCTAAGCGCCGAAGGTCACGTCCACGCTATCCACGATGCCGACAATGACCGAGATCACCGCCGCGTCGGGGTTTTGCAGCACCTGCCGCGCGCCGTTGCCCTCGCGGTTGATGAGCACCGTGTCGCCGATGCCGGCGTGGGTGTTGTCGAGCGCCAAGAAGTCGCCGTCCTCCGGCTGGCCGCTCAGCGCCAGCGGCTGCACCACCAGCAAGCGCCGCCCCTTGTAGTGCGGGTGGCTGATCGTCGCCACCACCGTGCCGACCACGCGCGCCAGCACCATGGCTAGGCCTCGCCCTGGAAGCGGGCGGCCTCCTCGGTTTTTTCCATGCGCACCTCGGGCCGCCAGCGGAACTTGTGGCTGTAGGCGTGCGCGCGGCCCTCCACCGCGTCGGCCCCCCAATCGCCCAGCACCGGCGCGAACTTGAAGCCGTGGCCGCTGCCGCCGGTGGAGAGCACCAGGCCAGGGCGCTCGGGGTCGGCGGCGATCCAAAAGTGGCCGTCCCAGGTGTCGCAATACAGGCACACGCGCGTGTAGACGATGGGCGCGTCGGCCAGCGCGGGGAACGTGTCCGCCAGGAACGTGCGCAGTTGCGCCGTTTCTTCGGCGGTGACCACGCGCTCCTTGCTCTCGGGCGGCATCTCGCGCCCGTCGCCGTGGTTGGCGATCTTCACCACGCCCGCCGTGGGGTGCAGCGGGAAGCCGTAATAGCCCGTGTGGCTGATGTCGGCCCCATAGACCGGGAACCGCTCGGCCTCAAACAGGCGCGGGTCGCTCGGCTTCAGATGAAAGACCGGCATCCCGGTGGAGCGAAAGGCGCTCGCCGCCGGGTGGCCGAGGGCGCGCAGCAGGTGCGGCGTCCACGAGCCCGCCGCCAGCAGCACCGCGTCGCCCTCAAACGTCTCGCCGCTGGCCGTGCGCAAGCCCGTCACGCGCCCGCCGGTCTCCAGCAGCGCCGCCAGCGCTTGGCGCTCGTGCAGCGTCACGCCCGCCGCCTGCGCCTCGGTGATGATCTGGCTGACCACGCGCCCGCTCTCGGCATAGCCGCCCGCCGGGTTGAACACGCCGTCCACATAGCGGTCGGCGTTCCAGGCCGGGTAGCGCGCGCGCAGCTTGCCCGCGTTCATCCGCTCCACGTTGTGCCCGCGCCGCCGCGCCAGCGCATAGCTGTCGCCCTCAAACGCGCCCTCGGCCATCGCCTGCCGGGTGACGAACATCACGCCGGTCTCGTGATACAGCGGCTCCGGCCGGCGCGCGTTCCACGCCCGCCAGCGCTCCAGCGCCACCTCCATCGCCGCCAGGTAGTCCTCGTCCGCGCCGTACTCCATGCGGATGACTTTGCTGATGTCGGTGGAGGCGGCCAGCGGGTGCGGCAGCGGGCCGGGGTCGAAGAGGCGCACGGCGTGGCCGCGGCGGCGCAACTCCAGCGCGGCCGTCAGGCCGTAGATGCCGGCCCCGACGACGAGGACAGTGGCGGTAGGTGGCACAAGGGTGTCCTTGGCTAAGGGGCGGAGGCCGGCACAGTTTGCGCGGCGGGCGTGGCGATTACCGAGCTGGGCGGCGCGGGCTGGATGGCCCACACCTCGAAATCGGAGTCCTCAAAGCCGCGCAGCGTGGCGGCGAAGGGTTCGGCCAGCAGCCCGCCGCCCTCGCGCCAGGCGGCCACCTCCGGGTCGGCCATCACCGTCGCCGAGGCGATCACGCCTGGCCGATACCCGGCCAGGTGCTCCAGCCGCGCCGTAATGTTAACCGTAGACCCGAAATAGTCCAACCGCTCGTTGAGCGTCACCGCCACGGCCGGGCCGGTGTGCACGCCCGCCTTCAGCCGCAGCGGCTCGTACCCGGCGGGCGGGTGCGCCAACTGGTGCTGGGCGCGGAAGGCGGCGCGCAGCGCGGGCGCGGGCCGGCGGAACACCGCCATCACCGCGTCGCCGATGGTCTTCACCAGCGCGCCGTCCTCCGCCGCAATCGCCTCGCGCAGCACGTCGTAGTGGTTCATCACATGCCCAAAGGCCACGGCGTCGCCGCGCTCGCGGTACAGGCGCGTGCTCTCGCGCAGGTCGGTGAACAGCACCGTCAGCGTGCCCACCGAAATCTTCTCGCCGGGGCGCAGAGCCTCGCTGGCGAACAGGTCGCGGAAGAGTTGCAGCGACGTCACCTCAGCCGCGGTGACGGCCTGGTCGCTCCACGCCGTGCGCTCCAGGATGAAGAGCTGCGCCTCGCTCGTGGCGTTGTCGAGCGTGATCGTCACGTCCTCGGCCAGCGGCCACTCCGCGGCCGGCCACGGTTCGGGCGTGGCCGCCAGCACCACCTCCGCCGCGCCGCCCGGCTGCACGTTCACGAACTGCCCGCCCGGCAGCCGCATCGTGCGCAGGCGGTGGCGGCCCGCCTCCAGGCGCAGCGCGATGTCGCGGCGCGCGCCGGGGCGCAAGAGCTGTTGCGCCACGATATGCGGCGTCACCTGCGGCCCGCCCACGCAAAAGGCGCTCTCGGGCGTGCGCCGCACCGCCGGGTTGGGCCGGAAGGTCAGCTCCACCTGCCGGTCGAAGTTCACCGTGAAATCAATGTTGCAGCTCTCGCAGTGCACCTGGGCGCGCACCTCGCTCAGGCTGCTCACGCCGTTGCGCGTGCCGCGGCACAGCGGGCACAGTAGGTCCCAGCTAAAGTTCAGCAGGCCGGCGCGCGTCGCGTGCAGGAACAGCTCCAGCACCGGGCGGCGCGGCTGCTCCCAAAAGTCGGCCACGGCATATGGGCGCAGGCGGAAGAGCGCCAGGTCGTCGGCCTCTTCGATCAGGCGCAGCAACCGGTCAACTAGCTCGGGGCGAACGCCACTGGTGAGTAGTTTTTCACGCGCCGCCGCCAGCCGCGCCTGGCCGCCGGGGGCCAGCGGCTTGCGGTTAGGCAGGTCCAGCGCGCTCGGCTCGGCCGTGTGCGCCTGGGCTGCGGCCGCGTCATATTGGCGGAAGGCCCGGTCGAAGCTGATGGCGCTCAGCACCCCAATTTGCGCCGGGATGGCGGCGTAGCCCAGCAGGTTGCGCGGCCGGGCCGTGACGGTGTAGACCAGCCGCGTGCCGCCGCCCGGCTGCGGCGTCAGCTCGGCCAGCACGCGCATCTCGCCCACCGGCCCGCGCCGGTAGCGGCGGATGACCCCGAAGCGGTAGGGCCGCACCCACTCGAACGGCTCCTCCTCCCACTCAATCGGCACGCCAAGGCGCCGCAGTTGCAGCATTTTGTGGGCGTTCTCCAGCGGGCCGGGGGCGGGCGCGGCGCTGACGGCCGGCACGTCTGTGTCGCGGTTAAAGCGGTTGGTGTCCGAGACGAGCGGCCAGAGCGCTTCCGGGCTGGAGCGCAGCTGCCATTCCCAACGGTAGGTGAACTCGCGAGGCGGCACGGTGGTCTCGGCAACGGCGCGCCATCCGCCGGAGGGTGAGAGTGTACCCGAACCAGCCGGAAGCGCCAGCTTATGGACTGCTCACGTTTTGCCCAACCGCGCCGGCCACCCGGCGGTGGCGGGCGCTTAGCCGTCGAAGACGAACCAGCACAGGGCGTTGCGCCGCCGCTGGTCGTCGAGCACCAGCGCGCGAATAGCGCGGGGCAGGCGGCCGC
Source organism: Anaerolineales bacterium (assembly GCA_020850595.1). Taxonomy (GTDB): domain Bacteria; phylum Chloroflexota; class Anaerolineae; order Anaerolineales; family UBA6663; genus JADZEK01. Next base: position 20,201 of record JADZEK010000149.1, read on the forward strand.
GCTGCCGGCGGCACTCCCGTCGCCCGGCCTGCTCGGCCTGGCCCTCCGGCGCGGCGGCCCACACGGCCTTAATGGCATAGGCCGCCGCCCCCAGCTCGTGCGCGGTCACATGGGCCACCAGCGCCGCCTGCGCCGCGGCAAACGCGGCCTGGCGCGCGGCCCCGCTCAGGCCGCGCGCGGCGGCGTTGGCGTGGCCGCCCGCCGCGCGCGCCGCGCTCATGCTGATCTCGCCGCGCGCCCAGGCGCGGGCCTGCTCCAGCGCGTGGCGCGGGCGCGGATCATTCGGTTGGTCGGTTTCAAAGAGGGGCAAGACATGCTCGGCGCACACTACCGCCCACAGCGCCAGGCGCTGGTGGTTCGCGTCGGTCAGCGTGCCACCGCGCCGCAGGGTGATGAAGCGCGGGTCGCGGACTTGGGGGAGGATCACCTCGGCCTAGGCGAAGCGCGTGCGCCCCGGCGGCAACACGGCCGGCTCACCGCGCCGCACGTCCAGCTCGTCCACCACGCCCACGCAGGCCAGGTCAATCGGCACGAACTTCACCCCTGGCAGCGCCAGCGAGGCCTCCCGCGAGCGCACCAGCACCACCAGGTCGCCCGGCCCCGCGTCCACCACGTCGGCCGCCACCTGAATCCGGCCCGCCGGCTTCAATTCCTTGTTCAGCGGCTGCACCGTCAGCAGCTTCAGGCCGTCCAGGTCCTGGTACTTCATGGTGCAGACGGCGCTGCCGAGGACGCGGCCGAGGAGCATGGCCTAGCGCCGTTGTTCTTTAGCGTCGCCGACGACTTTGTTCACCGCCGCGTCCAGCACGGCGGCGTCTACCTGTTCACCCAGGCGGGCCAGCACCGCCGCCTTCACCCGGTGGATCAGCGCGGCCTGTTCGTCGTCGGCCGGGGCGGGGGCCTTGGCCCGCACCAGCTTCACGCCGCGGTTGTGGGCCATGTCGCGCCCCAGGTCGGTCACCACCACGTCGTCGCTAATCTCAATCGTCGTCACGCCGCGGTCGGCCAGGTCGGCCACGTCGCGCTCGGTGTAGAAGGTCTTGGGCATGGGCGTTCTCCCCAATAGTTAGGCGCGGCCGGGGCGGCCCTCAACCGACTCAATGGCGGCCACGGCGGCGTTGCGGGCCGAGATGATCTCCGCCTCGGAGCCGGACAGCCACATGCGGCCAAAGCGCCCCACCGACGACACGTGCAGCACCTTGATGTTCGCGCCCTTCTCGGCCTCGTTGGTGGCAAAGTTGATGTAGGCCGCCGGGGCGACCTCCAGCACCAGCATGGTCTCGCCTGGCACCAACATGCTGCCGCGCCGGAAGCGGTTGAGCAGCTGCGCCTGGTACGGGTCCACGTTGGTGATGACCTGCACCGAGGCGATCTCCGGCTTCACCCGGTCGCTGATCTGCAAGCCCAGCCGCTGGAGCACCACGCGCCCGGCCTCCAGCACCTCCGCCTGGCTGCGGCTGTGCACCTCGAACATGCCGAACTCGCGCTCGACCAGTTGCGCGCCGGGGCGGGCCTCGGTCGCCTTCACGGCGATGTCCACCATGCGGAAGGCCTCGTTGCCCGGGGCCATCTCGATGTACAGCGAAGCCATCCCCTCGGTCGGCAGGTCGCCTTGCGTGATAGTGCCCACGAAGGCGGCGAACTGCGGCTGCATCCGGTCCAGGTATGAGTAACAGCGGAGTTGGAAGGTGTCGGCCATATGTCCTACGCTTGGTTGTGCATGGCGATGCCCAGCGGGGTCACGAACAGCGGCGCGCCGGGCACCGTGGCGGGAATGCCGGTGCTCTCTTCAATCACGGCGGCCATGCCCGGAAAGGCCACGCTGCCGCCGACTAAGTAAATGTGCTCGACCGGGTATCCGGCGATGTGGCGGCGCACGATGCTGCCCACCTTCTCCATCACCGGCCGCACCAGCGGGAAGAGCGCCGCCTGCTGGCGCGGGTCTTTCTTGATCTCTTCGGCCTGCTCAAAGCTCAGGTGCTTGGCCCCGGCGATCACCAGCGAGAAGTGCGTGCCGCCGGTGGCCTCGTCGGCCGTGTGGACCACCTGCCCGCCCTGCACCACGGCCACGCCGGTCGTGCCGCCGCCTACGTCCACGATCACGCCGTCCTGCACCGCCAGCACGTTGTTGGCGGCGCTCGGCTCGTCTATCAGCCCGGTGCATTCCAGCCCGGCCGCGCGCAGCACGTTGGCGGTGGCGCGCACCTCGCCCGGCGGCACGCCCGGCGGGTAGCCCGACGCGCCCGAGGTCAGCGCGAAGCCCAGCCGCTGTTCCACGCGGGCCTTGAGCGCCTGCAGCAGCGCCACGGCGCCCACGAAGTCTACCACCAGCCCATCGCGCGCCACCTGCGCGAAACGGTACGCGCCCGCCAGCGGCCGGTGGGCCTCATCCAGCACGGCCAGCACGGTGTAGGCCGTGCCCAGGTCTACCCCCACGTGCACCCGCCCGCGATACGGCGCGGGCGGCGGCGCTTCGGCGGCGATAGCGGCCTCCGCCTGCGCCAGGATCGAGTCGAGCGCTGGATTCACGTGCGGAGTTTAGCATGAGTTGGGAGGAGTGCCAATGGCGGCGAGCGGCTAGCGGTCAGTGGTCGAAGGGCGAGGTGAGCGGGGCGCTGTGGGAGGTGAGAGGCACACTGTTCTACATTGAGCGTCCTGCCCGTCTGGCCCCTGGGCCAACTGCCCGGTCCGGCCTACCTCGGCCTGCCCTTCTCTTACCTCCCACCTCCCACCTCTCACCTCGCAGCCAGACAAACGCCTACCCCGCGAAGCCAATCACCCCATTGTAACCATTCCCCAATTCAGTTAGAGTATGGTTATCGTGCGCTCGCGCAGACGGCTGCTCCTGGCGTTCCTGGTGGGTGACCTGGCCCTGGCGGTGCTGGTCGTCATCGCGCTGCGCCTGGTGACGACCGCGCCCGCGCCCGACACGCCGCTGCCGCAGCTTGTCGCCGCCCTGCCCAGCCTGACCCTCGCGCCGCCCCAGCCGCTCGTCACCTACCCCGCCACGCCGACCAACGCGCCGCCCGCCTCAGCCACGCCTCCCCCGCCCAACACCCACACCCGCGGCCCGGTCGTCAGCGAGACGCTGGCGGGCGCGGAAAGCACCACCCCCACTTCTACGCCTGCGCCCAGCGGCACAGCCACCCAGACCGCCACGCTGCCCGGCGGCGCGCCGCCCCGGACCCCAAGCCACACGCCCACCCGCGCCGGCGCCGCCGCGTCGAGCGCCACGCCGCCCGGCACCCCCACGGTGACGCCCACGCGCACGCGGACAAGCCCGCCCACCAACACCGGCTCGCCGACCCACACGCCGACCATCACGCTCACGCCGCCGCCCAGCCACACCAGCCCGCCCACCCACACGCTGCCGCCCCCCAGCCACACCAGCCCGCCCACTAACACGCTGCCGCCCCCCAGCGCCACCCTGGCCCCGCCGCCGCCCCCGCCCTCGGGCGGCTTCGTCGGCATGAACGGCGGCCCGCTGGAAGGCAACAACAGCCTCTACCCCTACCAGGGCAACCTCAGCCACAACCCCATGCTGCGCGCCGCCAGCTTCGGCTGGCTGGCGCGGGCGGGCGTGCAGTGGTATCGCGAATACTGCTCCGACGACATCAACTTCAGTTGGGCCTTCGTCGAGCAGCAGTCCGGCGTGTACGACTGGACTGTGTGGGACTACCTGGTCAGCGCGGCGCAGGCCAACAACATTAACCTGCTGGCCTCCATCGGCAACAGCGTGCCGCCGTGGGCCAACGGCACCGACAACTGGCGCCAGCCGCCCAGCGATCTCTATCACGATCCGTGGGAAGAGACGGCCTGGTATCGCTTCGTGAGCAAGCTGGTCGAGCGCTACGACGGCGATGGGCAGGACGACATGCCCGGCCTGACGCGCCCGGTCAAGTATTGGGAAGTGTGGAACGAGCCTGACCTGCGTCAGGGCTGGAACGGCCCCAACTACCCGGCCCACCAGTTCAACGGCAACGCGCAAGATTATGTGCGCCTGCTGTCGGTGGCTTACTCAGCCATCAAGCACGCCGACCCGTCGGCCCTGGTCGTCGGCCCAGCCGTCTCTCGGCCGTTGGGCTTCGTCTACGACCCGCAGTGGACCATGTGGGACTGGAACAGCTTCGTCAACGCGGGCGGGTTGAACGCGGTGGATATCCTCAGCTTCCACGTCTACTTCGACCGCACCAACTGGGACGCCGACGGCACGGCCGATTACGTGCTCAACCTGGTAGATAACAACCGCGGCGGCAAACCGGTGTGGGTCACCGAAACCGGCTGGGACGGTGACCCCTACGGCGACCACACCGACAAGGCCCGCAACCTGGTGCGCTCAGCCGTCATCTTCTGGTCTAAGCCGTTCATGGGCCGCTATTTCTGGTATTCGTGGCAGGAGTCAGAGACGCACGAAGGATCGGCCCACAAGGGCCTGTTGCAGACCACCAACGGCGTGCCGGCCGTGGGCGTGGAGCCAGACCCGCTGTTCCACCCCGCTTACCGCGCGCTCGACGTGATGAACCGCGTGCTGCGCGGCTATGGCACCGCCGAGCGCCCCGTGGCGCTGGACGTGGGCGGCGCGGCGCGGGCCTACAAATTCAACGCCCAGGGGCGCGAGGTCTGGGTGGTCTGGAACCGCGCGGCCGGCGGCACGACCAGCCTCAACCTCGACACCGGCGGGCGCGCGCTGCGGATGATTGGCCTGTACGGCGAAGACCTGGGCACGTTCGGGGGCGGGGCGCTCACCGTCGGCCCCAACCCCATCTACCTGACCACCGAGTTGAACTGGAACCCGAACGTGGGCCGCATCACCGGGCGGGTGCGGCGCGCGGCCCTGGGCGCCGTGTGGGGCAACGGCGCGGCCGGCGTCACCGTCACGCTCACTGGCCCGGTGAACGCCGCCGTCACCACCAACGCCGACGGCAACTATGTGTTTGAGAACCTGCCGGACGGCAACTACACCGTGAGCGTGGCGGGCGCGGCCCCGCTGGCCGCTGCCGTCGGCCGCGAACTGCCTTGGGGCCGCACCTCGTTCACGATCCCGTAGTGGCGGTCGGCGCCGGCCGCCGCCGCAGCGAGGCGTAGCGCAGCGCCAACAGCAGCGGCAGCAGCGCAATCACCAGCCCCAGCCAGTTCAGGTTGTGGAAGCCGATGAGTGCCAGCAGCACGCCGCTTTGCAGGCTGCCCAGCGCCGAAATGGCGTTGACCACCAGGTCGTTGCCGCCTTGCAGCCGCGTCTGCTCCGAGAAGCTCAGCGTATCCGTCAGCAGGGCCGCCCCCGCCACGTAGCAGAAATTCCAGCCCAACCCCAGCAAGAACAGCGCCACCGCCAGCACGCCCGTCACCAGCGACAGCGGCGCGAGCAGGCAGGCGGCTGTCAGCAGCGCCACGCCCGCCATGATCGTCACCGGTCGGCCGAAGGTGTCGGCCAGCCGGCCCGAAATCATCGAGAGGCCGAACATGCCCAGCGTGTGCGCCGTGATGACCAGCGAGACATCGCCCAGCGCGTGGCCGTGGGCGGTCATGTGCACCGACGTGATAGACATGATCATCACCATCACCAACTGCCCGACAACCATGGCCGCAATTGCCAGGCGCGTGCCCGGCTGGGCGAAGATGGCGCGCAGCGGGCGGGCCGGGCTGGCGTTGACGGCGCCTGTTTCGGGCGCATCTTCGGCGGCCAGTTGGCGCGCCAGGTCGCGCGGGTCGGGGCGCAGGAACAGGAAGGTCAGCGCCAGCGCCAGCCCAAACAGCGCCACCGTGGCCCACCACGGCCCGGCCAGCTCGTTTTGCCCGGTGACGAGCGCCCAGTGGCCCATCGGCCCCACCAGCGCCGGGCCGAGGATCGCGCCCACCGTGCCGCCCCACACCACCAGGCTGATGGCCCGCGCCCGTTCGGCGGCCGGGTGCATTTCCGCCGCAGCGTAGCGCGCCTGGTCTGCTACGCCGCGCGTCAGCCCGACGATGGCGTAGCCCAGCAGAAACAGCGCGAAGTGCCCGGCGTTGATGGCGGCGCCCACCAGTGCCGCCCCCACGACGCCCAGCCCGAAGCCCAACGCCAGCCCCAAGCGCCGGCCCTCGCGCTCCATCAGCCGGGCGGCCGGGTAAGCCGCCGCCGCGCTGCCGAACTGGTACACGGCGCTGGGCAGCCCGGCGTAGATGGCGCTGCCCGTCATCTGCACGGCGGCGATGGCGCCGACGGTGGAGCCGGCCAGGTACGCGGCGGAACTAGCGCTCTGCCCCCAGAACAACAGCCAGGTCAGGCGCTGCTGAACAGCGATGGGTTTCACAACGCGGGTTACTTGGGGGGCGAGACCCGATTCAGCTTTTCGAGGCGCTCGCAGATCAGCCGCAGGGTCTGCCAGTCGCGGCGGGCCAGGAAGATCTCGGCCAGGCGCGTCAGCGTGTTGGGGTCCATGTTGCGCAGCTTGACCAGCTCGGCGTACACCCGCGCCGCTTCGTTGTCGGTGCGGCCGGTCTTGAGGAAGGTCACCGCCAGCTGGATCAGCTCCTGCTCGCGGGCGCGGTCGGCGTCCTCGAGCGCGCCGGTCTTGGCCAGGCTGCCGGTGGTCGGCGGCGGGTTGGCCGGGGCGCTCAGTTCGCCCGTGGCGGCGGCGCTGCCACTGCCCAGGCCGCCGGTCTTCACCTTGTTGAGATTGCCGGTCTTGGGCGGCTCGGGCGCGCGCACCGCCACCCGGCGGATGGCGTTGAGGAATTCGTCGGTGTTGAAGGGCTTGATGAGGTACTCGCGCGCCCCCGCGGCCATGGCCTGCCGCAGCACCTCGCGCTCGCCGTCGTAAGACATGGCCATGCACACCGTGGTCGGGCTGACGTTCGCCAGTGCGCGGATAGCCGTCAGCCCGTCCACCTTGGGCATGTGCACGTCAATCACCGCCACGTCTGGCTGCTCGCTGCGGGCCATCTCCACCGCTTCCTGCCCGTCGCGGGCCAGCGAGACCACCTGGATGTCGCGCTCCAGAGACACCATCAGCTCCGCGCTCTTGCGGAACTCCGCGTTGTCGTCGGCGATCAGCAGGCGAATGCGCGACAGCATGGCGTGGCTTTCAGATACGGGGCGCTCAACAGCCCTCGGCCGCCGAGCGCCCCGCTGGGGAAGGCCCGGAAGTTAGCCGCGGCCGCCGATGCTGCCCTTGGTGTTCTGGGGCAAGATCAGCTCCACATCCGAGTGGGGGCGCGGGATGACGTGCACCGACACCAGCTCGCCCACGCGCTTGGCGGCCGCCGCGCCGGCGTCGGTCGCGGCCTTCACCGCGCCCACGTCGCCGCGCACCATCACGGTCACATACCCGCCGCCCACGTATTCGCTGCCGATCAGCGTCACGTTGGCCGCCTTGACCATGGCGTCGGCTGCTTCCACGGCCCCAATCAGGCCGCGGGTCTCCACCATTCCCAGCGCGATCATGCTGACATCTACGGGCATAGCTCCTCCTCAGCAGGGCGGGCGCGGTTAGCGCTTCAGTTCGGCCAGCACGCGCCGCACCAGGTCGTCCAGGCGGTCGGCGTCCAGGCCGGCGGTTGGGGCGCCGGGGCCGTTGGCGGCCAGGCGCTGCAATTGCGATGGATCGTCGGTCGCGCCCGGCACGAGCGCCGCCGCCGGCGGCGGGTTTAGCTCGTAAGCCAGGCGCTTGACATTATACATGTGATGCACGGTGATGTTGTCGCCCGTAATCGCGCCGCCGTAGCCGCCTGGGCCGAGCGTCATAGACGGCATCACCCCGGTGGTCATGCCCGTGGCGCCGAGCGTGCCCAACGTGTTCACCAAGATGCGGAACACCGGCTTTTCCAGCCCAAAGCGCATGATGACGTTATCGTCTTGCGCGTGGATCACGAGCGAATGGCCGCGCCCGCCGAAGTTAATCAACTCAATGCAGCGGTCGCAGCCCGCCTCCCAGCCGTCGGCCTCGTACCAGCCCAGCACGGTCGTCAGCTTCTCGCCCGAGAGCGGCTCGTCGCGGCCCACGCTGTTCAGCCGCGCCACCAAGATACGGGCCGAGGCTGGCACGCTGATGCCGCCCATCTGCGCCAACTGCTGCGGGCTTTTGCCCACCGCCTTGGGGTTAATCAGGTGGCCCTGGCTGAACAGCAGCTTCCCCAGCGCCGCCTTCTGAGCCTCGTCCACGAAGTACGCGCCTTCGGCCTGCATCAACTCGGCCAACTGCGCCGCCACCGGCCGGTCGGCGATGACGGCCTGCTCAGTGGCGCAGATCACCGAGTGGTCAAACGCCTTGGAGCCGACAATGTAACGGGCGGCCCGGCGCAGGTCGGCCGAGCGGTCCACATAGACCGGCACGTTGCCGGGGCCGACGCCGTACGCGGGCTTGCCCACCGAGTGCGCCGCCTTCACCATCTCAGAGCCGCCGGTCGCCAAGATCAGCGCCACGTAGCGGTGGCGCATCAACTCCTGCGTGCCCGGCAAACTCACTTTGGTCAGGCAAGCCACCAGCCCGGCGGGCATCCCCGCTTGCACGCCCGCCTCGATCATCACGCGCGCGGCCTCCAGGCTGCACTTGGCCGCGGCCGGGTGCGGGGCGATGATGATGCCGTTACGCGCCTTGACCGCGATGAGGATCTTGAAGATCGTCGTCGAGGTGGGGTTGGTGCTGGGCGTCAGCGCCGCCACCACCCCCATCGGCCAGGCGATGTCATACATCCGCTTGTGTGCGTCGTGCCGGATGACGCCGACCGTCGGGATGTCTTTAATCGAGTCCCACAGCACTTGCGACGCGAGCACGTTCTTCAGCGTCTTGTGCTCGGGCACGCCGTAGCCGGTCTCGTCGGCGGCCAGCTTGCCCAGGCGCTCGGCCTGGGCGTAGGCGGCCGCGGCCATCGCCGCGCACACCCGGTCTACCTCGGCTTGCGCGGCATGTGTGAACAGGCGCTGGGCGTCGCGCGCGGCCACGGCGGCCGCGCGGGCTTCCTGAATGGATTGCAGGTCGTGGTCAAGTTCGGGCATGCGCCCCTCGCGGGTCTGCAGCTGAGACAGCGCGCCTCAGCTTAGGTCTTGCGGTAGGTGATCGTGCCGCTCACGTCCAGCGAGTCAATCACCGCCATGATCACGGCGTCTACCGGCGTGTCTTTGGTAATCGTCGTCTGCCGCGCCGACGAGCCGGCCGCCACCAGCACCAGGTCGCCCGGCCCGGCGTCCACGCTGTCAATGGCGACGTACGGCTTGCCGGTCGGCGCGCCGCGCTCATCGGCCTCGCGCACAATCAACAGCTTGCGGCCGGTCAACTTCTCGTCCTTGATGGTGGCGACGGTGCTGCCAATGACGCGGGCAATTTGCACGGACGCCTCGCCTAGACCCGCCGCGGGCCGCTCGGCCGGGCGCGCGGCGCGGGCGGCCGGGCGCTGCGGCGGGCGCGGCGGTTCGCATCGCGGCGCAGCCCCAACTCGGCCCCCAGCAGCGTGTTGATTTGCTCGAGCGCCACGGCGTCATACTCCGCTTCGCCGCACACATCGCACACCCAGCCCGGAAAGTTGGGCATGGTGACGAACTGCCCGCCGAACCACTGGGCAAACACCACGCGCCGCAACTGCAGCGTGCCCATTTGGCAATGCAGGCAAACGTAGCTCACCGGCCGCGGGGCGGGGGCTTCGGCTTCAGGCATCAGTAGCTTCCTCCGCGGGCCGGCGTTATGGCCGGCGCGGTCGCAGCGGCGGCGGGCGCGCTGCCGGCCGCCGGGGTTTGTACGATCTTGATCCCGGCGCTGGCCCCAATGCGCGTGGCTCCGGCCTGCACCAGCGCGTCGGCGTCCTCGCGCGTGCGAATGCCGCCGGCCGCCTTCACGCCCATGCTCGGGCCGACCGCGCGCCGCATCAGCGCCACATCGGCCACGGTCGCCCCGCCGGAGGCGAACCCGGTGGAAGTCTTCACGTAATCAGCGCCGCTCTCCTTCGAGAGCAGGCAGGCCGCCACCTTCTCCTCGTCCGTCAGCAGCGCCGCTTCAATGATGACCTTCACCAGCGCCCCCGCGGCGTGGGCGTGGGTCACGCGCACCACGGCGCGGATGTCGCGCGCCACCATCTCGTAGTCGCGGCTCTTCAGCGCGCCGATGTTGATGACCATGTCAATCTCGGTCGCGCCCTGGTCCAGCGCCACCTGGGCCTCATAGGCCTTCACCTCCGGCGGCGTGGCCCCCAGCGGGAAACCCACCACCGTGCACACCGCCACCGGCGAGCCGCGCAGCAGTTGCGCCGCCAGCGCCACATACGTGGGGTTCACGCACACCGCCGCGAAGCCGTGCTTGCGCGCCTCGTAGCACAACTGGGCAATCTGGTCCGCGGTGGCGTCGGGCTTCAGCAGGGTGTGGTCAATCATACCCGCCAACTCGGGCCGCGCCGGGCTGGCCCCCAGGCCCGCCGAGAGCCGGTCGGCCCCGGCCTGCACAATCAACTCGATCTTGCTGCCGCAATGGCGGATGCAGTGGCCCGCCCCGCATTCCTCGCTGCACTCCACCCCCAGGCCGGTGGCCCGGCGCTCGTCCTCGGCCAGGGCCAGCAGCACCTGGCGGGTGACGACTTCGACAAGGCGTTCAACAGTCTGGCGATCAGCCGGCATAGTCTCTATTATGCCCCGTTTTTCAAGAAGCGTCTTTCGATCTCAGTGATCTTGTCAATGCGGCGCTGGTGGCGGCCCCCGGCGTAGGCCGTGGTCAGCCACGTCTGCGCGATGGTGCGCGCCAGCGCCGGGCCGATCAGCCCCGCGCCCAGCGTCAGCACGTTGGCGTCGTTGTGCTCGCGGCTGTTCACCGCGCTGCTGTAGTCGTAGCACAGCGCCGCCCGCGCGCCCGGCACCTTGTTGGCCGCCATGCTGCTGCCGATGCCCGCGCCGTCCACCACAATGCCGCGCCAGGCCTCGCCCGAGGCCACCAGCCGCGCCACCGCGTAGGCCAGGTCGGGGTAGTCCACCGCCTCGGTCGAGTGCGTGCCGCAGTCGCGCACGCTGTAGCCTAGCTCGGTCAGGTAGGCTTTCAGGTTTTCCTTGAGCGCGAAGCCGCCGTGGTCGGCGCCCAGCGCCACCACGCCCTGGCTCGGCGCGGGGGTGCTGGCGGCGGGCGCGGCCACCGCCGCCACCGCCGCTGTGGGCTGGTCGGCCTGCGGTTCGCCCAGTGTGCGGCGCACGACCTTTTCAACCAGGTCGCGCAGATCAGCTTCCGAGAGTGTAGACGCAGCCATAGGCCCTTAAGTTGCCCCGCCGCCGTTACGGAGCGCTGGCATAAGTGTAGTGCGGCACCAGGCCCCACAGCGTGGGCGGCCAATAGACGAAGATCGCCCGGCCGATAAAGTAATGCCGCGCCAGCGGCCCCCAGCTATGTGAGTCGGAGGAGCTGTTGCGGTTGTCCCCCAGCACGAAATACTCGTCCGGGCCGAGCGTCCACATGTTCTCGTAGGTGGGCGGAGCCGAAATGTACGGCTCCTCCAGGGGTACGCCGTTGATCGAGACCACGCCCTGCGCTACGCGCACCGTCTCACCCGGCAGGCCAATCACGCGCTTGATGAAGTCGCGCTCGGTCGCCAGCGGGTAGTTGAAGACGATCACGTCGCCGCGCTTGGGGCTGCCCAGCATGTACGACACCTTGTCCACCAGCACATACTGGTTGGGGTGCATCGAAGGCTCCATGCTCGAGCCTTCAATACGAAAGCGCCCCGTGCCGAAGTTCACCGCCGCGTAGATGAGCACGGTGAGCAGGATGGTCTCGATGATCTCGCGCAGCAGGCCCTTGCCGGGGGCCGGGGTCGTGGGCTGGCTTGGGGCCAGCGAACTATCCGGCGGCGGGGCGGTGGGCGGCGTGTCGGTGGTGGTGAAGGACAAGGCAAACTCCAGCTACCAGTACAAGCTCACGTGGCGGGGATTATAAAGCGAACAAGCGACTGGCGGAAGGTGTCGAAGGGTCAGGTTGAACAGACATGTCGAGCAGTTTGAGTTGTGATTCTGTATTCACTCAACATCCTATCGCGAACGGTCTGCGCGCGTTACTCGTCATCCACCGATGCCCAAACACGTCGGGCTAAGCGTGCGAGCATCTGCTGGCGCGCATCTATAGCCGCTGAATCCCATGTACTGAATTGAAGGAGTTCCCTGCCAATGCGATTAACGGTCGTGTTCGATCCCACTTTAATGCTCTCGACCATCGATTTGGTTAGCAATAAGCTGGAGCCGTGGTATCCAGCCTTCTTGCCATCATATGGCCCATTGGAAATAGACGAATTGATAGGTTGTTCAAGCAAGGCCAAGTTCCCAAGGCGCTGAACGTAGTCGAAATAAAGCTCGGGCTTGTCAAAGGCAGACTTGACATCAGTTGATGGCGTTTGTGGGAGGATGTGTTCGATGTGATAGCCCCAGTATTGGTCTAGCCCAACGTCACCGGGATTCTTGTACGCCTCGCGTTGAACGAATTGTGTTAGTTTTGTAATGATGTATCGCAGCCGATACTGCTGCCGAACTACCTTCTGCGATATAAGAGAGAACTGAGCCTCAAGTTGGTCGGCATGAGACACAATCTCTGGATTCAGCCTGCCACTAATAAAAGCTTGCAAGTCACCATCACCGTGTACTGATCTTAGGTCACTCGACCATGTCGCAAAATTTCGCTCCAGGGTCTTGCTCTGCTCGCGTGTAATGAAGTAGGAGAACAAGAGCTTCTCCAATACACGACACATTTCATTGAATTGTTCTGGCGAGAGTTGATTTCCTGCTAAGAGAAGTATGAAGTGCTGGCGCGCCGCGCCGCTGAAGCGAGCGATGTTCTTTAGATATGGGCTGAGATTGCCCAGCGGGTCTTTGGCGCTGGCATAGTTAGCGTACACACGGGCGAGGCTAAGCAGTTCCTTCGCGAACTGCATCGGATGCTTATCGATGCCGCACGTCACCTCGTTCTTGCGGAACCAATCGTAAATGTCATCTTCTCGAAGCCCAGCGTGAACATCTATGGCAAAGTGAGACAGAATGTAATACCGCAGGAAACGCAACGGCTTTTCCTGGCTATTCTCAATAGTTGCGGTCAGCTCCTCCCAAATCTTCTTAAGCACGGTGAAGTCTGATTGGCTGGCTCGCATGAAGATCAAGTTCTTCAGCAGATCCATGGCGTTTAGGCCAACACCACGAGCGTTGACGGTCTCAAATACTTTCAGTGCATGGCTTAAGTTGGGGGTCTCAATGCGAATTAGCTTGACACGGTTTGTCAAAGCTCCACGAAATGCCTTTACGGCCGTGACATTGTTGCCAAAGTTGTCCTCAAGAAACGCTTCAATCACATCATATGCCGCCAGAATGTGCTTGACGGACAGCTTCCGTGAATCACGAGGCAGTTGGTCAATCGGCACTATTGATCTGGCAATCGTGTCAAGGATCTGGTCGCTATCTTCATATTGAAGGACAAGCCGACATCGGAACTCGTCATCTCCTGTGTCGGGGTTTTGTTGACTTGCTGCTATTTGCTGCTTCAGCGTGTCCGGCGGGGTTTCGCCGAGCTCGGCAATCCTGTCCCGGATGACACACAACGTCAGGTAGCACGTTGTCATCCTTTGCTGCCCGTCAATTAGTTGATAAGTGCCCTTTTCGTCACGACACACTACGATGCTTCCAATGAAGTATTCCTTTCCGCCGACTAATAGAACGCCCTGGTCATCGGAGAATTCGTCAAACGTGTCCTGCAAGAGTGATAGGACATTTGACTCTTCCCATACATATTCGCGCTGGAAATCGGGCACGGCATAGAAATCTTGTAACAGATCACTAATGTTTAGCGTTCGCGCTTCAATCTTCGGAATATCTGTCATTTGAGTGCTCCTCCTGAATTAACGCACACCCTGTGGCGTTTTCGTCGAGTAGTCAGTCGAGTAAATGCAGGTCTCCCGCTACTCGCGCTTCTCCTTCTTGCGGAAGCTGAAGCGCACCGGCGTGCCCAAGAAGCTGTACTCTGCCCGCAGCCGGTTTTCGAGATAGCGTTTATACGTGAAGTGCGCCAGCTCCGGGTCGTTCACGTGGAACAAAAAAGTCGGCGGGTCGGTGCGCACCTGCGCCGCGTGGCTGATCTTCAACACCCGGTTGCCCTGCGCGTGCGGCGGGTGCTCGTCCACCGCCGCGCGCACCAGCCGGTTCAGGTCGGCCGTCGGCACCCGCACCAGGCGCTCGGCCTGCACCCGCAGCGCCGTGGGCAGCACCTGGTCGGCCCGTTGGCCGGTCTTGGCCGAAACAAAGATCACCGGCACATAGTCCAGAAAGTTCAACTCCGTCCGCAGCTTGCGCGTGTAGTCCACCAGCGTGTGCTCGTCCTTCTCGATGATGTCCCACTTGTTCACGACCACCACCACGCTCTTCAGCGCGTCAATCACAAACCCGGCAATGTGCGCGTCCTGCGCCGTGAACGGCTCGGTGGCGTCCACCACCACCAGCGCCACGTCGGCCCGGCTGATGGCCTTATACGCGCGCAAGGCGCTCCAGCTCTCCACGCCGGGGTCAATGTGGCCGCGCTTGCGCAGCCCGGCCGTGTCAATCAGCGTCACCGGCGTGCCGTTGAAGACCAGCGGCGTGTCCAGCGCGTCACGCGTCGTCCCCGGCACGTCGCTCACAATGGCGCGCTCCTCGCCCAACAGCCGGTTCAACAGCGAGCTTTTGCCTACGTTGGGCCGCCCCACAATGGCGATCTTTACCGACGTGTCTTCCGGCTCCGGCGCGGCGGCGGGCAAGGCCGCCACCAGCGCATCCAGCAGGTCGCCGGTGCCGGTGCCGTGCAGCGCCGAGATGGGGTAAGGCTCACCCATGCCCAGTTCGTAGAACTCATAAATCTCGTGCTCGCGGCCCGCGCCCTCGGTCTTGTTCACGCCCAGCAGCACCGGCGGGCGGAGCGCGCCGTCGCGCTTCTGCTGGTGGCGGCGCAGGATGCCGGCCACCTCGTGATCGGCGGCCGTCGGGCCGCTGATGGCCTCGGTCAGCAACAGCACCGCATCGGCCTCGCTGATGGCGATTTCGGCCTGCGCCCGAATTTGCGGCACGAACTGGGCCGAGCCCACGGCCAGCGGGTCGGCGTTGGCCTCTCCTCGCGGCAGCGGCTCGATGCCGCCCGTGTCCACCAGGTCGAACGTCACGCCGTTCCATTCGGCCTCCGCCACTAGGCGGTCACGCGTCGTCCCGGCGGTGTCGTCCACCACTGCGCGCTGCTCACCGATCAGGCGGTTAAATAGCGTTGATTTGCCCACGTTCGGGCGGCCGACGATGGCGACCAGAGGTTTCGGCATTGGGGGGTTTAGGGTGACGGCGTTTCGGTTTCGGTGGCGGTGCCCGTGGGCGTCGGTGTGCTGCTGGGCGGCAGCGGCGTCGGGCTGGGCCCCGGCGTGATAGTTGGGCGCGGCGTGCGCGTGGGCGTCAGGCTGGGCGTGGCCGTCGGCGGCGTGCCCGTCACCGTCGGCGGGATCGGCGTAATGGTCGGCGTGGGCGAAGCCGGGGCAATCACCACCTCGATCAGCCCCGGCAAGATGTTCTCGGCCCGCAGTTGATCCGAGAGCAGCAAGACCTGCGGCGTGATCTGGTAAGTGCCGGAGGTCAGCTCGTCCAGGTCTACCACCACCCGCACATCTTCCAGGGTCAAGTTATCCAGCAGCGGCAGCGGGCCGAGCAAGATCACGTCCACCGAGTCGGGCGAGAGGATCGCCCCCAGCCCCGGCGCCAGGCCGCGGATATCCAGGTTGCGCTGCACCGTCAGGCTGAACTCAATCGCGGCCACGTTCACCTCGATCAGCACGCTGTCTGGCCCTTCCACGCCTTCGGGCAGCACCAGCGCCACGCGCCGCACCACGTCGGCCGTCGCGCCCGTCACATCCAGCGCCGTCGTGCTCACAAAGCCGGGCAGGCTCGTCACCACGTCCGCGTCCGACGATTTGAGCGTGATGACCTGCGGCACCACCGACACGCTCGTCACCTGGTAGCCGGAGGCCACCGTGCCCGTAATCACCGGCAGCACCGTCACGTTGCGGTAGCCCTCCTGCTGAATGACCGGCACGGTCACGGTCGTCGTCTCGGGTGTCAACGTCACGCGGGAGGCGGTGTTGCCCTGCGCATCCACCGGCCGCACCGTCAGCGAACTGCTGAAGTCTTGCTGCAGGTTGTCGAGAGTCACGCGCACCACGCAGGCCGTCACCGCCTCCACCGCCGAGGCCGGGCCGGTCACCGTCACCCGGTCGGCCGAAAGCTGCGGTTGGCCCGCGGCGTAGCCCAGCGCCAGCGTGCCACGCTGCTCCACCGTGATCGGGCAGTCGCGGCTGATTAGCTCCTCCAGCGTCACGGTGATAGACACCGGGTCAATGCTCGTAATGCGGGTGCTGTCGGCGTTCACGCTGGCCTGCAGCGGCACGCTGTGCGTGCCCGGCCCCAGCGCCGCCAGGTCGGCCACCACGCGCAATTGGCCCAGCGTCAGGTTCTGCCAGACCAGCCGCGGCGCCTTTAGCTTGATCTCGGTTGTGCCGCCGGTGGTGGGCGCAAGCAGGATCATGTTGTTGGGCAGGTTCAGCAGTTGCACCGGCACCGGCTGGCTAAAGGTGTTCTCCTCCAGCGGGTTTTCCTCATCCAGCGCGATGACCCACACCATCGCGGCCACGATCAGGGCCAGGACAAACGTGCCCAGGTTCTCCCACAAGCGGCGCGCCACCGGCTACTCTCCCATTGGGCGGGGGCCGTCGCCGTCCTGGGGCGGGCGGCCAAACGGGCGGCGCAGCCAGTTCACCAGGTTGTTGCCGCCGCCGCGCGGGCGATAGAAGGCCGCCAGGATGTGCCGCAGCCGCGGCGCGTCGAGCCGCTGGATCATGCGGCCGTTGTGCGCCACCGAGATCGCGCCGGTCTCCTCCGAGATCACCACCGCCACCGCGTCGCTCACCTCGGTGATGCCCAGCGCCGCGCGGTGGCGCAGGCCCATCTGCTTGTCGGTCGTCTCGCCGGAGGTCAGCGGCATGATGCAGGCCGCCGCTACCACGCGCGCGCCCTTGATGATCACGGCGCCGTCGTGCAGCGGCGTGTTCGGGTAAAAGACCTGCATCAACAGTTCTACGGTCACGGCCGCGTCCAGCGCCACGCCGGTGTCGGCGTAATTCTTCAGACCCACCTGCCGCTCGATCACGATCAGCGCCCCGTGCCGGCGCTCGCTCAGGCGCACTGCCGCGTCTTTGATCGCCTCAATCACCGGCTCAATCTCGGCCTCGCGCGCGCCCAGCGTCAGCCCGGTCCCCGCCCGGCCCAGGCGTTCCAGGGCGCGGCGCAGCTCGGGCGCGAAGATGACCGGGATAGACAGCAGCAAAGCGGGCAGCGTGTTGCGCAGCAGCCAGGTGAAGGCGCGCAGTTGCAAGATCGAAGACAGCAGCACCACCATCAGCACCACCAGGATGATGCCGCGCAGCAGCACCACCGCCTGGGTGCCGCGCACCAGCGCCAGCAGGCTGTAGATCACCAGCGCGACCAGCAGAATGTCAAGGACACTCAGCCAGTCGAGCCGGGAGAAGATAAACGTGATTTCTTCGAGCAGTTCTGCCATGAGGCGCCGGCGCGCCGCCCGGCCTGCGGGCGTTATCGCTGAAGCTCGTCCAACAACTGCTGATATTGCTCGGTATCTTCCGGCCCCAGCGACAAGATCGTGCGGATGGTCTCGACGGCCTGCGGGATTTGCCCCGCCTGCAGCTGCATCTCGCCCAGCCGGTCGTATTGCACAATGGCGTCCTGCGGGCGGCCGGTGTCGGCGTACAGCCGCGCCAGGCGGGCCAACAGGCCGCTCTCGTGCGGGTGCGTCTCGACCAGCTCGGCCAGCACCTCAATGGCGCGGGGCATGTCGCGCCCGGCCAACAATTGGCGCAGGTAAGCGTCCGTTTCCACTAGGCCCTGCTTGCTGTTGCCCAGCCGGAAGAGCAGGTCAATCAGCGTGGCGCGCGCCGGGCCGTCGTCCGGCGCCAGATTCTTGATCTGTTCGTAGACGTTCTGGGCCTCGCGCCAGTTCAGCCGCTGCAAGTCAATGTCGCCCATCTTGTGCAGCAGGTTCACGCGCCACTCTTTCGCCAGGTTGTTCTGCTGCGCCAGCATCAGCGCGTCGGCGTAGGTGGTGCGCGCCGCTTCCAGGTCGGCCAGTTGGTAATACGTGTCGGCCAGGTCGGTGAACTGCTGCAGGGCCTCCTCGATCTTGTGCTGCTCCACCAGCAGCTCGATCAGCCAGCTGCGCATGGTCACGTCCAGCGGGCTGAGCCGCAGCACCTCTTGCGTAATGCGCGTCGCCCGCGTCAGCTCGCCGCGGATGCGGTACGTCTCGGCCACGGCCCGGTACTTCTCAATGGCCGCCGTTTGCTTCTCCTCGGCGCTGAGGATTTCAGCGATGCGGATGTGCACCGGCAGGTGCGTGGGGGCCTGCCCCAGCGCATAGTAGGCCTCTTCCATGGCCGTGGCCCATAGCTGCCGGCCCATGTAGCTTTCGATGCGCCGCATGCTCTCGACCACCTGGCTCGCCCCCGGCACGGCCAGCAGATCGGCCAGCGGCACGGCCTGCCCGTCGAGCGCGCTGCCGTCCAGTTGGCGGCGCGCCATCACCAGGCGGTCGTGCCAGCCCGCCCCGGAGAGGAACTGGGTCAGGCTGCCGGCCAGCGCGGTCAGGTCGGCGGGCGCCGCGCCTTGCAGCCCTTCGGTCAGGCTCTCGTACGCTTCAGCCAGCACATCGTGGCGCTCAGGCGGGTTCAGCCCCTGGTCTAGCCGGCGCAGCGCGCCCAGCAGATGGTTGACGGCCTCGCGCGGCTGGTTGGCTTGCAGCTCGGCCTGCGCCAGCCCGAACATGGCCCCCACCGCCACATCCGGGTGGTTGAGCGCGGCGCGAAAGCGCTTACCCGCGTCGGCCATGCGCTTCTGGCGCAGCAGCAGCGCTCCCAGCGCGAAGCTCACCAACGCATTGTCGAAACCGGCGTTGAGCGCCTCTTCGTAATGCTTGATGGCGGCGCCGACCTCGCCGGTGCTGTAACTGGTGATGGCCTGGCCCAGGTGGCGGCTGGCCACGGCGCGCCGCGCGCGGTCGCCGCTGAGCTTGCCGGTGGCGCGGGTCAGCGCCCCCATCGAGCCGGGCTTCTTGGCCAGTTCTAAGTCTTCCTCAAAGAGCAGCTCGGCCAGCCGCCCCAGCGCCGGCTCCAGCGCGTCTTCGAGCGGGTTAGCGTGGTGGTCCACCCCATCGGCCGGCGTGCCGCCTGAGTCGGCCTCCGGCGCCGCCGGCCCGGCCGGCCCGGCCGGCCCGCTCGCCGCCTCGGGCAGGGTGGGGCGTTCGGGCACGGCCAGCGCCACGCCGCGCCGCAGCCGGTCCAGCGCGTCGCGGCCCTCGGCCGATTGCGGGTCGAGTTGCAGGGCGCGAGTGACGGCGGCGGTGGCCTTCTCGGTGTCGCGCGCCCGCTGAAAGATGCGGCCGACCTCGATATATTCGCGGGCGGCCAGCTTGGGCTGGCTGGTGCGCTCGAAGGCCAGCGCCAACCGCGAGTGCGCGGCCAGGTTGTCGGGCGTCAGCCGCACCACGCGCGTCCAGTTCTCGGTGGCCTTCTTAACGTCGCGGCGCTTGAGGTGGATTTCGGCGACCGCCAGGTAGGTCTGCGCGGCGTCGTTCAGCCGCCCCTGGCGCTCGAAGATTTCGCCGCATTTTTCGGGGGCCACCGGGTCGCCCGGGCTGAGCGCCGCCGCGCGCTGGTACTGCCCCAGCGCCTCCTCCAGCCGGTCGGCTTGCAGCAGGGCATAGCCCAGGCTGCTCAAGGCGGTTGGCTCGTCGGGGAACTCTTTGAGCGCCGCGCGGTAGTGGTGGATGGCGCTGTCCCACAGTTGATCCCAGGCGGCGGAATGTCCCAGGCGCATGGCCTGGTCGAAGGCATCGCGCGGCTCGTTCATGCGGCGCAGAGTATAGCACGGCCCGCGAGGGGAGAAAAAGGCGCGCGCGGCCAAGCGGGCCGCGCTGCTTCCGATCAGCAGCAGCGGCCAAGTCGGCGGACTCGCGGGACTCAAGACACTCCGGGGAAGGGCAACGCCCTGGAGGTCCCCGCGTCCCCGGCGCTTAGTGCGCCTTGACCGGCTGCATGTCTTCCCAGTTCTGCCCTGAGCGCACTTCCACCCCCAGCGGGATGTCGAGTTGGAACGCGTGCTCCATCACCTCGCGCAGAATGTGGGCGGTCGCTTTGACCTCGGCGGTCTTGCACTCCACCACCAGTTCGTCGTGCACTTGCAGCAGCATCCGCGCTTGCAGGCCCGCCGCCTTCAGCGCGCTCGGCAGCCGCAGCATCGCCATCTTGATGATATCGGCCGCCGTGCCCTGGATCGGCGCGTTGATGGCCTCGCGCTCGGCCCGCGCCCGCGCAATCGCGCCCTCGCGTGTGTTGCTCGCCAGGCTCAGCCCGGGAAAGTAGCGCCGCCGCCCCAGGAGTGTCTCAACGTAGCCGTGCTCCGCCGCGAACTGCTTGGTCTGGTCCAGGTAAGCCTTCAACCCGGGCAGCCGCTCGAAATAGGTCTTGATGAAAGCCTCGGCCTCCGCCAGCGTGAAGCCCGTCGTGCGCGTCAGCCCAAACGCGCCCTGGCCGTAGAGGATGCCAAAGTTCACCGTCTTCGCCTGCCGCCGCTGTTCCTTCGTCACCTTGTCCGCGTCCACGCCCAGCACGGCGGCCGCCGTCGCGGCGTGAATGTCCTCGCCGCGGCGGAAGGCCTCCAGCAGCGTGGCGTCCTGCGACACGTGCGCGGCGATGCGCAGTTCAATCTGCGAGTAGTCGGCCGCCACCAGCCGCCAGCCGCGTGGCGCGATGAAGGCCTTGCGCACCTCACGCCCCAATTCCGTGCGGATGGGGATGTTTTGGAGATTGGGGTCTTCCGAAGCGATCCGGCCCGTCACCGCGCCCGACTGCTTATAGGTGGTGTGCACTCGGCCCGTGTCTGGGTTCACCGCCAGCGGCAGCGCATCCACATAGGTGGACTTCAGCTTGCTCAGCTCGCGCTGCTCCAAGATCAGGTCAATCACCTCGTGCTCGCCGCGCAGTTCCTCCAACACGTCGGCCGCCGTGGAATAACTGCCCGAGGCCGTCTTGCGCGAGCGTTCCTGCGGGCGCAGCGCCACGCGCTCATTCTCGAACAGCGCCTTCGCGAGCTGCTGCGTCGAGTTGATGTTGAACTCGTACCCGGCCAGCTTGTAAATCTTCTGCTCGATCTTGGTCAACCGCCGTTGCAGCTCGCCCGACATGCCGCCCAGCAGCTCGCTGTCGAGCGTGATGCCGGTCCGCTCCATCTCCGCCAGGATCGGCAGCAGCGGCATCTCCATCTCGTGCAGCAGTTTCAACTGGCCCTTCTGCGCCAGCTCTGCCTCCAAAATCGGCTGGAGGCGCGTGGTCATGTCCACGTCGGCGGCGGCGTAGGGCGCGGCGGCGGCCACCGGCACCTGGTCCATCGTCAACTGCTTCTTGCCCGTGCCGATCAGCTCCTTGATCTCGGTCATCTCGATGCCCAGGCGCACGAACGTCAGCTTCTTCAGACCCAGGCTGTGCGAGGCCGGGTCGCACAGCCACTCGGCCAGCATCGTGTCGAACGCCAGCGGCGCGGCCTGCACGCCCGCGCGCGCCAGCACCAGGTAATCGAACTTCAGGTTGTGGCCGTACTTGGGGATGGCCGGGTTGGTCATCGCCGGAGTGATGGCCGCGATGACCTGCGCCAGCGGCAGCTGCGGCCCCGCGCCCTCGCCCGTGTGCCCGACCGGGATGTAATAGCCCTCGCCCGCCTTCACGCACAGCGCCAGCCCCACCAGCCCGGAGCGCAATTCGTCCAGGCCGGTCGTCTCCACGTCGAAGGTGATGAATGGCGCGGCCTCTAGCGCGGCCACCAGCGCCGCCAGCCCGGCCTCGTCGGTCACAACGGTGGTGGCCGTCGGGCCGCTCGTCAGCCGCGCGGGCACCGGCGGCGTCAGCCCCGGCGTCATGGCCCCCGGCGCCGGCTGGCCGAACAGCGCCATTTGCTGCCCGCCCGCCCCGATCTTGGGGGCGGCCGGCGCGCTCGCCGCCGCCTCGGCCGGGGCGCTCTCGCCCGCGCCGCCCAGCCGCCGCAGCAGGCTGTTGAACTCCAGCACACGGAACAACTCAAACACCTCCTGCCGGTCGTAGCGCCCCGCCACGCACGCCTCCAGGTTCAGCGCGATGTCCACGTCGCACACGATGGTGCTCAGCTTCAGCGACAGGTAGGCCGCGTCTTTCCCCGCCTCCAGCTTGCTCCGAAAGCGGTTGGGCACCTCGTCCAGGTGGGCGTACAGGTTGTCCAGCGTGTCGTACTTTTGCAGCAGCTCGGTGGCGGTCTTCTCGCCCACGCCCGCCACGCCCGGTATGTTGTCGCTCTTGTCGCCCACCAGCGCCTTATAGTGGATGAACTGCTGCGGGTTCAGCCCGAAGCGCGCCTGCACCTCGGCCGGGCCGTAGTCCTTGGCCTCCGAGAGCTTCTGCCCCGCCAGGTTGATGGTGATGTGCTCGGTCGCCAGTTGCAGCAGGTCGCGGTCGCCGGTGATGATCTTCACGTCCACCCCCGCCTGCACCGCCAGCTGGGCGGCCGTGCCCAGCACGTCGTCGGCCTCGTAGTTCTCGGCGGTCAAGATCGGAATCTTGAAGACCCGCACCACTTCTTGAATGCGCTCGATCTGCACCGCCAACTCGTCGGGCATCTTGTCGCGTGTGCCCTTGTAGTCGGCGTACAGGTCGTCGCGGAAGGTGCGCCCCAGGTCGAAGCTCACCGCCAGGTAATCGGGTTGGTCTTTTTCCAGCAGGTTGAGCAGCACCGACACGAAGCCGTACGTGCCCGCCGTCGGCTCGCCGCTCTTGGTGATCCAGCGCGAGTTGTCGCCGCTGATGCTCGTCAGCGCGAAGTAGGTGCGGTAGGCCAGGGCGTGCCCGTCAATCAGATACAAGACCTTGCGTTTGTCGGCCATAGGCTCTTCAGTTGGGGGCGCGGCGGCGCGCCAGGCAGGCCCCGGCGCGGGTTCGGATCGCGGCTCAGGCGATTTGCAGCAAATCGTCGGGCAGGGCGGCGGCCTCGGCCTGCGGGGCGGGGGGTTGGCCCTCCAGGTGGCCTTGCAGGCTCCACGGGCTGGTCTGCGTGACGGTCACGCGTGCTAGGCGGCCCACCCAGTCGCCCGGCGCGTTGAAGAATACCAGTTTGTTGGTGCGGGTGCGGCCCTTCCACTTGCCCTTGTGCGCGGCCTCGACCAGCACTTCCACCGTCTGACCCAGCGTGCGCGCGTTGATGGCCCCCACCACCTCGGCCTGCTGCTCGTCCAGCGCGCGGAAGCGCCGCATCTTCTCTTCTTCCGGCACATCGTCCGCCAGGCGGCGCTCCGCCACCGTCCCCGGCCGCGTGCTGTAGCGCGCCAGGTGCGCCACGTCCAGCTTCAGCTCGGCCAGCAGCGCGTGCGTGCGCTCGAACTGCTCGGCCGTCTCGCCCGGGAAGCCCACAATGATGTCAGTGGCAATCGAGCCGTGCGGCAGGATGCGGCGGATGCGCTCCACCAGCTTCACGTAGTCGGCGCTGGTATAGCCGCGCTTCATGCGCGCCAGCACCTCGTCGTCGCCCGCCTGCACCGGCGCCTCAATGTGCTCGCACACCTTCGGCAGCGCCGCCACCGTCTCCAGCAGCTCGTCGGTCATGTAGTTCGGGTGCGAGGTCAAGAAGCGGATGCGCTCGATGCCCTCCACCTCGTGCACCACGCGCAGCAGCGCGGCCAGGGTCGGGCCGTCGGGCACGTCCACGCCGTAGCGGTCCACAATCTGGCCCAGCAGCGTCACTTCCTTCACGCCCTGCGCCGCCAGCGCCCGCACCTCCGCCACAATCTCGCCCACCGGCCGCGAACGCTCCACCCCGCGCCGGAAGGGGATGATGCAGAACGTGCAGGCGTGCGAGCAGCCGTAGACCACCGGCACGTGCGCGGCCACCAGCCGGCCCCGCTCGGCGGCGGGCAGCACCAGCCCCGTGTCCACGTGGGGGTTGAGCACGCTCGTCACTTCATCCTGGAAGGCGAAGCGCCGGGCCGTCTCGGCCTCGTGCAGGTCGCGGCCGTCGCGTTCGGCCAGGAACCGCACCAGCGGCCCCGGCTCGGAGGGCGGCGAGAACACGTCAATGTAGGGCAGCTTCTCGCGCAGCTTCTCGGCCCCGCGCACGCCCACCAGGCAGCCCATCAGGTTAATGACCAGCTCGGGCCGCTGGCGCTTCAACGGGGCCAGGCTCGTCAGGCGGCCATACGCCTTGTCCTCGGCGCTCTGGCGCACCACGCACGTGTTCAACACCACCACGTCGGCCTGTTCAATATCCGCTTCGGCGGCGTAGCCCAATTTTTCCAGGGCGCTCGCCACCCGCTGCGAATCGGCCACGTTCATCTGACAGCCTTCGGTCCAAATGTGATATTTCATGCCGGGAAGGATTTTACCATAGCGCCCTCGCGCTTATTCCGCTCGCAATACTGGCGCTTCACAACTGAACAGATGGTCTATCGCCCGGAGCCATACCTTCCCCCGTCAACCGCCTCCAACCAACTTCCGCCGCCCTCCTGCCGCCACCCGCCGGCCACCATCACGCCCCAGCCCGTCCACCGCGCCAACCGCACCCACCGCGCCAACTGCGCCAGGAAACTAAAAGTACCTTCTGAAAAAGGCACCCCTTCCCGCCCCGGGAAGGGGCCGGGGGTTAGGTCTCCCCCACGAGCAACCGTAACCCTGGTGACACCTCCCCGCCACGTACTCGCCGCCAGCCGCCGCGCAGCCCTCTCACCTCCCGCCTCCTCCCCCTCCGCTTGCCAGCCGGCCTAATCCTGCTACACTGGCCTGCGACCCCACGGTAGCAGATACCCGTGGGCACGACCCTTCGGGAATGCGTGACTGGTGAAAGCACCGATTGACGATCTGACCGGCCGGCAACTCGGCCCCTACCGCATCATTAACCAGGTGGGCGCGGGCGGCATGGCGGCCGTCTACAAAGCCTACCAGGCCAGCATGGACCGCCACGTCGCGGTCAAAGTGCTGCCCAAGTCCATGGCGGTAGACCCGCAGTTCACCGGCCGCTTCGAGAACGAAGCCCGCGTGCTGGCCCGCCTGCAGCACCCCCACATCCTGCCCGTCTTCGATTTCGGCCAGGCCGAGGGCTACGCCTACTTCGTCATGCCCCTGGTCGAAACCGGCACCCTCGCCCAGCGCCTGCGCGGCAAGCCCTTGCCCCTGGACCAAATCCGCGCCTTCATCACCCAGATCGGTGACGCGCTCGACTACGCCCACTCCCGCGGCCTGCTCCACCGCGACGTAAAACCCAGCAACGTCCTCGTCGACGAGCGCGAGAACTATCTGCTGACCGACTTCGGCATCGCCAAGCTGGCCGACGGCTCCTCCAACCTCACCGCCACCGGCACCCTCATCGGCACCCCCGCCTACATGTCGCCCGAGCAGGGGCAGGGCCGCAGCCTCGACCGCCGCAGCGACCTGTACGCCCTGGGCGTCATCCTCTACGAGATCTCCGGCGGGCGCGTGCCCTTCACCGCCGACACGCCCGTGGCCGTCATCTTCAAGCACGTCAGCGAGCCGCTCCCCCCTGTCGAGGCCCTCAACCCCAGCCTGCCGCGCGCGCTGGTCCAGGTCATCAACAAGACCCTGGCCAAGCGCCCCGAAGAGCGCTACCAGACCGGCCGCGAGCTGGTGGACGCCGTGGAGTCCGCCCTAGACGTGCCCACCGAGGCGCGTCCGCTGGCCGCCACCGTCCTCGAACCCTATGCGCCCATCGTGCCGCCGCCGGTCTACCACCCGCCGCCCTCCTCCACGGGGCTGCGGCCCGTCACCCAGGCCGGGCCGCCGCCGGCCGGCGCGAGCGCCGGCTTGCCGCCCAGTCAGGTGGGCCTGGCCGCGCCGCCGCTCACCCTCCCGCCCCCCGCCGCGCCGCGCCGCAACTGGCTGGGCGCGCTGCTGGGCCTGGGCGGCGTGGGCATCATCGGCCTCGTGGGCCTAGTCATCGTCGCCTGCCTGGGCGTCTACTTCTTCTTCCCGCAGCTCCTGGGGCTGTCGGCCCGGCTTGCCACCCTGCAGCCGACTGCCACCGAACGCGCCGCCCGCGCTCCGACCGACACGCCCGATGAGGGCCTGATCATTGATGAGCCGACCGCCACCCAGCGCGCCACCCGCACCCCGCGCCCGGAGGCCACCGCCGAACCGACGATCGAGATCGTGCTGCCCGGCAGCGGCTATTCCGACGACTTCGACGACGACGGAACCGGCTGGGAAGTCAGCACCACCGACACCGCCGACCGCGGCTACGTAGACGGCGAGTACTCCATCAGCATCGCCTCGCCCAAGTGGTACGTAGCCGCCTACGCGCCCGTAGCCGCCTTCACCAACGCCCACCTGGCCGTCACCGCCCGCACCGTGGGCGCGCCCACCGACGCGCCCATCATGGGCCTGGTCTGCGATATTCAGGCCGGCGGCGAGTATTACTACATGGGCTTCAGCGCCGATGGCTACTATGGCATTATCTACTTTGACGGCGCCGATTCCAACTTCCTCACCAGTGACAAGAAGGAGTGGACGCCGACCACCGCCGTCGAGACCTTCGCCGACAGCTACACCCTGGAGGCCGACTGCCTGGAAGACGGCACCCTGCGCCTGACCGTGGACGGCGTGGTGCTGGCCGAAGTTAACGACACGCGCCTATCTTCGGGCAAGGTGGGGCTGTTCGCGCAGAGCTTCGACGAAGTGCCGGTGGAGGTGCGCTTCGACGACCTGCAAGTGACCGAGGCCGACGCGCCCGCGACGCTCTTCGAGAGCGACTTCAGCGACGCCGGCACCTGGTGGACCGGCGGCAACGAAGATCACAACGTCGCCGCGGTGGACGGCCGCTATGTCATTGATGTGTACACCCCGCAACTCATCGCCTGGGGCAACCCCGAAATTGATGTCAGCGACATCCACCTCGCCGTCACGGTATACAACGAGGCGGCCAACACCACCGTGGGCTTCGGCCTCATCTGCAACTACGCCCCCGCCACCGGCGAGTATTACTACCTGGGCTTCGGCTCCGACGGCTACTACGCCATCGGCTACTACGATGGGCAGGGCACCAACGTGCTCACCAGCGGCGACAACAGCTGGGTTAAGTCTGAGGCCATCCCGGTCGGCGGCACGGAGTACGCCGTGGCCGCCGACTGCGGGGCCGATGGCGTGCTGCGCTTAGATGTGAACGGTGTGGAGATCGCCTCGGTCGAGAACGACACCCTGACCTCCGGCGACATCGGCCTGTTCGTGGAAACCTGGGACACCGTGCCGGTGCAGATCGCCTTCGACGACCTGACCGTTACCGCGCTGCCCTAGCGCCGCCTGCCTGGTTGACATCTGTCGTCTGCGCACCCCTGGCCGCGGCCTGGTCTAATGTGATTGTAGGGGCGCAGCGTGCTGCGCCCGCGCCCGCCTTCAATTCGGCCATCGCCCTTAAACCAGGCGGGGCCGGCTGCGCGTCAGCCCGCCCCGCTTTATGTTTAGCCCAGGCCCCTCGGCCTAGCTGCACCCGCCGGTCTGCGTCAACGGCATGAACAGGCGGTGCGGCCCCGGCAGCACCGGCGGCGTCACCGGGTCGCTGCCCTGAATCAGGTTGAGCGGTGTATAGCCCGCGTAGCCGGGGAAGACCGTCGCCAGGTTGGGGTTGGTCAGCCGCTTGCTCACGATCTCGCTCAGCACGCGCCGGTAGTCGGTGGTCACGGCCAGGTCATAGCCGTCGTAGAGTTGGGCATTCGCCAGGCCGGGCCAGTTGCCGTAGACCTGCCCGCCGTTCACGTGCCCGCCCAGCACGAACATGGCGTTGCCGTGGCCGTGGTCGGTGCCGTGGTTGAAGTTCTCCTTCAGGCGGCGGCCGAACTCGCTCATCACCACCAGCGTCAGCTTGCGGGTGTAGTCTTGCGCGCAGGCCGCGTTGCTCAGGTCGGTGTAAAAGGCGGCCAGCCCCTGGGCCAGGGGCGCGAGCTGGTTCGAGGCCAGGTAGCCGCCCCCCTCGTCGCCCTGGTTCTCGTGCGTGTCCCAGCCGCCCAGGTCAATCGTCGCCACCCGCAGCCCCAGGTCGGCCTTGATCATCTGGGCCACCGCCTTAAGGTTGTCACCGAACGACCCATTCGGGTAAACCGCGCCGTTGGCGGGCGTGTACGTCCCCGTCACCGAGGCCTCCACCAGGTCAATTGTGTCGAGCGTGCGGGTGCCCGCTTCGTAGAGCCAGTTGGCGCCCGTGTACAACTCGCGCAGAGCGGCGCGCTGCGGGTCGCCCCAGTGCCAGTGCCCCGACAGGTTGAAGCCGTTGGGGCCGGACATGGCGGCTGCCTCGGTGCTGCCCAGCAGCGCCATAGCCTGGGTGCTCCCCGCCGAGAGCGCGGGCAGCAAGATGGTGGGCGGCAGGTTGGGGGCGCTCTCCAGGTGGCGTGTGATCCAGCCGGTGGGCGTGTTCTTCTGGCCCGGCGTGCCCAGCTCCAGGAACTGCTGCGCGTCGAAGTGGCTGCGCGTGTCGTAGGTCAGCCCCACCGCGTGCACGATGGCGAAGTGCTTGGCCTGATACAGCGGCAGCAGCGGCGCCAGCGCCGGGTGCAGGCCGAACTGAGCGTTCAGGGCCAGCGTTTGGTTGGCCGGCACTTGCAGTTCTTCGCGTGCGTCTTCGTAATAGCCGCGGTCGGCCCCGGCAATCGGCACCACCACGTTCAGCGCGTCCCAGCCGCCGCGCAGGAAGACGACGACCATGATCTCTTCGTTATAGCTGCCGGGGGCGGTCGGGTCGGCGTAGGCCACGTGCGTCAGGCGCGCGCCGGCCATGGCGGCGATGGCGGCCGAGCAGCCTTGCAAGAACTGGCGGCGCGTGAAGCGGCGGGCGGGGCGTTGGGTGGTGGGCACGTTAGGCTCCTGGGGCGGCTAGCGCCACTGAAAGTCCGGCGCCATCAAAATCAGCGCCACCATGTGCGGCAGACGGTCGGCTATATCTTGCGCGGCCAGAGGGTTGTCGTATCCAACCCCTTGGGCGATGAACCTGACGATTTCCTGGCGGTTGGCGGCCGGGTCCATGGCGCGGCCCAGCAACCGGGCAATCCAAAAGTCTGCGATCTGGTTGGGCGTGGTCAAGCCGCCGGGCATCTGGCCCAGCAGGTTGACGGTGACGTTGCCCAAATCGTCCCGCACCAGGATGTTGGCGAAGCGCCAGCGCTGCATCAGCGCCGTGGTGTTGGCCCACACCGATTTGTTGTCGGGGTAGCCGTCGGGCGAACGGCGCGCGAACAGCGGCTGCCCCGCGCTCTCGTAGTACCACCAGAACGAGTTGTCGGGGTTGCTGCAGTCGGCGTTGGTGGCGCGCAGCATGCCGGCCGCGGCCTCGAACGGGCGCTTGAACTTTTGGCCCCAGGCCGCCTTGAACTCGGCGGATAGGCAGATGGCGCGCACCACCTTCTTGAGCTGGTCGCCCGCGTTCGTGTTGGCGCTGAACACGGCCGCGGCGGCGTCCACAATAGATTGCGGCGGGTCATCGCTGATCAGCCGGCAGCACAGCTTGCGGGCGATGAAGCGCGCCGTGCCGGGGTGGTTAGCCAGCAGATCAAGCACATCATTGCCATCCTTTAGTGGATCCGATGCCTGACTGGACGGCAAGTATTGGCCCATATAGAGCTTGTTGGCCTTGTCGTGCCAGCCATCCTGGTAGTAGAAGCTGCCATCGTTGCCCGGCGCGCCCCAATAGCCGTTGTTCACGCGCCAGCCGGTGAAGCAGCGCGCCGCCTCATAAACGTCGTTGTCGCAGTAGCCGATGGCGACGCCGTTCTCCTTAGGCACCGTCAGCGGGTTGACCACGCCCAGGTAGTTCTCGGCCCCCAGCGTGTGCAGCTCGTGGCACTCGCGGGCGAAGTTCTCATTGAAGCCCGCCACCTGGTTGATGTAGTTATCCAGGTAGTACAACATGGCCGTGCTCTTGGTCACCGACCCCAGCATCGTGCGGAAGTTGCCCAGCAGGTTGGCGCGGATGACGTCGCGGTCGTAGTGCACCCAGGTGGCGCTGGCGTAGCCGTAATCCCAGGCGTAGACGCTGAAGTGGTTGTGCCAGAAGTCCGCCAGCACTTCCTTCAACTGGCGCTTGCTGTACACCGCCCGCAGCATGGTCGCCTCGCGAATATCGTTGATCGGCTGGGTGCGGCCTTGATTGCCGACGTAGTAATCGGCCCACAACTGCGGGAGCGATTTATTCAGGCTGGGCAGGCCCGCGCCGGCCAGCAGGTTGTCGCAGTTGGTGTCGCTGATGCCGTTCGGGTTGAGCTGGCTGTCTACCCAACTGGTCAGGCGCGCGTCGTCGTTGCCGCCCAGCGCGTTGAAGGCGGCCAGATCGCCGGGGCGCGGGCCGAACGCCAGCCGGTTGTACACGATAACGCTCAGCGGCGGCAGCGCCGGGTCGCCGCCCTGCAGCACGGCGGCGTCGGGCGCGCGCAGCCCCGCGGGCGGCGGCGGCTCGAAGGGCGGCAGCGCCGCCAGCAGGCGGTCCGGCCGCAGCGCGGCTCGGCGCGATAGGCGGCGCGGCGGGGCGGCAGAAGATACTGTATCCGGCATGAGCGGCTCCTTGGCCGGGCAGGCGGTCTGCCCGGCTATTTGGGCGTGTACCGGCCGGCAGCGGCCGTTGCGGCGATGGGCGACCCTAATTGTAAGATTTTCGTTGGATTTCTGGCATCCACCGAGGGGGAATTTAGTACCAGTGCAATACCCGTCTGTCACGCGTTGTTAACGCGGGCGGCCCGCGGGGCAGTCCGGCCCTGTGCTTCCGGGGCGGGGCGTCGGCCCGCTACGCCGGTTTCTGGGCCAGCAGCATGATCTCCGTCAGGTAGAACTTCAGCCTGCCCTCCACGTTGGCCGGGGCCAGGGCCTCGCGCGCGGCGGCGGGGGCTTGCAGCAGCATCACGCGCAGTTGGTCCTTCACTGCTGGGGGCGCGCCCATCATCCCGGTCCAGTCGTCGAAGTCGCGCGCTTTGCGGAAGCGCTCCTGGTGTCGCACCACCAGCCCCGCGGCGGCGAAGAAATCGAGCCAGTCGCTCTCGGTGTGCGCCCAATGGTGGCTCGGGTCGCGCAGTTGCTCAAAAGCGTTAATGTGCCGCGCCGCGCCGGGGTCGGCGGGCACGGTGTTGTCAATCAGCACCGCGTACCCGCCGGGCCGGAGCACCCGCGCCATCTCGCGCACGAACCGGGCGCAATCGGGGAAGTGGTGCGGCGCGATGCGGCAAGTCGCCAGGTCGAACTCGGCCGCCGCGAACGGCAAGGCCTGGGCATCCGCCTCGCGAAAAGTAACGTTGGCCTGCCCCTGGCCCCGGATGAAGCCCTCGGCGGCCGCCAGCATCTCGGGAGTCAGGTCGGTGGCGACGACTGACTGCACGCGCCGCGCCACCGCCAGCGCCGTGTGCCCGCCGCCGGTGGCGATGTCGAGCGCGCGCCAGCCCGGCTCGAACGGCACAACCGCCGTCAGCCGTTCCAGGCTGTCGCTGGTGGCGTGGTCGCTGCTGACGACATAGTTCTCGGCGTGCGCCCCGAACTGGCGTTTTACAAGGTCGCGGTTGTCCATGGCGGTCTCTTTCCGGGGCGGCAAACCCCAGCCGGATGACCACCGCAGTCTAGCCCGTGCGGCGCCTCGCAACAAGCCTCGGCTGCCGGAGTGAGCGTTCGGGTTTGGCGAGGGGCGCGCCGCCCGCCTAGCGGCCCGCGCCGCCCAGCCGGTTCAGCAGCGGCAGGAACAGAAAGTCGGTGAAGACGACCGGCGGCTTCACCTGCCCCGAATCCGGGTTGAGCCTCAAGCCGGAGGTGTCCACGGCCACGAAGTCTGAGCCGAGCACGTCGTCCAACTCGTGCAGCATCTCGTTGTCCCAGCGTTCGTCCGGTGCGCCGGAGATATACCAGGGCGAGCCGTTGTCGGCCAGGATCAGGCCGTACTTCTTCAGCGCCCGCAAGATCACCTGCACCGGCGCGGAGTAGCCGCTGATGTCGAAATCGGCGCGCAGCCGCAAGCGCAGCCCCAGCGGCGGGTACTCGCTCCCCGTCAGGTCGGAGGCCTCGTGCCGCGCCGGCCAGAGGTAGCCATCCAGCGTCTCGGGCGCGGTGAAGCGCAGCGCGTGGGTGATCTCCCCGCTCGCCACCTCGTCGTAGCGCGCCAGCCCCGGCAAGATCGGCAGCCCGGCGGCGTCGGCCGAGGTCCAGGTGTCGGGCCGCAGCAGGTTGGAGCCTAAGTCAAAGATCGCACCCGCGTTGGCCGACCACTCCCCGCCGCCCTCCGGGTAGGCGTGGAACAGCTCATACAAGATGCAGTTGTCCGAGTCCAGCATCAGAATGTGCCGGTCGCCGTCCGCGTCTGGCCCGCCCTCGATGGGCGGGTTGGCGGGCACCGGGTAAGGGCCGGGGTCGCTCTCGTCGTCCCACACAAATTCAACCGACACCTTGGCCTGGCTGCCGGGCACGACGACATACGGGATACCAATCGGGCCGCCGTCCCACTCGCCCGAGCCGAAGTCGGCGTGCACGTTGGCGTCCAGCCCAATCGTCTCCACGAAGGCCGCCGAGTTCGGATGCACCGGCAGCGTGTCCACCGGCGTGTTCCAGATGTTGTCGGCCGGGAAAACCTGGCACCCGGCGATTTCGGGCGCGGCGCTCGCCAGGGCCGGGCCGGTGGTCGCGGCCGGGGCGGCGGTCGGCGAGGCGGCCGGGGCAGTGGTCGCGGCCGCCGATGGCTCGCCCGGCCTGGGCGCGCCCGTCGCCGTCGGCGCGGGCATCCGCCCGGCGCACAGCGCGCTCGCCGCCACCAGCATCGTCAGCAGAGTCTGCGCTCGCACGGCTCAGTGTCCAATCTGCGGCAGGTAAACGCGCTCGGTCAGCGCGTTGTAGACCTGCCACTGCTCCAGCAGGTCTTGCAGCGCCTGCGGGGAGTTGGTGGGGGCCAGGTGATGGCTCTGGTCGTACTGGCTCAACCCGTGGCACGAGGTGCACACGCGCACCTCGCCCGGCTGGAAGGTCAGCCAGTACCGTTCGCGCACCACCGGCTCGCCGCCCGCATCGGTGAGTTGCCAGGTCAGGGCGCGCCCGGCGGGCACCACCGCCGCCATCGAGCCATCCGGCGCGATGACCACGCTGCCCGGCGGGCCGCCCGAGCCGTCGTTGAGCAGCAGCGCGGCCGGGTCGTGCAGCGCCTGGGCGATCACGCGCCGCCCCGGCTGAGGCGTCGTGTTGCCGTAGCCGCCGGTGTAGCCGCGCAGTTGGTCGCCCTGGAAGAACTGCAAGAAAGCCACCGTGTAAATCTGCCCGGTGCCCGTAACCGTCTGCGTGCCGCCCAGCACCTTCAGGTTGTAGGGCTGCTGAAGGTCAAAGTCGTCGCGGGTTGTCACGTTGCGGCTGACCAGCAGCGCCAGGTTGTTGGCCGCCAGGTAAGCCCGGAACTCGCCCAGCAGCGCGCCGGCCGCGTTGAACCTCTGCTGCTCCGGCGCGGGCAGCGGCCCGGCCGTGGTGAACGGCGGGATCGTCCGGGCGCGCACCTCCACCGGGCTTAGCTCCCAGAAATAGCCCGAATACGACAGCAGGCTGTACGGGTCCCAATAGCTCACCGTCTTGCTGATGCCGCCGGTCAGCGCCGCGCCCGCGACCCAGTAACTGCCCGTCTTCGTCAGCGTCTTCAGCCGGAAGGCGTAATTTGAGTTGAAGCCCGTGCCGGTTTCGCTGTCGGTCTGCGTCGTGTGCGCGGCGATCAGCGTGCCGTCCGTGAGCGGCAGCGGGTCGCGGTAGTGGCCGGTGTCGTTGGCGTCGGGCGTGTCGTCGTAGCTGGCCGTGTCGCGGTGGGTCACGTAGCGGATGGCGATGTGGTCGGCGTCGAGCGCCGGCGGCGCGGTCGTGCTGATGACCTGTCCCGCGGCGTGCGTGGCGAACTCCGGCGCGTCAATGGCGTAGTACGTCCCGGGGCGCAGCGGGTCCTCCTCGATTTGCAGCATGTTGCTGAGGCTGTTCGGGTTGAAGCGCGCGAACTGGCCGTAGAAGTCCTCCAACGCGGGGTCTACGCCATAGTTGAACACCTGCGGGATATAGCCCGCCAGCTCGTGCCGCCCCAGGTGGTTGAGCACCTCGCTTTCAGTGCCGTCCTGGTTCATCTGCCACGGGAAGAACTGGTTCATGGTGTGGCCCGCCAGGTCGGTGCCGGCCAGCAGGTCGTCGCGGCAGCCGCGTGGCTCGGGGAAGACCTCGGCCCGGTTGTTGTACTGCGGCGCGGCGTTGGCCGCCTCGCTGGTGTAGTTGAAGCTGCCATAGGGCAGGTCTTCGGCGTCGCCGCCGGAGTAGCAGTCGTTGTAGCTCACCGCCGCCGCGTCGGCGTCGGCTTCCTGGTCGCGCTGCAGGTGGTCCCACTGGGTGAAGATCACGCGTCCAAACGAGTCCACGCTGGGCGTGAAGTCGCCCGAGGGCGCATGGTTGAGCAGGGTCAGCGCGCCGGTGCTCGGCACGAGCCGCCACAGGCCCGTGACGGTGGGCGCCTTCTCGTATTCGTCGAGCTGCGGGTACAGGTGCGCGGCCCCGTTGCGCGGCCGGTCGGAGGTGAACAGCAGGCTGCCGTCGGAAAGATAGATCGGGCTGACGTTGTTGTGCGCGGCGGGCTGGTTCGGCACCTTTGTAATCACCGGGTCGTCGTTTAGCCCCAGGCCCGTGATCTCGTAAAGCTGCCAGCGATAGACGCCGTCGTCGTCGTTCTGGCCGCTTGGCGCCCCAACGACCATGCTGAAGACGGCCTTGGCGCCGTCCCACGAGACGGCCGGGTCGCGCACGGCGATCCCTTCCGCGCCCGTCAGCAGGCCGCTGCCGCCGTAACCCGCCGCCGCCGTCAGATTCTTGAGCGTGCCGTTCGGGTAGCGGATGTACAGGTCGCCGCCCCGTCCGGCGTCGTCGAGGTCGCCGTCGTGATTGCCGAACACCGAACCGATGGTGGTGAAGTCAGCGGCGATCGGAATTTGGGTCACAAACAGAATGGGGTAGGGCAGCCCCGGCCCCACGGCCGCCGGGCGCGCATCGGGCGATAGGGCCGGGGCGGCTGGCCCAGCCGCCAGGCTGGCAGCGAGCAGAAGGGCGAGGCCGAGGCGAGCGGGCCAGGTCGGCGAAGACGCGGGCATAGGGGCTCCTGAGCAGAAAAAACGCCAGCCTAGATATAAGCACACCCGGCCGCCATACTTTATCACCCGCAAGTCCTATCGGTATTCCAACGCGGCCATTGGCACTCGTTGGTCACTGGGCGTTCACTTGTTTGTTACGCGCTGCCCGGCGCCGCTCGCCCGGAGGCGTATGGTAAAATTCGTCATCGCCTCGCACGGGGCGCGCGCCCGTTCGGCGAGGGCGGGCCGCCTGGAACTCGGCCAGGCCGCTTGGCGTCCCTCGCTTAGCTGAGATGCTGGAGGAAGCCCCAATGACTGCCATTGACCCTGTTTGCGGCATGGAAGTGGAACCGGAAACCGCCGAGTGGAAGGCCGAATACAAAGGCCACACCTACTACTTCTGCGCCCCCGGCTGCCTGCGTTCGTTTGAAAAAGACCCCGAAAAATACCTGAAACCAGGCGGGGACAACCATTCTGACCACCACGCCGCGCATCACACCTAGCGGCTGCTACCTCCGTAGCAGGCGGGAGCCACTATGAAGAAAGAAGTGCAGGCGATGGTCAAGCGCCGCCGCGCGCGCCTGGTCCCCCTCATCCTGCTGGTAATCGCCGCGCTGATTATCATCGGCATCCTGGTGCTGGCGCTGGCGGCAATGTCCAACGGGCCGGGGCTGGGGCTGGTGCGCACCGCCACCCCCACCGCCTCGCTCACGCCCACGCACAGCGCTACGCCGACGACCCCCGCGCCGACCAACACCCCCGCAGACACGCCCACCGCCACCGAGACGGCCGGCCCCTCGCCCACCCCCACCCAGCAGATTCACACCGTGGCCGAAGGCGAGACGCTCTTCAGCATCGCCGAGCTTTACCGGGCCAACGTCTGCAGCATCATGGCCATCAACAACATCGTGGATGCCGCCGTGATCAGCGTCGGCGCGACGCTCATCATCCCGCCGCCGGACTACGTGGTGCCCACCGCCACCCCGCTGCCCACCGACGTGCCGCGCGGCACCGTCTTCACCTACGTGGTCGGCTGCGGCGAAACCCTGGACGAGATCGCCGCCAAGTTCAACAGCACCGGCACCGACATCGCCGAGCGCAACGACATTGACGACCCGCTCAGCATCCAGATCGGCCAGGTGCTGGAGGTGCGCGCCAACATCGCCACCCCCACCCCCACGGCCACCGGCACCAACACGCCGCCGGTCACCGCGCCGCCGGCCGCCACGGCCACCCTGGCGCCCACCCTGGCCCCGCCGCCCTCGGCGACACCCTAGCGCGCGAGTACGGGCCGGGTCGTTGTAACGGATCGTTGGCATGGTAGAGCTCGACCAAACGACGTTCGCCCAAGAAGCCGCCCAGGCGGGCGAGGCGCTCTCGCCCCTGCGCGCCGGGCTGCTCCTGGCGCGTGAGTGCGCCTACCCCGGCCTGCGCCCCTCCGACTACGTCGTCCAGGTAGAAGACCTGGCGCTGGCGGCCCAGGCCGCGCTGGCCGGCGTCTCCGACCCGCAAGCGCGCGGACTGGCGCTGGCCGAGTTCTTGTTCGGGGCCTACGGCCTGCGCGGCAACGCCGACAACTACGCCGACCCGCGCAACTCCTACCTCAACCAGGTGCTCGACCGGCGGCTGGGCATCCCCATCAGCCTATCAGTCATCTACCTGGAAGTGGGGGCGCGGCTGGGCCTGCCGGTAGCGGGCGTGGGCCTGCCCGGGCACTTCATCGTGCGCGCCGGCGGCGCTGACCAACCGGCCTACCTAGACCCGTTCCACGGCGGGCGCGTGCTCTCGCGGGACGACTGCCGCGAGTTGGTGCGCTCGGCCGCCGGCCTGTCGGGCGCGTTTGACCCGGCCTGGCTGGCCCCCACGCCCCCGCGCAACATCGTGGCGCGCATGCTCAACAACCTGCGCGCGTTTTACATCTCTGTGGAAGACTGGTCGCTGGCCATTGCCATGCTGGAACGGCTGGTGCTGCTCCAGCCCGATGTGCCCGGCCACGTGCGCGACCTGGGCGTGCTGCACTACCGCGCAGGCTCGTTCCGCCAGGCCTCGCGCCTGCTCGACGACTACCTCAAGCGCGCTCCGCAGGCCGCCGATGCCGACACCGTGCGGCGCGGGCGCGACCTCATGCTCGAAGAACTGGCGCGCCTGAATTAGGCGCTGGTCAACTCCACCGCAGCAGCGGGCGGGCCAAGCTTAGCCCGCCCGCTGCATGCCTAATTCCGTGATCAACCCGCTGCCTGCCGCCTCGGCGCCCGCCGCCAGCCATGCGTTCTTGGCCCGGCCGCGCTGCCTCCGCTACGGGCGTAGCGTGCTACGCCCCGGCCTCGCTGCCAAATCAGCCGCGTCATTCACGTCGGCCGCCGCGGTTGCCGCCGCCAACCCACCCAACAGCAGCGGGCAGACTCACCTGGGCCGGCCCGCTGCCTGTTAAGGCGCGCTCGCCATCGAGTCCGCCACGTCGGCCAAGATTTGGGCGGCCTCGTCGGCGTCAGCCAGCCGCGGCTGGAAGTTGTCGTAGATGTGGATGGGCAGCAGCGTCACCTCGGCCAACTGCGCGCCGTGGAAGCGGGCGCGCACCATGATGCCCTGCACCGTGTAGAGCGTGCCGTCCGACCACTGCATGTCGAAGACAAAGTTGCCCAGCGAGTAGGCCGCCACCGCGCCGTTGGCGAACGTCTCGACCCCCTGCACCCGGTGCGGGTGGTTGCCGATGACAAGCGTGGCCCCGGCGTTCACCATCGCCTGCGCGCCCTCACGCTGCGTGTACGAAATCTCGCCGGAGAACTCGCGGCCCCAGTGCGGCAGCACGATCACCACGTCGGCTATCTGCCGCGCCTGCTGGATGGCGGCGGTGTACACACTGGTCTTGAACGGCCCCACGCCCGGCTCACTGGCCGTGGCCCACAGCGGTGCGTTGATACCCGTCACCCCCAGGAAGGCGAAGCGCACCCCCTGCACAGTCAGGATGGCCGGGGTCATGGCCTCGGCCAGGTTTCGGCCGCCGCCCGCCGGCGCGATGCCGCGCGCTCGCAGGTTCGCCAGCGTGTCCAGAAAGGCGTCATTCACGCAGCCGCGCACGATGCCGCAGTCCTTGGCGTGGTTGGTGGCGACGGTGATCACATCGTACCCGGCAAAGGCCAGCCCGTCCGCCATGGCGCTCGGCCCCATCAGGTTGCGGTAGGCCTCGTCGCATGGGGCGGGCGCGGTGTAGTCCGAAAGCGAGCCGTCCAGGCTGCCGATGGTGAGGTCGGCGCCCTGGAGCAGCGGGGCCAGCCCCTGGTAAGGCAGGGTCATGTCGTTGGCGGCCTGGGCGATGGCATAGACGCAGCGCGCGGGGTTGATGTCGCCGGTGAACAGCAGCTCAATGTCTGGTTCCGAGGTCGCGCTCGGCGCGGGCGTGAGCGTCTCAGTCGAGACGGCCGTCGGTGGCGGCTGGGTCGGCGCGGCCGTGGTGCTGGGCGGCGGCCGGGTCGTGGTAGGGATGGCTGCCGTGGGCGTGGCCGCCACAGCCGCGGTGGGCAGGGCGGGCGTAGCGGTGCCGACTGGCGCGGCGGCGGGGCCGCACCCGGCCAACAGCCAGGCCAGGGCCAGCCCGGCCAGGCGGCGCAAGCATAACGAGCGGCGCATGGGGGAGCGCGCTGAAGCGAAGCGCGGCGGGCCGCGCGCCTAGCGCGCCATGAGCTTGAAAACCTGATCCAGCAGGCCCTTGAGGGTCTTCTCCTTGGCGGAGAGAGCCTTGCTCAGGTTCAGGCCCGACTGCATGGAGGCCAGCGCCTGAAACTTCTTGTCCTGCTTGATCTGGATGCCGCTGAGGGCCTTGTAGCACGCGGCGCGGTTCTCGTTCTCGGCCGGGCCGAGCGCGGCGTACAGGTCAATCGCCTGTTCGTACGCGGCGGCGGCCTCGTCCAGCCGCTCCACCCCCTCCAGCGCGCGGGCCAGGTTGCCCACCGCGTGGGCGTGGCGGGGAGCGTCGCCCGCGGCCTTGAAGACCGCCGGCGTGCCTTCCACGGCGGCCAGCGCGCCGGCCCAATCCTTCTGCGCCAGGCGCACCACGCCCAGGTTGTTGCGCATCTCGGCCGCGTCCAGCGGCTGGCCGTCGGCCTCGAAGGCGGCCGCCGCCTCGCTGAAGCGCTGGGCGGCGTCGGCGTATTGGTCCAGGCGAAAGTAAGACAGCCCGGTCTCTTTAAGCTGGGTCGCGGTCGGCATAGGGGCGGCGGGCCTGGGCGGGCTTAGTAGGTAATCTCGAGCAGGCTGGTCGCCAGGCTGCGGAGCTTGTCCACCGGCATGGCGCTCAACTGCTGGGCCAGCCGCAAGAAATGCTCATTGACCGGCTGGCTGACGAACTCACGCAGTTCGGGCGGCAGTTGGCGCACCCGTTCCAGCGCGCGCTGGGTCACGTCCCACTCACCGACCGGGCCGCGCGCCTCCACGAAGTGCTCCAGCGGCAGGCTTAGCTGGGCGGCGGCGGCGCTGAGCACGGCCAGCGGCACGGGCGCGCCCTCCACTTCATAAGCCAGCCACTCGGCCGGCGTCACGCCCACGGAGGCCGCCAGCGCTTCCGGCGTCTGTTCGGCGGCCTGGCGCGCCTGGCGCAGTTGGATGCCGATGATGCGATGGCGCAGCGCGGCGATGTCGGCGGCCGGCAGGGCGCGGCGGGCCGCCTCGGGTTGCGCCGAGAGCGGCTGGTCGCCCCAGAAGTAGCTCACCGGCACGTCGAGGAAGTAGGCCAGCAGCTCCAACTCGGGCAGCGAAGGCGCGGCCGTGCCCGCCTCGTAGCCGCCGTACTGCGCGGGAGCCAGGCCCAGCGCCGCCGCGCTGGCCTCCACCGTCTGACCGCGCACCGTGCGGGCATCCTGCATCAGTGCGCCGAGCCTGGCGCCGAATTGGCGATCACTCATTCCCGTTCTCCTTGCCGCGGATTATAGCATCGCGGGTCATGCCGGCCTCAGCGCCGCCGCGCCTCGCGCGGGCTTAGCCCGGTGGCGAAGATCTCCGCCGGCAGCCGGAAGCCGGCGGCCTCCAGCTTGGGCGTGAAGATCGGGCGCAGCCCGGTGGCGCGCATCACGCCGACGACTTTGTTGTCGGCGTCCAGGCCCTCTTCCGTGAACTTAAAGATGTCTTGCAGCACCACCGTGTCGCCTTCCATGCCGGCCACCTCAGTCACCTGGGTCACGCGGCGCGTGCCGTCGCGCAGGCGCGTCTGCTGCACGATCAACTCCACCGCCGAGGCAATCTGCTCGCGCACCACCTTCAGCGGGAAGTCCAGCCCGGCCATCAGGCACATCGTCTCCAGCCGCGACACGGCGTCGCGCGGGGCGTTGGCGTGCAGCGTGGTCAGCGAGCCGTCGTGGCCGGTGTTCATGGCCTGCAGCATGTCCAGCGCCTCGCCGCCGCGGCACTCGCCCACGATAATGCGCTCTGGCCGCATGCGCAGCGCGTTGCGCACCAGGTCGCGGATGGTGACCTCCCCGCGCCCGTCCAGGTTGGCCTTCTTGCTCTCCAGCCGCACCACGTGCTCCTGGTGCAGCTGCAATTCGGCCGCGTCTTCGATGGTGACAATGCGCTCATCGGCCGGGATGAAGCCGCTCAGCACGTTCAGCAGGGTGGTCTTGCCCGACCCCGTGCCGCCCGAGACGACCACGTTGAGCCGCGAGACGATGCAGGCCTTGAGGAACTCGGCGATCTGCGGCGTGACCGAGTTGAAGCGGACCAGGTCCTCAATCGTCAGCCGCTTGCGCGAAAACTTGCGGATAGTGACCGACGGACCGTCAATGGCGACCGGCGGGATGACGGCGTTGACGCGCGAGCCGTCGGGCAGGCGGGCATCCACCAGCGGCGTGTCATAGTCAATGCGGCGGCCCAGCGGCAAGATGATGCGGTCTATCACCCGGCGCACGTGTTCGTCGTCGTCGAAGCGCACGCTCGTCAGCGTCACCTTGCCGCCGCGCTCGGCGTACACCCGCCGCGGCCCGTTGACCATCACCTCGGTCACCTCCGGGTCCTCCAGCAGCGGCTGGATCGGCCCATAGCCGAAGAATTCGTTGGACAGGTCGCGCAGCAGCTCGGCCTTCAAGCTCTCGGGCAGCGGCAGGCGCGTGGTGGCCAGCGCCTCGAGCAGGCGCGTGTGGACTTCGCGCCGAGTCGCCTCGTTGTTGGGGATGGCGCCGGGGTCGTCAAAGCTGGTTGAGACGCGGCTGATCAGCCACTGCTTCAGCTTGCGCAGCTCGTCGTTCGAGAGCGGGCCGCTGCGCTCGCGTTCATTGGCGGCCGGGGGCGCCGCCGCGGCCGGGTTGATCGCCTGCGCCAGGCTCTGCAGGCGGCTGGTGGTGGTCGGGCGATCGGGCGCGCTCATGAACGGGGCCGGCTACTCCGCTGCGCCGGGCGGGTTGGGCTGTTCCTCGTCCGGCCGAATCCACACAATCTGGTTCTTGTTCAGCGTGAGAAATTCCGAGCGCACCAGCACCTGGCCGTTGGCGTTGTAGACCTCGGCGTTGGTGACGGCGATGAACATTTCCGCCAGGCCGTTGAACTCATCCTTCAGGCGCAGACCCGGCCGCAGATACAGATGGCCGTGAATCAGGTTCGAGACCGTCTGGATCAGCGCCGGAATCTCGTCCTTGCGGACGATGTCGGTGTAGGTCTTCCCCTTGGCATCCACGCGAGTAGTCATGACGCACCTCTCTCCATCTGGGCGGCGATCCGCCCCCTGCCGCCGATTATGACGCGGCCTGGGCGATTTCGCAAACGGCTTTCTAACCTGGCTTCGCCGTCGGCCCGCTGCTGAAGAGTGGCAGTTGGAAGCTGAAAGTGCTGCCCTGGCCCTCGGCGCTGGCGACCATTACCTGCGCGCCATGCGCCTCCACGATGCGGCGGACAAGCGCCAACCCCAGGCCGGTGCCCCCATAGCGGCGCGTGGACGAGCCGTCCAGTTGCTGAAAAGGCTCAAAAATGTCCTCCACCCGGTTGGCGGGGATGCCGATGCCCGTGTCGCTGACCGCCAGAGTCACGGCCTGCCCCACGGCCGTGGCCGTCAGCGTCACCCGCCCGCCGCTGGGGGTGAACTTGATGGCGTTATCCACCAGTTGCAGCAGAATCCAGTGCAGCTTCTCCTCGTCGGCGGTGGCGGGCGGCAGGTCGGCGGGCAGATCGTAGCCGAGCTGAACCTGCTGCCGCTC
Organism: Anaerolineales bacterium; assembly: GCA_020850595.1. GTDB lineage: Bacteria > Chloroflexota > Anaerolineae > Anaerolineales > UBA6663 > JADZEK01. The sequence continues at coordinate 62,529 of JADZEK010000149.1, forward strand.
GGCCTTCGTCTGGGCGCGCTGGATCACCTGGAGCGCGACCATCGGGATCGAAACCGGGCGCAGGTTGAGCGTCAACTCGCCCCGCGCCGCCGCCGCGTAAGAGATCAGATCGTTGATGAGCGTCTCGAGCCGCGTGATAGCCGCGGCCGTGACCCCCAGCGCCTCGGTCTGCCCGGCCGTCAGCGGGCCGAGCGCGGCGTCGGCCAGCAGCACGTTGTAGCCCTTGATGTGCGTCAGCGGCGTGCGCAGCTCGTGGCTGACGTTGGCGACGAAGTTGGCCTTGAGCTGATTGAACTCGGTCAGGCGCGCCAGAGCCGACTTAAGCTCGGCCGTGCGCTCGGCCACGCGCCGCTCCAGGCCGCGGTTAGCCTCCACCAGCGCCGTCTGCAGTTCGAGCAGTTGGCGGGCGATGGCCTCATCCAGGTCGGGCGGCTGGAGATAGCCCAGGTCTACCAGGGTCTGCCCGATCAGGCGGCGGCGCGTGCCCTCGGGGGCGCGCGCTTGTTCGGCCAGCGCCGCTTGCAGCTGCGCGGCGGTGATGTAACCCGCGCGCACCAGGTAGTCGCCCAGGCGCGGGATGAGTTCCTCGGTGCGCACCGGCTCGGCCGGGCCGTGGCCCAGCGCGTCGGCCAGCCACTGCCGGTCGGCCATGAGCGTCATCAGTTGAATGTCAGCGCCGCAGGTCGGGCAGGCGGTGGCATCCGCCGGGATGACGGCCTGGCAGTTTGGGCAGTTCAGCGTAGCGGCAGCCATGAACGCAAATATAACACGAGAGCCATGAGCCCAGGGCAATTGCCTCTAAACTGCGCCTGGGACCAATCAGCCCCCTTTTGCCTGTCATTCCGAAGAGCGCATGGCGGCAGGCCGCCAGCCCTCCAGGCCCGAAACACCCGTCGGCCGCGGCCCTGTCTCGGGTAGGGGCGTAGCGTGCTACGCCCCGGGCCGGCTATCAAATGGGTTTAGTTTCTGA